>JANNWJ010000013.1:0-58853 GCA_031414755.1 Pirellulaceae bacterium | reverse complement strand
TAGCGTCCGTTTTCTCCTGGCGTAATCGTTATGTTTGCTGAACCCGTTTGACCATCCGGGTTAACTGCCGACGACCGTATCACCCACGCCCCATCGACGGGAGTCCATGTCGAATCGCCATAACCACCGTCAGAATCAAATGTCCAGGAACGTGGCTTGCCCAACAAAGGATCCCAACCGATTCTCTGGGAACTTTTCATGACAGTTTGGTCGTTCCTGGTCACAATAAAATCGCCAAGGATGAAGTTCTTGTCCTCCGACCAGCGGTAGGATATTTTGACACGCGCGTCAGCACCTTCGTTGATCCAGTCGCCAATCAACCATTCCAGCGGCTGGAGCAGCTCACCTGGTGCCGGCATGGTTTCATCAGCGAAATCGCGGACGGAAGCGATTTGCCATCCTTGATCGGTTTTCGCGCGAATCGAAATGTAACGAATTCGTGCCGTCGTTCCGTCTTTCGCGGTTGTGACTCGAGTCCCTTCCTCGATGGCGACCGGCCCGACCAGACGAATCGACTCGATTTCATTTTGCATTTTCGTTCCAGGGAACTTCTCAAAAAAAGCAGTCAACAAGTCCTTGACCTCGGCTTGTCCCTGATAGACGGTCCCCTCTTCGTCGATGAGCTCGCCTTTGGGCAAGAACATGGCAGCCATTTCTTCGGCTTTCCCTGCGTTGAAAGCCGCAGCCAGTTTTTCCGATGATCCCCGAATTATCGAGATGGCAGGGTCTTCCTGAGCCACGGCCAGCGGAGTGAAAATCGCACCACACCAGGCGAATGCCAAAGCCACGATGAGACATATCGAACGGTAACTCATAACAGGGTCCTCAAAAAAAGGTGTCAGGAACCGTTTTTAATGCGAACTTGAGGTTGCAGGCGGTTTCCAAACTCGGGAACATCGCGATTATAGCTGACCCCATGCCGGTCGCCAAATGGGGAGCGGCTATTGTCGCTGCGACACAAGCCAGGTCAATTGGCATCGACGATTTGCCGTTTTCGTGTGCCATTCGACTGGCCTTGTCAGGTTGATTGCCGAAGTCGCGATTGTTCCTCGCCGACGAAAGGGCAGGTGTTCACGTCAATTGGAAAACCACTTTCAGGACAACCGCTTTTGCGCTGAGTTCCTCGTGGGCGAGAGCATTCGACGGTGGACGTTTGTTTGACCCAGGAACTTCGCTAGCAATCCGCGTTAGTAAACGGCTCAACTCATCGATTCGCATCGGCCGATACCTAGTGTTGAGTTTGATGTTTGGTGAAACTTTGTCGCCAGTTCCGCCTGCCGCACTCGTGGCGGCGATTGATAACCCCATGATTGGTATTGCGATGATACGATCCGTGAGCCGACCCGGAATAATTTGTGTCGTTGGTTGCCTGGTGGCAATCGGCAGCGCACAAGCACAACAGTCGCCGACCTGGAGCAGCAACGCCGGAAACCTCGAACCGGTGAACGCACCGGTCAACTCGGCTGGCGAGGGCTTCGTTGATATCGAACCGTGTTTCACAATGCTGATTTCGGATATTGACGTACCGGCACAGGAAAGTGGTCCGTTGACAACGCTTTCGGTGCGAGAAGGGCAGTTGATCGAAGCGGCACAGGAACTGGCTCGTATCAACGACAGTCTTGGACAACTGCGGCTGGAAACAGCGCGGACCAAACTGGACAACGCCACACAGAAAGCCGGCAGTGACATCGATATCCGCGCCGCACAAAACGCCCTGGAAATTGCCGATAGTGAACGCCGGACCAACTACGGCCTGTACAACAAGGGCTCGTTGCCAAAACAGGAATACGATCGCTCGGCCTTGCAAGCCAAACAGGCGGAGTTGCAACTGGAGCAAGCGCAACGCGATCAGGATGCGTCGATGAAGGAAGTTCAAATTGAACAGCTCAACGTACATGCTGCCACCGACAGTATCGAGCGTCATCGGATTCTATCCCCCATTCAGGGGAATGTGCTGGAGCTTTACAAGCAGGCGGGTGAATGGGTCAATGCCGGCGACAATGTGATGCGCGTCGCACGCATGGATCAGTTGTATGTTCAGGGGCTGCTCGACGCGAGTTTGCACAACCCTCATGAAATTCAGGGGCGGGCGGTGACGGTTACAGCGCAACTTGCCCATGGCGAACAAGTCGAGTTTACCGGACGAATTGTTTTTGTCGCGCTGGAAAAAAACAGCACCCGGTATTATTCGGTTCGAGCTGAAGTGGATAACCGAATGGTCGAAGGATACTGGCTGTTACTGTCGAACGAAGAAGTTCGGATGCGGATTCATCTGGATCAACCGGCCATTGCCCGAACTCTTCAATCCACGACGTACCGATAGAGCGGGTACGCCGACCCCGCACCAGCCAACATCCGCACAGGCTGCATGGACGCCCTTGCTGAAAAACCGCAATATTGGCGGGTTAGCACTGGACCGGCAAGGCTTTCCCCACCGCTACCATTCGAACGAATCAAGTTTATTTACACTTTGACATGAATGAGGTCGTGAAATATTCTTGACCCGGATTGGATTCGTGATACTCTTGAATTGAGTGGCCAACAGCAACTCACGGCCACCAGGTTTCTCAGCTAAATTCGGTCAACCCATTCGGAGGGGCAGTATGCTTGATCCACCAAAGGCGACTGTAGAGATTCGATGAAGCCCGGCTTTATTAGAGTCTCACGATGAGCGGAAAAAAACTATTTTCTTCACCTCCATAGCGTCCCGCCCGGTGCCACCACCAGTCGGGACGCTTTTTTTTGCGCGCGTTCAAAAGATTCGGGGCTCCGATCGGGCGATAGAATGACAAGGTGGATCCCGTACCGCGAATCGTTTGCCGGAACGAGGTTCTGTTAAATATTTTGTGCTGACCGGGAAAACGCCGGGCGATTTTCGACCAGTTTTCATCACGCTAGCGAAAGCTGCGTTGCACTGGTTCGCCAGGAATTCTACAAGACCGCATTCGCCGAGCTGTGACTGTGGACCCGTTGTATGTGGACGCCAAACAAACGTGATTCCGATATGCGCTTGCCAGGGATCGGACAAGTCCGACCGGCATGCGCTCTGGCGCTGGCGATCATCGTTGCCTTGGCCGGTTGCAAGCCATTAAAAGTCAATGGACTGGCCGACCGTGTCGCGGCCTCCAACTACCGGGACTGGTCCCCCCAATTTTCACGACTGCCCTATGCCAGTGCATTGCCAGATGGCCGGGTTCACCTGACCAACGTCCGAAACAACCTGTATTTATCCGAACTCGATTTCGTACCGCAGTATTACGATCGCGATTTTGACCTGCAGGATGTTCAGTCGGTAGATTTTATTCTCGTCCCGTTTCAGGACGCAGCGTACATGGCGCACACGATGGTCAGTTTCCGATTTACGGATGACACCTACCTGAGCGTTTCGGCGGAGATCCGGACGGAAAAGGGCGAGGAATACTCGCCCGTTCTGGGACTGGGACGGCAGTACGAACTCACATACGTGGTTGCCGATGAGCGGGATCTGATTCGTTTGCGAACGCGGCATCGAAACGCTGAAGTGTTTCTCTATCGAACCACGGCAACCGCCGGGCAGGCGCAGGCCTTGCTGGTCGAAATGCTCGAGCGTGTCAATCGCCTTGCATCCCGACCGGAGTTCTACAACACGGTCACCAACAATTGCACGACCAACGTCGTCAACCATGTGAATCGGTTGCGCCAGAACAAATTGACTTTCTCGTGGCAAGTCGCTTTGCCCGGCTACTCGGATAAATACGCCTATGATCAGGGCTTGCTTGATCGCTCGGTACCGTTTGAAGAGCTGAAGCGGTCCGCCCGGATCAACGATCTGGCCGACGTGCACTATGATGACCCGGCGTTTTCGCGCCTGATCCGCCAAAGGATCAGCGGATTGCCTGCCGATCCGTAATCGATTGCTCGGCACTTGCCGTTAAATGGTCAAACTGAGCGGGTCAGCGAATCGACGATCGCCACAAACTCCTCGGACGTAATTTCCATGCTGGCCGACGCCGCTGCGCACAGCCCTTTTTCCGTTTCAGCAAGTTCACCATCGGCGGCCATCAGACGAATCATGTCGGTAAGTAATTCAATACGTCGCGGCTTTTCCTCGGGAAGCTTCAGCATGATTTCCTCGTTGATACCCGCCAGCGCGGTCTCAAATTCATCGGTAGGAATGTCCCACATTTCGGCTCGGTCCACCAGAAACTTCACTTCCTCGTCCGTAAACTTTCCATCAATCGCGGCGAGGTTTACCAGATTGGTAAATAATTGTTGGCGATCCATGATGTCTCCGAATGGCAATGGATGGTGGCAATGGATGGTGGCAATGGATAGACGGGGAAAAGTCCGCGCTTCGAATGTTCTGCGCCTGTGTTGATTGTAGTGAATTGTAGTGAAGGGATCCGACTCATGTCAGGTGTTGAGTGTTCGAGTCACGAAAGGATCAAGTCGTTCAAACACGACGAATAAACTCGGCGGCGTAACTGCGCACTTCCTTGCCGCCAAGCACATGAACCATGCGCATTTGTTGTACCGTGGACTCACCAAACTGGCCTAACGGTACGTGTACCAGGGTTTTGCCATAAAGTCGGGCAAGTTGCCGCCACGCCTGGCCTGGAGGCAAGCCGCACAGTAGCGCGACATGCCGTGTGCGGCTGTAATAACAAGCTGCGGCGATCAAGCGTTCTTCCAGAGTCGATGCAAAATCGAATCGGCGATTGACCCAGATGTCGGGAATCATTATCGGCGGATACAAAAACATCGAACCACCGTAGGTCGCCATGCAAATGCCTGGTCCAACGGGCTGATCGCGAAAGTCGCTGGCGTAGAACGCCAGTGTCGATTCGTTTTTGTGTTCGGCAAACCAGGTGGTGCGCCATGGGTAGTCTCGCGGATCGGCAGGCGAGTCGAACAGCATAATAGCCGCATCGAGGTCGCCACGATTTGGCGGAAGGACCTTGACATATATGTCACCCTCGTACCAGTGACGGAGCGTGTCGCGAATGTCGATACCGTCCCGAATGCTGGTCGTGAATTTTTCGGTGCGCGCCAGGTCGGCACCGGTTATTTGTTTGGCGCGATCAAAGACTGCGGCGCGAAAGTTCTCGATCACCACGTCCTCCGGTGGCCAACTGCATTGCGAAAACGGATTCCAGTTCTGTTTCCAGCGCCTGCGACTTGACTCATCCGGTTTCGGTTTCAGTTGGAGGTTGGACCATTCCATGGGCGGGCCAGCCAACCGGCTCTTCATGAACAGAAGCTGATCGTCGGGAAAAGCCGCCTGATCGATTCCCATTCGAATCGTGTTATCATCTACCGTTGTGTCAAAGCCGTAGGTCTTGGCCAGCTCCAGTGCCTCCAGCGCGAATCCGTCGCCCACAATCTGCCGGGCAGCAGTAAGGATCGTTATCAGGTCGGGCGTAAAACGCCGGTTGATCAAGGTCAGGTTGCGAATGTACTTGAGCATCTGCCGTAACAACAACGGAGTCACACTCCGCGCCCGGTTTTTGTAAATGGTTTTGTACCGGTCGCGGGCAGCGATCAGCAGATCCTTGATCCCGTCAATCGACAGGTTATCGTCGGGTGCCAGCTCCGCGCGGGATTTTTCATACAGTCCGGTAATAAACGGCAACTCGCCGAGCATGAAATACAAAGTGCCCGGTTCAACGGAAAACGGCTCGGCGACCTCAGTCATTTCCGGTTGTGGACAAACAAGATCGCGCCGTTGGTACGAAGCCCGGATCCACGGCCAGTGCAGAAAGTGACAGACGAACAGGATATTTTTGAAGTCGATCGATAATTCGCGCAAAGTCCAGGCCATGTGCTCGATTCGCGCGACCACCTGATCGTTATCCGGTTCCGGAATAAACGGCAGCATCGAAGCAGCGAATTGCGCCAGAGGAACTTTTTTAAGTACATAGGGATCAGGAAACACTGCCATATCCGGCTGGAAACAACCCGTTTCCAGATCAATGAACCGGCGGGGAATACGCTGGCTGATCGCTGTTCGCAGCGCCGCAATCACAGGCTGGCAAGGATCGACCGGGACGTAACTGGCCGCCGGTTCCACTTCATCCGAGGGCCCGGACTGCTGTCCAAACGGCATCAATTCGCGCTGAACGATAGCCGACGGGATTGGCAAGCGACCGATGGCGGCTTCGACCGGTTTTGCAAACGAATCCGGCAGCGGTACGGCCACGCAATCGAAATGGCCGCGCAGAATCCAGTCGCGCACCGTCCACGAAAAATCCCCGCTCCCATGAATTACAGGCAGAACGGTAATGCGCGGCCCGATACGAAGCATTTCGCTAAAGGCTTGCTGAATGGTCATGCTTAACCGAAAGTTTAGGCCAGGGCTGCGTCAATGCTTGTTATTTGGGTTAGCCGTTTTGGCGCTAGCCACGGTTCTGTCACAAAAAAACCGGGGCTAGCGCCCAATCGGCTGATTTTCGCAACCCCAATTCTGAATCGGGACGTTGCACTAGTCCAAATCGCCGTTGTTGTCTTCATCGCTTTCATCCACTTCGTCTCCTTCGTAGTCCGGGTGCAACGGATCGTCCGATGAGAAAAAGAAATCTCCCAATCCCATCGGCAGCGATTGGCCGCCCAGCGTCGTCTGCCGGGTTTGGGCCAGTCGTTCCAGATCCAGCGCCTCGGGTCCCAGGCACACTTCCAATGACTCGCGCCAGGCCACATCAAAACTCAACGGATGTTCAGGGTTCTGGGCGATTCGCTTGGCCGCGTAACGAAGCACATTGATTCCATCGCGCGGAGAAAACTCGAGGCTGAGTTCATGCGCATGTTGCAGAAAATCGACAGTCATCGCCAGCATATCCGCCTGGCAAAATGGCAAATGGTATTGCAGAATCGCCATCTCGTCGTCACGGTTGGGAAAGCCAACTTGCAATGTCGGTTGCAAACGACTGAGGATGTAATCCGGAACTTCAAACGTCGATTCGTCCTGGTTCATCGTCACCGCGCATCGAAAATCGGTGTGGGCAGGAATCGAAATTCCGGCGATGATCGACTCGACATACCGGCGATGATCCAGTAACGGTGCCAGTGACGCCCAGGACTTTTCGTTCATGCGATTCCCTTCATCGAGAATGCAAACGCCCCCCTGCGTCATGGCGGTGACCAGGGGCGACGCGTGGTAGGCAATTTTGCCACTCCCGGCCAGTACCGGCGTGACCAGAAGGTCTTCAGGTCGAGTATCTGCCGTGCACTGATAAATATACAGCGGTCTGTCAATTTGCCTGGCCGCCGCCGTCGCCAACGCGGTCTTGCCAATCCCAGGCGCACCGATCAATCGTGGCGTGAGCGGTAAATCGGTCTCATCGACAACCAGCCAGCACGCCAGAACCTGACGCAGGATTTCCTGCTGGCCGATCCATTGAACGACTCCCGTATACGGGCTGGCCATGTGCAATGCGACACCGTCAATTTTGATGGAGTTTTTCATTCAGTTCCGTTTGCAGATTCGAGTCGAGATTCATTTAATCATTCCAGTCGCGGAAAACGCGCTCCAAACGGCATTATCGTTACAGGTCAGTGCGAACTGGCCCTGAATTCCCGACGCGAGTCCCCTTGCTCAACCTATGTTTACCAATAACAACCCGCTGTTCCAGCGGGCAGGCTAATCCTCCATAAAACCGTTGGTCAACTGCTGGTATGTCAAACCCCAATTCAGGAACCGAATCTTCTCGTAACGATAGCGGAGTCCCAGGCTCCTGGCTGAAATCGCAGGTTAGACGTCTTTGGAGTCTTGAAGCGCTTGTTCTGATTCTTGTTGTTCTCGCATCGTCACTGGCGATGTCCCCCAATGTGGCCGATCCGGACTTGTGGGGCCATGTTCAGTATGGTCGGGACGTCCTCACCGATAATGAAATCGCGGCGACAACGACCTATTCGTATACGGCAAATGGTTATCGCTGGGTCAACCACGAAAACCTGTCCGAAATCGCAATGGCCATTGTAACGGATTCGCTTGGTCCGATTGGACTGATCGTTGGCAAATTTCTGTTGGGACTGGTCGTTATCCTTGCCATTCTCCGGGCTAACTTCGCCGCTGGTTGTGGCTTGATTGTTTCGTCGATGATGACATTGCTTGTGGCGGCTAATCTCGGATACCACTGGAGCATTCGGCCACAAGTCAGCTCATTTGTCTGTTTTGTTCTTTTGCTACTGCTGTTTCAATACGCCTTTTCCGGTTGGCGCGAGCGTTGGCACTTGCCGCTGCCACGAACGTGGTTTGGTTTTGGAGAATCAGATAATGCAAAACATGCCGATGGCCGCGCCGATATGCGCACCCGGTTGGGGTACGATTCGAATCGGTTGAGGTCATTGTGGTTTCTGGCACCGTTGATGTTGGTTTGGGGGAATTCACACGGCGGGTTCGCTGCCGGTCTGGCAGTAATCGTTGTCTATCTGGCCTTGCGATCCGTGGAAGCCCTTTGCCGGGGTAAATCAAACGGACTTCGCAATGAAGGATGGGGTATCGTCCGCCGAATGATGTTGATGGCAGCCGTTGCAGTTGCCGTAACGTTGATCAACCCGTACGGCCCGGAGCTTCTTGACTGGCTGGCGTTTTCGATTGGCAATCCGCGACCTGAAATATCCGATTGGGCCAACATCGAGTTGTGGACCATCGTGGGAATGAAACTCTGGCTCATGGTGGCTTGCACTGGACTTGCACTGGTTGCGACTCGCCGCAGGCTGGACGCAACGCATCTCGTGATTCTGGCCCTGTTACTGTGGCAAGCCATTTCGCATTTTCGCCATGTTCCGTTTTTTGCAATCGCGGCCGGCTACTGGATCGGTCCCCATCTGCAATCCGCCCTCAATCGCTTCACGGAAAAATCACCTCAAGCGGAAATGACGCCAGGCGCATTGAACCTGGCTCGCGCGTTGATTTTGGCAGGGATCGTGGCCGTTGCCGTGCCGTTGAGCAGTCGATTGTCGGACTTGCGCGTCGAACGTGACAAGTATCCGGTCGATGCCATCGAATTTGTACGCAGCAACAACTTGAGCGGCCGATTTGTCGTGACCTACGACTGGGCCCAGTACGTCATTGCTGCGTTATGCAGCGACCCCTGGGGGCCGCAAATCAAGTCCACTGTTGCCTTTGACGGCCGGTTCGATACATGTTATCCGCAAACGATTATCGATATGCACTTCGATTTTTTGTATGGCGCCGCGCCACACATGCGCCGAAACCGCAGTCCGGAATCACCCCCTGTCGATCCGGCCCGTGTCTTGCAGCATGGACAACCGGATCTGGTTCTGTTGCGCCGGTTTGACGAACAAACAGAAAAGCACATGTATGAAAACGCCGATACATGGATATTGCTCTATCAGGATGCGATTGCCCAGGTGTGGGGTCGAAGTGAAACCTATGATGACCCGCAGTCTAACCAATGGATCGCACCGGACCGCCGAGTAATACATAACCGCCTTGCCAGGGACAGCGTCACATGGCCAGCCATCGGGGAGTTGCCAAAACGTGACAGGAATCAGGCTGGTAACAAATTGACACGCAAAATAAACTGAGTCCGTATTATGAAATCAACCATGAATCCATCAGCGATCGATCGATCGGCTTCTCCTTGCGGTGATATGCTTCAGCAAATCATCGAGCGCATCGACGA
The DNA here is from genome assembly GCA_031414755.1 of Pirellulaceae bacterium. Classification (GTDB taxonomy): domain Bacteria; phylum Planctomycetota; class Planctomycetia; order Pirellulales; family Pirellulaceae; genus CAJQPP01. The sequence goes on along the minus strand of JANNWJ010000013.1, from coordinate 49,227 downwards.
TGTCCAGGCCATCGTCGCTGAAGAACTGGACGCCTATCGCGGCGCACGAAATCATGAGCTGGAACTAACGGCACGTGAGCTGGTTTTGTCTGTCGTCATTCCTGTCTACAACGAAGAAGCGACGATCGCCCGCGTTGTCAGTCGGGTTGCCGCACTGCCGCTCAAAAAAGAGATCGTGATCGTCGATGACTGCAGCACCGATGGGACCCGCGCTGTGCTTGAGCGTTTGCAGGGGATCCCGGGAATTCAGGTTATCCTTCAGGAACAGAACCAGGGAAAAGGTGCGGCGCTTCGCACGGGTTTTGAACACACGACTGGCGACATTGTCGTGATCCAGGATGCGGACCTGGAATACGATCCGCTGGAGATTCCAGGCTTGCTCGGCCCGATCCTGCGTGGCGAAGCGGAAATTGTCTACGGTTCCCGTTTCATTGGTGACACGCGGCAAACGAAAACCTGGGTTCACCAGTTTGGAAATGGAATGCTGACCGGCATGTCCAATTTCTTCAGTGGCCTGAAACTGACCGACATGGAAACGTGCTACAAGGCCTTTCGCCGAGACGTGCTGGATTGTCTGGAGGTCAATCAGAACCGGTTTGGTATCGAACCGGAACTTACCGCAAAGCTTGCGCGGCGTGGATATCGATTTGTGGAAGTTCCCATTTCGTACAGTCCCCGCTCGTATGCTGAAGGGAAAAAGATCGGTGTCCGCGACTTGTTCAAGGCCTTTTATTGCATCGGTCGCTACGGCGTCGCCGATTAAGGAAGGGTGCCTCGCGCGGCGGGGAGTCATTATTCCAGGCGAAGTAAACACGCCGGGCCAGGCAAGTTGACGTTCGCCACTTGACGGCAGGGGACTATAATAGCCGTGTTGAACCCGATTCGTGGTTCCGAAGGCGTTTCCTGGAGAGGGATTTTCGATGTTCCTGTTGCGACTGATCCTGGCAATTGCGATTGCCCTGATGTGCTTGCCCGTCGACTGCTCTTTTGCCCAACCCGGAAAAAATAACCGCGTCGAGCTTGAGATTATCGCCGATGCCGGCGGGGGAATCGACGACAACCAGCGCTGGCTCGAAGCGTTGTCCGAAGTTGGTGCCGACAATGTCCGGATCATTCAAGGTACGTCGCGACCAGGTGTCGAAGCAATCGCCGGCTCGAATGGTACGACGTACCGGGTGACTGGCGTTATCGCCAACAATCGGCTGGTACTTCCAAAGGGGCGCTTCGGAATGCGAGACACGGCTCAAATCAAGGCCTATATCGACAGTCTGCGCGCCGACGGTGCCGACGTTGCCCTCGCCGAAAAAATGGCGTTTGGATTAACGGCTCAACAACTGGTTGATTTGCATACGGATCTCTCGCGACCACTCACCGAAACATCGGTCGACAGGACCCCGGATCAGGTACTGCAAGGGGTGAAAAAATCGATCAGTACACAGGTCGTCATTGATCCCGCTGCGGCAACCGTACTTCGCGACGATTACACACTGGTCGATGAACTGAAGGGCTTGTCGCACGGGACGGTCCTGGCGGCTTCGTTGCGACCGCTCGGTTTGGTTATCACGCCTGTTCGTGAACAAGGCAAGTCAACAGAAATCCGAATCGTTCCGTCGCTATCGACCACCGAATTCTGGCCCGTCGGCTGGCCGCTCGAAACACGAATCAGCGAGGCCGCCCCAAAAATGTACGAGCGGATTCCGGTCAACATCCAGAACTATTCGCTGGCGGCAACCTTGCCGGCGATTCAAAAGATGATGGATATGCCGTTTCTGTACGATTACAATTCGATCGCCATGGAAGGAATCGATCTGGAAAAGATCCGAGTCACTGTTCAGGCGGAGCAGTTAAGTTTTCAGCTCATCCTCGGCAAGATCTTCTCGCAATCGCGCGGCCTGCAATACGAAGTCCGCGCCGACGAATCGGGCAAGCCCTTCATCTGGATTTCCGCCCGATGACCGGACATCGTTCCGTTGTCTAATGTCCCAGCACGTAGGCAAATACGAGCGGGGCGATGATCGAGGCGTCGGAATTGATCATGAATTTCGGCGCGTTGATATCGAGTTTGTACCAGGTGATCTTTTCGTTGGGCACAGCGCCGGAATAGGAACCGTACGAAGTTGTCGAGTCCGAGATCTGTGCGAAGTATTGCCACAGCCGGGTTTCGCGAAGTTCGAGGTCTTGCAGGATCAGCGGCACGGCGCAGATGGCGAAGTCGCCGGCGATCCCGCCGCCAATCTGAAAGAAACCGATCCCGTTGCTGTCCGCGTCGGTCGTTAGATACCACTTTACCAATTGCTCCATCTGGGCGGTTCCGCTTTTCACAGCCGAATGCGAGCTGATCGTTTTGTCGATGACTCGTGCGGCGAAGATATTGCCAAGCGTCGAATCTTCGAAGCCTGGCGAGTAAACCGGGATCCCTTTTTTCCAGGCAGCGTACAACCATGAATCCTTGACGGGCACCTGGAAATGGGGTTCGAGAACTCCCGACTCAAACATGCTGAAAAAGACTTCGCAGGGAAACATGGATTTGCCATCGAGCGCCAGTTGCGCGCAGGTTTCGATAAACGGATCTTCCAGATGGCGAATCACGGTTTCCGGAATGCAGGTATCGGTGACGCGGTTGAACCCTTCGTCGCGCAGCGCCAGTTCGCCTTGCGGTGACAGATCCCGGTAGTTGGGGACCATCTTGTAATCGTTGTGGGCAACGAGATTGAAAACGTCCTCTTCCAGGTTGGCTGCTGTGCAGGAGATCGCATGGACCTGATCGCGGCGTATCATTTCTGCCAGCGAGACTCCCAATTCGGCTGAACTCATGGCACCGGCCAGTGAAACCAGCATCTTGCCGTTGCCCGCTACAAAATTGCGATAAGTTCTGGCGGCGTCCAGCGTTTCGCGCGCGTTAAAATGGCGAAAATTGTGTTCCATCCACGCGGAAATGGGTCCGGTTTGAATTTTCATTTTGGGGTTCCGGTTCGAATCGGGAAATTAATGGAAACAACAATCGCTGGAGCCAGGTAAGGAATCAGACCGGAAAGATCTGCTGGCGTGGCTTGCATTCGGGAGGCGAAAATCTATCGCAAATTACTGGTGTTTGCGAGACGGCAACCAATCGGCCAGGCCAGGCCAAAAAGATTTTGCCGTGATCGGGTCTCCGAAAAATGGCGTTACGGGCGTGCAGAATCACCCAACGCCGCAACCTGGAACGGGAATCCGCTATCGGAAAAGAGCCGAATTGAATGTCGGGAAAACAAGCCGATCCCGTTCAAAACATCGTGTGTGGGCCGCTAGTTGGTCCGACCCGGTTTACATACACTCACATCAGTAGCCGATCCGGCGGATTCGGCATATGACTTCAATTGACTTAGCAACAAAGGCACTCTTTCATGCATCGAAAAATCACAACTTTTTTCTCCGTTTTACTTGCAATCGTGGCCACCAGCCCACTGTTTGGCCAGTCTATTCCCAAAGAACAACAAGCCGAAGTTGCTTTCGAAATCCAGATGAGTCGATTTCGCGACAGCCCCCTGTACGACACCATGAAAGATGCCATCGAACGGTCGCCGGCATTGGCGGAAGCACCGGCAGATTTTGACTGGGAAAAAGTAGAGGCGGTATTTGTGGCGATCGCCTTGCCGGAAAACATGGATGGAGTTATGGCCCTGCAAAATGTCGAACAAACCGGCGAGGTAACAACCGGGTTGTTTGCCCGCATCAAGTTTGTCGACAGTGCCGGTGCCGACCAGATGGAAGGAATGATCAAAGACGATTCGGATATTAAGACGATCGATGGGAAGTCCTATTTTTCACCAAAGGCCGAAGGAAACGGACCCAAAAACGTTCTCGCTCACCGAGCTGACAAAACCACGATGGTGTTCGGCACGGAATCGTACATTACGACGGGTGTTGGCAATCACTTGTTGTCACCAGGCCTGCAAGCGGCCTTGGACAAAATGCCGAATGACGGTTTTCGTCTGGCCGTTGATCTGGAAAACGCCAGCGCCATGATCGGGGAAGTTGTCGAAATGGCTAAAGCCAACGCGGACAACCCGATGGCAGCCGGAGTTCTGAATCTGATCCTCAGTGCCAACGACATCCGTCTGAGCATGGACCTTGCCGGTGGCGACCTGCTGACACTGGCAGCAACCTGCAAAGACGAAGAGAATGCAACGAAGTTTCATGAAGGTCTCGACGGCCTACTTGGGATGGGGAAAATGTTCGGCGCCGGTGGCGTTGAGCAATTGAAGCAACAAAGCCCGGATGCCGGTCGTGTGCTTGGCGAAATCCTGAAATCACTCAAGGCAAACCGGGAAGGCAACGATGTTGTCCTCGCAATCCCCAAACCAGAAGGGTTTGAGAAAGCCGTTCAGGACTTGATTCCAACAGGGGGCGATTTCTAGGAAATCAGCGTAATTTCCAATAATTTGAAAAGCTCAACCGGCACCAGGGGTCAACAAATCCAGGGTGCCGGGTTTTTTGGCGCGAGTCGCCCGGGGGGGCGTACATGCCGCTGGCATTTTGCTGACTCAAATATGCGAAACAACGCCACATCCAATCGAAACGCGCTCTGGTCGAAACGCACTCTGGTCGCTGCTGATCACGCAGGTCATTTACCAGGACCTGGGCGATTCGCGCTTCCTTGCCGGGAGTCAGGGCTGTCGGGTCGTTGTCGAACCTGGGTGGCCTGACGCAAAGCCGTTTTGGCCCCCCGCTCGTCACCCAGTTCCGTAAGCGACTTGGCCAACAACTCGTACAAGCGGGAAATGATCAGACGACCCGCCTGACCATTGCGTTGTGATCGAAGTTGCCGTTGCATAACGACCGTGGACGAGCGCAGCATGTCACGTGCCCGGTCGTATCGCTGGTTGGCCACCATCATTTCGGCGAGTTCCAGGGTGGTGGCTGCCAGGCGGATTTGTACCTTGCCGTTTTCGGGACTGTTGTTGACAACGCGTGATAAGGATTCCAGGCATCGTTGCCACGCATCGATGGCCACATCAATGGAATTTGATTCGAAATAAACCTGCCCCAACTGGTAATTGCATTCGGCATCGAGTTGTGCAAAATCCAGATTGCGAGGACGCTGTTCCTGAAGCGAATCGGTCAATTGGGTGGCCCGTTCCAGTTCGGTTGCCCGATCCGGATAAGTTGCGGAAACGGGCAATACGATCACTTGCGCAAAAAGAGCCTGGTATTCAATTTCTGTCGGGTAGGTAGCGACCAACCATTCCAAATCCACAATTGCCGAACTGCGGGCATCGTCGCTGGCGGGCATGTCATTGGAATGAAAAAGCAGTTCTGCCAGCCGCGCATGGCTCTTGGCTCTCTCGGCAACGTATTGCGGTTCGCGACCCTGCGAGCCAATAAGTGCATCGAGGATTTCGATTGCCTGTCGAATGGATTTCTGGTTTCGGACAAGTTCAACCGGCGTTGTCAGGCGCCGGTCAATCAATCGTTGACGCTGGCGGACTCGTTGCTGAATGCTGGGGGGAAGTATTTCAATGAGTGCTTCGGGAGTGGTTTCCTGAGGCTCCAGAGGGAGCAGTGAGCCAATCAGATTCAGAGTTCGGGCAATCTCAAACTGGATGACCGCTTCGTCCGACCGGGGACCGGTTCGGAGCACTTGCAAGGTATTGCGAAGCTGATCCATGGCCTCCCGGTATTTTCCCGAGCGGGAAAGTGCCAGAGCCATTTCATTCGCGGTACGTGCCTTGACGGGCATCCAGTCACTCGTATTGTCCCCCTGTCCGACCAGCGACTCATAAAGTGCCAGTGATTTTTGATAAGCCTCGACAGCGTCGTTGAATTTGCCCGTCAAGTGATAGATGTTGGCGACACGACGAAAGGCCCGAGCCGACTCGCTTCGCAGTTCTGTGTTTTCGACGTTGGCTTCCGCGAAATGCTGAAAGAACACGAGCATGTCTTCCAGAAACCCGGCGTCCGCTGCCGTGACAGTTGTCTCTACCCCGACCAGTTCCTGAAAACCATCAAATGAAAAATCGCGATCGTCTCCCGTCCCGCGCACCACCATGCGCTTGAACATTTCATCGAACATTTGCAGCGTCATTTCGATGTTCGCTTCGGCCCTCAGGTATTGATCACGAAACCGGGTGGCGTTTTTTTCCGCTTCGCCTTGTGCGGCGCGTGTCTGTTTTTGCTGATCAACAAGTTGTTGATGCTGAACCGTTAACGCATTGTATGCGGATGAAACCAGGAAGTATCCGGCTGTCGCTGTGATTGCTACCAGCACCGTCAGCGCCGCCGACAACGCTGCCCAGGGATTGCGCTTGCTCCACAACCAAAGCCGATGAGGAATGGCAGCCCGCCGGGCCGAAATGGGACGACCCGCCATCCAGGCGCGCAAATCATCGCGCAACTGGCCAGCCGTTTCATAGCGTCGTGAACTTTCCCGATCCGTCGCTTTCTCCACAATCGTAGCCAGATCGCGCGAGATGGCCGGATCGATCTTGCGCAGCGGGACAATGGTTTCGCTGGTGACCTGGCGCAGCATGGCGGTTGTGCTGGAGCTTGCAAATGCCGGTTGCAAGGCTATCAATTCATACAACGTCAGCCCCAGACAGTAGACTTCACTTCGCCTGTCGTACGTGCCTGAAAAAGCCTCGGGTGCCATGTACTGCGGCGTGCCAATAATCTCGCCGAGTCCCGTCATCGAGTCATCGGAAAAGGTCTTGACGAGACCAAAGTCCGTCAGCCAAACGCGGCCCTCACGGTCAAGAATCAAATTCGCCGGCTTGATGTCGCGATGCATCTTTCCCTGATCGTGGGCATATTGAATCGCGTCGGCGATTTGTGCCCCCAGTTCGGCCGCCCAGCGGAAACGAAGTTGACCGGCGGGAATCGGAGGAATCCGGTCCAGGTCGAATGGCAATTCGGAACGGGCCAGTACATCGGTGTCGTCATTCATGCTGATTCGTGTTTGCTCGTCGTCGGCGCGCGTAAGACGAGCGGCGGCAGGGCGACCGGACATCCGCGTTTCAGCCGGTGCCACAGGTGTCAACGTAGCGCTGTGAGCCGATGTACGAAGGCCGCGAATGACCACATTCAATCCACAACCATCAACATATTCCATCACGTAATAGTGGTGTCCATCGCTTCGGCCAACGCCGAACACGCCGACGATATTGGTGTGATGCAACGTGGCGGCCGCCTGCGCTTCTCGTCGGAAGCGTTCGCAGTATTTTTCGTTTGCCGCCAAATGCGCAGGCATCACTTTGATCGCCACCCGCCGCCCCAGCGATTCATGAACACCAAGCAACACGACCCCCATTCCACCACGACCAATTTCCTCAATGATCCGGTAGTCGCCGAGGCGATCGATTTGCAGCGCACGGGTATTTTTCAGGGGGGTTGGCGAATGGCTGAGGTCGTCTTTTTTTAGACTCTCGATCATCGCGACCGATGAAAGCAACTCGTGAATTTCATCAGCAAGCCGGGGATGCAGTTTTTGAAAGGCATCGATGGAGGGTTGCCGGCCGGCGCGCAGCTCACTCGTAAAATGCTGGACCACGCCTTCCAGCAGCTCGTCATCTCCTTGCAGGTTGGCCGGGCCATCGTTCACGGCATTTCTCCCTGAACCCGTTCAAAGATCTCGCGCATTCGCTTCAGGGCGCGCAAGTAACGTTTGCTGGCAGCGGCCGGCTCGATTCCCAGAATGCGGGCCGTTTCGATATTGGTCAACTCTTCAAAGTGTCGTAGCGCGATAACTTCCCGGTCGATCGCATTGATCTCTTCCAGCGCATGCTCAAGCGCCTGGATCATTTCGGCCCGTTCGACGAGACGACTTGCCGACGTGATTTGTCCGACAAGATGCGCTGCCAGCGCGATCGACGTCTGACCGCTATGGGCATTCTGAAATTTCTGTTCGCGACGCACATCCCGTTTATCAGCGCCAAGATGTTGACGATGTACTTCGGCGAGACGTTGCTGCAGTTCAAGACGCAGCCAGACAAAAAAAGGAAACTCGGGGTTTTGCAAGAACCGGTCAATGTGCGCTGCAGCCCGAACATAGGTGTCTTGCAAAATATCTGACTCCGATACACGCCCCCGCAATCGATAATCGAGGCGGAAGCCGGCGATGCGACGGAGCCGCAGGCGGACCGCTTCAAATAATCGTGCGAATCCTTCCTCGCGATCCAACGCCAGCTCTTTCAGTAACTGGCTCTCATTTGGCAAGGCGGTGTCGTTCATGAATACTTCCATCGCGCGGTTCAATTAGTTTGCGTTGGTGTTCGGTCGCGTGACCCGACCTGTTGCAGTTATTCATTAAACCCATTACAAGCCGGTTTGGCTTCAGTTGCATGCCCCAAAAAGTTCGGGAATCCGCATTCAACAATCCCAATCGTTACAATTCCACCAAAAAAAGACAGCGATTGCCCAGCGCAACTGCCGTTATTGCAACGACTTGCGATTTTAAGGAAGTTTCCTGTCCTGTGCCGGGAAAATATACGTGAAAGTTATCAGGGGCCCACCACTTCGTCCCTTTTACAATTCAACTCAATCAAGGAGTTGTTCAAATGTGTCTGTCGATTTCAAAAAGGTTTTCCATGACGTCGCTACTTTCAGTCAAATCGATGGCCAAAGGGCTAGTGGCCATAATTGTTGCTGTTGTGTTCGTGCTGCCGGCCATGGCACAAGAAACCACTCCTGGAGATCAAAAAGCAGAGCAGGGTGAAAATGCCCGGCAAGACGAACGAATGCAAAAACAGCGAGATGGAAAACGAGAAGGCAAACAAGGCGAAAAACAGCGCGATAAGGAAAACAGGCCAGGCACCGAGGGTCGCCGCCGCCAGTCGCCACCCAAAGGAGGTGATGCTGCCGGAGCCGGACAGCGAATTGCCCAAATGTTGAAACGGATAGACGCCGACGGCGATGGAGCAATCTCAAAATCAGAAGCTCCCGAACGATTGCTTGCCCGCTTTGACAAGATCGACGCAAATGGCGATGAAAAAATCGATCGCGAGGAAATCACCGCTATGATGAAAATGATGGGTGGTCGAAAAGGTGATCGCCCGCCGACGTCCGACAAACCCCCTGGGCTGGAAGAGGAGCCTGGTTCGAAGTCGGACAACAAGAACAAAAGGAAAATGCGCGATCGTGACGGCCGACAAGATGTTCCTTCGGGTGGAAGCGTCGATCCCATTCGGCCAGGGAAAGACGGCTAGTGCTGCGTTATAGCCTGGAATTAGGGCTGTGTGCCACTGGATGTGCCAGTGTTGGTACGCGTTGCCGCCCCCTTAATGCAAGTCATTCCGTTTGCTGAGTAAGGATTGTCATGTTTGAGTTTGCTGTTAACAAATTGCGAGTTCAGCTAGTGCTTGCCGCGATGTTGTTTTTGCCAACCGCAGCCCTTGCCCGGCAAAACGACGAATCGACGCCGGTGGACGAAGCGGCTGGAATTGCTTTCTTTGAAGCCAAAATCCGACCCGTGCTGATTCGCGAATGTTACGCATGCCATTCAGTGCAAACCGGCGAATCGCGCGGTGGATTGCAACTTGATACGAAGTCCGGACTGCTGGTCGGAGGCGACTCGGGTCCGGCACTTGTCCCGGGAAGCATTGAAGATAGCCCGATCTGGTCAGCCATCAATCATGACGACTATGAAATGCCGCCAGGCAAGCAGTTGTCGATGTCAATTCTCGAAGACATTGAACAATGGATTTCAATGGGAGCACCTGATCCGCGCACTCCGGAAACTGTCGCGGTAACGGGTACCGTTAGCGAGGACGATATCGAGCGCGGACGCAAGTTCTGGTCGTTTGTCGTCCCGGTTCTCTCGACGGTGCCCGTGTCGGACACCTCATGGTCACTTAATGAGATCGATCAATTCGTTTTGGAAAAGCTGAAACAGAATGACTTGAAACCTGCCTCCGATGCAGGTCCGGAAACAATCCTGCGTCGTTTGTGTTTCGACCTGGTTGGCTTGCCTCCCACCGAAGCACAGCTCAAGTCGTTTGAAAAACTTTGGAAGGCAGATCCCGACAAGGCGGTTGCCACCGTCGTTGACAAGCTGCTTGAATCACCGCAATTTGGCGAGCGCTGGGGTCGACACTGGCTCGACGTAGCCCGCTTCGCCGAATCATCCGGCAAGGAAGTCAACGCAACGTTCCCGCAAGCCTGGCGATACCGCGATTATGTTTTCGATTCGTTCAACGACGACAAGCCCTACGATCAATTCATTCAGGAACAAATCGCAGGCGACCTGTTGCCCGTCGAGGACGACGAACAATGGGCCCGAAATATTGTGGCAACAGGCTTTTTGGCGTTCGGTCCCAAAACGCTGATCGAGCAGAACCCGCGACAATTCACGGCGGATTTAATTGATGAACAAATCGACGCAACGACCCGTGTTGTACTGGGTGTTTCGGTGGCCTGCGCCCGATGTCACGATCACAAATACGATCCGATTCCGCAAACAGACTACTACGCGATGGCCGGGATCTTTCGAAGTACCCGAACTTTTTACGGAACATTGAATACACGACAGAATCGCCGTCCCAGCCAGTTGATTCGGCTTCCCATAAAAGACGCCGACCCGATTGGCGAACCCATCAGCAGCGGAGAGCTGAAAAAATTGAGCGATCAACTGGCCGACGTTGAGGTTCAACTGCAGGAAACGGCCGGACGAAGGCGCGAGGCGCGAAACAATCCTGACGGTGCTCAAACGCTAATTCGGGAAATCAATTCCCTTCAGACGCAGCAAGCATCCTTGCAGGGACTGATCGATTCTTATGACGAAAAAGGGAAACCCCGTTCGTTGTGCATGGGAGTCCAGCCCGTCGCGCAACCAGTCAACGCGGTCTTTTTAGCGCGAGGAGAAATTGATCAACCCGGCGAACAAATTCCACGCGGCTTTGTTCAGGTCCTTGACGAAAACCCGCCCGGGATCGACAGCGATTCCAGCGGACGACTGGAGCTTGCCCAATGGATGACCCGTCCTGAAAATCCGCTTACCGCACGAGTCATGGTCAATCGAATCTGGCAACACCTGATTGGTCAGGCGATTGTGACCAGCACGGACAACTTTGGCGCGACGGGCGAACCACCCAGCCACGCCGAATTGCTCGACTGGATGTCGGTCACGTTTATGAACGACGGATGGTCGGTAAAACAAATGATTCGTCGCATCGCTACTTCACGCACTTACCGAATGGCGTCGACCTTTGACCAGTCGTCGTTTGAACAAGACCCGGAGAACCGTCTGGTCTGGCGCGGGAACTCAAATCGGCTTGATGCCGAGGCGCTTCGCGACGCGATGCTTGCCATCAGCGGCAAACTTGATGTCGAACGGCCTCTCGGATCCGAAGTCGCTAAAGCGGGTGAAACGATCGCCCGTGACGGTGTGCTTCGCAGCGCTAGCACAATGCTGAACCTGCAAATGCAAGCTGAAAAGGCTGGGCTAGGCGAAAATCTTACAGCCGATAAAATCCGAAACCGACTGCGCCGGGCGGCCCGTGATCGCAACGGTAATGCAGGCGAGATGATGCGGCAATTTGCCGAACAGCAACCGCAAGCCGATCCCAATGTCGCCTACCGCAGTGTCTATCTGCCTGTCGTGCGCGATAGCGTGCCGCGATCGATGGAGGTCTTCGATTTCGCCGAACCGAGCATGATTGTCGGGACGCGCGATGTTTCTAATACGCCTGACCAGGGACTGTACTTTATGAATAACCCCTTCGTCATCGATTGCAGCAACAACCTCGCAAAGCGAGTTGCCCGCGAAGCCTCCTCGCTGCCCGCCCAGATCCAAATGATTTTTACGGTTTGTTACGGACGGCAGGCGACAAGCCAGGAGTTTCATGCAGCACAGGAATTTGTCACGGCATTCGAAACGGAAACGTCCAGCGATGCCGGAACGAAACTTGCAGCCTTGTGCCAGTCCGTTATGGCGTCAGCCGAATTTCGTATCGTCGACTAGTCCGAACAGTACCATTCGTATCTTTTGAGCCAAAGTAATCAATCATGAACGAGCCACGCAACGTAACCAATTTGTTTTCGCGTCGGCAACTATTGCAAACCGTCTCGTCCGGGTTTGGCTATCTGGCCTTCTCCGGACTTGCGGCAACGGCATCGGCTGCCGAACGACGATTCGAGGAGAAGTCCACCAACCCGCTGGCTTCGCGCAAACCTCATTTCGAAGCAAAAGCGAAACGAGTCATCTTTTTGTGTATGCGCGGCGGCCCTTCGCATGTCGACACATTCGACTACAAGCCACAGCTCGCTGCCGACAATGGAAAACCCGGTCGCCGTCGCGGGAACCTGCTCGGTTCGCCATGGACGTTTGAACAACATGGCAAGGGGGGTTTGTGGATCTCCGAATTGCTCCCCAATATCGCCAGTATGGCCGACGAAATGTGTTTGCTCCGCGGAATGCAGACCGATCTGCCCGTTCACCCGCGAGCCATGACCGCCCTGCATACCGGCAACACCCAATTCGTTCGTCCCTCGCTTGGTGCCTGGACGCTGTACGGGTTGGGGACTGAAAATGAAAGCATGCCTGGATTCATTTCGCTGAGTCCGGACGCCGGGACAGCGCAAAATTATGGGAGCGCGTTTCTTCCAGCAGTCTACGGTGGAACTCCGGTGGGTCGATCTGGTCGTGGCGGAGGCCAATTCGGAGGCCAATTCGGTGGCGCACGAAATTCGGGTACTGTCCCGGATATCAAGAACCCGGTTCTCGGGAGCCGCTCTCAACGACAACAGCTCGATTTCATTCAACAACTGAACGTTGAAAAACTTCGTCGCGACGAAAGTCAACCAGCTGTCGAAGGGATCATCGAATCCTATGAGCTCGCTTTTCGTATGCAGGGGGTCATGCCGGAGTTGATGGATCTGGAAAAGGAAAACGAGGCAACAAAAGCCTTATACGGAATCGGCGATGGACAAAGTGATCAGTTCGGCCGTCAATGCCTGTTGGCAAGGCGCCTCGTCGAATCCGGCGTCCGCTTTGTCGAAGTCTCCAATGGCAACTGGGACCACCACCAGAATTTGCAAACTCAATTGGCCAATTCATGCCAGCAAATCGACAAGCCGATTGCCGGATTGTTGCAGGATCTCAAGCAGCGTGGTTTGCTGGAAGATACGCTGGTGATCTGGTCGGGTGAATTCGGACGAACACCCGACGCCCAAAACGGAAACGGTCGTGACCACAATAACAAAGGCTTTACCAGCTGGATGGCGGGGGGGGGCGTCAAAGGGGGCTTTAGCTACGGAGGCACCGATGAGCATGGCTATGAAGCAGTCGACGGCATTTGCCACACCCACGACTGGCATGCCACGATCCTGCATCTGCTCGGTCTCGATCATACGCAACTCACCTACCGTTACGCCGGCCGCGATTTCCGCCTCACCGACGTTCACGGCAATGTCCTGACCGATATCGTTGCCTGATGCTTCGTCGATCGTTATCCATCGGCGGAGCGTTCCTGTAAGCGGATCGCGCTAGCGACCGGCTTTGTGCGGCTCGCTTGCCGCCGGACCAACGGTTAACCATTAACCAGCGAGGCCGCCACCAGTTTCAACAACTAACGGGCCATCCCCTGGATACATTTTGACGTCATGGATAAAGACAAAATTCAAAAGCTGGATGAATCCGTTGTAAGAGCTTCCAGAAAAATCAAGGTACTCAGCGCCCTTGCCTGGCAGCCTGAGGCCGAAGGAATATTTCTCAAGGGCTGGCATCAAGGCAATCCTCGATTACCGGAAGTAAAAATACAGCCGCCCGATGTGAAAGAGAGTGTTGCCACGTTAGATGCGATCGTTCAACAATGCGGTGAGGACGATCCTGTTGAAAAATTCCTGGCAGAGACGGCGTTGAGTTATGCAAATGCCGGGCGCATGCTGATGCATGCAGGTACTCCCGAGTTCACAAGGTACTCAACAATTATTTACGGTCGTCCCGACACCGTATACAAATTACAAGGCCTCACCGGGGTGGATGGCGCAAACTTTTTTTTGGACGTGACCGATAAATTGTTGGGCAACCCGCACATTCAAACCACCGAAACAGATATCCCGGCAGCGGACTTTGCGGAATGGCTGAAAACAGAAGTCGATGAATTTTTTGAGCACGACACAGTTGAAGTTGTTCTCGATCCGAATATGTCATCCAAAGCACTGGCAGGTGCTACTCGAATTCGGGTGCGCGATGGTGCTTTATTTTCTCAACTCGACAAGGATCAGTTGTTGCATCATGAGGCCTTTGTTCATACGGCCACGCAACTTAATGGAAAAAAACAAACGAATCTGCAATCGTTGGGGCTTGGTGCACCACGTACTACCCGGACGCAGGAAGGAATCGCCGTACTGGCCGAACTCATCACCAATTCCATTGATATCACCAGGCTTCGGAGAGTTGCCCTTCGTGTCATTGCGGTGAAGATGGCGCTGGATGGAGCCGACTTTATTGAGCTCTTTAAATTCTTTTTGGACGCCGGCCAATCAGAAATAGAGTCGGTACGGTCGGCACAGCGGATTTTCCGGGGAGGCGGTGTGAAAGACAAAATTGTATTTACGAAGGATGCTGTATATTTGCAGGGGCTGATAGAAGTTCACACTTTCCTGCGCGTGGCGATACGGGATAACAAACCCAACCTGGCCCGAAATCTTTTTGCCGGCAGGCTTACAATGGCGGATGCCTTGCGGCTGGATCCCTTGTTTCAAAGTGGCTGGTTAAACCCACCCGCCTACATTCCGCTGTGGGCTTCCGATCTCAGAAGACTGGCCGCCATGATGGCCTATTCCGCATTCACCACCAACATCCAACTGGAAAAAGTGTACCTGGAACGCTCGATTGAGATTGAAGAAGAATTAAAATCAACATTCACAGCATGAAGCGAAATGAGTTTCCCCGATTTTCCCAACAGGCCATTAGTTTGTTTTGCGTCTGACCGGTCTGTAAATTTTCAATGACGGGTGCATGTATGGAGCATTGCAAAATGACACGAACGATTGCGGCGATGTTAGTCTTGTTATTGTACTTTGCATGCGAAAACTACTTGTCGCCGGTTGCAGAAATGACCGTGTTCAAGTCACAGCCACCGCTGTTAAAGGAGTTGCCAAGTGACGAAGTTGTAGATGCGTTTGAGTGGTTCGAGACGCTTGATTTCACAATACCGAAAGAAGCAAGGTTTGTATTAGTTGACCTTTTAGTCGAAGATCCAAAAACCAAAGTAGTTACGGAAGTAAAGGCGTATGAACAGGGTTACTTGTTGTACAACGAAGCCATGTACGCGCGCGTTTTTGTGATGGCTTTCTTGACCTGGTCGACGCGGTACAATGATTTGGTCGGGTAAACATAAATGTTATTCCGGCACATCACCAGGAAAGCAAACATGGCCTTCGCCACCCCATTTCACGAGAACCCGCTGTTGTCCACCCCGATTCGTGACCTCGGCCTCACCATCGCCGGCACGCCGTTGGAAACGGTCCTGACGCAGTTTCAACAAGAGCTGGAACGGGTGGGCATTCGCCGGCTGAAGCCAGACTTCCATCTTTCCACCGAGTGGGGCGTCCCGTTCGAAACCATCTCGATCGGCATCCCGTTCTATCTGGCTCGGCCGGACGTGACGGCAGTCCACGCCCAGCGCGTTGGACACCTGGAAGGGGTCGGCCGCGTGGACCTGCTGCGCTATCTGCGTCATGAGATGGGTCACGTTGTCAATTATGCGTACAAGCTCTATGAGCAGGAGGAATGGATCAAGCACTTCGGATCGATAACGCAACCCTATGTGGATGACTACCGACCCGAGCCATTCAGCCGGCGGCACGTGCTGCATTTGCCCGGCTGGTATGCCCAGAAACATCCCGATGAGGATTGGTCTGAGACGTTCGCCGTCTGGATGACTCCCCACTACGACTGGCGCGCCGTCTATGCCGATTGGCCGGAAGCGCGTGCCAAGCTCAACTTCTGCGATCAGACGATGGCCGTCCTCAACCAGCGCGATCCGGAGGTGACGGCCACGGACCACGACGAAGACGTGAGCGGGCTGACGGGGTCGCTGGAGGAATTCTACCGCGATGCGGACGACCCCGGCACGGACTTGTTGCCGCCAGGCCTGGACGGCGCTCTGACAGCGATCTTCGAGGATTTCGGTGACCCGGAGGATCTCTCCACCGACGCTCCGCGGCGGCCGGCGGCCGAGCTGATCTTGCGGCTGGAATTAGACCTCGTGGCTAACGTCTATCGCTGGACCGGCCACTTCCCCGAGCCGACGCGCCGCCTCGTGCAGCAACTGGCGGAGCGGGCGCGGCGACTTAATCAGGTCTATCCCGCGGACCGCGAAGCGGCGGTCACCGTCGCGCTCACCACGCTCATCACCTCCCTCGCGATGAACCATGTCATTCGGGGAAGTTACCTGCCGTGATCGCTTGAGGAATACCCAGCCTGGTTCGCGGGAGCGTAGCAGAAAGGATTTGGCAGGGACACTCCTCAAATCCCTTGCCCGTAGCGTTCGACGGCCAAGTCCACGATTTTGTTGATCAATGTCGGATAGTCGAGGCCCGCGGCAGCAGCAGCCGTGACGAACTCGCTCGCTTGTTCCAGATAGCAGTTGGCGTTCCCCACAATACCGACATAGAGTTCGCGCCCCGCGATGTATTCCTCAGCCAGCGCCGAGTCCTTGCTTTTTTTTTCATGAATGACCAGGACCTGCTTCATCAGGGACGTGGCGTCATGCACCAGGGTGTTGCTGTCGATTCCCATGGAGGCGTCGGTCCGCAGGGGCTTGACGAACAGGGGCGTGGGCAGGTTGCCGCCGGTTTCCAGGTCGGCGTTCCTGGAGAAGACGGCAAAGTGCGGAAACAAGATCCCGTCGAAGGCGAGCGCCTTTTTGGCGAGCCCCTTATCTTACCGGAGATAGAGTTCGCCCGGGCCGCCGCCGGTATAGGGAACGCCCACCAGGTCCAGCAATCCGGCGACGGCGTCGCCTTGCTGGTTGCTGCCAAACGACTCCAGGACGTTGAAAACCAGCTCGGGCTTGCGCCGCGTGAGACCCGTGACCAACTTTCTGACGTCGCCATGCACGCCGAGGATCGAGACCCTGTGCCCGCCCTGGCGGAGGGCCTTGACGATCTGACCCACGAAGACATCGTGGGACTTGCTCTTTTCGCTTTCGAGATAGGTCAGGACCGTTATCTTCATCGTCTTTCCCTTCTAATCTACCTGGCTTTCTTTCCACGGCGGTGCCTCGTCTTCCACCTGCGACCACTGGGGCCGGCGTGCCAGATACTCGTCCTTGCGCACCTGCCACGCTTGCAGCTCTATGTGTACCGGGTCGTTCGACGCCCGGTCGGCGGGCGAGTCCTCCAGCGCTTCCCACAGCAACGGATGAATGCGATGGCGGTGCCACTCCATCGGGTCGCTTGCCGCCTCTGGCCGTGGGTCCATTGAGGCGGCTTGCTCCACGTGCTCCAGAAAGCCAGCGATGGCCTCGCGGGCCAGGGCGGCCTTCTCGCTGGACGGCAGCACGTGCCAGGCGGCCCATAACAGCGTCTCCGGCTCGATCCAGTCGGTGTTCATGCGGCCGCCCGACTCCTCCAGATTCAATTTTCGGGCTTCGCGGCGCAGTCGATCTAGCGTCTCCGTGCCGCCGTGGCGCTTCAGGGTCTCCTCCGCGTCGCCGAGGATTTGGTCCTGAAGGAGCGAATCCTTGACGGTTACGTGCGGACTCGATTGAAGATATTGCGCGTGATGCACGTCGAGCAACAGGGCCTCGACGTAATCCCTGGCGCTGGTGCGGCCCATCTGAGCGCGGTTTTCCCAACTGGCCTCCGTTGTCAGCAGGGCCAGTTCCAAGGGAGCGTCGAGTTCCGGGGCCTTCTCCGCCTCCAGCACCTTGCCGCTCTTGACGTGCAGTTCGCCGGCGATCTGCAAGCGGTTGAGATTGCCTTCGCTGTAGCGCATGATCTGGTCCGGGCGATAGCCGTCCTCGTCCGGATGGGCCGACTGCCAGTAACCCGGATGCACGTTCTGCGCTTGCAGACGCACGGTCCGCCCGAAAGCAAAGTTGGTTTGAAACACTTCGCGCGCGTCGCCTATCGGCCCGCGGCGAGGGTCCATCAGTCCCTCGGGCGCGGACGGCGCCGGTCCGAAGCCGCGGTCGAGATAGGCGTTCTCGGCCGTCAGGGTGCCGATGGCATGCGGATGGAAGTTGCCGGCCCAGTAGTACCGCAAGATCTGCTGAAACGCCGCCAGACGCTGCCGGGTTGCGCGGAACGCGCGGTCGTCAGGGTTGGGCCAGTCCATGATCCACGTCGCCAGCTCCGGGTGGTTCACCTTATAGGCGATGTCGTCGGCGAGCAGGCTGCCTGAAAGGAATGTTTTGGCGGACAGCGAGAATTGCCCCCCGCCGTGGGCGATCGAAACCGACAGCCCTTGTTTGAACGGCACCTTCCAGAGAATCTTCTCGAGAAAGGCCACGAACCGTTCGTCGTAGAACCAAACCAGCGGCACCGGCTTGATGCTGTACTCGAACGTCTCGGGGTCAAGCCCGAAGCGGACCTCGAAAGGTTCGAGGTCCTCGTCCTCCCAATGAAAGAGCAGGTTCTGTCGCCGCACCTCCCACTGATCGAGGTCGTCGTCCAACTCGACGCGTGCGAACATGCAATGGGCCCGGCCTTCCTGACGCTGGGCCTCGTAGCGTTTCTTGATCGTCCTGGCGACCTCTTTCTGCGTCTTGAGCATGTAGTCGTCCAGAAAGTAGGCTTCTTCACCGCCGGATTCGGCCGCCATCTTCCGCCACTTGCGAACGGACTTCTCGGTCTGAAACGTCGGCTCCATCCCCACCCAGGCATTGCCGAAATCCGTCGCTTCCGGGCGGCGATAGGTTTCCAAGACCAGCGTCATGGGATCAGGGTGGGGAGCTTTGTCATTCATCATCGCGCCTTCCGTTTTTGAAACGAGCGTGTGGGACTCAAAAACTCTTTCTAGCCTGGCACGGGCGGCGTCCTGCGCTTGATGGCGCGGCCGGGCTCGCCCCGACGCGACTGAGACCTCGATCGCCAGGATGGAGATATCGTCTTGAGGTCTCTCGGATCCAAGCCACCGCGTGATCTCTCCCAGGAGGGTAGCAACGCCCGCGCATTTCAGGTTGATTGTCCGCGCCAGCCACGAGCAACGTCCGAGCCAGTCGGCAGGACCGACCGAGCAAGACAAAAGCAACGACAGCACACTCGTCCGAGCAAGTCAACATGGAAGCCCGGGAACACCGAACTATTAATTAGCCCGCCGAAAGGCGGAATAAAAACACTTGGGCCATGATATCCCGCCGGCGGACGATGTAAATCCCCGCGACATGACCACATGCGGTATATTGTGATAACGGCCGAAATAGTGGACTTATGTAAATCGTCGAGGCTTGTATGAGCAAGTCACAGTTTGAACTGGCAGTTAAGTCGGCGCTACTCGATTCGTAGCCTATTTCGTTGAACCAGCAATTCGATATCAAGGCCAACGTTTCGCATTAGCTCTGGTGAAGCCTTTTTTCTAATCCAGTTGCTCGGAATCATCCCATGGGCCGTGATGCCCGTTTTTCACTGATAGAAATGAGGCGTCGAGGGATGAGTATTTCTTGTCGATCATGGGATTAAAAACGTCGCGGTAAGTGTGCTTTTCGATAATCCGTGAATCGACATCCAACGTGAGATCGACGACAACATGCTCGTTTTCGCACCATGCATGTCCGAATGGTTTTGGATCGGTAGCCCGTTGGACCGTAGCGTGGACAACTTGCCATCCGTCGGCGTCATTCGCCAAAATCCACCGCAGCGCTGCCGAGTAACACAGTCCACTCCAGTTTTGCTGGAGAAGCACTTCGGGATCGGCTGACAGTTTTGGCAAACACGATTCGACTGCCGCTCGCAACATCGCCTTAAGCGATCCCCCATCCTTTTAGTTGAACTACCGTTTGCTGCGGTGGCGAGTGCCCATTTTTCCATTGGGCCAGGTCAGATTGGTTTCCAAAATGACAAAGTCAGGGAAAAAATAATCGTGCTGGCAACAACCGGTTTCCTTCAAATCGCAGTGTTCATGCTCACAGAAGAAAAACGGGACGAGTCCGGGGCGATGCCGCGCGAATTCCAGCGGCGGCAAAACTTTCAGGGCTTTTTCGAATTACCTTTCGCCTTAAGGCGTTTGAGCAAGGCGGGTTTGGCTAGGTCGCGGAGGGCGGTTTTACCGACCCAGCGCGCTGTTGCATCGCTGGACTCGGAAAGTTGTTTTGCAACAGCGGTTGCCGCGGCATTGAGGGGGAGGTTGCGTTTACCAACGCAGCGGAGTGCCCAGTTCACTCCCTTTTTGACGAAGTTGCGATCGTCTGTCGCTGCTTTTTCAATAAGAACCAGTCCGTCGAGAAAGGGCTCGTCGTCCGATTCCTTGTCGTGGACTACCAGACTGGCCAGAAGTGCGAAGGCAGCGCGCTTGACAAATTCATCCTGTCGCCTGCCCCATTGCTGGACTTTTTTCCAGGCGTGCGGCGTCTTGTCAAATAACTTGAAACAAACGGTGTCGCAAATTCCCCAACTATCAAAGTCCTTGCACCAACGGTCCATTTGAGCGGCGGTGACTTGTTTTGGATCATCGACAAACGTGGCCAGCATTCGGGCTTCGTAGATTTCTGTCGCCCAAAGATCGGCGGCCAGTTTGTGGTCGCGACCCAGTTGTTTGGCAAGTTTCTGAATATCTCCGACGGAGACTCCGAGCGCGTTTTCCGATGGTAACCCGTATCGAGCCATGCCAGCGAGTGTTTTTTTGGTTGCCAGTCGTTTGAGCGCGGCGATCGCCGAGCCGACGTCGCTCGACTTTGGTTTGGCCATTTTGCGTTTCGCCACTTTTGTCTTGCGCGCGTCGAGGGATCCATCCAGGTTTTCGACCGCCAATTTGATTGCCGCCATGACAAGCGATTTTTTGGCAAGCCGAAGTCGAATCATCGTACAGCCTTGTTTGCCCCAACTGCCACTTGCTGGTTGAAATGCCCGATCGTCGGCGTCGATAAAAGTCTTCTGTTGCAAGGGAGTCAGTTTGACCATGCCCCATTCCATCGAAGGCCCGCTTAACGTGGCAAAAATCTTGCCGCCGATCCGGAAATCGGGATGGTTCATGTGAGAGGATTCGACGGCTCCCGCATGGGCCAGTACAAGGGCGCGAAACGCCTGGTCTTTCATTGCGGGTCTCGATGCCGGTCGGACGAAGGGGTTTTTCTCGCAGCAGCGTTGTTTTCCGGATAACAGATGCGGTCAACATTGTAACTTTGTGTCTTGATTCCAGGCAAATCGGAAAGGAGGAATTTTTGAAAACAAAATCACGCGGCGAAGAACAAAAAAAAGCACTCCTCAACGATCAATTCGATGGGGAGTGCAAGATCGGGTCGCTACTGTTGAATTGTCGACGTGCGACTAGCGATGCATCATGTTCATCGGTGTCCAGTCGTTGCCGGCCTGGATGTAGTACTGGCCATTGGCATCCAGGTAGAACGAGTTATATCCCTGGGTGTAATATC
This sequence comes from Pirellulaceae bacterium, assembly GCA_031414755.1. Lineage (GTDB taxonomy): Bacteria > Planctomycetota > Planctomycetia > Pirellulales > Pirellulaceae > CAJQPP01. The sequence goes on along the minus strand of JANNWJ010000013.1, from coordinate 27,718 downwards.
CCTGACCACTGGAATAGGGGAGCGTCCGCGTTTTAGACAGGTTTTATGTTGGCCGCAGGATCGCATTCATCATGTTTGCTTTTTTTGAAATTACGATTTCCATGGTGGCAATGGTCACCTGCAGACGTTGACCAAACGCTACATCAGGAGTCCCGATCGCAGCAAATGGGTTCAGAAATCGCGTTTTTTCGGCGTTTTTTCGGTGAAACTCATGGAATTGAGGGAATGGCACCCGGCTTGCATCGAGTTATGGAAAATCCAATTCGAATCCTACGTGAAAGCACCTTTGCGGATGCACGCAAAACAAATGGCCGAAGTCGCCGGTTGGCTGTCGTTCTGTTCCGAGCTATTCAATAGCGGACTGATTCCCCCTTGCCAGGAAAACGGAATGCGCTACTGGACGGCCTCGAAGTGCCGGTTGCAACGCTGGCAGGCGGCCTTGAAAATTTTCGAAGGGGACCTGGATGAACCCGAACCGGGTCATAATCCGTGGCATGCCATCGAAGTCTTGTTGCAGGAGATTTTGTTGTCCGATGTTCTTACCCGAACATGGACGGCTTTGCTCGTACAACACGATAACCAATGCGGAAACCAGGAGCTGAAAAGCATCGGTTACAGTGTCTATATCGGTCACCTCGAAGCACGGAACCGGGCGCTTCGCTTGATCCTGCATCATCGCGGGGCAGGGGAGGCTTCATTTGATCGCATCGACGCTTTGCGTCGCCGGATGGAGCGGTGGAGCGATATGCTGCTGAGTCGACTCGAGAACTTGCAAATCGCCAAACAGTTCGGATTCGATCCGCATCGTGTCGCGGACTTTGCCGCCGATCGTCATCTGGAAAGTCGACCGAAGCGGCGGCAGATGGAAAGGATAATGCAAGCGTCACTGATCGCCGCCCTGAGCCGTGACACTTCGACGTGCACTGCAAACCCCGATCTCAACCGGGAAATCGTTGCCGGAATCCTCGAGTGTTTTCCCCAGGACCGCTTTGACGAACTGGGCTTGCCCAAAGGACTGGTGCAACTGCAACTGGAACAAGTTCCTGACGAAGCCGAGTCCTTGTTAAAACAAATCGAAGGCGAATAGTCGGAGTTGAACAGAGATAAGCACTTTGGCAAGACCAGAAATTGGGGCAGGCTCCGAACGTGCGATGGACGTCCGCGTCCGTAGAATTCAGCGATTTCCGACGGACTTGGAAGTCCATCGTACCCCAATATAAAAAGTTGACGAAGCACTTGACTACACACGGGTGCCGAGCATGAGGCCATGGGTCCATGGTGGTGCGGGAAGATGCGTGAACTGGATTTGCGAAAAGCCGACTTGCGTCATCAGTTCGCTGAGCTGTTCGGGTTGAACGAGTGCGTTTCCGGTTCCAATGAGCGCTTGCAACTGGAATTCGCTAAAGGCCTGAACGCCCCGCTCTTGTCCGGGAAAGACATCGATCACCGCCAGCTCACCGCCCGGTCCCAAAACGCGATGCGAGGTTTTCAATAGCGCAAGCAGTTCATCGGGTGTCCAGAAGTGAATATGGTCACCGAGCAAGACCATGTCAAACGCGCCGTCGTTCCCTGGAATGTTCAGATCATCGCGCTGCATGTACGAGACGCGCGCTTCGAGTTCCAGACTCTCGACTGTCGCCCTGGCGCGCACCAGACCAGCCGCATCATCGACTAGCCGTACAATGCACCCGGAATCCCGGTGGGCCAGTGTCATGCTGTACACCGCTGCGCCGCAACCCAGGTCGAGGATATGCAACGATCGGCGCTGGTCGGCGATATCCAGCGCTTCGGCAGCCTTGATTGCCGACGGTGTGGAAGTCCATTGCCTCATGGCGCGACTGGTCATGAACTGGCGGCGGTTCCGCTCGGCAGTTTGCAGTCGCTCAAACTCGGTGACCGAGGATTCCGGGTCGCAGCGTAATGCTGTTTCCAGATGAGTCCATTGATCAAACAGAATCGCCCATAGTGACTTCGGCGCGAGTTGAGCTGCTTGTGACAACGCATAGTATTCGGCGAACTGCTCGACAACGCCAACGTTTTGCAGCAAATACATTAACGCCGGAACGGCATGATGGTGCACACCGCAAAGCCGGGCAAGTTCTTCCGAGGTCTTTTGGCCGCTTCGAAGCGCATCGATCAAACCAAGGCGCAGCGCTGTGTTGATGGCAGCGGTCAGTGCGGGCTGATGAATCGATTTACAAAACGAATCGATTGTCTTGAGTTGGCTGTCCGACATGGTTGAGTATCGTGATTCAAACGAGTGACTTACCGGAACGAATCCGGAAATTACCGGGCGGCCGGTTACCCGGTTGCTACCCTTCGCCGCGCCAAGGGATTACCATGGCACAGGATTTGAGAGTGGGTCCGCGGGGGTTGGAGTATTGTAGTTTCCAATCACGGTTCAAGTAAATTGCAACAGGGGGCATTATGAATTTGCGTGTTGGCGCCTGCCGTTGGTTGATCTTTGCGTCAGTGCTGGTAAATCACTTGTTGATCCAGCGGACAGAGGCACAGTCCCGTGTTCCTGATCCCGCCAATTTTCGCCTGTCCGAAGGCTTCGTCGCCGAGCTGGTCACCCATGTTCCACCAGAAATGGGCTCGTGGGTCAGCATGACCACGACGCCGGACGGACTGGTTGCCTGCGATCAATATGGCAAGTTGTATCGCATTCGGCCCGGAGTCGGTGACAAACGAACAACGATTCGGTCACTGGATGTTGAACTCGGAAACGCACAAGGATTGCTTTGGGCGTTTGATTGCCTGTATGTGATGGCTCATCAAAGAGATGAACGAACGCCCGCCGGGCTTTATCGCGTTACGGATTCGAACTCCGATGGCAATCTCGATCAGTTTGAGTTGTTGCGCAAGATCGAAGGAGGTGGCGAGCATGGGCCGCATGCAGTGATTCTGGGCCCCGATGGAAACAGCTTGTACGTTTGCGCAGGAAACCATACGACGTTGCCGGAAGTGCAAACATCGCGCGTTCCGCGCAACTGGCAGGAAGACAACTTGTTGCCACGCATCTGGGATCCGGGCGGGCACGCCGTGGGAATCATGGCCCCTGGCGGATGGATTTGCAAAACCGATCGGGACGGCAAAGACTTTGAACTTGTCAGCAGCGGCTACCGCAATCAGTACGATATGGCGTTTGATGCCAATGGGGAGTTGTTTACGTTCGACTCCGATATGGAATGGGACATTGGGACACCCTGGTACAGGCCGACTCGAGTGTGCCATGTGACAAGTGGCTCAGAGTTCGGATGGCGGAGTGGCGATTCGAATTGGCCGGCATGGTTTCCTGACAGTTTGCCGGCAGTCATTGATATCGGTCCCGGATCACCCACGGGAATTGTGTTTGGAACGGGGGCTCATTTTCCGGACAAATACCAAAAAGCGCTGTTTGTCGCCGACTGGAGTTTCGGGTTTATTTATGCGATTCACCTGGTTCCAGACGGCGCGAGCTTTCGCGCTGAAAAAGAAATCTTTTGTGCGGCACCGGCACTTCAAATTACCGACATGACCGTCCACAGCGACGGGAATTTGTATTTTGCAATCGGTGGTCGACAGACTCCCTCAGCGCTGTACCGAATCCGCGCAGTCGAGCCGAATGAAAGTGTTGCCGAGGCTGCACTCCCAACGGATGCAGCGGTCCAACGTCGCAAACTCGAATCGTATCACCTGACAGGATGCGATGCCGAATCGCTTGCCGAAACCTGGGAAGGTCTGGATTCAGACGACCGCTTTATTCGATTCGCTGCCCGCGTGGCCATTGAACAGACACCGGTTGAAAACTGGAAGTCGCGGGCAATGGCAGAGAACGACCCGCAACGAGTTCTTGAACTGGTGGTGGCGTTGGCGCGGTGTTTGCCTGCGGGTGACTCATCGCAAGAGCCTTTAGTGCAAATGCTGGAATCTCGATTGCAATGGGATACATTGGATGATTCCAGCCGTTTGCGGATGCTTCGTGCCGCCAGTTTGGTTATGACCCGTCACGGTCCGTTAAATACAGAGATGCAGTCACGCGTCAATGAATTATTTCGCCCGCATTTTCCCGGCTCGTCGTCGATCGTGAATCGGGAATTGGTGCGACTTCTGTCGGTGAACCAGGCAAAAGGAATCCCTGGTCCGGCGATTGACCTGCTCGAGAACTCTTCGACACAGGAGGATCAGATTCACTATGCGATGTGTTTGCGAGTCGTGCAAAGCGACTGGACACCGGAGTTGCAAAAGCGCTATCTGACGTGGTTCGCAAAATCTGCAATCTTGCAGGGAGGCAAATCGTTCGCCGGCTACCTCAAAAAAGCCCGCGAGGAATTTATCGCCGGATTGAATGCAGCCGATGCAAGTTCGCTGGCTGAATTGATTCGAACGGAACTGGTTGAACTAAACCCTTATGCCGATTTGCAAGCGCGTCCGCTGGTCAAGGACTGGATGGTTTCGGATTTGATGCCGGCACTTCAACAAGTGAATTGGGACGACCGGGATCTGGAAAATGGTCGCGAGGTTTTCACGCAGGCCCAATGTTACAAGTGCCATTTATTTGCCGGCAATGGAGGGATTGTGGGGCCCGACCTGACGGGACTCTCCCGTCGCTACACGACCGAATACCTGTTGGAGACCATCATCGATCCCGACAAGGCGATTTCCGATCAATACCAGGCAACGGTTTTTGAACTGGACGACGGGCGGGTGATTGTGGGGCGTGTGGCCAATCTGAATGGCAATGATTTGCTGGTTCAGACCGATATGATTGCCCCGGGAAAGCTAACCGAAGTTAATCGGGATACGATTGTCGCCTCACGGCCATCGAAGACCTCGCCGATGCCTGGAGATTTGATGAACTCGTTTACGGAGTCGGAGTTGCTGGACTTGATGGCGTTCCTGCGTTCCGCCGGCGACCAGAACGAATCGGGCGACGAAAAGGGCAAGTTTTGACTGAAACCAGGCTTACCGATGTTGGGCCTGCAGCCGGCCGAAGACCATTCGTCCGGCGCTGGTTTGCAACATGCTGGTGACGGTAATTGCGACGTCGGCACCGATTTGTCCGCGACCGTCTTCGATAACGACCATGGTGCCGTCGTCAAGGTATCCGATCCCTTGACCTGCTTCTTCACCAGCCTTGACGATTTTGACAACGATCTCTTCTCCCGGCAGGAATACGGGCTTGATGGAGTTGGCAATATCGTTGAGATTGACGACCAAAACATTGTGGAGCTTGGCAACCTTGTTCAGGTTGAAATCGCCCGTCACCACTTTGCCTCCAATATGTTTGGCGAGCATCAACAGCTTGCTGTCGACCGGCTCGTTTTCCATTTCAGGCAGTTCGCGCTCGTAGATTTGCAAATCGACATTCTTGTTATTTCGCAAGCGGTTGAGGATATCCAGACCGCGACGTCCGCGTGAACGTTTCAGTTTGTCGCTGCTGTCAGCAATCCCCTGAAGTTCCACCAGGGCGAATCGGGGTATAATCAGCGGGTTGTCGATGATACCGGTTTCGATCAAATCCGCGATGCGCCCGTCGATCACCACGCTGGTGTCAAGGATATAGGGCTTGAGCCCCTTGGACTCTTTGGCGAACTCAACGTAAGGAATGATAAAGCGAAAATCGTCCTTGGTTTGCCACAGGACGCTAATACACATATAGCAACTGCCAAGCCCAAATAGCAATAACGACACGGTTCGGACCGATTGAAGGGTCACCTTGGCCGCCTCGTCGTCTGTCGGTCGCAGCAGAACCGGCGCCATGGCCAAGTCAAATACAAAGGTCATGAAAAGACCGATTACCAGTCCAAAATAGATGCTGGAGATCAGGTCGATTCGTTTCTGCTTGACCAGAACATCGGCCGTGATCAGCAGCATGGCACCGATGATGGTCGCCGGAACGATTTGCCAGCCAACGTGCGTCAACAGCGAAATGCTGACGCCAATAGCGACGATCAGAAAGATGCCGCGAAAAATCCAGATTGCCATAATTGCGGTCAGGGGGGGTAGGAACCAGCCAAAATAATGTGGCGGTCCGCAGTCATCAAACACTTTGGGATAATGTGGGTATTATGATTCGCCCGGAATTCCCCGATTAGTGAATTCCCCCGGTCAGGGAAAAGCGACAAACAGTCCGCGCTTCGACGGGTTGGGCGAGAAAAAAGGAACCGATAATAGTCGTCCCAACCGAATAAAGTGCGCCGGCAGTGGAGCTTGTCGCAATCGCGAGCGATCCATTGATTGTATTTGATCAAATGATTGGCGACCAGTCACTTGTGGTGCATCGCAGCCCCATAACGCAATGAGTAAGGCACTTGCGGTTCAAGTTTATCCGGAATTTATTGGTAAAACCCGACACCGGCGAGTCGATCGGGGCCAGGAGCGCCATGAATCCGAGGCTGGCTATCAGGCGAAGAATCTCGCAAATACGGATTCGCAATAGTTGTCTGTCATACCAGCAATGAACTCGACCGCTGCCCGACGTACGCCGACGATGTCGGCGCGACTCCTGTATTTGCTGGACAACTTGTTCGGATCCTGAACAAATCCTTCGAACATGGTTTTGATACGCGACTGGGCCTCGCCGCGCACCGCAACGAGTTGCGGGTGTCGGTAAACGCGGTCATACAGGAATTTTTCAAGTTCGGATTTCTGTTTCGCAAGTTCCGCGCCAGGTCCGATCAGGAAATCGCTTTGGCAAGCCTGGTCCGAGCTTGTGAATTCGCGCCGCCCCAGTTCCCTGCCGCCGCAATGCAGCATGTCCGAAACCTGGCGATCGATCAGTTGATGTACCACCGCCTTGCGAAGTCGTTTCTGATCGAGATTCGTATACGTTTGCCGCACGAATTTCAGGCAATCGGCAATCAGGGGGATCTGCGACATTTCGTCCAGCGTGACCAGGCCGAGTTTGATCGCATCGTCGGTATCGTGGGCGTCGTAGGTCGTACTGTCCGATGCATCCACGAGCTGGACTTCCAACAAGGGCCTTGGTCCTGCAGCGTTTTTATCGGTGCGAGCGGTTTGGCCTTGTAGAACTTCGCGCGTGAGGTTCAGTCCTGGCGTGGTGGTGTATCGAACTTCGAGTACCTGAACGATCGTCAGCGCGAACTGATTGTGCGAAAAGCCGCCGACATCGCGGGCCACCTCGTTCAGGGCGTCTTCACCGCAATGGCCATACGGGGGATGTCCGATGTCATGCATCAGGGCCAGCGCCTCGACGAGATCTTCGTTCAGTCGCAGCGCACGTCCAATCGTTCGTGCAATCGTGGCGACTTCCTGCGTATGCGTAAGCCGCGTCCGGTGATAGTCGCCCATTCCGCCTGTGAAGACCTGCATCTTGCCGCTGAGCCGTCGATAGGCCGAGCTGTGCAGAATTCGATCGCGATCCCGTTGAAAGGGACCGCGATAGGTATGATCGGGTTCTGCAAACTGCCGCCCGGCCGAATGACAGCTATGCATGGCGTAGGGAGCCAGCAAGGCTTTTTCGCGCTCGCTAACGGTGGCAAATGGAAAAGAACTCGATTCAGTCAATAAGTTCATCAGGTCCGATTCAACTTCCCGATCAATGGTTCAAGGGACTAATTCCAGCCAGGACACTCTTCGCGCATTTTCGAAGCCCACCCCGCCTGGCCGAACGAGGCCATCCGTGCTTCGCAAACAGTGCGCATTGCGGCGCGGGCCGGTTTCAGATAATCGCGCGGGTCAAACTTTTCGGGCGTTTCAGCAAACACCTTGCGAATGGCCCCGGTGATCGCCATGCGATTGTCGGTGTCGACGTTTATTTTGCGCACGCCATGTTTGATGCCGCGCTGGATCTCTTCAATCGGCACTCCCCACGTTTGCCGCATTTGCCCGCCATATTTGTTAATGATGTCCTGCAATTCTTGTGGAACGCTGCTGCTGCCATGCATCACAAGGTGAGTATTGGGAAGTCGCCGGTGGATCTCCTCGATTCGCTCCATAGCAAGAACTTCTCCGTCCGGCTTGCGAGTGAATTTGTACGCGCCGTGACTGGTACCGATGGCGACGGCAAGTGCATCGACGTTGGTCGCTGCGACGAACCGTTCGGCCTCATCAGGATCCGTCAACAACTGGTCGCGCGACAACTGACCTTCCGCGCCGTGCCCATCCTCTTTCTCCCCCTCGCCCGACTCCAGCGAACCCAGGCAACCCAGTTCGCCTTCAACGGAAATTCCCCTGGCATGTGCCAGTTGGACAACTTCCCGAGTGACGCGTACGTTGTAGTCGAAATCGGCAGGCGTCGTGCCATCTTCCTTGAGCGAACCGTCCATCATCACGGAAGTAAATCCGTTCTCGATGGCGCTCATGCATGTCGCGACGCTGTTGCCGTGATCTTGATGCATTACCACGGGAATGTGCGGGTAGAGTTCGGACGCAGCCAGCATCAGGTGTTTTAGATAAGTGTCTTGCGAATATGATCGGGCACCTCGTGAGGCTTGCACGATCACCGGAGAGTCGGTGGCGTGAGCAGCCTCCATGATCGCCTGGATCTGTTCCATGTTGTTGACATTGAATGCGGCAACTCCATAGTCGTTCTCCGCAGCATGATCCAAAACCAGTCGCAAGGGTACCAAAGGCATTCCGCTGACTCCAGGGGATGTTTTTTCAAGGCGAATCCGGGCAAGCCGTTCGCGTAATCGAATGGGTAATGAACGGTCGAAAGAATTAGTGAGAAACGGCATTCCGGTTAACAACGTGTTTATTATCTACACGGGACGGCAATGCACAACCGTCAAACAACGGGTTCAAATCGGATTTGGGAAGTCGGGTCAATCCAGACTCGTTGATAATCGACGAGACGTCGATCCATTTGTTTCAAACAGGTCGTCCGATTGCAAATTGACAGGACGGATCAGGAGCAATCTGGGACGAATCGATGTATCTTGCGGATTCGAACCCAAAAGCGAATTGCCAATCAATGATTCGGCGGGGGTCGCTGCAAGGATCAATGTTTGTCCAGGAATCAGACGACATGTAAACCCCAAGTCGGAAATCGGCTGTCGATTTTGGGATTGTTCGAATACGAAGTTACCTTCGCCCAGGCCATACCGCATCTTTTTCTCGCCATGAAGAATTTCCGGACGCAACCACAGACGTACGTTGCCGTCGCCGGCAGATACTAGTCCGACAGCAATGCCGCAATTGGCGTCGCTGCACAATCCGGATTTCACCTGGCCGTCCTTTTCAACTTGCCACGCAAGTTGCGGAAGCAAGGGCGCACAGGGAATCCAGTGTTCCGTGCCGGGTTGCAATTGCTGAACCTGGTGACTGCCGAATTGTTGCGAATGGTCGAATGAAGCCAGCGATCGATGGTTGCCGCCCGCCGCCGCTTCTCCCGTGATCGGCTCCGACCATTGAATCAGCCTGGCGAGCTCCGCTGGCAAACGGGTTCCTGTTACCCCGACGCGCAGCCCGTTTTGGTCCAGCAGCTGACGTGTCTCAAGATCAATAGCCTGAACATCAATCGATGACCAGGCGGAATCGCAAGTCTCCTGCATCGATTCCGGAATCGACACTACGGCGATTTCCAATGCAACACTGCCGCTGCGCATTTTATGCTTCGGCAGAGACTTAATTGGACCTGTCCCCGTTTCAGGAGGGGTGCTGGTTGCAAGCGTCCGGCAACCGCCCGACAAGGCGCTGGTGCTGGCAAGGATCAGTAACAAAATGAATTTGGACATGAATTCGATTTTGACAATCTGGGGCCGAACCAAACCCGTACGTCCTTAAAAAAAAGCGACAGAGCCTGGCAACGAGTCGGTCATCAAAGGGATTCAACCCGATAACGTCAAGGGAAAAGCCTGGAATTCCAGCGCTACAGGGAATAATTGAAAAATTTACACGTTCTGATTGGGGTGACCTGCCATGTGACCCACACAAATCGAACGGCGGTTGCCGATCATGAGTCGCGTGACTGGCGAACTTTGCGACTGTATTTCTCCAGAACCTTGCGCTCCCTGGCCGTCAGACTGGCCTCGCCTTGTTGATGCAGTTTCTCCAGTACTCGATCGGCTTCGCCGACAAGGCTGTCTTCTCCTTCCTCGGGCGCGTGGACTTTTAGTTTGGGCCGCCGTTTCAGTCGCTTCCCCATACCCTTGAACTGCAACCAGGCAAAGTTCCAGTTCCCGTAAAAATAGGCAGCCGCAAACGCGGCGCCCGCCAGATGCGCTTCACCGGCAATCGTGCTTTTTCGGTTAAAGGCAAAACTGATGTCGGTGATCAGGAACAACACTCCGATCACCCACGCCGGCGCAGGAATAACGCCAAAGATCATCAGGATTTCCCGGGGATAGTTCAGCACAAACAAAAAGACCACGGCGGTTACCGCACCCGATGCTCCGACCATCAGCCCCCCCCGTCCTGTAACGGCGCTGATTAGCAACCACACCAGTCCCGACAGGACAATCGCCAGCAAGTAAAATCGCAAGAACTCGGAGCTGCCGTAGCGTCGTTCGACCGTTCGCCCCAACATCACCAGAAACAGCATATTGAACAGAACGTGGAATATCCCGCTCGAGCTCGAGATAGAGGCGTGTGCAAATCCATGACTCAGCAACTGCCAGAGATACAGAAAACTGTCAAATGGACCGGGTTGGCCGCTTGCGGCAATCCCCTGTTTCAGTCCCAGGAAACTACTCAACCTCAGGTTGTCACTTCCTTCGACAGCACCGGAAAACATATCGAGCAGGAAGATGACGACATTGACAATAACGATCGACTTGACCGCAGAACTAAATGATCCGTTGCCTGGCGATGTCCCGGGCTGTCGCCAATCATCACCGTCAAAATAGCCGCGATCGTAGATTCCCATCGTGAATTTTCCCTAAGCAAGCGTCAGTTCAAACCGGCCATGAACATTGTTGTCGCGAAGTGCTTTGGGGGAAAGGCTTGTTTCGTCAGGACGTGATTCGGTGCGCCAGCATGGATCCAGAAAACGAATACAGCCCGCTGAAAAACGGGCTGCAGAAACATTGAAAGATTAACCAGGGTTGGACAACCTGGCAACTAACGCTGGCTGACTATGGCCGAATCGTCTTTCGATGGAATGCGGGTGTCCTGATTTTGACCGCTACCGTTCGAGGATTTGTAAAGTTCCATGATCTGTTCGTAAAAGGTCCGGATCTCCTGTTGCCGTTTCGCGATCTCGGCTTCCAATTTTACACCGTGACTGGTGATGAGAGCAAGTTCCTGCTCGCGTCGCCCGATATCCGATTGCAGCTTGAGGGTCATGTCGGCCCGCCGGTCAATCTGCGCCTTGGTGTTCTCGATGACTTCCTGTGTGATTGCGATATCCGCCTTGAGGGACTCGATGGCCTCGCTCAGGCGCTGAGCCTGCTCGCCGTACTCCTGAATCGAAAACGGGTAATCGCGCAATGGACGCGAATAGTAATCAACGATTTCATCGACGCCAGGCATTTTCGGTTCCGGCGAGCCGTCAACACGATCGTACCCGGTTACAACGTCCTTCGAGATTAGCAGTTCGGTGTCCTTTTCAACTACCACGTTTTTTCCATAGTGCAGCGCCGGATCGTTAGCGCGACCTTGTTGATCAAACGGGCCATCAGAAACCAGGTTCCCGGTGCCATCGACTTCAAACTCACGCTTCTCGGTACTCTTCACCCGCGATTCGCGGAATTTCGAAATCGGATCAAAGTTCTCGTTAATTCGTCCTTGTTGCGAGGCAATCCACTGCATGATTTCGTTCATGGGCAATCCATCGAAGGCATATTCGTCGAGCAGGGCCTCGTATTCCTTGCTGTCCGGTGCCAGGCCAACGGATTCAGCAGTAAGGTATTTATCACGCAAGGCGTTTCGAAAGGAAGTGATGTCGAAGGACTCCAGACCCAGGTCATCAAGAAACACGGTGCGCGAATCACCAGGCATCTTTTCAAACAAGGTCCACGACGATGTTGGAGTCTTTGATTCTTCCAGCGAAAGTTGAGTAACAAACAGAGGCTTGGCCAGCAAAGAATTTCCGGCCGCATCCACGGCAGTAACCAGAAACGAACCAACATATTGCACGGGGACCGAGACGGGTTGATCTTCGATCGTTATGGATCGGTCCGCAAAGACAAAAACCGTCATGTCCTGTTTGAGTTGTGATGCCAGTCCCGTTGTTCCGTCCGCAGCGGTTTGAGTATACGTAATTTTGATTTGATCCCCCTCGACTACAGGCTGGCCACTGTGCCAGATCCGGCCCTGGCCAATCGACATCAGGTTGACTCTGTTGTTCATGCCATGATGGGAATCGGCCGGGAATCCGATCGAGTCAGGTGCTCCATTCAAAAGGAGCAAGTACGCAGCCTGCGCCTCATTCAACAGTCGCTGATTCAAGCGATCTTTGAGGACCCAAGCCTCACGCGTCAAAAGCGTTTGACTTATCGTCAGGCTACCAAGTACAGACGTAATAAAAACGAGGACTACGGCCAGGATCGTAACCCAGGTCCAGTTTTGAGCAGATTTGATCAAACCCACGATCAGCGTTACGAAAACAACGCCGACAATAATCCAACCTATCATGGTCCAGTTGTCCGCTCAGAGAATAACAATGACAATTAATGGCTTCGACTCGTATCGACGCCCCTGCCATACAGAATACACGACATTCGTCCAAGTTACCCGTTAGAAACCAGGTGAAAGGATGATAAATTGGGCTATATGGGGTGTCAAGTTTTCGCGGGTTTGGCAGCCAACGCTCAGGGATTGGCTTCAAGACCGGGAATTTGAATGTAGCGACTCTCGCAAAACTGGGAAAACATCAAGATTGGCCAGCAGAATCCCGAAAACCATCAAAGCCTGGTGTTGCAAGGCTCATAACAGGCACAAACGAAATTCTCCGCAAATCCGGACAAATCGCCGGAATCGTTTGAATTGAAAACGACGATTTATCCCGCAGACAGATCGTCGTACCCGGAACTGCCACCGTTTCCTGTTCGTCCCTGAGTTTTCAGTTTCGCCCCAGTGCGATTCTCGGGTGCCGGGTACGAGGGAAGTTGGTTGCACCGTCGAAGGAGTGGACTGTGATTCGAAATAACCTGATTCGCTGGCAACGAATTCGCCGTCCCGGTCGAATCGTTCCGGCATGCGCGCTGGGGGCAGCATTTTTGTTGCTGACGATTGGCGCAACAGGTTGTCATCGGGGCTACTATCGGCGACAGGCGGACTCCGATGCGCGAACACTGATTCGAGAAAAATTAAACGATCCACGTTGGTGCCAGATCGATCCGTCGATTGACACCAGTCCCGAGTCGAGGATGTTTGATCCTTTTTCTGCCGATCATCCCCCATTGCCTCCTGACGATCCGGCCAGTCATGACTTGATGCACTGCGTCGATGGCAAGGAGGGATATCCAAACTGGCATGCCAACGGCGACACGAGCTACGTTTCCAATCCGGAATGGCGCAGTTACCTGCCGATGAACGAACAAGGCATACTGGAGCTGAACCTGGAAAAGGCTATTCAACTTTCATTGATCCACTCCACGGATTGGCAACAACAACGGGAGACGCTGTATCTGTCGGCACTCGAGGTCAGCCTTGAACGATTCGGATTTGATTCCCAGGCATTTTTCGGATGGAACAGTTTTTTTCGAACGCAAGGTCGATTGGCACCCGGCGGAACTCGATCATCGGTTGAACTGGGCCCCGGCAGTAACCGAACCCAAATTGAACGGTTGGGGACGACCGGCGCCAATTTCGCGGTCGGAATTGCCAATACGGTAATCTGGAATTTTTCCGGAGCCGATTCCCAAACGGCCTCGACGCTGATTGATTTTTCATTAATTCAGCCATTGCTCCGCCGCGCAGGTCGTGACCGAATTATGGAGTCGCTAACCCAGGCGGAACGAACTCTGTTGGCCAACGTGCGACAACTCGAACACTACCGGCGTGGTTTTCACCTGAGCATTGTCACGGGTCGCAGTCCGGGCGCCGGCCCCAACGCTTCGGGAAGCTTCCTTTCCGAACCGGGTGGAGCCAGTACCAGTGCGGGTGGGTACCTCGGTCTGCTACTCGATCAGCAGCAAATCCGGATTTCCGAATTCAACGTTCAATCATTGCAAAACGTTTTGAACCAGTTTCGGGAATTCTTTACTGAGGAACGGATCAATCTGCTGCAGGTTCGATCGGCCGAGACATCACTATATGACGCGCAGAGTTCGCTGTTAGTTGCCAAAGTCACCTATAAAAACTCGCTGGATCAATTCAAACGGGACCTTGGTTTGCCCCCCGATGTCCCTGTTGAGATCGTCGATCCATTTCTGGATACGTTTAACTTGATTGATGACCAGTTGTTGCAACGTCAGATCCAGATCAACAATTTGCGGGGCGAGATTGGAAATGAGCTTGAAAGAATCATTCCCCCGACTCAATCCGATGCGGGCGAACTTGTGGAAGTTCAATGGAGCGAGGAACTAAAAACCAGTTTGCAGGCCTTGCCCGACGTGATCAAGCGCGTTCAGCCGATATTTCAGGCAATTCGGGATGAGGATATTCCGCTCGTTCGTGAAGACTTCGAAACGTTTCGGGTCAAGCGAATAGACCGCATTCGAAAACTGGACGAATTAAGGGAGTTTGTGGCATCGAGCGGGAACGTGTACGAAATTGAACCGTCGATTTTGCAGGAAACGGCGGTTGAATCCGTAGGGCGACTCGAAAACGAACTGGGCGAATTGCTCGTGCGTTTTGGAAATATCGAATCTGCGGTTGCGGTGCTCAATGAAAATATCACACGATTGATCAACGAAGGGGCGGGGTTATCGTCCAGCGACCTTGCCGAGCGTCTCAATACGGACGTCCTGTTTGAGGCCCCTGAAATACTAACGCGAGTTGCCAATGTTGCGATCGAGTTAAATCTGTTGCAGGCTCGGGCCCGCGTAGATTCCATCACCCTGTCTGACGTGGAGATCACCGCCGAGGCGGCATTTGCGATTGCCTGCCAGTTCCGAAGAGACCTGATGAATGCTCGCGCCACCCTCGTCGACCAATGGCGACGAATAGAATTTGTGGCAGATGATCTGGAAAGCACACTGGACGTGGTCTTTGAGGGATCGGTTGGATCGGTTGGCGACAACCCATTCAGGATTCGCTGGGAAAACAACCGGTTTGGTGCTGGCATTCGATTTGATGCGCCAATCACCCGATTGGCCGAACGCAACGTATACCGCCGGGCGCTGATCGATTATCAACAGGCCCGAAGACAGTATTACAGCGTCGAAGATTCGATCAATCAAAACTTGCGCCGTACGATTCGTGCCATGGAACAGAGTCGCGTTTTGTTTGAATTGAATCGACGAAGTATTCAAACCGCTATTCAACGGGTTGAACTGTCACAGTCGGAACTGGTCAAGCCTCAACCCCCGGGAGCTGGAGGTGTAAACTCCGCTCTGGGTCCGACGGCCGCAAGCGATTTAACGGGATCCATCAACTCATTGCAAAGTGCCCAAAGTCAGTTCGTAAATGTGTGGGTGAGCTACGAAGTCCTTCGTCGCGGGCTGGACTTTGATATGGGAACGATGCGATTGACACCGGATGGAATGTGGCTGGATCCCGGTACCATCAATGTCGCCTACGCCTGGCGTGCCGCCGAAGCACTCGGAATCGCGCCGGAAGAAATCAATCTGCCTCCGACGCGTATTCCTTTCCGTGACGACCCAATGAATGTTCCGACAATGAATGTTCCGAATAACGATCTGAGTCCGACACTTGAGTTGCCCGAATAGTCATACCTACCCACGATTTACATTCTGGCCGCGTCCCTGAATTCAAAGATCTGATGACTGGACGAAATGTCCGAACTGGTGCAGCGTCAATTCTTGATATTTGGGTTAGCCGTTTTGGCGCTAGCCACGGTACCGACACAAAAAACCAGCGCTAGCGCCCGAACGGCTGATGTTCCCAACCCCAATTCTGAATCAGGACGTTGCAATAGACCTGCAAACCGGCAAAACCCGAAATATGGCAATAAAACGCCGTATTTCGGGTCCCTTATCGTCAAAAAGGGCCGCGACTTAATGCTATCTGCGACCCCAGGCGATACTTGTCGGGTAATCTGGTGTTTCATGTCTTGAGCGGCTGGAATCACCGCCGTCGTTTGGGTGATTGACTGCAAATGGTTCCCTGTGCGAACAATTCCGGCAAAAAACCACCAATTCGCAGGACGTGCCTGAAGCGGTTGCAATAATTGGTGCTGCGCGGGAACAACCAGATGGTGACAGTTATTTGACCCTCGGCATTCCGGTTCTCCCCGGTGTCGGCAAAGCAAATTTCGAAATGACTAAACAGGTTATGAACAAACAAACTCCCTCCTCGATTGATAAATCCGCATCTGGCAGCCGAATCCTTGCCAGAACTGGCCAGCGCCGAAATGGCGGCATCCTTCCACTTTTGGTCGGTGCAATCATTGCCTTTGGCGCATTGGCATCAGTGATCTACTGGTCTTTCCTGGGGGGCACAGAAAACGACTCGGCGAGCTTGACATTGATGCCAGTAACACGAGGCGAGTTTGTCGCCAAAGTGCTTGATCAAGGCGAAGTACAGAGCGCGGAGAATATCGAACTCAAATGCCAGGTGGGTTCTCGAAACGGAAATATTTCTGTAATCGATGTCATTCCAGAAGGGACCTACGTCAAGGAAGGTGACTGGCTGGTCACGCTCGATGCCACGTCATTCGAAAAAGAACGTGAGCAACAATTACTGGCTGTGAGCAATGCCGAAACCGAAGTCATCTCGGCAAAAGCTGCCTGGGATACGGCGCTTGCTTCCAAGGACGAGTACACAAAAGGGACGTTTCTGGAAGAGGAACGTACGATCATTAATGAATTATTTAATGCCGAACAGGAGCTGGAACAAGCCAAGGCTTATCTGGCTCACAGCGTTAATCTGCAAAAAAAGGGCTTCTTGACGAAACAGCAACTGAAATCGGATGAGATTGCTGTTGAAAAAGCCTTCAACAGTGTTGCATTGGAAAAACAGCGGTTGATCGTTTTGAGAGACATCACGTATGCCAAGGAAATGATTCTGCTGGATAGCGAAATTGCCGCTGCGGATGTCAAACACAAAAACGCGATTGAAGCCAAAAACATTGAAGACCGCCAGATGGCCGAAATCCTTCGACAACTGGAGTTTTGCCGAATTGTTGTGCCTAAAGGGGTTGAGGGAGAAGTTGTTTACCACAAGGAGTTCGATCGACGGGGTGGGAGCGAATGGGTGCTGGAACCAGGTGCCTCCGTCCGTGAACAACAAGTTTTGGTCAAACTGCCAAACCCCAATTTAATGGAAGTCAAGGTCCTCATTAATGAACAAAGTATTACGGCCATCCAGCAAAATATGCCTGCGACCATTTCCGTTGATGCTCTGGCCAGCAAGCCCTTGACCGGTTTCGTCACCAAAGTCAATTCGTACGCCGAACAAAGTGGTGGTATGGGGCCATCGACGGTCCGCGAGTACGCGATTTTCGTAAAGATTCTTAATCCGCCAAAACAACTGATACCGGGTATGAATGCGTCGGTCTCGATTCAAACGGAATATCAACCGAGCGTATTGCAAACGCCTCTCCAGTGTATCTATTCTGCAAATAATACAGCCTTTGTTTACAAAGCAACGGGTCCAAACACTTTTGAAACGGTTGAAATAAAAATTGTCAGCGAGAACACCCAAAACGTATGGATCGAATCGGGGGTCGAGGAAGGGGACCAACTCGTAATGGATCCCGGTCAAGTTCAGAGTTTTTTGGAAGACTTGCCTGAAACAGAAAAAGAATCGCGGATCGAATTGCCGGAAGGAACGGGTGTTGTACCACCCGAAAACACTACAACAAACAACGGTGCCACGGATAAAGGGACCATGGAAAAAAGCACGACGGAAAACGCAGCTCCTGCTGGCAATGCCGACCAGACGGCAAAAGCCGATCGTCCTCGCGGAGATAGACAGCGCGGCGCTGGTGGCGAACGTGGTGGCGATGGCGAACGTGGAGGTCCGGCGGGTGGGGGTGGCGGATTTAATATGGATGCGATGATCGATCGTACGATGGAAAGATACGATACCAATACCGATGGCAAGATCGATTCGGAAGAACAAAAGAGCTTTGATGAGCGGGCAAGCCGATTTTCAGATGCCGACAAAGACGCGGATGGAAATATTACTCGCGAAGAAATCAAATCGGCCATGGATGCCATGATGCGCCAGTTTCAGCAAAACGGCGGTGCCGGTGCCGGAACCGGCGGAAACTAGACTTCATGCAGTACGCCGTTCAGATCAAGGATCTCACCAAGCATTACATTCTCAAGAGCGAGACGGTACGTGCCTTGCGCGGAGTTTCTTTTGATGTCCCCAAAGGGGACTATGTGGCGATCATGGGACCGTCTGGTTCCGGCAAAAGCACTTTACTGAATTTGCTTGGCTGCCTCGACCGTCCTACTTCCGGTTCGTTTATCCTGGGTGATGATGACGTCGCGAAGATGTCGGACGACGCACTGTCGGCAATACGGGCCTCGCGAATCGGTTTTGTATTTCAATCGTATAACCTGATCCCGCAGTTGACGGTGGTCGAAAACATCGAAGTTCCCCTGTATTACATGGGGCGTATCAATGCCCAGTCCCGAGAGCGATGCCGCGAACTGGCAGCCGTTGTCGGATTGGGTGACCGACTCGATCACCGTCCAACGCAACTTTCAGGTGGCCAACAACAACGCGTGGCGATTGCGCGATCGATGGTGAATGATCCCCAGTTTATTCTTGCTGACGAGGCGACCGGCAACCTGGATTCGGTAACTACCGATGAGATCCTCGGGATTTTTGAAAAATTGAACGCAGAAGGCCGGACGATCATTATGGTGACACACGAAGACGAGGTCTCGGCACACGCCAAGCGAATTATCCGATTACGTGATGGATACTTGCAAGTCGATGAACGAAACAAGGACCGGGTGATCGCCGGTTCGCGTGAAAGCCGGCAACATGCGAAACATCGCATGTCCGGACCCGACCTGGCGTCTGTCAACAATCCGGCAGCAACCTAAGTCTCAATTCACCGGCCAGTCGACTCGACTCCCTTACTACTGATTTTGGATTCTGAAGCAAAATGTTTTGGCGAACCTGGATACTTGGAATCAAAAGTCTTTTGCTGCACCCGATGCGGTCGGCACTGACGGTTCTCGGTATTTTCATCGGCGTCGCCAGCGTCATCTGGCTGCTTGCCATCGGAGAAGGGATCAGTCTCAAGGCACAGGAACAAATCGAATCACTTGGCGCTGAAAACATAATCATTAGAAGCCTGGAGCCACCAGACGAGAGCACCAGTTTCAGCTTTAGCGCAACCAATTTCGGTATTACCCGGGCTGAGCGTCAACAATTGCTGGCCATTCCGACGGTCGAACGGGTCATTCCCGTTCGTGAATTGCGGGTGAGTTTCTCCTATACGGGCAACGCCAAGATCAAACCGAGGGAGGGTCGACTGGTTGGCTGTACTCCCGAGTACCGGAGCGTCAACCGGCTGGAAGTCGAACGCGGGCATTTTTTAACCGATCCCGAAAACTTGTCCACCGTCTGCGTCATCTCCGCCGAATTGGCCAAGTACTTTTTTCCGTACGAAGATCCGCTTCGCAAAAAAATCTATATCCCCGCCAAACAGGATCGATATGAAATCGTCGGTGTGCTCAAGCCCCGGGCGCCAACGGGTGCCATCGGTGGATCCTTTTCCGGACAGGATTACTCCTGGGACGTTTACATCCCGATCGAAACCATGCGACGACGGATGGGAGATATTGAAACCAAACAGGGTTCCGGTTCGTTCACGCGCAAACAGTTTGAACTAACGCAAGTCACTGTGCAGGTTGGTGAAATCGCCGACGTCCCAAAAACTGCCAAGCTGATTGAAAGCACCTTGCGACGCCGCAACGCCCTTCGGCAGGACTTTGGGGTCATTGTTCCATTCGAATTACTCGAACAGGCAAAAACCACCCGATTGATGTTTATGATGTTTATGGGACTGATCGCCGCAATCTCGTTGATCGTCGGTGGCATTGGCATTATGAATATCATGCTGGCGACCGTCACCGAACGAACACGCGAAATCGGAATTCGACGGGCCCTCGGTGCTTGCCGCAAGGACATCATTCGTCAGTTTTTGATTGAAACCGTGGTGTTATCAGTGGTCGGCGGCCTGATTGGAATGCTCGTGGGACTTTTGTGTCCCATCATGATCAACGCATCGCGTGAGCTGGTCGAATTTGCATGGCCCAAGGTGTATGCCAATCTCCCCGAGGTTGCCCGGGATATGACTCCCACCCTTGTCCCCCTTTCGTTTCCGTTGGCCTTTGGTATTTCTGTAATCGTTGGCGTTGTATTTGGAATCTATCCCGCCATGCGCGCTGCTCAAATGGATCCGATCGAAGCCCTCCGCCATGAATAACAGGCCGGTGATTACATTCGGTCTGATTCAGTTGGTTTTCATTGAAAGAGCCAAGGCTTGATTTGCCTTCCGTTGACAGCAACCGGCAAGTTTCTAAAGTTGGACTTCGGTAGGGAGTCTGAATTCCGAATACAATAGAGTTTGTTGTTGGGCATCCTTCTCAACATCTCCATTGTCACGTCAGTTGTCGCCACAACAGTAGCAGCAACCGACGCCAGCCGCCACGGTAACAACAACGTCGCCTGTCGGGTTCAATATTTCTCGTCAAAACCGTGCGGCTTCCGGCGTAAAGCACAGTGTACTCGTTCTTCAATCCCGCCCTGTCATTCAACCTACGGCTTCAGACGTCAGGCTTCCGGCTTCAAATCGGAAATCGGAAATCTCAAATCTCAGATCTCAGATCTTTAAGCCACAAAAGGTGCCGCCACAAAAGGTGCCAGCCAGGAAGAGGCACAAAAGGCACCAGCCACGAATGGCCACGAATGGCAATAACGTATTAAATGAAAAAGATTTGCAAAACTAACTTAAGGGTTTTCTGCCATGAGTAAAGATTCCATAAGGGTCTGGGGGTTGGCCTTTGCGTGCGCGTTTGTTTTCTCGGTTCATGGCCGTTTGTTTGGACAGGAAACAGACTTTGATGTTAAATCGAAAATCGAGTACTACGAGAAAATTGAAAAATGGCTTGACGAAACTATGCGAAACGCAGAAATGGGGAAAAGGCCGGAGGAGCAAAAGGCGATTCTCACGGGGATAGAACGGCTCCGAAAACTGGACTATTCAAAGATCGACCAACCCGTCGTTTTGTCGTATGAATTTGTTCAGGTAAGCAAAAAAGCAGGCACGCTATTGGTGGTATATTGGGCGTTTCATGAACATACGGGGTCGGTTGTAAAAGTGACGCTGCATTCGGGGGGAGAACTTCTATTCAAAGTTGATGCCGGGTATCGTGAAGGCAACAAGGAATTATCACAATTCGGTGAAGGTATGTACGTGACGTTGCGATTACAACACGAAGACCATTTATTGAAGATTGGTCCAAACGACATTCTCACGGTTGAAGTTAGTTGTGCCGAACCTGATTGGAGCTTGGAGGCCGATGCGAAGATGGAAAATGAGGCAATCCCTTCCGGGAGGCACAAAAAATAAGCAAAAGGGATCACTTGAGGTGCAATCACAAGAGTTGCCACCCGATCACAAGAGTTGCGATCACAAAAGGTGCCAGCCACGAATGGCGGCCACGAATAACTGGCGATTATCAACGGCTCTTTAGTCGAGCGATCGGTTAATTGTTCCTTGCAGCGTGCAGGATCACGTTATTACGGATCAGTTCGATTTGCTTCCTTGAGCAACTCATCAAACTCTGCGACATACTGCCTGTGTACACTTGTCAAATGTTGCCGAATATCATCGATTTGGTCCCTATTGGCCCGCAGTAGTTCCACTACGTCCGCCTTGTCTTTCAATCGCCCGGCCGCAATTTTTAGCTCAACCAAACCGGCAAGATTGGCGTATCGAAGCCGGTAATCCGAAGCCCCAAGCTGACTCGGGTGTGGAATAGTAGTCGGTGCGAAATTCGGTGGAGAACCCGGGCGTTCACCCTCGGGCAGGATATCAACCTGGATTTCCGTTTCGCGGTGTTGAATCTTCGGCCATCGTCCAGGTTGACCGGTCAATATCTGAAAGCCGCTGACCGCAGCAACCTTCAAAAACTCTTCGATTCGGGTGGAAGGCAAAACGACGTCAATATCCCGAGTGACACGTCCAACGAAACCATGCCGCCAGACAGCCCACCCACCGCCAACGATGGCGGTACATTCAATCGCAGTCAATAGGCGATCGATCGCTTGCACAACCCGGCCATACCTGCCCGGCAAGTCCTGTGGTTCGATCATCGTGTCCCTTCCTAGCAACAGCGAATCGGCCAACACCAGTTGTTCGACAATTCGATCAATGTTGGTTTGTGACATAATGCTTGTACAAGATAACCGCGAATCTGAAGACTTCGACTTCTGCCGGTTTCCATCATACTGCTGGAACCGGGTCGCAGAACGTTGATTTTCAATCAGGGAGTCATTTCTCAGGAAAAGCCCGTTCATTCTCATCGTCGTCAGCTTCGACAAGTGTGATCGCCCAGGCAGGGTAGGGCACATCGCTTCCTTTTTGCGAGCGCCAAAGGATTTGGTTAAGGACATCTTCCGGCGAGGCGTCGATCTGTCGAAAGTTCAGCGTGGCGCTAACCTCCGCGTCGCGGCGCAGTTGCGGATCGTTTATGGAAACTGCCGGCGGGTTCATTTGATCGAGTGGAATGGTGTTTATTGCAGCGTCATACGCCGCAAAGTCCGCCACATCGGCGAAACAATCAAACATCGGTGTCGCGCTGGCGTCGAAACGGTTCATGGGTGGCAATCCGAGAATTTGTTCGATCGTACGAAGGATGCTGGTGGTGTTGTAAAGGGTGCTGATAGTCTCGCCACGTCGCGACCAGGGACTGATCACCCACGCCGTTGTGCGATAGCCGCTAACATGATCCCAGCCTGCTTGCGGGTCGTCTTCGATGGCGAAGATTGCCATCTCGTTCCAAAATGGCGAATGCGAAAGGGCTTCGACGATCCGACCGAAGGCCAGATCATTGTCAGCGATACACGCCGCTGGAGTCGGGCATCCGGCACTTGTTCCGCTGGTGTGGTCGTTCGGCAAGCAGATGATGGTCAATGAAGGGAACTCGCCGCGATCAACGAAGTCTTTCAATTCGTTGATGATGACGTCGGCGCGGTACTGGTCGGGGACGGACATCTCCCATCCCACATAGTTCGCTGGCGAAAACGCCCGGATCGATTCGATTCCAGGCTCGCAGCCAAAAATCACGGCGGCCGTGTCACTTGTCCAGGTTTTGTAACAGTCCAGAAATCCGGGGGAGCCCTTTTGTTCGGGATCGCGCCAGCGAACGTTGGGCATCATGAACTCGCCATAGTTGCGAATACTGACTTTGTGTTTAACGGCGTTGTCCCAAATGAATCCGGCAGGGGAATAAGCCAGGGCATCAACGTCGTCAGTTCCCATCCCATCAGGATAGCTGCGAGGGAATCCGGCAAAACTTTTTTCCATGTAGTCCGTACTCATCGCGGTGGTGCTCCACTGGTGCCCGTCAGCGCTGAGGATCCCGGCGCAATAGGTGTTGTCGAGCAAGCCGAACCGGTCAGCCAGCGCATGCAAATTGGGAGTGATGTCGCGACCGAAGATGCACAGGTCGGCGTTCCCGTTGCCATTTGGCATCGCACCAAAGACCTGATCGTAAGTCCGGTTCTCCTTGATAATGTATACTACATGTCGAATTGTACTCGGTTCGCCAATTCGTTCCGGCACGGGCCGCGGCGACTGGTTCTCGCGGGCCGGCAAGAGTGCTTCGCGAATTTGCGGCTCGGCCATGTTGTCGGCCGCGCGCTGCGAAAGCAAGACCAGCGTTTCCGCATCTGGCAACGCTACAACCGATACGGTTCCATGGTAGTGATGAGAGTTGAAGCCTTCGGTTGTTCCACCTGGTTTTGGTTGTTGGGGCAGTCCCTTGATATTCGCTACATGCAGCGTATTGCGCCCGGCATCAAAGGCGATCGCGCCGGGGAACCAGCCCACCGGAATCAACCCCGCCAGTTTTGACTCGCCTCGATCCTTGAGATCGACATCGATCACCGCAACAGAATTCTGCGCACCATTGGCGACGAATAATCGTTCTCCCAGCGCATCAAAAGCCAGAGCGTTGGGAATCGCACCGAACAGATCGGCCGGATTCGATTTCGTCCAAAGGGTGTCAACGATTTTCCGTGAAGCGATTTCGATCACGCTCAGGTTGTCTGACCCGGCGTTCGCACAAACAACGAATCGCTGGTCGGGCGAAACGGCCAGCGAACAGGCGTGCAGTCCAACGACGACTTCGTCCAGCAACTTGCCGGATTCCAAATCGATGAACGAGACTGATCCTTCGCTTGCAATGTGCCTGACAGGATCGACACGGACGACAGTCCCGCGTCCCGCTGGTCCCGTCAGGTCTCCTTCGACAGGTCGTCGCCCTCCCCAATTGCTGACCATCGCGGTTTTACCATTCAAAACGACGTCGTACGGCGCAACACCCACATCAAATTTTCGAAGCACTTCACCCGAAACCGAATCAAGTTCCAGTAACTGGTTTGACAGGTTTCCGCAAACATAAAGTCGACTTCCTTCGTCGTTCAGTGCCAGTCCACTGGGGATCTCGGCAGCTCGACCCGGCGCATTGGCCGCTGGCAAGCCAAAGCTGTGCGAGGGACCGACATGGCCATTATCCTGAACGGAAAACAATTTGATCGAGCCATTGACGTTGCTCATAAAAATTTGCCGGCCATCGCGTGAAAAAACAAGTCCCGTGTAGCTAACTTGTCCGCTGCGATCGGGATTGAGAATGTTGGGCGAAACGGCATCGAGTGGCAGGGTGGTCTGATCATCTGGCGGCAGGTCGACGCTTTGACGAATCTCGCCTGTCTCCGGATCAATAATTACGAGCTGGCTGGTTTTGCCACTTACGACCAGCGCTTTTCCATCGGGACTAAGCGCAATCGCTTGCGGCCGCATGCCTGGCAATTCGACCTGCATGCCAGTTGGCGTCAACACCTGATTGACGGGCGTGACGATCATGTCATCCCGATGTCGTCCGACCAACAGCGGTTCACGGGCAGGCTCTTGTGCCAGAGAATCGCCAGCAGCCATGGTTGCAACGGTGACCAATACAGAAAACGTAACGAAAACTGTTTTGATCATGAGGGCGCACAAAAGGGGTCAGGCTACTTTAATAGAAAAGTAGCCTGACCCCTTTTTGTTCTCTTTTGCTTATCGTGGATAGTACGGACTGGTGCGAACATGCGTCAGATTGTAATTGCGAATAAACTCCTTGAAATCCCTGGCGATGAACTGTCCCGGCGCGCCGGGATTGTGGCTGATGATTCGAAGGGGTCACGCCGGGATGTTTTTCGATGGCACGAGCGATCGAAATCTCGACATCCCGTTCCGTCATCGCCTGGCGGATTTCCCGGTGAACGATGTAGCGACGGAAGCCGTCGAGCATTAGCGTCGAATCAACGATGTTGAAAACAAACGTACGCTTGTAGACGGCCCATACTGATGGGGCGATAATCTCCAATACAATGCGACTGGTCGGCTCACAATCAAGACAGCGAGGAATTTATGGCTCTGTGGCAAAAATTGTTTGGCCTAAAATCGGCTCACCGGCACACCGACGATGGTTGGGATACCATTCGCAAAAATATCGACAATGGATCCGCAGTGATGCTGGACGTTCGGAGCCAGGAAGAATGGGATGCTGGTCACCTGGACAAGGCGATCTTTATCCCAATCACCCAAATCAAATTACTCAAGCCGGATGCCACCGGCGTCGATGGCTTGCCGAAAGCCAAAATTGTCTACTGTCACTGAAAGGCCGGCGGTCGAGCCGCGGTCGCGGCCGGGATATTGTCCGAAATGGGTTACGACATTCGAACCATCAAGGAAAGTTTTGAAAAACTGGTGGAGCTGGGATTCGAACCGGAACCCGCGCGCGGTTAAGTGCATGTAAAAGGGATCAGGCTGGCTCTGTAGAAAAGTATCGATTTGACAAGAACCATCGATGGATGGCTTTCGTAACTGCTTGCCATGAGCATTACGAGTAAATCACCGAAAGCTGTTTTGGTAACGGCGTTGCAAGTTGCTCAGGCTTCGCTGCCAGCTTACGGTCACAAGCACAGTCCAAAAAAGTTCACTCAACATCAGTTGTTCGCCTGTCTGGTGCTGAAGAATTTTCTCAAGACCGACTATCGTGGTGTCGCCAGTCATCTCAACGACAGCCCGTCTTTAGCCGAGTCGATCGGCCTCTCCAGGATTCCCCATTACACCACACTGCAGAAGGCGGCAAAGCGTTTGCTGATATCCTGTTCGGCGCAACGGCTACTGGACGCAACGGTCGAACTGCAAATGGGTCGTCGGTCGGTGGTCCCTGACTCGGCCATCGACTCGACCGGGATGGGGGCCACCTGTGCCAGTGCCTATTTCGTGAAACGCCGCAGTCGCAAGGAAAGTCCATGGAAAACGATGGTTTATCATCACTATCCCAAACTGGGTGTGGTCAGCGATGTAAGCAGTCATTTTATACTTGCGTTTCAGGCTGGCCGTGGCCCCTGTCCCGATGTAGCTGAGTTCAAGGGCCTGATCACTCAGGCATCCGATCGTGTTCGCATGAAACGCATCATCGCCGATGCCGGCTACGACAGTGAATCGAATCACGTGTTCGCCGGGGAAGAAATGTCCCTGAGGACCATCATTCCTGCACTCCATGGAAGACCGACCGATAAACCTGCATCAGGTCATTATCGACGCTTGATGCAGACCCGCTTCGACGAAGAAAACTATTGCAAGCGAACTCAGGTTGAAACCGTCATATCCATGATCAAACGCAGGCAGGGTTCTTTCTGCAAAGGAAGAACTTACTGGAGCCGCTGTCGCGAGCTGCACTTGATGGCCCTGACGCACAATGTCATGATTCTTTGGCGCATAGAGGTTTTCCACAGAGCCGTCCTGACCCCTTAGATTTCCGTCAGGACTCTACTGAGCCGGTCTGACCCCAGCGACAGCCCAGATTGACAACAGGGCATAGCTTGTTGAGACTATGGTCCGACCGGACAACGCAATCGCCCGGAGCCAAGCGTCATCAATTGGACTTGCAAGTACGCAACAACGCATAGGCCTGCGCATCACATACTAGGATGTTCCATGAGACACTTACTTTGCTTGCTGGTGCTTGCGGCCGGAAGTTGGCTGGCCTGCACTTCCGTCCAAGCGCAGCTGGCCAACCGCGACTCGCGGTGGCCTCAGTTCCGAGGTCTGAACGCGCTCGGTCTCGCCGCCGAGGGAAAAACATTGCCGGTCGAGTTTGGACCTGCAAAAAACGTCGTTTGGAAGACGCCGCTCCACCCGGGACACTCGTCACCCTGCATTTGGGAAGGACGAATCTTGATCACGTCCTATGACGAGTCAGCTAAAAAACTGGAGACGATCTGCCTGGACCGCAGCAGTGGCCAAATTCTGTGGCGGCGGTCGGCCTCGTCGGAAACGATCGAGAAGTTTCATCCGGCCGGTAGTCCCGCGGTTGCCACACCTGCGACCGACGGCGAGCGAGTCTTTGTTTACTTCGGCTCATATGGACTCTTGTGTTATGACTTCGAGGGCAACGAACTGTGGAACAAGCCGCTCCCCTTGGCAAAAACGATTCAAGGCACCGGGACCTCGCCT
>JANNWJ010000012.1:0-2091 GCA_031414755.1 Pirellulaceae bacterium | reverse complement strand
AGGTTGAAACCGTCATATCCATGATCAAACGCAGGCAGGGTTCTTTCTGCAAAGGAAGAACTTACTGGAGCCGCTGTCGCGAGCTGCACTTGATGGCCCTGACGCACAATGTCATGATTCTTTGGCGCATAGAGGTTTTCTACAGAGCCAGAATGACCCCTTTGTTTGAACCTGAATTCATCGAATCGAATATGCCCATAATGTCGCCACACGTACGCCTTTTGATTTTTGGATTACTTGCGCTCGCGTTGAGCCTCAGCAATTCTTGTCTGTCGGCACAAACCACAGACCTCTCCGCACAAACCACAGCAGAAGGATTAGTGGCGACAAATTTCAATGTCGATGTACGTCCGATTCTGGCGAAACATTGTTTTCCCTGCCATGGTCCTGACGAGGCATCGCGAGCTGCCGACCTGAGACTGGATTCGTTCCAGGGTGCTACCGCTGATCTTGGGGGTTATCAGGCAATCAAACCGGGGGCACCGGCAGACAGCGAGTTGGTTCAACGCATTGAGGAATCCGATCCAGACGAACGTATGCCCCCGCGCGAATTCAACAAGCCATTGACCGCCGCGCAAATTCAAGTCTTGCGAACGTGGATCGAATCAGGCGCCAACTATCAAACGCATTGGGCGTTTGTTGCCCCCGACAAATCTCCCTTGCCGGACATCGACTCACAGCAATTTCCGGCCTGGTCCAGGAATCCGGTCGATCGCTTTGTATTGAACAAGATGCTGGATGAGAAGCTCTCGCCTTCAACCGCTGCGCCGCCAAACGTTTTGATTCGACGACTCTTTCTCGATTTGGTTGGCTTGCCACCGACGATCGAGGAATCGGAACATTGGCAGCAACAACTGACGATGTCGCCACTTGGCATCAGTGGTTTCAATCAAGAGTCGTACGAGCGCCTGGTTGACGACCTGCTCGCCTCGCCTCATTACGGCGAACGTTGGGCGCGGCGTTGGCTGGACCTGGCTCGTTATGCAGACACCAATGGCTATGAAAAAGATCGACAGCGCAGCATTTGGCCCTATCGTGATTGGGTGATCGAGGCCTTCAATCGCGATTTGCCCTTCGACCAGTTCACCATTCAACAGTTGGCCGGCGATCTGCTGCCAGGCTCTGATCAAAACGCTTTGATCGCTACGGGATTCCATCGCAATACGATGCTCAATGAAGAAGGCGGGATCGACCCCCTCGAATATCGCTTCTATGCCATGACGGACCGGGTGGCAACGACGGGGACAACCTGGTTGGGCCTGACACTCGGTTGCGCCCAATGTCATACGCATAAATATGATCCCGTCACCCATCGCGATTATTACCAGGTCATGGCCCTATTGAACAACACAGAAGAGCCTGATTTGGAGCTGCCAACGCCGCAAGAATTGCAAAGTTATGAACGACGTTTGGCCGAAGCAAATGCATTGATTGCAGAACTGCCCAAGCATTGGCCGCTGGAGGACAACTCGAATCCCGACATCGAATTACGCCGAACAACGGCGATTGAAACAGCCTTCGAGTTATGGCTGGAGCGCGAGCGTCGGCAAACACCCCAGTGGAAAACCCTTCGCCCGGTAACGGCCTTCTCATCCACACTGAAACTGAACATTGAGTCCGATGATTCGATCTTTGCGTCTGGTGATATCACCAAGGACGACCTTTACACTCTGACTTTCTCCAAGATTGCTGCCGGCACAACCGCTATACGTTTGGAAGTCCTGCCCGATGATCGTTTGCCGGCACGGGGCCCGGGAATGGCCTATTTCGAAGGCCCGAAAGGCGATTTCTTTTTGGGTGAGTTCACTGCCAGTTTCGAAACCGCGGAAGGATCGAGTCCCCTCAAATTGAGCCACGCCTCGGAGACTTGCGCAAAAAATAATTTTGGAGAGCAAAATGTTTCAGCCCAGCTTGCTTTGGATGGCGACCCGCAAACTGGCTGGTCTTGCGCAGACCAGATCGGCGAACGAAACGTCGCTGTGTTCAATCTGTCCGAGCCGCTGCCTGCGGAAGGATCACTGAACATTGCGCTGCGGTTCGGCCGGCATTATCCCTGCTCGCTTGGGCGTTTCCGCATCTCAACGACAACGC
>JANNWJ010000011.1:0-93425 GCA_031414755.1 Pirellulaceae bacterium | reverse complement strand
GTCTCGTTTTTTGGTCGCCCTCTTGGCCGCATTGTGTACCAAAGTCCATGTCGTTCCGCCAAGTTTTCTGTCCACAGATCGTCCCCATAGGGTCGCCCCTTCTCGATGCATGTTCGAACGGCATCGAGTTCCCCTCTGGTCAGAGCCGAATCAACACGGTCGTTCCAATTTGGTAACCGAGCAATCGGCCAAGGTGAGAGCAACTTTGGCTTTAGCTCCTTCGATTGATTCCACCGATACAATGAGCCGTAACGCCAGTCCTTTGCCGACGATACCATGTTCGCACGAAGCGGATTGCGCTCGACATAACGACAAACTACATAAAAATGGGCATCGTCTTGAATCGGGAAGCTCTTAAATCGACCTTGGTACAGGTGACCGTAGCCGTGCCGATGGTAGTGCCCATGATAGCGCAGCGTATGAGTCGCCGAGACCCACCGAAGAAAGCGTCCCATTTCTCCATCCGCAGTCGGTCGCAAGACGAAGTGCCAGTGGTTTGGCATGAGTGTATAAGAATAAAGTTCCAATGCGTACTTTTGCAAACCCTCGTGCAAAATTCGTTCAAAAGCATGATAGTCTGAATTCTTCTGGAATATTTCGTTACGATCGTTTCCGCGATTTAGCGCATGATAAATTACACCCGCTTCATCAAATCGCTTTTGGCGAGGCATGGAAAACTCCTGTTTCTTGAGGATTGGATCTTCCCCTGTTACCGTTTTATCACGTCTCGCTCATGATAAATACCCCCGTCACCTTTTCTTCTCCAAAGTCGCGCAAGTGGACCTGAAGACGGGCCTGAGAATGATGGCCGATTGGGCGACCGCCCACGGCGCCCGAACAACCAAACCGTTTGCCGCAATCGAAATCGAACGGAACTTGCCACCAAGTTGGCGCGAGCAGACGATTGTCTCGCCCGTCGTCGACCTTCCGATTCAATCAAATCAGACGCTCGAGAGTTGCTAATCTCCATCGGATGGAATTTGGCCAATTCCAAATTGCCATCATCGTGCGGTATCGATAGCTCAGTTTTGCAATCAACGTAGCGCCGGTATGCCCGGA
Source organism: Pirellulaceae bacterium (assembly GCA_031414755.1). Classification (GTDB taxonomy): domain Bacteria; phylum Planctomycetota; class Planctomycetia; order Pirellulales; family Pirellulaceae; genus CAJQPP01. Next base: position 92,366 of record JANNWJ010000011.1, on the reverse strand, counting down.
AATCCTCGTGGGGTCGCTGCAGCCGGTCGCAGCATCAGGCATGAAGCGACGTCATCTGCGATGCGATCCATGATACAGAACTGCACTTTTAGAAATGCTGACGCAGCCTTTTCAGCGCGTCAAGCGTATTTATTGGTGGGAGCGCATCAAGTCCGGATCGCTTTTTCACGGAGTGAAAAGCCACGTGGCCGTTCACTCCGTGAACGAGTGTTTTGTTCCGCTGGACTTCGTTTGGAAAGAACGCACAACGACCCGTTGGAAACGACTTTTCAACTATTGAACGCAGTGGAAACACCGCAACATAATGCCATGAACCTGAACGAACGAACCCTTTTCGTCGTACCGGCCGCGTCAACGAATTCGATCGAGTACGAGACAGACCAGATTCCGAAATTCTGACGAACAAAGCGATGCACGTAAGTCGCCGGTCGTGCGTTTTTACAATGGATCATCTACTTTTCGGTTGATCTGTCATCCGTTCGGAGTGTAGTCTACAAGTTACTTCCTTGCTCGCTGATGGGCGAGTGGCAACCACGCGCCGTTCTGCTGGCTGCTGGCGACGCTTTGCTGGATGAAGTACATCCCTTCCACACCGTCGTTGACATTGGGGTAGAGCGTGTCGGTCTTTTCAAACGGCTTACCGGAACTGCGCAAACAAATGTTGTCGTAAGCGGCCCGATAGACATTGGCAAACGCTTCGAAAAAAGCCTCTGGATGCCCGCTGGGAAGGCGACATGCTGCGGCAGCAGTTCCCGTTGTAAACGGCGCGTTGGGATCGCGCGTGTAAATCTGGTGGGGTTGTCCGTTGCGGCGAACAATCATTTCATTCGGATTTTCCTGACGCCAGACCAGGGATGCTTTCGTCCCGTCGACTTCGATGACCAAATCGTTCTCACGACCGTGACTGATTTGCGAAGCGGTAATCGTGCCCAGTCCGCCATTTTGAAAACGGATCATGGCCGTTCCGTAGTCGTCCAATTTTCGGCCCGACTCGAAAGTCCGTAACTGGCAGCTAATCGACTCCGGCAACAAACCCGTCATGTACCGGGCGAGGTTAAATGCATGCGTTGCGATATCTCCAAAACAACCCGCCGCACCGCTGCGTGCCGGATCGGTTCGCCAGGCCGCCTGCTTTTGGTCGCCCGTTTCCAAACGGGTCCGCAGCCAACCTTGAATGTAACAAGCCCGAACGGCCTGAATCTCGCCGAATTCGCCGCCTAGAATCATCTCCCGCGCTTGTCGCACCAATGGATAGCCGGTGTAGTTGTGTGTCACGGCAAAGACGACGCCGCTGCGATCGACAGCTTCAGCCAGCGTTTCGGCCTGTTGCAAGTCAAACGTCAGCGGCTTGTCACAAATCACGTTGATTCCCGCCTCGACGGCAGCGCGAGCGATTTCAAAGTGCGTGTGATTGGGTGTGGCGATCGAAACAAAATCGACTTTCTCATCGTCAGGCAATTTTGCCTGAGCCGCGATCAGTTCCTGATAACTGCCGTAAGCCCGTTTGTCGGCAATGTCATAGTCGCTGGCTGATGCTTTGGCCTTAATTGCGTCGGAAGAAAGCGCTCCAGCGAAGACTTTGGCTCGATTATCGAGGACCGCCGCCGTCGCATGCACCCGACCAATGAATGATCCTTGCCCACCACCGATCAACCCCATTCTCAGTTTTCGATTAAGGGGTGCGTTCGTTGCCATCGTCCAAAACCTCTTGCTATTTATGAATTGACTTTCGTCCGGTACTTTGTCACAAAAAATTAGTGTTGTTCGAGTGAGCCGACGGCGCAAGCTGCTGCGTTACAGCCTGGAATCAGGATTGTGTGCCACTGGCTCTGCCCGTGTTGGTACGGATTGCTTCAGTCAATGAGGCACTGGGCATAGCCAGTGGCTCCCCAAGTTTAAGGAGTGACAACGCACTCGTCGGTCTCTCTTTTGTCGGGTGAAACTTTTCGCAACAATTGTCGCAGATCGTTGAGCAAGGCAACAAGGTGTATTCGATTGACTCCCTGCCAGTTTTCATCACGGTATCTCGTCAATGCCTCGCGCAACTCGACAAACGGTCTTGAAATATCGTCGGGAACGAGGGCAAGCGTCCCCTCGATATCAACTCGATTACCGTTAACGGCCAGTTCATCCATAGACGAGTTTGTACGAGGCCCGTGTTCGGGATGATCGTCGGCGTCGCCAAAATCAGGGCGTTCGGATAATGGTCCGTTGGTTCCACGCACCGATTTCAAATCATCGCGAGTGGAGACATCGTTTCGGGCACTGATGACCGGCGGAACGATGACCCCTTCCTCGTCGGGGCTGGAAACGATCGACAACGGATCAGGGCGTTGGTCTTCGATCGCGCCCATCGTCTCCCAACGCTGGTAGCGCATTTTGGAAACCGACCAGTTGTTTTGAACGGCTCCTTCCAGCCACATTTCCGCATTGTGCCAGTCAAGAGCTGCGAAAAAATGACTCCAGTAAAGTCCGGCATAGTCTCCGTAGACATCGCCGAATCGATCGTACGTGCGACGCAACCGACCGACGTGTTGAGGAGAGACTTCGCCAACGAGTCGAGTCCATACGGGATCAGAAAACAGCCACGGTGCGACACCGGAGTCTTCCAGCTTGCTCCGCCACTGGTTGATGATTTGTCCTTTTTCCCAGTTCGTTTGACTGACGACGGCGTGCCAGTTTCCGATAAACGGACGAGACGATTCGCTAATTGTGTCGAGATCTGCCGATGTCAGGGCAATTCCGTGAGTATCAATCGATGGGGAGCTTTGCGTTTCCATTTTTTCCTGTCATTGGATGTCGTGCCTGCCTTGTACCGAGTCAACAGGTTAGCGACTGCCCAACAAATGAAAAGTCTTTTCGAGCCGAAAAGTTTTTCTTCCTGCCCGATATCTGACGATCCTTGTGAAAATGTGCTGACGGTGCCGAACGCAACAACAAAAACGTGCTGATCCGAATCAAGGAAAACTTGTTGAGAAATTGAAATTGCCGGTTGACAGCAAGAATCCAAAGTACCTGGAGTCGACGACGCCCGTTGCCCCGACTTCAGAAGTTCATCGGCAAATCAAGCTCGTTTTCCCGAGCGCATTGGATGGCGTCTTCATAGCCTGCGTCGGCGTGACGCATAACACCAGTGGCCGGATCGTTGAACAAGACCCTTGCGATTCGCAAATCCGCTTCTGCAGTTCCGTCACAACAAATCACAACACCCGAGTGTTGTGAAAAGCCCATTCCAACTCCACCGCCGTGATGAATGCTGACCCACGTAGCTCCGCTGGCAGTGTTGAGGAGTGCATTGAGCAGCGGCCAGTCGCTGACGGCGTCCGATCCGTCGAGCATCGATTCCGTTTCCCGATTCGGACTGGCGACCGAGCCGGAATCCAGATGATCGCGACCAATAACTACCGGCGCAGAAAGTTCGCCATTGCGGACCATTTCATTGAACGCCAGACCGAGCCGATCTCGTTGTCCCAAACCAACCCAGCAAATGCGGGCCGGCAACCCCTGAAAATGTATTCTTTTGCGCGCCATATCGAGCCAGTTGTGCAAATGCGGATCGTCGGGAATCAGCTCCTTGACTTTGGCATCCGTCTTGTAAATATCCTCGGGGTCCCCCGAAAGTGCCGCCCAGCGAAAGGGTCCGATGCCACGACAAAACAAGGGTCGAATGTAGACAGGCACGAATCCCGGAAAATCAAAGGCGTTTTTGACACCTTCGTCCAGGGCAACCTGACGAATGTTATTTCCGTAATCGAATACGGGAACCCCCATTTCGTGGTATTCCAACATGGCGCGCACGTGAACTGCCATCGATTTTTTGGCTTCGCTGATGACACGGTCCGGATCGCTTTGCCGCAATTCAGACACTTGTTCGCAAGTCCAACCGATGGGCAAATATCCATTCAATGGATCGTGTGCCGATGTCTGATCGGTCACCGCATCGGGACGAATCCCCCGTTGGATCAACTGCGGTAACAACTCGGCCGCGTTACCGAGCAAGCCAACCGAGATCGCTTTTTTCGCATTGCAACTTTCGCGAATGATCTGCATTGCTTCATCGAGGTCCGTCGCCATCCTGTCAATGTAACCGGTGTCCAGTCGCATCTGGATTCTTGATTGATCGCACTCGATTGCCAGCATCGATGCGCCTGCCATGGTGCAGGCAAGAGGCTGGGCACCCCCCATTCCGCCAAGGCCAGCCGTCAAAATCCATTTGCCTGACATGTTACCGCCGAAGTGTTTTTTCCCCAACGAAACAAAAGTTTCATAAGTTCCTTGTACAATCCCCTGGCTGCCAATATAGATCCACGAGCCAGCCGTCATCTGGCCATACATCATCAGTCCGGCGCGATCGAGTTCGTGAAAGTGTTCCCAGGTCGCCCAATGCGGAACGAGGTTGCTGTTGGCAATGAGTACCCGTGGTGCATTCACGTGCGTTTTGAAAACGCCGACCGGTTTTCCCGATTGCACGAGCAGCGTCTCGTCCGATTCCAGCCTGCGAAGGGTTTCGACAATCTTGTCATAACACTCCCAGTTTCTTGCTGCCCGTCCGATCCCGCCATACACAACCAGCTCTTCCGGTTTCTCGGCCACAGCGGGATCGAGGTTGTTCATCAGCATCCGCAGTGGTGCTTCGGTCAGCCATGATTTGCAACTCAATTTGTTTCCATGAGGAGCCTTGATTGTCCGATGGGCAGTCGGTGTTGACCTTGTCATTCGTTCCACGTTGTCGGGATAATAGGTTAAATTAACAGTCGCGTTTCGATTTAGTCGTATTGTAGCGTTTGTCGCCAGTTTGAGTCGCAACATGGCATTTAGTTTCCGGCAAGGAAGCGTCCCACTGCTCGTCAGTTTTCCGCACAGCAACACGTTCATACCGTCGGCGATTGCCGATCGAATGACGCGTCGGGGCCGGGCGGTTCCCGATACCGACTGGTATTTGCCAAGGCTGTACGACTTTGTTGATGGCCTGGGTGCTTCGAGAATCGTCGCCGGTTTTTCGCGTTACCTGATCGACGCCAATCGTTCGCCCGATGGCGAAAACCTCTATCCTGGACAACCGACACCCGAGCTTTGTCCAAAATCCTGTTTCGATGGCAGTCCGATTTACCTGACTGGCGAGGAACCGGACGAGTTCGAGATCGGACAACGAACAACGGAATACTGGCGGCCTTACCACGACCAAATCCAGGAAGAACTGTTGCGAATCAAGCACCGGCACGGGATCGCCATCCTGTTCGACGCGCATTCGATCCTGTCCCGCGTCCCGCGCTTGTTCGAGGGACAATTGCCAGACATCAACATCGGTACGGCGAAGGGCGAATCGTGTGCTCTGTCATTGGAGAATACAATCAAGTCGGTACTCGAACGGCAAACGGTCTGTTCGCATGTCATCAACGGCCGCTTTATCGGTGGCTACATCACTCGCCATTTCGGCCAACCTTCCAAAAATATTCACGCCGTGCAACTGGAACTTTCGCAAGTGCGCTACCTCAACGAATCAACGGGCGAATGGAACGAAGAACTTGCCGTTGAGACCAGGGGGATCGTGCACAGCATCATGGAGTCCATTATTACCTGGGCCGGGACACAAATTTGAACAACACCGAATTGTTACTTACAGATTTTCATCTTGTCACGATGACCGAAGGGGCCGGGCCTTACGGACTTCTTCGAGACGGTGCGCTAGTTGTTCGTGATGGAATTATTGATTGGATCGGGCCGGTTTCCGGTTTTGATTCGACAACGTTTTCCGGAACGGTCGTTCATGGTGAAGGACGATTCCTGTCGCCAGGACTTGTCGATTGCCATTCCCATTTGGTGTGGGGAGGCTCGCGCGCCGACGAATGGGAACAAAGACTCAAGGGAACCAGCTACGAGGAAATTGCCCGACGCGGCGGTGGAATTCTGGCGACCGTTGCGGCAACACGGGCTGCCAGCCCGGAATCCTTGTACACAGCGGCGCGCTCGCGAATCGAGCATTTGATGCAGCAAGGGGTGACGACATTCGAAATCAAGTCCGGATATGGACTGGATACCGAAACGGAAATGAAGATGTTGCGCGTGGCAACCGACTTGCGCGACTCGATGCCGATCGATTTGCAAAGGACTTTTCTCGGTGCGCATGCCGTCGCGCCCGAGTTCCAGGGGCGTGCCGACGAATACATCGACCTGGTTTGCGGCGAAATGATGGAGTCGGCCAGCTACTTTTGCGAGGTCGTGGATGTTTTTTGCGAAGGGATCGGTTTTGATCTTGCGCAAACACGCCGCGTATTCGAAGCCGCTCAATCGCATGGCCTGAAAATCAAGTTGCATGCGGAACAGCTTTCCAATCTTGGCGGAGCGCGGCTGGCAGCGGAGATGGGCGCTCTGTCTGCCGACCACCTGGAATATCTTGACGAAGCATCGATTGTAGCAATGGCTGCCAGCGGAACGGCTGCTGTCCTGCTGCCCGGCGCATTTTACTTTATTCACGAAACGAAAGTTCCCCCAATCGAATTATTGCGAAAACACAATGTCCCCATCGCTATCGCCACCGATGCCAATCCAGGCAGTTCGCCAGTTGCCAATCTGCTGTTGATGGGAAACATGGCTTGCACCCTGTTTCGAATGACTCCGGAGGAAGCACTTGCCGGAATGACGCGCAACGGGGCGAAAGCCATGGGCTGGGCCGACCGAATCGGGACACTTGAGGTCGGCAAACAGGCGGACATCGTCGATTGGGAAATCGGTTCGCCTGCGGAACTTGTTGCAGGAATCGGCCATAACCCTTGTAAAACCGTTTACAAACGTGGCGAGGTAGTCTTCGAACGATGAGCGTGAATAGCAATGCCCCAACAAAACAATTCTGGTTTAATCATGCCTGGCTGCCCGGCGGTTGGGCCGACGATGTCGTTGTTGCTGTCAACAGCGGAGTTGTCGTTGATATTCAAGTCAATCAGAACAATCCAGCAGCCGATACCGAACGGATCCAGGGCTGCCTGATTCCGGGTATGACCAATGTTCATTCGCATGCCTTTCAACGCGCGATGGCCGGACTAACCGAATACCGGACCAGTCAACACGACAGTTTCTGGACGTGGCGCAAGTTGATGTACGAATTCCTCGAACGATTCACCCCTGACGATATCTATTCGATTGGCAAATCGCTTTATGCAGAAATGCTTGACGGGGGTTATTCGTCGGTTGTCGAATTTCACTATTTGCTGAAACAACCCGATGGATCTCCCTACGACAATATCAATGCAATGGCCGACGTATTGATCCACGCAGCACTCGATGTTGGAATCGATATCTGCATGTTACCTGTTTATTACCAGCGCGGTGGTTTTGACGATTCATCCCTGGCCGGCGGACAGCGTCGATTCGGAACGACGCACGATCAGTTTTTACAGATGCTGCAAAAATTAAAGGCCGATTGGTCGAGTCATTCGGCGGTACGATTGGGATACGCCATTCATTCGTTGCGGGCTGTATCGATTTCCGCTGCCCAGGCAATCGTCGCAGAGGCTGATTTGATATTGCCCGGTTGCCCGGTTCATATTCATGTCGCCGAACAAGTGAAAGAAGTCAATGATTGCCTGGCCGCCACAGGCAAGCGGCCTGTTGATCTGTTGCTGGATTCCTTTCAGGTTGATCAGCGCTGGTGTCTGATTCACGCTACGCATTTGACGGACGACGAACTGCACCGGGTAGCGGCAAGTGGGGCGGTGGTGGGCGTTTGCCCCTCGACCGAGGCGAATCTTGGCGATGGCATCTTTCGCGCCGAGGACTATTTGTCCGCGGGCGGGAGGTTGGCAATTGGCGGCGATTCGCATGTCGCTGTCGACGTCCGGGCCGAGCTTCGGATGATCGAATATGTACAACGATTGACGACCAGGCGGCGGGCCGTCTTGTGCTCGGACCAACAGCCCTGTGGTTCACTCCTTTATCGATGGGCCGCAACGGGAGGGGGGCAGGCGTCGGGATTCGGCGAGTCAATCATCCAGGTTGGCCGACGGGCAAGATTCGCGGTCATTCAGGCTGACGGCGCCGGCTCGGCAACCGATCGGATCATCGATCGGGCAGTGTTCCAGGAATCACCACGGTCCCCGTTCATTCGCGCACTGAAATTGCCTTGATCGACTGTAAAGAGGTGAGGCCAAATTAAGACCTTCAGAATCTCGATTTGAGAACGCCGTCCTGATTTAAGACGAACGGGTGATCAAAATCAGCGTCACCGGCATTCGATCAGGAAGCAAGTAATCGAAAAACGTTGTTTTTTTGGCGATCAGAAATTTTTTTCCTAAAGATTCAGACATTGGCACGCTCTGTGCGTTCATTGGATATCGAACCGAACGGGAATTTCTTCCTGTCTTGATCTCCCCAATCTTGCCTCCTATCCCGTTCGGTTCATTTCCTTCCCCTTTTTTTTGCTTTTCGAAAAATCTCCAAGAGCCGGTCTCCAGCCTTTCTTATCTGCACCGTCGATGCTGGAATCGGCTTTTTCTTATTTTAAAATCAGCCCAGCCAACCCCCTTTTTGGCCACTGTGCGCCATTTTTCAAGCCGACGATCCAACTCCCGTTGACATTTTGGTGCGTCATGGGGGTTGCCTGTGACCTATTTTGCATGGGCCTTGCCACGGAAGAAAATGGCGTAGCAAATCAGAGCGGCGAGAATCCAGACGATGCCGACCCAGGCACCCTGGTAGTATTTGGGGTTTAGAAAGGCACCGGCGAGGATTAGCAACTCTCCGATCACAAACAGGGCCGGAAACAACGGATATAGTGGTGTACGGAAACTGCTGCCGCTGTTTTCCGTTCGGCGTCGCAACAGGAACAAGGCCAGGCCGGTCATAAAAAAGAAGACGGAGTCAACAAGCACAACGCTTGTTAACAAGTTGTCGATACGCTCTGCATCGGCAGCGATCAGCAGGATGGCCAACCCCAGTCCACCGAGGAAAAGGATTGCGGCCAGTGGCGTTCGCGTGCGCGCGGAAACTTTGGCGAACGGTGCGAAGAACTTGCCACTTTGCGCCATACCGCAAATCAAGCGTGGTCCGCTCAGAAGTTGTGCGTTGAGCACGCCAAGTGCTGAAATCGTAATCGCCCCGGCAACCATTCGGGCTCCGACACCTGGCCAGAACACGCCGACTGCATCCGCGGCAATCGCACTGCTGTTGCAAAGGCCTTCGAATCCCAGCAGCCGAAAAAAGGCCCAGTTCACCAACAAGTAAACGGCAGTCACCACGGCGACACCAATAATTATCGCCCGGGGAACATTCACTTTTGGCTCGCGGACTTCGCCACCAATCCATAACGCGTGTTGCCAACCACCAAATGCAAAAAAGACTGGTACGAGCCCGGCGAAAATCAGCGCCAGTGGATGGGTGCCAATCGTGGGTTTAAGTTTTTCCGCCGCTGTTTCATTCAAGGCGACAACGTCAGGCACCGGTGCGCTTAACGCCAACAATCCGATGATCAAAAGCGTCATGACTTTGGCAACGACCGTTGCATTCTGGATGGATGAACCATGGCGAACCCCCAGCGAATTGGCGATCGTGAGGCCGACGATCATGACGGAGGCAATTGTGAAAATAAACGATTCACCGGGACTAATGCCGTAGATCACCACACCGAGGTTCAGCGCAGCAAAGTGGGCAATAATGGCAATCGCGCCTGCCTGGATGATCGTGGCATTGCAAAAAACGTAAGCGAAACCGACAGGAGCAGACCAGGCGTCGCGAAGGATTTCATATTGGCCTCCGGTCCGCGCATACATTCCGCCCAGTTCGGCAAACGTGAGAGCCCCGGACATGGCGATCAAACCTCCGATCGTCCAGGTCCACAAAGCGACTCGTTCACTGCCGGTTATCTCCGCGACATCTTGCGGCGTGAAAAAGATACCAATTCCGATAATCGCGCCGATCACGATGCACGTGGCGCTGAACGGCCCAAGTACTTGACGAAATTCGCCCTTGTCCATGAGGTTTCCAGACGAGTTCACGTCAATTGTTGAACCGTTTTTCATGTTTGTGCGGCCCGATAACGTTGTCAGCAGAATCCAGACATTGTCTGCAGCAAGGGCTCAATGATGACGAATGCCGCCTGCGATAACAAGCAAGCGCAATTCGCATCTAGAAATCGATATTCGGGTCCACAGAGGAATTGGACTGGCGTGGGCGAGCAGGCTGGAACTGACCAGCTGGCTCAGTTGTCGCCGTCGGTTGTTGCAGTGTTGCGGAGGTGCTGCCGGAAAGATCAATCAAATTGACCTGGACTTCGTCGATAAAAGCCTGGCCGACGCCTGTCATCTCAAAAGTAATTCGCAACTGCGTGTCCTGGGCCGGACATCGATAAACGGAAAACTCCTGCCATCCACTAGTGAGCGAAATCCGTTCGGCCAACTCCGGTCCGCCAATCGAATCGGCGATCCGCAGTCCTTCCAGCGAACCTTTGATGTATTGAGGTACATTGATCCAGCCGTGAATTCGAACCAGTTGACCCGCCCGAACCGGTACTGGCCCGGAGTGAATCCAAAGTGGAGTTCGATCGACAAGGGAGTCATCGCCGAATTGATCATGCGGCTCGACTTTCATCAACAATGCGCTACTCCCGCGAACAACACGGGAAGTTGCCAGTTCGACATGGGTATTGAAACCGTTAAGGGTTGAGCGGTGATTTTCCCACTGGTTGCTGGTCATGAGCTCCAGGTTTTCGAAATCGCCGCCGGCAAGTCCGTTGGGCTGCCAGGCACCGGGATCAATTCGGTTTGTCAAATCGAAATGCAGCGGGACCAGTGTGACATGGGACAACAATGGCGATGAAACGGCGGAAGTAAACCTCGATCGGGATCCATCCAGGATATTCCGTCGTGCCGATGCCAAATGCTGGTCGGCTAAAAACAGCAAACGGTTAGCGGTCATGGAACTGCCACTGGCGACAAGTGACTGGGCTTGTCGCAAGGCATTGTTGGCATCGTTGATCAACCCCGAAGCGGTGGCGTTCCCTTGCCCCATCCGCGCAAGTTGTTCATTAACAAACTGGGCAATGGCCAACCATTGATTTGTGATTTCCAGATGTAAATCTGATTGCGATTGTCCGGCGGCGATCAAGAATGTTTCGGCCATTCGGTTGACCACAAGGGGCTCGTTGGTGATCACGACTGCTTCGAGCGGTCCGCAGTTTTCGACCTGAATTTCGTTACCGGAAATCTCCCTTCCCGAATCGAGCAACATCAGGCCATTTTCCGATAAATGGTAAGGCTGTTCGGAAGTGCCCATTGACGGGTCGGAAAATCGAAAGGTTGAAACCGAGGCGTCGCCGGCCACCCATTGTTCGTATTGAGAAGCGCGCTGAATCAGGATCAACCGGCCGAGCGGTGTCGATAATGTTGTCAGTTGCTGGTTCCGGTCGGCCGATTCCGTTCGGTTGACCACTGCGCCTCCGCAGATCCAGGGTTCCATATGGCGCAAATGCGAATTCAGCCATTGTAATGTCAAACGGCGAAGGCGTGAGACAGGGTCGCCCCCGTCCAGTCGCGACCTGGAAACAAACCGCATGCCGCGGGCTCCGCTGGCAATCGCCTCATAAGCCATGAATTTGATTTGTGATGCATCGAGGGGCAAAGGGGGAACGGTCATCGCAATGGCTGCCGTTTGTTGACGGATGGATTCAGGCATCTCGGTTTGAATCGTCGCCCAAAATGGCATCTTGTTTTGAGCAAGCTGCATTCGTTGCTGAATCCAGTCGCTGTACTGGCTTAAAATAAAGCTGCCACCGATCGGTTCGAACCCCGTGGAGATGATGTCGGCAACGTGCGCCAGGTCGTACATGTACGTGTTGGCAAAGGCTACCACCGGCCGATTTTCCCGAAAATCCGACTGCCGAATCTCGCGAACCCGGTTTGTGAGCTGGTTCATATCGTTGAGCCATCGTTCCGAATCAAGCGTCCATGCGAGCACGCGGTCGAAATCCGAACTGATCGGCTCCACACCTGCCGATGCAGGTGGCGGGCAAACGATCCACATATCGAGCGTTTCCACCTGGCGGAGCTGCTGAATGGTGGCGGTTTGCGATAGTTCAATCGTGTTGAAACCCAGATCGCGAAGCATTTCAAACGGTTCACCATTGAACTGGATGATCCGCACAAAAAAGGGTTGATCGCGAACTTCCAGGATGTTCGAGTTGCAGCGAGACAGGGCGGGGCGACGCTCGGGATTCCCGGTTAATTGCTGAAATGCCACCTGGCGAACTGAATACCGGGTATCGTTGCTGACGTTGTTGGTGACTTTGTTTAAATTGACGGGAACAGCACCGTCGATGTTCAAGTCGTCGATCCAGACCGTATTGGACCCCGGTCCGGAATAGACGTTAAGGACAACGCTGTCGATATACGCTTCCGAAGTGTCGACACGAATGTCGAACCGGGTGCGGAGTTTCCAAACGGCTTGTTCCAGCAGTTTCGGCAAAGTCTCCCGAATATCGGCGAAGTCGAGTTTTTGCCATCGTGGCGCGGCAACGCCAACCGGTCCCGCGAGCAAGATCGTAACTGGACCTTCTTCGCGAGGGTCCGGAGTGTTGGGAAGGACAGCTCGTGCATACAACTGAATTCCGGAACGGGATGACTTGATCCACACCGATGGCTGGAGCTCGTCGATAATATATGACGGGCTAACTGGCGTCGTCGCAAGGATCTTCGTACCCCAACCGGACTTGATGTCCAACTGCCATCCCGAAGGGGTGGAGTGGAACTGCGACGTTGACTGGCAGACTTTCCAATCCTGACTGCCGATGGCGCAGTCGGTTTCCCCGAGTGTCCAGGAAGCCTCACTGCCGGGAGACGTCTGAGCCGTTAGCTGACTGGTTGCGAGTAGCAATGAAAAAAACAGGCCAAACAAGGGACTTGCCAACCTGGGATTGGGTTGGGTTATTGCTGATTCACTTGCCATAGGAGGTCGATGGTTTGGAAGGGGTTGCGAAAATGGGTGGCTCGTTGGCAGGAGGTTGCGTAGAGTGTTTCCGAATGACTGCATTGATGTCGATTTGCAACAACAAGACGCGCGGCCCTGATTTCCCAGGGAAAGCCCCATGAAAATGGCGTTTCGGGAAAATAACAGGGACTTTTAGCAGTCTTGTCAAATCCATTCCAGACGAATCGCGTTGACAAAACACCTCTTTGCCAATTGTTCAAATTTGAACCAGTATTTCACATAAGTTGTTTTGAGATAACAAGTTATGTTGATGACACCCAGGTACAGAACTGCCAATGGCACGAGGTGTGCTTTGACAAAGGTTATTCCAGCAGCGACGACCAAAATCACGAGAATCCCCAACAATGAAATCGATTTCATCCAACCGAATCAAACTCGCCAACGATTCGATGCCATCGGAAATCAACGAATTGATAAGGGTTATCGGAGGAATGCCCGCAGAACATCAAATCGAGCTTGCGGCTTCTGTCGAACGAATTGTGGAATTCACACATCGTCGTCGCAAGATATTAAATTTGGTTCAGGATGCACTTGGACAACTACGGCTCGACATGAAATACCTGATGTTCGATCTGGATGCGACCCGCCGCGAACGAGACCAGTACAAAAAAGCTTTGGATGACCAAAGTTACTAGATTCATTGAAACCGGAGCCGGCCGGAAACAAGAGTGATACCACCAGCACAATCCATTCAACAACTCCGACAGTTGTAGACCTGCCGAGTCAGCACCCCTAAACCCCGGTGCTGGCCCGGTTTTTTTGTTCCTGGAAATGAGGCAGAATTTGGCAGTCAGGGCCGGGATGGTCGTCCGGGAAAACACTGGTATCGATAGATTTAAGGGGGAACCCGCAGGAACCCCCTGATTTTTCCGATATTTATTGCCCGTTTTTTCGGCAAGCGTTGAATCGCGGCCGATCTAAAAAGTTGTAAATCGAAGGGAATCAGCTTATTATTAAGTCTTCATTTGGATCGTTGAGAATGCCCTCCACCGGTCGATGTTTGGCCAACAACTGGCTGTTTGTTTAACTTTGCCGACCAGGTCCGATTTCCCTGCCGCCTGATTTTCTCGTTCGAATGTTTTGAAATGACTTCAACTCAAACCGTCTGGCAATTGCGATTGATACCCGGAAAGCCCCGGAAATTTCTGATATGAATGCCGAACAACTTGCCCAGCGCATTCTGGAATGTCGTTTGCTGGAGAGTCGACAAACCAACGAAGTGTTTTCTGCCCTCGGATCGCGTGGCGTCAGCGTTGATGAATTCAAAACGTTTTTGTTGAGTCATGAATACCTGACCAATTGGCAATTGAAACGAGTCGAAGGGGGGCACAAGACAGGATTTTTTTACGGTAACTGGAAAGTCCTTTACCTGGTTGGATCCGGAACCTTTGCCCGCGTTTACCGTTCCACCCATGTAAAAACCGGAGAAGTCAAGGCCGTAAAAGTCTTGCGGAATCGTTACACAGACGATCCGATTACCCGTGAGCGGTTTCTGCGTGAAGCGCAAACCGTGATGAAGTTGCGTCACCCCAATATCGTGCCGATTTACGAAGTCGAGCATCAACGCGGCCGCATCTACATGGTGATGGACTTTATTGAAGGTCAGAACTTGCGGGAATTCGTAGGCGCTCATGGAAAAATCCGGTTCATGACGGCGCTGGAAGTAACGCGGGATTTGTTGTGTGGACTGGACTACGCCAACCAGCGCGGCATTACGCATCGGGATATCAAGTTGTCCAATGTCCTGTTGTCGAGCAGTGGCCGGGCTTGCCTGGTGGACTTTGGTCTTGCGGCAGCAGACGATCACGAGGATAAACGTTCCGGATTTTTCAACCCGCGATCGGTGGACTACGCCGGTCTGGAAAAAACCACCGGCGCGCCGCGGAATGACAAACGCAGCGACTTGTTTTTCGCCGGCTGCAATTTGTACCATATGATTGCCGGCGAACCTCCCTTGTTCGAAACACGGGAACGAATGAAGCGAATGGGAAGCGATCGTTATCGCGAAATCCCGCCGCTTGCCACTCTGGTTCCAAACCTGCCACATCGTGTTGTTTCACTCGTCAATCGAATGATGGCCCTGAATCCCGAGGATCGTCATCAAACGCCACGCGAGGCGCTGGACGATACTCTTGCTGTGATTGACGCGATAAAATCCGGAAACGTCGACCGATACGATCCAGCTCTCGTGGAAAAGGAGGCCGCCGAATACGCCCAACTTAAAACGCGGGTTTACGAAGGGCAAAACAAGGTCGTGTTGGTCATCGAATCGAGCATGAGTGTTCAGGACACCTTGCGAACAAAACTGAAGAAGATTGGTTACCGCACCTTGATTTTCGGTGATCCCGTGCGGGCTCTGGAACGATTCAGGGACCTCGACCCGGCCGAGGGAATGCCGGCCGATCTTATGGTCTTTGGCTGCGCTGGACTGGGAGTGTCGGCGATTGAGGCATTCAATATGTTTCAGGCGATGCCTTGTTCGGAGAATATTCCTTCGATTCTGCTCGTTCGCGAAGAGCAAATGAGGGAATACCTGAGTCGCATAAAACTGGATCCGGCCCGACACAAGTTATTGGGGCTGCCCGTCAAGTTTCCCTTAATCCGGGCGGCCCTTCGCCAGTTGCTCAATCTCGAAACCGATGCGGCCATCGTTTCCGCAAACGATGTCGAAGACGAAGTGCGCCGTGTGGAATAATTGCTTACGGGCACTGTCATTCCAAAAGCGAATAGTCGCCCGGCGGATTGAGTCGATCCGGCGAGCAGGTCGTTATGTTTTCTGTCCATTGTTCGCCTTTTGTTCTGTATGTCGAAGTCATCGAACCATTCCCTGAACGAAACACCGTTGTTGTGGCGCGATGTCGTTTGTTCGTGGCAGGCAAGTCAATTGATCCATGATCCGGTACGGGCGATCGCCAACCTGGAAAACATTGTCTCGCGTCGTTTGCCCATCGATCTTGTGGCTGTGATGCTACGACAAATCGGTGAGGTCTTGCCCCAGACAAGCGACCCCGACATGGCGCTGAACAATCTGGAACGATTCTTTGCCGCCGTCCGCAGTCCGTTGTCACTGGCGTCGCTGTTTGAAAGGGATGAATCGGCGATCCCGATTCTGCTGACGATTTTTTCGACCAGCCAGTACTTGTCAGATTTGTTGATTGGCGATCCTGCCGCCTACGACGCTTTGCGCCTGACGGCCGGACAGCCCGTTTCTCGCGACGTGCTGATTGATGAGGTAACATCGCTGCTTGAGACTGTCAACGCAGAAGATCGCGAGCAGGCGGAACGGTTGCTGCGGCGATTCAAGCACCGTGAAGTTCTGCGAATTGCCTTCGGCGACATCATTGCCCAGCAAACACTGGAAACGGTGACCGCCCAGATTTCGTACGTCGCCGATGCCAGTTGTGAAGCCGCGCTTGGCTGGGCCTGTCGAACCGTTGCCGTCAAATACGGTATGCCGGTCGATTCGAACAACGATGGGGTCACGATTTCCGTGATTGCCATGGGGAAACTCGGTGGAAATGAATTGAATTACTCCAGCGATATCGACCTCCTGTTGCTTTATTCGGCAGAAGGAAAAACTAACGGACCTCGCCATATCGAAGCCAGCGAATATTTCGAGCGCGTTGCCCGGTGCTTTACCGCCCTGTTGAACGATCTCACGGCGGATGGGTGGGTCTATCGGGTCGATCATCGACTGCGCCCCAACGGGTCGACCGGTCCATTGGTTTACAGTATCGAAAAGGCCCTTGCCTATTACGACGTGCGCGGGCGGACGTGGGAACGGCAGGCGCTGGTCAAGGCACGTGTGGTGGCCGGTGATTACGAATCCGGGCAACGCTTCCTCAACCAGCTCCAGTCGTGGATATACGCGGCGCGTTTGTCGATGACCGATATCAACGGTATTCGTTCGTTGAAACGCCAGATCGAACGGCAATCGCTGGTGGATGGTGACGACGAAACGAATGTCAAAACGGGGCGTGGCGGAATTCGTGACATTGAGTTTGTCACCCAGTTTTTGCAACTGTTGCATGGCGGAACGCTTCCTGACGTCCGCTGCGGAAACACATTGGATGGACTCAGTCGCCTCTATGGTTGCGGATGCCTGAACTTTCAGGAGTACACTCTGCTCGATCAGGGTTATCGCTGGCTGCGACGCCTGGAACACCGGTTGCAAATCATGTTCGACTTGCAAACCCACAGTTTGCCAGTCGATCCTGACGAGCTGCGCAAGGTCGCAATTCGAACGGGTTTACCAGGTGATGCAAAAGTCAGGCAGGAGCGTAACGAAGCCGAGGCTGGCGAGATGGTGCTCAGCCGATTTCGGGAACAACTGCAGAAAACGACCGGCCACAATCGAGTCATTCTCGATCACTTGTTGCACGATGCGTTCGCGGGCGATGACGACGGCGCCGGCAGTCAGGAAGGGGATATTGTACTCGATCCCAACCCGACGGAGTCATGGATTATTGAAGTCATGTCCCGACACGGTTTCCGCAGCCCGTTGCAAGCGTATCAGCATCTAATGCACCTGGCGACGGAGGGAAGCCGATTTCTGTCACCCCATCGTTGCCGGCATTTTCTGGCCGCGATTGCCGAAAAGCTTTTGATCGAAATCGGTGCAACACCCGATCCGGACTTGACCCTGAATCGCCTTTCGGCCGTCAGCGATTCACTGGGTGGCAAGGCAGTGCTGTGGGAGTTGTTCAGTTCCAATGCGTCGACAATGAAGTTGTATGTTCGACTCGGTGCGGCCTGTGACTACCTTTGCGATTTGCTGGTGCGCAATCCAGGCATGGTGGACGGGTTGATGGATTCGTTAATTCTGCAGAACTTGCCTTCGTTTGAATTCCTGAATGCAACGCTGACGGAACTAGCGCAAGGTGCCGAGGACGTTGAGCCCATTGTGCACAGTTTTCGCGATTCCCAGCATTTGCGAGTCGGGACCCGTGACATTCTTGGACAAGACGACATTGCGCACACCCTTCGGGCGCTGTCGGACATCGCGGAAGTATGTCTGGCGAACATCGTTGTTCGCGAAAAAGATTCATTGCACGACCGGCACGGTGCGCCGAAACTTGTGGACGGAACCGAAAGCGAGCTGTTGATCCTGGCGCTTGGGAAAATGGGGGGGCGCGAACCAAACTATCACAGTGATCTCGATCTGGTGTTTGTTTACACCAGCGACGGAGCGGCGATGACTTGCGGAGGACGCGAACCGACCAGTCACCAGGATTTTTTCAGCCGCCTGGCCGCCAATATCGCCAGGCGAGTTTCCCATGCGGGGCGCTGGGGGAAACTGTACGAAGTCGATTGTCGACTCCGCCCCACGGGACACAGCGGATCACTGGCGGTTTCGGCAGCCGAACTTACCCGGTATTTTGTCAGCGGTCAGGGGCATCTTTGGGAACGGTTGGCCCTGTGCAAGGCCCGTTCGATATGCGGAAACGAGTCGACGAACCGTTTTGCCCGATCCTTGATCGCCAGCCTGATTACGACCCATCCCTGGGTGACAAGTCATGCGGCAGAAATTGCTGACATGCGGCAGCGAATGGAACAAGGAGCCTCTCCCCACAATATCAAGCGCGGCAAGGGTGGGACGGTTGACATCGAGTTTGCCGTGCAGATGTTACAGCTCAAATTCGCCCGTCGATATCCGGATGTCCTGATTCCGAATACGATCGAAGCGGCCCAGACCCTTAATGCCAAGGGTTGTCTGTCAGACAGCGATCTCGAATTCCTGTCTCGATCCTACCAGATGCTGCGCTGGGTCGAGGCCCGTTTGCGGCTGATGAATTCGACGGCCCGTCATGACTTGCCATCCGACCCTGCCGAATTAGCGCGGTTGGCCTACCTGCTGGACTATCCGTGCGGCGATGACCTGGTCCGGGAAATCAATTTGTTACGGGAAGAAAATCGTCGCCGGTTCTTGCGGCTGGTCGAATCGTGCAGTCGCTCCTGAGTTGTGGTATTCTTGTAACTTCGAGTTCCGACACCAGCCGGAGCAAGTTTTTTTTTCTGGAGAGGTACGATGCGTTGGAAGGGGCGGGAACGAAGCGAGAACGTTGATGACCAGCGTGGCATGTCGAAAGCGACGATGGCCGGCGGCGGTGGACTTTTATTGATCGTAGTTGTCGGCATTGCCATGTTGTTAGGCGCGGACCCGCAAGCGATCCAGCAACTCGTCCAGCAAGCTCAACAGGGACAGCCGCAGCAACAGGGTAATGCAACCGCTGTCGATGATGAGATCAGCGAATTTATCTCGGTTGTCCTTCACGACACCGAAACGGTCTGGGGCGATATCTTCCAAAAACAACTTGGCAAACGATACGTGCAACCCAATCTCAAAATCTTTTCCGGCGTTGTGGAAACGGCTTGCGGGCGAGCCAGCCGCGATGTAGGGCCGTTTTATTGCCCGGCGGATCAGGTAATCTACATTGACCCGTGGTTTTTCGATCAACTTGCCCAACGGCACAAGGCCCCCGGCGACTTCGCCCAGGCGTACGTCATCGCGCACGAAGTCGCCCACCATGTTCAGGTCCTGACCGGATTTATGGATCGCGTCGACCAGGTTCGGCAACGCGGAAATGAACTTGCGACAAACAAGGCAACCGTGCGCCTGGAATTGCAGGCCGATTACCTCGCCGGAGTCTGGGCGCATCACGCACATCGAAACCTGGGCATCCTTGAGGATGGCGATATGGAAGAAGCGATCACCGCTGCTAACCAGATCGGCGACGATACCTTGATGCGCGAAGCGGGAGTGACCGTCAAACAAGAACGATTCACGCACGGATCGAGCAAGCAGCGGGTGTACTGGTTTTCCAAAGGACTCAAGACGGGCGACTTTGAAGGTTGTCGTGAGCTGTTTGAAGTCAGCGAAGATCAACTGGACCCAAGCCGGCGATTCTGACGTCGTTCAGGGCCGGAAATGAAGGATCAGTTGGTGTGCCGTTACGATCTTTGATCTGCCACATCGACAGTTCGAACCGCACAGTCGGTTTCCACAAAGGGGTTCTGACAAAGCGGTCGTGGAGGCTTTTGTCGACCCAATTCCAGCTAGCAGATTGAATTGCTTGTTCAATCAGACTAGCACCCGAAACAGCGATTTTTCGAAAGATTTTTTGAGGTATAACGGCCTCGCCCCCGATATAATTTCCAGACCTGCAAGCACAATATTTTGTGTTGACAACGTTCCCGGTGTCGATATATTGGGCCCCACCGCTTTTGGAAGCCTAGGGGCTCACGGTCGGAAAATCAAGGAAAACATGCAGCGGGATGCCGCATGCTTTCCAAGCAAATGATGCCCGCTCGTCACTCGGCTCTGGAGGCGAAAAAGGTCAATTGGACAATTGGCGGAATCAGGCAGTTTGGGTAGTCTCGGCTGTTTGCCCGCTGGGTTGTCTTGCACAATTTCTGAGCCGGCAGGAGTCAAACCACCTACGCTCGGCATGGATTGCCAGGATTTTTTACCACCGTTGACCAGACGTGTCCCAGCGGGTTTCGATACTTGTTGCCCGACACACACAAGCCACGCAATTGACCGATCGACACGCTGGTGACTTGGAGTCGCCAGGCAGTGCGGTTAACAAAGGAATGTTGAACAACGGAGAATGTCATGCTGGAAACTACAAGCGTCAATCAAATCGCCCGTACGTTGAGTGTGCGAAAACGGGATGGGCGAATCCTTCATTTTGAAAACCGGTTGATTTCGGTGGCCATGACACGGGCATTTTGTGCGGAACTTGGTGCAATCTCTGCCGATGATCTCGACGATTCGCTTAAAGAAAAAATAGACGTGATGACCACGGCGATCGTCGATCATGTGGGGCACAGCGCCGACACGGGTCAAGGCGTTGATGTCGAGCTGATACAGGACGAAGTCGAGCGCGAATTGATGCGGAACGAGTTCTTTTCCGTGGCCCGCCGCTACATTCTTTATCGCGAGGAGCATGCGCGCAAGCGCGAGCAGCGTGCCGATGACGAAATGGTGGTTCCAGCCCAGCCGGTTTCACGGATGCAAGTCAACGTGGACGGGGCGCTGGAGGACCTGGATCTTGATCGTTTGCAGCGCCAGTTGGAACTGGCGTGTTCCGATTTGCCGGATTGTTCAGCCAGCGAACTTCTGGCCGTCGTCAAACGACAGTTTTACAATGGCATCCGACCTGACGAAATCGCCCGGGCCATGGTGCTTGCCGCCCGATCCCGAATCGAGCGCGACCCGGCCTATGACAAGGTAGCGGGCCGTCTGGTGCTTAACATTATCTACCGTGAAGCCTTGGGAAGCATGGCTCAAAACGGAGAGCTGGAGCGAATCTACAAGGAGAAATTCCCGGACTACATCTCGATCGGGATTCAGGAAAGGCGTATTTCGCCGGAGTTGGCGACTTTTGATCTCAAGGCAATTGGCGAGGCACTTCATCCCCAACGGGACGAGTTGTTTCCCTACCTGGGGTTGCAAACGATCTATGATCGCTATTTATTGCACATTGGCGGCAGACGCATCGAAGCCCCCCAGTATTTCTGGATGCGAGTGGCGATGGGACTGGCGATTAACGAAGGGGTCACCAAGGTCGAACGAGCGATCGAATTTTACAATATCCTTTCAACTCTCCGCTTCACTTCGGCAACACCGACATTGTTCAATGCCGGGACGCTGCATCCGCAATTGAGCAGTTGTTATCTGAGCACGGCGACGGACGACCTCGAGCACATTTTCAAGGTCATTGCCGACAATGCCCGGTTATCCAAGTGGGCGGGCGGTCTTGGGAATGACTGGACAAATATTCGGGCCACCAATTCCCACATCAAGGGAACCAATGGCCAGTCGCAAGGGGTGATTCCGTTCCTCAAGGTCGTCAGTGATACGGCCGTCGCTGTAAATCAGGGTGGCAAACGCAAAGGGGCCGTCTGTTCCTACCTGGAAACCTGGCACCTCGACATCGAGGAATTCCTGGACTTGCGCAAGAACACCGGGGACGAGCGCCGTCGCACGCATGACATGCATACGGCCAACTGGATTCCGGATTTGTTCATGAAGCGCGTCATGAACGACACCGACTGGACCCTTTTTAGCCCGGACGAAGCACCGGATTTGCATGATCTGGTCGGTAGCGCCTTTGAAAAACGTTACGAGCATTACGAGCAACTGGCTCGCGAAGGCAAGCTGCGCCTGCACAAGGTTGTTTCAGCCAGGGAATTGTGGCGCAAGATGCTGACCCGACTTTTTGAAACGGGTCATCCGTGGATCACTTTCAAGGATCCCTCCAATATCCGTTCCCCGCAGGATCACGCGGGAGTCGTTCACAGCAGCAACCTTTGCACGGAAATCCTGCTCAACACTTCGGCCAGCGAGACGGCCGTTTGCAACCTCGGTTCCATCAACATGCTGAATCATATCAGCGATGGCCAGTTGGATTTGCCAAGGCTTGAGGAAACGATCAACACGGCAGTCCGGATGCTTGATAATGTGATTGACATCAACTATTACCCAACCGATGAAGCCCGCAGTTCCAATCTCAAGCATCGTCCCGTGGGACTGGGATTGATGGGTTTCCAGGACGCCCTGGCTGCTTGTGGAATCAGTTACGCCAGCGACGCCGCTGTGGAGTTCGCCGACCGGAGCATGGAAGCGATTTCGTATTTTGCGATAACCGCGTCGAGCAAGCTGGCAGAGGAACGAGGGGTTTACACCAGCTACACCGGTTCCAAATGGGATCGCGGCATGGTCCCCATCGACACGGTTGCCTTGCTGGAACAAGAACGAGGTATGCCGGTTGCGATGGACACGCAGACGACCATGGACTGGGATATTGTTCGCAAGCAAATTGCCGAACATGGAATGCGGAACAGCAATGTCATGGCGATTGCCCCGACCGCAACCATTTCAACAATCATCGGCGTGACACAGTCCATCGAGCCGCATTACAAACACTTGTTTGTAAAAAGCAATCTTTCTGGCGAGTTCGTTCAGATCAATATTCATCTGGTCAACGAACTTAAGGAACGAGGACTGTGGGACGACGACATGCTGGAACGCATCAAGTACCACGACGGGACGTTGGCGGATATCGAAGAACTTCCGCAGGACATTCGAACCCGTTATGCTACCGCGTTTGAGATCGATTCCAGATGGTTGATCGAATGTGCCAGCCGCCGCCAGAAATGGCTCGATATGGGGCAGTCGCTTAACTTGTATATGGATCAGCCCAGTGGTCGAAAGCTCGATGAAATGTACAAGCTGGCCTGGCAATCCGGACTCAAGACAACCTACTACCTGCGTAGTCTCGGTGCGACGCAAGTGGAAAAATCCACGGTCGATATCAACAAGTTTGGCATGCAGCCCAAGTGGATGAAGAGCAAAAGTGCATCCGGTGATTTTCAGGTCGATCGGCAAACCGCCCCCAAGGCGTGCAGTATCACCGATCCGGATTGCGAGGCTTGCCAGTAGGCCTGGTCGGGGTCTGACGCATTTTTCGGACTGGTATCGTCGCCACTGAAAAAGAGCTAACTCCGAAAATTGGGTCTGACCCCATTGCGTCCAGCAGTTTTCAGCCCCGTGAACAGTTATGATTTTTTTACTTTCACCCATTAACGAAAGGATTGTTCAATGGCTATGGATATTCGCGAATCGGAAAAATCCAGATCCAGGCTTCGTGGCAAAGCAGCCCGTGTGGACGCCAGTTCCAAACGGCTGATCAATTGTCACCAGGTGGACGTGAACCAGTTGATGCCACTCAAGTACAACTGGGCATGGGAGCATTACGTCAACGGCTGCGCCAATCACTGGATGCCAACCGAAGTGCCCATGAACAAGGACATTGAAATCTGGCGCTCCAGCCAACTGACCCATGAAGAGCGGCTGGTCATCATGCGCAACCTCGGATTCTTTTCGACGGCAGAAAGCCTTGTCGGGAACAACCTGGTGTTGGCCATTTTCAAACACATCACCAATGCAGAATGCCGGCAATACCTGTTGCGACAGGCATTTGAGGAAGCGGTCCACTCACATACGTTTTTGTACGTCGTCGAAAGTCTGGGACTGGACGAAGGCGAAATCTTCAACATGTATAACGAGGTCCCGGCGATCGCCCGCAAGGACGCTTTCGAAATGGAACTGACACGCGAAGTTCTCGATCCTGACTTCCGGACTGACACGGTCGAGGGAATGCAGGCGCTGCTAAAAAACCTGATCGGATTCTATCTGATCATGGAAGGGATCTTTTTCTACACCGGGTTTGTAATGATCCTGTCATTCCACAACCGGAACCTGATGAAGGGAATTGGCGAGCAGTTTCAGTACATTCTGCGCGACGAAACGATCCATTTGAATTTCGGTATCGACCTGATCAACGGAATCAGGGCCGAGAATCCGGAAATCTGGACTCCCGAGTTTCGGGAACTCATGATCCAGCGGGTTCGCGATGCTGTTGAACTGGAGATCGCCTATGCCCGCGACTGCCTGCCTAATGGCGTGCTGGGCCTGAATGCCGGCTTGTTCCGGGATTACGTTCAGTACATCGCCGATCGACGTCTGGAGCGCATCCAGCTTCCTGCCCAGTACGGCAGCAGCAACCCGTTTCCATGGATGAGCGAAACGATGGACTTGTCGAAGGAAAAGAACTTCTTCGAGACACGTGTCACCGAATACCAGTCGGCCGGTTCCCTGGAATGGGACAAGTAAGTTTCCTTACCCCGTGGTAGACCACGGGGCTAATTTCAGCGATCACAATAAAAAACCCACCGCAAACGCGATGGGTTTTGTCTTTTTATTTCGCCACGAACATCGATGGATTAACGACGACGACGGGCAAGGCATGCGGTGCCAAATAATCCTAGCAGAACCATTGAACCGGGCTCAGGAATGGCCGTACTTGTGAAGTTGATCGACCAACCATTGATATTTCCATCGTCGTCGCTCGTGTCGTCAATGAAATCAATGCGCCAGGTACCCTGAGTCGACTCGCCACCAAAAGCCGTTGCCAATCCGCCCTCGGCAAGATAGGTGCCAATAGGTACTTCGAAGGTACTTCCACCACCAGTATCGGCGGCAGTGAAGATTGTGACAAAGCCGGCATCACTGAATGTGTACGCGCCAGGCGACAGAACGTCGTCATTGGCACCTGGGTCCAGACCCAGATTCGAGCTGTCGTCCCCATTCACATCCGACATCAGCGTAACAAACGATCCAGTTTCGACATGGGTAATCGTCGCGCTAATATCACCAATCCACGAATGCTCCATATTGATTGACAGAGTCACATTCGAGATCGACTCATTAGGACCGATGACAATCGAGCTGGTAAAGGGCGTGCCAAATTCAAAAGTCCCTGAGTCCAGGGAACTTCCGGAGACATCGGCAAATGTGCTGCTTGTTGTCGCAACGCCAATCGCAACGGCACAAGCCAACATCCAGATTTTCTTCACAGGTGTCCTCCACTTTGATGACAAGCCGAACAGGTTCGATGCAATTTCGATTAGCCGATTCCAAGCCAACAGGATAATCCGGGAAATTGATTCGTTGAAGCCGAATTATAGGCTAAATCGGTAATTAATCGGGGAAATATCCTGGATTCCCAGGCAAGTTTTCGATCAGCCGAAAAAACGTGGCTTCAAGGCCTGAAATTCGGAAAAATCCATTTGCCGGGAACCCGTCCTCCCAACACGACGAAGTGGCCGAATCGATCGATAACGAGCGCTACAAGTTGCTATTTGTCGATATAATGGGACTTTTCGTATCTTTGTCAGCGACCGCCGTATGGCTAACGAATTCGAAACCTCTCAAACACCGCCGTCAGGCCCAATCGAATCATCGAATTCGAACGACGATGTTGATGAAGTGCTCGTTTTCACACCCGATTCGGGTATGACGAATCCGTTGCAACTATTTGGTGACTCGTTGCGGGATTTGTGGGCCGGTCGGGAACTTGCCTGGCGAATGTTCATTCGCAACATTCGCGGACTTTATCGCCAGACATTTCTTGGACTCTTTTGGGCCTTTCTGCCGCCGCTTGCCAACACCGTCGTTTGGCTGTTGCTGCGACAAGCGGGAGCTATTGACCTGGCAGAAGGGATCAAGGTCCATTATGCCGTTTACGTCATGACCGGGATGGTGATCTGGCAGAGCTTTACCGAAGCATTGCAGGCCCCGCTTCAAGCGGTAAACGCGAACCGGAACATGCTGAGCAAGATTCGGTTCCCGCGCGAATCGATCTTGCTGGTCAGCGTTTTTGAAGTTCTGTTTAATCTCGCTGTCAGACTTGTCGTTCTGGTCCCGTTACTTTTGATTTTTGGAATTGTCTGGACGCCGTGGCTATTGCTCAGTCCGCTGTTGATCCTTTGGCTGATATTTCTGGGCCTGGCGATCGGGCTGTATTTGATGCCGATCGGGATGTTGTATCAGGACGTTGGCAAACTCATTGCGGTTGCTGTTCCTGTGTGGATGATTATCACGCCGATTGTTTACGGGCCACCAGATAACTGGAATTCCAATCCGCTGAATTGGCTGAATCCGGCCAGTCCCTTGCTGACGTTGACACGGGATCTGATGTTATTCGGAACGACGGAAGTATGGCCAAGTGCCATTGTGTATGCCGCGATCACATTGCCACTATTGGTGACGGGCATGCTCTATTACCGACTTTCGATACCGGTATTGGTGGAAAGGATTTCCAGTTGAGCGCCAACCAGCCGAGCGTTGAAGTCCGCAATGTTTCAAAAAAATATTGCCGTAACCTCAAACGATCCCTGCGGTACGGACTTGCCGACTTGTGGTCAGAGACGACAGCTCGCCGGGGAGGTTGGCGAGGCAAGCTCCGTCCTGGCGAGTTTTTCGCCGTCGATAGTGTTGATTTTGATATGAAAGCGGGCGAGTGCATCGCCCTGCTTGGCCCCAACGGTGCCGGCAAAAGCACTTTGCTCAAGATGATTGCCGGGCTGTTCAAGCCAGATCTGGGAACGATCACCGTTCGGGGGCGACTCGGCGCATTGATCGAACTCGGCACCGGGTTCAATACCATCCTGTCTGGTCGGGAAAACGTCTATGTCAATGGAGCGATCCTTGGCCTGACACGGCGTGAAGTCGAGGACCGCTTTGACGCGATCATGGATTTTTCGGAAGTCGGTGATGTGATCGATGAACCAGTGCGGACTTATAGCACGGGCATGCGATTGCGGCTGGGGTTTGCTGTCGCAACCCACATGAATCCGCGGGTACTGCTGGTCGATGAAGTGCTGGCGGTGGGTGACGTCGGTTTTCGTATGAAGTGCTTCAATCACATTTTGAAGCTTGTCGAATCGGGGATGTCACTGATTATTGTTTCCCACGCCATCGGGCAACTGAATCGTGTCAGCACCCGTTCAATTGTCATGAACAAGCACAAGATGATTTTCGACGGGGACTTTGTCGAAGGGGCATCCCTGTACGAAAAAATCCAACTGGAACAGCATTCAGCCGTCAATGAGGTGAGTGGCAACGAACCCTGTCTGGTTTCAGCCATCGAAATCGAGCCCTCGCTATCCGGGTCACAGCAGTTCAAGACCGGGGATGATTTGTCGGCGCGAATTGTGATTACGTCCAAACATACATTGAAAGGAGCGCGGTTGCGAATTTCGATCGAGTCGGCTCGGACGGGGGTGCTTGGCGGTTTCGGGACCCCGCTGCAAGAGTTCCAGTTTGATGTTTGCCCGCCGCAGACCACCGTTCGCGTGACGTTGCCCGAGTTGCCACTATTGATGGGTGCTTACACGTTGAACGCCACCATTTACGGACCGGGTCGGGAGGAATTCATACATCGTCGAAAACCGGGTGCGACTTTCGAGATTACCCAGCCTCGAACAGCAAGTTTCGGCTTGGGCGAAGATGGTGTGATCCGCTTTCGGCATCTATGGGAACTGCTTGAGTAACTGTCGCAGTATTTCGATCGTATAGTGACATTCTGAATTTCACACGAATCGTGATGATTGGCGCGACTATCGATGATTGTCCCCAACCCATGAACAAGGAAAACCGCGATGAAGAAATCGAATCTTGCCTCATTCACTCTGCTGATTCTGACTCTGATCACTGGATTACCGGGCAGCGGTTTTGGCGGGGAGCAAACCGAACAGGCGGATAAAACCGACGCCGCCAGGGTTTTAGGCCAAATTCGTGCCGGGATTGAGGCGAATAACTGGAAAGGAGTTGCCGATTCGATGACCCCGGATGCCTGGGACGCATTTTGTGCACAACTCGTTGTCGAATGCATCTCGGTTGCCAATATTGACGAACATCTTCCAATTCCAGGTATCAGGGATGCCCAGGACGACATACTCGCGGCGCTCGAAAAACATGGATTGGACAAGCTTGAAATCAAGTACCCCTCGATCGAAATCAAAATGGGTGAGGGGCATGATCCTGAAAAGCGGGACAAGGATAAAGTGGATACGCGGGCAGGCAAGAATTCACAACAACAGGAAATCGTGAAGCATTTGAATGAACTCGATGACCGAATGACAATCGTCGCGGATCTCTGGAAATCCAAATCGTCGTCCCCTTTTACCGCCAGTGTGTTTATGGGCAAAATCGAGGAACAAATCGTCGATGGGGATTCGATTATCGTGAAAATCGTTCCTGGGCGACCGAATACGAACAAGGGTGGCGATGGCTCGATCATAATTGCCATTCCACCTGTATTTGTGAACTTCAGTAAAGTGGGCGACGACTGGAAATTCGCTGGCACAAACTTTGAGAAAACGGATCAGGCGATGAAGGAATTTCGACCCCAGGCTGCTGCAGGGTCGGATTTTTGACAAGTTTTCCAGGCAACAGCTGACACAGTAGCTCGACCCAACTTCCAGTTAATCGTGTTTTTGGAAAATTCTTGATAGCAATTGTTTCTATAGTAGGGCCGACCGTTTCCGACAATAATGCGTACTGACAACGACCCGGCACACTCCAGGTCAACAGTCGATATTTTCCCAAAGTATTTTCCGGGTAAATGGTGCGCTTC
Organism: Pirellulaceae bacterium; assembly: GCA_031414755.1. Taxonomy (GTDB): domain Bacteria; phylum Planctomycetota; class Planctomycetia; order Pirellulales; family Pirellulaceae; genus CAJQPP01. The sequence continues at coordinate 63,408 of JANNWJ010000011.1, read as the reverse complement.
GTCATCAAATCAGTTTTTTCGACGCTCATCATCTCCGCCATCGGGCTAATGCTGTTCGGCGAGTGCGATGCACAAATTCCGGCGATTGCGGCCCCGCCCCCGGCGATCGTTGTCGATTCGACGGAACCCTTTGACGCCGATCACAAGCTCAACGAGTTGTTAACCCGACTGGTGCTCAAGGAGATGCCGCACCAATACGAACGGAACAAGGGTTGGGGTGCGCAGGACGAGCGCTGGGACGGAATCAAATGGGACCATGACGGCTGGGAAATCAAAACGCACAGCCGCCGGAAACTTGTCAATCATGGAACGTGGCGCAAGTATTCGGCGTCGCTTGCCGATCCCAAGCACCAATTTGATGTGACGGTTACCAACATTCATCAAACCGCCAATGAGCGAATGGGATTTCAAGTCAACTTTATGACGAAGTTGAATTTGTTCGCGCGACAAGCCGAGTGGGTCAAAGGGGTGCAACTGTACAGTTTGAGTGCCGAGGGTCACGCGACCGTTCGTTTGACGGTCGATATCGAAATGGCGATTGCACTCGACCCGACCCGTATACCTCCCGATCTGATTTTTCTTCCGACATCCACCGCGGCGGATCTTATTGTTGATGACTTTCGCATCGATCGGATCAGCAAGCTCGGTGGAGAATTTGCCATCCAGGTGACGCGGCTTGCCCGTAAGGAACTGGATGACGAGATCGCCGAAAAGGAACTCGAACTGGTTACGAAGATTAACAAGGCAATTGACAAGAATGCCGATGACTTGCGTGTTTCACTGGCCGATGCCCTCGAATCAAAATGGGCTGAAGCGGCCAAGCCGTACTTGCCCCCTTCGTTAACCAACTCCACCGGAAAATCACCGTGAAGCGCGACGGCAAGCCATCCAATCCCAACGGGACTCGTTCATGAAGATCGCGGTTGCTGGATGCGGGGTTACCGGAACGGCGGTTGGAATATTGCTGGCAGAGCAAGGTCACGAGATAACGCTACTGGAACAAGCGATCGAATGTCGGCCGATCGGAGCAGGGATCATGTTGCAAACGAGTGGGCAACAGATCTTGAAGCGTATGGGAATGCTCGATGAGTTGCGGACTGTTTCGCAGCGGTTATCCGGGATGACGGCGCAACTCGTATCGGGGCGAAACCTGGTCAATCTCGATTTCGGGCGACTTGGTCCCGATTCATTTGCACTGGGCGTACATCGCGGCAGGCTGTTCGAAATACTGGTCAACCGCTGCCTGGCCGCTGGTGTGCGAATCGAAAACAACTTTCGGGCTGCACGATTTGAGGCAGGCTCCGGAACCGTCGAATCGGCAGACGGCCAACGATTGGGCGGCTTTGATTTTCTAATCGCCGCTGATGGATCGCGCAGTTGTTTGCGCGAGTCAGCGTCGATACCGGTCAGTATCACCGAGTACGATCATGCTGCCTTTTGGACGACCGGTCCCTGCGACTATCAACCCGGACGTCTGTTACAGATTGTGGATGGGACAACACGGTTGCTTGGTCTGTTGCCGATTGGCCTTGGCCATTCCAGTTTCTTTTGGGGGCTTTCGATCCGCTCCCGAAAAACATTGTTGCAATCCGGGTTTTCAGCGTGGAAATCGGAAGCTCTGGAAATGTGCCCCGAGGCCGCGTCGGTTCTCGACACGGTTGACGATTTTGAACAACTGACGTTTGGCACTTACCGGAGTGTTGCCATGCGTCGTTGTTATGGCGACAAGATCATTTTTTTGGGTGATGCGGCGCACGCGACGAGTCCGCACCTCGGACAAGGAGCGAATCTTGCCCTGGAAGATGCCTATTGTTTTGCCGAATCGTTACAGGAAACGAAATCGTTTCCGGAAGCCTGTCTGCTGTTTAAAAATCAAAGGCGGCGCAAGGTTCGTTTTTACCGGCAATTGACTGCGCTGTTGAGCCCGTACTTTCAGTCCAACAGCCGCATCAAAGGCCATTTGCGCAATTGGGTCTTGCCGTGGATGCCGCACCTGCCGTTTGTTGGACGGGAAATGATCCGGACTCTCAGCGGCCAAAAAGGTGGCTGGCTGGGCTGATTAAAAAAAAGCCAATTCCAGCAGCGACGGTGCAGATATTGCCTTTCATGGCTGGAATGCCTTTTTGAGCCTGCGCTTATTGCTTTTCGCATTTCCCCTCTTCTTCACCGCGAAGCGGTAAAACATCAAAGCCCGGGGTCGCGCTGCGCACCCCGGGAACCGCAAGACACATTTTCAGGAACCCGGAACGGGTTCAACAAAACGTAACAACGCCACACCGTCGATTGTTCAACACCTGCGGCGTTGCGATTCGAGATGGTTCGTAATCCTTGGGTGCGCTATGCGACAAAAGGCTATGTTGTTGTACACCTGCGGTGTTGCGTTTCGATTTGGCCGCGTTTCACAGTGATGGGCAGCAAAACGCTGCGCTCTCAAACGCTCCGTCCAGTACCAAATTCTTGATCGCTTCGATATCCGGGCCGAACAGGCGGTCGCGATCATAGAACGAGACGCGCTGACGGATCATGGCGTGGGCGGCTTGCAACAGGGGAGAGGTTTTCGTTGGCGCGCGAAAGTCAATTCCCTGGGCGGCGGCCAGCAATTCAATCGCGACGATCCCGGCTACATTTTCACACATCGGCTGAAGTCGTCTTGCCGCAAACGTAGCCATGCTGACATGATCTTCCTGATTGGCTGATGTTGGCAAACTGTCGACCGACGCCGGGTGGGCAAGTGACTTGTTCTCACTTGCCAAGGCAGCCGCAGTGACCTGGGCGATCATGAATCCGGAATTGACGCCACCGTCGTTGACCAAAAACGCCGGCAGACCGCTGAGATGATGGTCAATGAGCAAGGCAATCCGTCGTTCGGCAAGTGCACCAATTTCAGCGACGGCGACAGCGAGTGCATCGGCCGCCAGTGCCACCGGCTCGGCATGAAAATTCCCGCCTGACAAGACTTCGTGTCCTTCCGAAAAAACGAGCGGGTTATCGGAAACTGCATTAGACTCGCGTCCCAGGACTTGCGCCACGTAGCGCATCTGTTCGAGGCACGCCCCCATCACCTGGGGTTGGCAGCGCAATGAGTAGGGATCCTGAACTTTGTCACAATCGGTGTGTGATTTTCGAATTTCGCTATCACGTAGCAAACGGCGGTAAGATTCAGCGCAGTCAATTTGTCCGGCGTGCAACCGGATCTTGTGAATACGCGCGTCGAACGGAGTGTCGCTTCCCATTGCCGCATCGACACTCATCGCTCCGGCAACAACCGCTGCCGCAAAAACCCGACGCGCCATAAACAGCCCTTGCAAGGCAAGTGCGGTTGAAACCTGTGTTCCATTGAGCAATGCCAGCCCTTCTTTGGAGTGCAGGATGATCGGATCGAGTTTCAGTAGTTTCCATGCCTCGCTGGCCGGCATCACTTCGCCATCGAGACTTACCGAGCCGACTCCGATCAAGCCGCAGCTCATGTGGGCCAGCGGTGCCAGATCTCCAGACGCTCCAACCGAACCCTGGCAAGGAATCATTGGGATCAGTCGATGGTTGATGGCCGCCAGCAATTGATCAATGACCGTGCGCCGAACACCCGAATAACCGCAACCGAGCGAGTTGACTTTCAGGATCATGATTAATCGAACCACGTTTTCAGTCAGACAAGTCCCCGTACCGGCAGCATGCGACAGAACCAGATTGACTTGCAGGCGTTCCAGGTCCTGCGGCGAAATCCGCTTTTGGGCCAGCAAGCCAAAACCCGTATTGATTCCGTAAACGGTTTGTTGCCGGGCGACGATTTCTTCGACTGTTTTTCGGGACGCATCGATTGCTGGCCAGGCGTTTTCATCAAGCCGGCAATTCACAGGCTGGTCGAAACACGTTGCCAAATCCGCCAACGTCATTTTTCCCGGATGAATCGCAATTTCCTGAATCATGTCCGCTCTGCTGTTTTTCGTACTGTTTTGACCTTACAATAGGACCATGCGAATTCCATTTGCACAATCGTTTTTCGACCTATCCAACTGGAACTACCGACATGTTGTTTGCACAAGTTGATACCCAGATACTGATCGTCATCGGCCTGTTGGTTTTGTTGATTGTCATACTCGTGATGATCGGGGTGTTCCTTGCCTATTTCCGATGGTGGATTCAATCCGTATTGACAGGAGCTGGAATCACTTTCTGGGACTTGCTCGGGATGACGTTTCGGAAAGTCAAACCTGGCGTTATCGTGCCATCCAAGATCATGGCTGTGCAAGCGGGTATCGACGATCCCGAGTTGACGTCCAAGGCGCTGGAAGCTCATTATCTTGCCGGCGGAAACGTGCCGCTGGTAGTGCGGGCCCTGATTGCTGCCAAGAAAGCCAAAACGATTCGACTCAGTTTTCGTGAAGCAACTGCCATTGACCTCGCTGGCCGAAACGTTCTGGAAGCGGTTCAGACGTCGGTCTATCCACTGGTTATCGACTGTCCACCCAAAGGGTCCAGTCGCGAATCGCTGGACGCTGTCGCCAAGGACGGGATCCAGTTGAAAGTTCGCGCAAGGGTTACCGTGCGTTCCAATCTTCAGCAACTCATCGGTGGTGCAACCGAAGAAACGATTATCGCCCGCGTTGGTGAAGGGATCGTCAGTGCCATCGGTTCAGCCGATCGACACAAGTCCGTCCTTGAAAATCCCGATATGATTTCCAAAGCGGTGCTGGCCCGCCGGCTCGATTCCCAAACAGCATTTGAAATCGTCTCGATCGACATCGCCGACATTGATGTGGGTGAAAACATCGGGGCACGCCTCAAGGCCGATCAGGCCGAAGCCGACACGCGTGTCGCCCGGGCATTGGCCGAAGGCAAACGAGCCATGGCGGTTGCCAAAGAGCAGGAAAATATCGCCGAGATTGAAAAGAGTCGTGCGCAACTGGTGCAAGCGGAAGCCGAAGTTCCCAAGGCAATGGCCGAGAGTTTTCGATCCGGTCATCTCGGGATTCTGGACTATTACAAGATAAGAAACGTGCAGGCCGATACCGATATGAGACGGTCCATAGCCGATGCCGGTACGGCAAGCCCGACTCGCCCGGCATAATTTGCCGCTTAAGCCGAACCGGCGAAAGGAACCAGTTCCATGGCACGCGATATCGAAGAATTCCTGAAAATGGCGGCCCAGCGCCGTCAGCAACAGAAGCAAAATGCCGGCGGGCAAGTACCTCAACCTGCGCGACCACAACCGGCAGCCCCACCCGCCGGACAATCTCCACCTGCGCAACAACGGCCACCCATCGTCCAACAACCGCCCCAAAAAAAACCACCTCAAAAACAGGCAACTCCACCCCCTCAACCTGTCCGACAACTTTCTCAGCAATCAGTTAGCGATCATGTTCGGCAACATATCGATACGCGCGATATTGTCTCGCACGCCGATAGACTCGGTGAAGTCGTAGGACTTGCCGATGACAAACTGGACGGCCGCCTTCACGATGTGTTCGATCACAGTGTGGCGACACTTAAACAGGACAAGCAGTCGGGGCCGGGCACGAGTGCCAGTTCAAGCCGAAACACGTCGAAGATTGCCGCCGAGTTGCACGCCATGCTTCGTTCGCCGTCTTCCGTTCGACAGGCAATCATACTATCCGAGATTCTTAAACGGCCCGACTTCGATTAGCGCAGCGAGTTTGGCACGGGGTCGGGAGTCATTTGTGCTTCAGCCCCCGACCGGCGAAGCATAGCGGCGAATGTAGTCTTTCACTTTGACTTTCCTGGCGGTGTTCTCGCTCGTCATGTAACGGACCTTTCCATAGATCGGCCGCTCGGGACCCCACGCCCGATCGTATCGACCCAGCACCCAGAATATTCCGCTATAGGAGTTGGGATTTCTGCCATCCAGTGCGAATTTATTGTTCAACTCGATCATAAACTCGAGCGCCTGTCGCGGTGACTCAGTCCACTCCAGAATTTTCTTTCCCCAAAGCATCCGCAGATAATTGTGAATTCGACCTTCACGCGCCAGTTGGTTTTGGGCGGCGTTCCATAACTCGTCATGCGTCATCCCCTGGGCGAATTCATCAAGCGAATACAGGTATGGGCGGCGGTCCGATTGATGGTCGGCCAGAGTATTTTGAGCCCATTCCGGAAGCGATTCATATTGATCGTAGTTGTCAGTCAGCCCGCACCTGTTGTAACCAAGTTCCCGCCAGGTAATCATCTCGTCGAGAAATGATTCAACTTCCGGAGCCGCGCCCCACCATCCCCTGGAACTGCCGGTTGCGTTTTCCGAAATACACTCGACCGACCACGGCCGATAATTGCAGACCGCCTTGAAAATCTGGTGCGATGAAATGTGTCCAAAGTGCAACCAGGGAGAAAGTCCGCTTGCGACATCCTGCTCGGGTTGATTGCGGTCGACCGAATAACGGCCCAGCATCGCTTCGGAAACGAATCGTCGCAACTGTTTTCCTGCCCCCTTGCTCCCTCCCCGAATTTCCGTCGGGATCACCGAATGATCGATCGGAAGTTTCTCAAGCGCCCCCGGCCCACCATCCAACTTTGCCAAGTCAGCAATTGGCCATTTCTTGACGATGTGTTGTGGCAGTTCCGGTAGCAACGGCAGGTTCAAATTGTTTAATGGCCGCAACCGGGGCTGCTGTACCAACCACGATCCAATGTTCTTCTGCAGGTAACGCCGAAAATCATGGGCGCGGGAATAGACCCGATCGGTAGCTCGCACAGGAATCATTCCGTTGGAGTCCACGAGTTCGAACTTCACCGGGATTTGCCGGGCTGCCGATTCGATCATTCGAGGCAAAAAGGAACAGGGGAAATCATCACTGACGACCACGCAGGCCCGCGCGGCCAGAGCAGCCAACAGTCCTTTTCCCGCACCATTTGAGGATTCGATGTACGGATAATAGCTGACAGGCGCTCGTTCACAGTCGCGCTGATTATCGATCATTCCCTGAATTACAAAAACATGAATTCGGTCACTGGCCCAGCGATACCCGCAACGCAATGCTTCGAGAATCACCAGCGGTCGATTCAGTTCGTGGCACCAGTCAATTGCCCTATCCAGACTGTAGTTGGACTGAGTGCGACGATTGGCGATCATCCAGTACAGTACAAATTCACCGTCGGGATTAACTTGCTTTTCATTGCCCGGACGAATTCGCTGCGCCGGCACGGACGATTGATTCATGTTCGTTAATTCACCGGTTGATTATCTGGCCTTGATTTGCCAGACGCTCATCGCGTTAAGTTCCCGAATGAACAGCTCCTCGTTAAAGACTGCCAGGTGGGCCCACGTCTCCTGATCACTCACAGTAAGTCGACTAAGCAAATTGAATTTTTCTGGTGATGCTTCGAACAACAAAATCTCGCCCCGTTGATCAAGTGCCACAATCCGGTTTCCCGACAGTACCAGACTTGAGTACTTCCCAAACGGCTCACTGGTCCAGTTGATTTCTCCAGTATCGAAATCCATACAAATAAACCGCTGATTGCCCAGATGCAAGTAGACGTGCCCTTCGAAATAGACGGGGGATGACATGTAGGCAGCCTTGGGCACTTCCCAGACCTGGGCAACCGACCACGTATCACCGTCCTTGTTGATATCCAGACGCCACGCCTTGTTTTGGTACGAGCTCGTAAATATGGAGTTTTCGACGATTAGCGGCGTCAGGATATTCATGCCGCGAAAGTTGGGGATCTCTTTCGACCAAAGAACACGTCCGTCGTCCGGATGGACACCGGCAAGTGTCGACCGGGTCTGAACCACCAATTGCGGGACACCATGCAACGTCGCCACCATCGGTGAAGCGAATGCACTTCCATTCATTCCACCTCCATCGTCGAGCGATTTCCAGATGATTTCGCCTGTCAGCTTGTTGATTTTGTGAAACGCTGCGCCAGCCTGAACATACAACGCATCATTCCAGATCAGCGGAGAGGATGCAAAACCAAAATCGGGTTTAGAGGTTCCCTTGTCCTCGGGAAAGTTGATCTGCCAAAGCACCTTGCCATCGTGGGTATCAAGGCAAACAAGGTAGTCGACCATGCCTCCGACATACAAACGGTTTTCATCCAAAACAGGTGTCGAGCGAACCCAACTGCCGTTGGCCGCAGCAAAAAAGGGAACTTTCATTGCGCCGTCCCACTTTGACTCCCAAACCTGTTCGCCTGTTATCTTGTTCAGGGCACGAACAACTTCAGATTTGTTGTCAAGGGACTCGGTGACGTAAACGTTTTTCTCGTCAACAACCGGACCCGAATAACTTGGTCCCAACTCGACTCGCCAGAGGCGTTTCAGCGTGGAATCGTCCAGCTTGTCAGGCAATTGCAGATTCGGTGCGATACCATCACGCTGAGGACCCCGCCATTGATTCCATGCCACCGGTTCGGTCTGGGCCTGAGCGGTTAAGCCCGGAAATAACGAAATGGCGGTCACAAATACAATCGACGCCCTTACTAAAGAAATTTGCATTAGGAATTCCATGCTCGATGTTCGCGTGACGGGTGTATGTTGATCAAACTGCATGCAAATCACAAAGTTAACCGTTTGAGGTCGTTGGTTACGAGTTTTGGGCGTTTTTCATTGTTTCTTGCGTTTTTTCATTTCTTATTCCGCAGATTACAAGCCTGCGAGACAACAGGGCGTCCGATCGAGTGGTAGGTAAAACCCAGTCTGGCCATCTGCTTCGTATCGTAAAGATTTCGCCCGTCGAAGATGACGGGTGAGTTCATCATCGCCTTGATCTCTTCGAAGTCCGGATGGCGGAACGCGTCCCATTCCGTATTGATCACAAGAACATCGGCACCTTTAAGTGCATCCATCGAGCGGTTGGCGTATTCAATTCTGTCTCCGTAATGTTCGCGAATGTTTTCCATCGCTTCCGGATCGTAGACGCGAACCTTGCATCCATGGCCAAGAAGGAAATCGATCAACTCGAGCGCGGGCGCTTCACGAATATCGTCCGTTTTGGGTTTGAAAGCCAATCCCCATACCGCAAAGGTCTTGTCGCCAATGTTGTTTTCAAAGTGCTTTTGAATTTTCCGAACCATCACCTGTTTTTGTCGATTGTTCACATCGTCCACCGCATCAAGGATCGTTGGTTGCAGCCCCTTTGCGACCGACATGTTTGACAAGGCCCGAACGTCCTTGGGAAAACAACTGCCACCATATCCAACGCCTGGAAACAGGAAGGCAAAGCCAATTCGTTGATCGTGACCAATGCCGCGGCGGACATCGTTGATATCACCGTTCATCGCTTCGCACAAATTGGCCATCTCGTTGATGAAACTGATCTTGGTTGCCAACAAGGCATTGGCAACATATTTGGTCAACTCGGCGCTTTCCGGTGACATGGAAAGGAACGGCTTGTCGGTTCGCAAGAAGGGGGAATAAAGCTCTTTCAGAACTTCCGCGGCTTCCGGATCGCGAACACCAACCACAACCCGATCCGGGTACATGAAGTCGTTGATGGCGGCCCCTTCCTTGAGAAACTCCGGATTGCTGGCAACATGATAGCGCTTGCCGTTGATTTTCTGCAGCCGATCAAAGATTCCCTGGTTGGTACCGACGGGCACGGTACTCTTGGTAACGATAATCACATCATCGCGAATATGTTTTGCCAACGAATCAACGACACTCCAAAGTGCCGACAAATCTGCCGAGCCATCGGCACCTTGCGGCGTGCCGACCGCCAGATATACGACTCTCGCATCGGCTACCGAACCAGCAAGATCCGTCGTAAAGATCAATCGTCCCGATTGGGCATTGCGCTGGACCAGTTCAGTCAGTCCTGGTTCATAGATCGGTATCTTGCCATGATTCAGGGCATCAATTTTTTTTTGATTGATATCGACACAGGTGACCTGATTGCCACTTTCAGCAAAACAGGTCCCGGTTACCAGGCCAACATAGCCGGTACCAATCATCGCAATGTCCATTAGCTAACTCCAGTTTTTTTCATTTGTTTGAACAAGGCTATTCGGTTTCGGTAGTGAAATCGGCAGCGGAATCGTCCCCAGGGGTGTCCCGATCGAGCGATTCATCGGTCAATGTCGATTCATCAATCAATGTCGATTCATCGGCTATATCAACATCATCGATTTCAACTTCGGAATCGTCTGGCGGTACCCTGACAACAGCCGCCAGAGAGTCTCCTTCGTCTAATTTCATAATTCGCACGCCTTGGGTATTTCTGCCAATCGGGTTCATGTCTCCACAGGAAATTCGCTGCAATTTTCCGCGCGCCGTCATCATGAGAATCTCGTCGTTTTCAGTAACTGGACAAATCCCGATGACCAGGCCGTTCCGTTTGGTCGTTTTGATATCGCGAAGTCCCTTGCCACCCCGGCGTTGCCGTCGATAACGGGCACCACTGGCAACCTCCGTTCCGACTTCCTCACCCTCGGCATCGTCCCCCTTGCCAAACCAGGTTCGCTTTCCATAGCCATTTTCACAAACGGTCAACAAGGTCGCATTCGGATCGGCAACCACCATTCCGACGACCTTGTCTCCTTCGCTCAACCTGATTCCCTTGACTCCCGAAGTATTACGACCCATCGGCCGCGAATCGGATTCGCTGAATCGAATCGCCATTCCCTGGGCAGTGGCAAGAACAATGTCGTCCCCTTCCTGTGCCACTTTGACATGGATAATCTCGTCATCTTCCCGCAATTTGATGGCGATGAGTCCGTTCTTTTTCGGTCGGCCATAGGCGGCCAGTCGAGTTTTCTTGACTAACCCTTTTCGTGTCGCCATCAACAAATAATGATTCGGCGCGGCAAAGTCCCGGATCGCCAGGCAGTTGGCAATCTCTTCGCCCTCGGCCAACTGCAACAAGTTGACAATAGCCCGACCTCGACTGTCACGACGAAGTTCCGGCAACTCGAATACCTTGCGCCAGTAAACTTTTCCCTTGTTGGAGAAGAACAACAAGTAATCGTGAGTGCTGGCGGCGAAGACGTGTTCGATCGGATCTTCTTCTTCGGTCTTGGCGCCCTTCATACCCTTGCCGCCCCGGCGTTGGGCGCGATACACACTGACAGGAGTTCGCTTGATATATCCGCGGTGGCTGATCGACACCACCATGTTTTGCTCTTCGATCAAGTCCTCGATGTCGATATTACCGAACTCTTCACCGGAGATTTGGGTGCGTCGGGCGTCGGCGTACTTCCGCTTGATCTCTTGCAGGTCGGCCCTGATCATTTCAAGGATCTTTTGCTCATTTCCCAGCGTATCCAGGTGGTCGAGGATTTCTTCCAGCAACTTGCCGTGCTCCTCACCCAGTTTTTCCTGTTCAAGATTTACGAGCTGGCCGAGGGTCATCTTGAGAATCGCGTCGGCTTGAACGGCGGTCAGCGTATAGACACCCGCTTTGCCACGCTCCTCGACAAACGCGTTATAGCCCAAATCGCCTAGCGCTCGCTGCATCATTTCGGCCGGGCACTCGATTTCCATCAATTTGGTTTTGGCCTCGACCTGGGTTCGGGATTTTCGAATCGTGGCAATGATTTTGTCGATATTGGCAAGTGCCAACAACAATCCCTCGATCGTATGCTTGCGGCGACGGGCTCGATTCAGCAAAAACTCGGTGCGCCGGCGAATGACACGCACGCGATGCCGCAGGAATTCCTGCAAAATCTGTTTGATATTCAACTCGCGTGGTTTTCCATCAACCAGCGCCAGGAAAATCATTGAGAACGAGGATTGCAGCGGCGAAAACTGGTAAAGCTGGTTCAACACAACTTCCGGATCGGCGTCACCGCGCAAGTCGATCCACAACTTTACCGGCTCCTTCAAATCGCTGAGATCCTTGATCCCGACAATTCCCTTGACCTTGTCCCCTTTGACCAGTGCTGCGATTTTTTCCACAACACCGTCGCGCGTTTGCGAATAAGGAATCTCATTGACAACGATACGATAGCGGCCTTTTTTGGTTTCCTCGATTTCGCATTTGGCCCGAACAACAATCGTGCTGCGTCCGGTATGGAACGCGCGGCGGATTCCACTTCGACCACAAATAATTCCGCCGGTCGGGAAATCGGGGCCTGGAATCACTTCCATCATTTCATTGATCGAGATCTCGGGATTATCGATGAGCAGGAACAAGGCATCACAAACTTCGCCCAGGTTGTGCGGCGGAATCGACGTCGCCATCGAAACAGCGATACCACTCGATCCATTGACCAGCAGATTCGGGAACTTGCTCGGTAGCACAACCGGCTCGGTCCGCCGTTCGTCGTAAGTCGGAATGTAATCGACCGTATCAAATCGCAAGTCATCCAGCATCATGGACGCCACAGGCGACAATCGCGCTTCGGTGTATCGCATTGCGGCAGGGGGCAAGCCGGCGACCGAACCAAAATTTCCCTGTTTGTCGATCAGCACATGCCGCATGTTCCATTCCTGTGCCATGCGCACCAGGGTCGGATAGACGATGCTCTCGCCATGCGGGTGATAGTTACCGCTGGTGTCACCGGAGATTTTTGCGCATTTGACCCGACTCGATCCTGGACCGAGATTCAAATCATTCATGGCTACGAGAATGCGCCTTTGTGATGGTTTTAACCCATCGCGCACATCCGGCAACGCGCGCGAAACGATCACGCTCATTGCATACGTCAGATAGCTTTCCTTGAGCTCTTGCTCGATCGGCATCTGCACAAAGATTTCTCCGGCATTCAGGCTGCTTTCGCTGCCGCTGGCACCCCCTGCGCCGCTGGAATTGCCGTCACTGTCCGGTGGTTGCGTAATATCCGATGACACTTATTTCATTCCCTGGGGCTGGTAGGGGCGCCCCTTGCCAAAAATTCTTTTTCAGTCCGATTACGCCGTCGATTTTCAGGCCGTTCAAACAGCCCTTTTCTTCTCAAAAAAACCTTGTTTTTCCGGTATTAATGCTGGCCCCGAGTTTACCAGATTTTCACAGTTTTCACAACGGTCAGGCGACACTTTTCTGGTCTCTAAACAGTTGCAATTTAACTACTTGCGACCGACAAATCGGAGCCGTATCAAGCACCCAATTGCGGCAGCTTTTTCGGGACGAAACTCCCCATGCCATTCCTGCGATTATCAACCCGCTTGTCGGCAGCCGTACAATAAACCCCCTGGCGATTTGACATGCCTGGCCACGCCGGTAACCATAGGTACTCCTGCCCGCTGTGGGGCGTCGCCAGTTTCCTAATCATTTATTGATGAACATGCACAAGTCATCTGGCGACGTTATCGATCGCGCGATAGAGGTCCTGTTGGCTCAGGATCGTATCCCGCGCGCAACCCATCGCCACATGACGTCGATTCCTCGTATCGACCTCAATGCACTTTTTGAGCCAACGGATGACACAGGTCCACCGGATACTGACCACGCCAAAAAACGACTTTCCAGGCCAGGTGTTACGCAAATTGAAACAACGGCGGGACCCGTATGGCTCAGCGGCAGCGCTGTCATGTGCCAGTGTCCGGAATGTGAAGCCCCCGTTTCCGTGCGGCTTTGGTTGATGATTGCCGATTGCTGGTGCTGCGATACGGCAATCGAGCTGACTTACGAACAACAACAGGCCATTCGGGAACTCGCCCGGAAAACCCGTCAAGGCAATACCTCTGATCAATCATCCCAGGCAGAAGCGCGACTCCATCCTGCACTTTCTGATCCACCTCAAACGCTTCCCCGACTTGCCGAGGCCAATACTGCTGCGCCAGGATTTCGCCGGAAACGAATCGTCCAGATACTTCGCCACAGTGCCAGCACGTTTCCCGCATGGTTCGTCAGCACACTCGTTCATTTGATCATCTTGCTTATTCTTGCCATGATTATGCTTCCAATCGAATACGACGTCGATTCCATCACCTTGTCGACCGCCGTCTCACCGAAGGACACGGAAGGAGGCGTTGACTTCCTGGCACGCGCTGATGATCCCCTGGAATTCGATACGGCGCTGCCACCCGATTTCAAAGTCTCCGATGACGAGCTTGCACAGGTCCGCATTGCCGCCGATCAGGATGCACGTGAATTGCTGCTCGACCTGAACCCCGTTTCTCCACCGATCGATTTGCAAAAAGTTGTCGAGTCGGTGACTCTTCGAACCGGGCCCTTGTACGTATTGGCAACTCGCGACCCCCGACTGCGCAATGAAATTGTCAGCCAGGAAGGGGGGACGACCTTGTCGGAAGCGGCTGTCGCTCGCGGACTTCGTTGGCTGGCAAGCGTTCAAAACTCCGATGGGAGCTGGAGTCTGGCAAAATACTGGAATTACGACGACCCAAAAAACCGGGGTGATGCGGCGGCCACGTCTCTGGCCTTGCTCCCTTTCCTTGGTGCCGGGCAAACGCACGAACACGGCATCTATCGTGAAACGGTGGCTCGCGGTTTGCGCTGGTTGCTGGAAAACCAGAAACCTGACGGCGATTTGAGAAAGGCCATTTCCTCGGATGCCGGAATGTACGCACATGGCCAGGCCACGATTGTCCTTGTCGAAGCCCTCGCCATGTCCGGCGACGAACGATTTCGCGATCCGGCGCAACGTGCCATCGACTTTATTGAATCGGCACAGCACACCGAAGGTGGTTGGCGCTATCAACCTGGACAACCCGGTGACACCAGCGTTCTGGGATGGCAATTGATGGCCTTGCAAGCTGCCCGAAATTCCCGAACCGGTCTCGTCGTTGATGATGCCACTTTGAAACTGGCGGGACATTTTTTGGACTTCGTCAGCCGGCCGTACAAGGGGCGGGAGTTTCGAAACGCACCGGCCGGCGCCCTGTATCGATATATGCCCGGCGAAGATCAGCCCAAATCGACAATGACCGCCGAGTCCGTCCTGTGTCGAATGTATTTGGGATGGAAACGGGATGATCCGCGCATGCGCTACGCCGTAAACTGGTTGTTGAAAAATTCGTTGCCCGATCCCGATGACAAGAACATCTACCTTTGGTATTTCGCTACCCAAACCATGCATCACTTCGGCGGTCCGCAATGGGAGACGTGGAACAATCATTTACGCGACTTGCTTATCGTCGAACAACGTCGTGGCGGAAAGTACCCCGGTAGCTGGGACCCGGACGATTATGCCTACGGTGATTCCGGCGGGAGGATTTATGTAACGGCACTGGCTGTTTGCACTCTGGAAGTCTACTATCGTCATCTCCCCTTGTTCAAGCAACTTGATCTCAAGTAAGCCATCCTGGTTCTCTATTGCCGTTTAGTAATTATGCTTTCATGGCAACTTCGCACGAAGACCATCCGGTTGGATGAACGACCCAAAATCATGGGAATCGTCAACGTAACACCCGACAGTTTTTCTGATGGTGGACGGTACAGTCAAACGGACGAGGCTGTCAGACACGCATTGCACCTGGTGGCTGATGGCGCCGACATTCTTGATATTGGCGGAGAAAGCACGCGCCCTTACAGCGACCCCGTTCCCCCCCAACAGGAACTTGAACGGGTCCTGCCAGTGATCGAAGCACTTCGACGACAAACCGACGTACCGATTTCCGTTGATACCTCCAGGGCGATCGTTGCGAAACTGGCGACAAACGCGGGAGCCGAAATTATCAACGACGTAACGGGATTTTGGGGCGATCCGGAAATGATCGATGTCGCGCTGACAAGTGGTGCCGGGATCTGTGCGATGCATATGCAGGGAACACCGCAAACGATGCAAGATAACCCGGAATATTCAGACGTCGTTGGTGAAATTTTCTGCTGGCTTGAGGCGAGAAGGGACTACCTGATCGATCGGGGAATCCTTCGCGAAAAAATCTGCCTGGATCCAGGCATCGGTTTTGGAAAGACCCATGAGCACAACTTGCAATTGCTGCGGTATATCGCCCGATTCAACGAACTCGATTGCCCGATCCTTGTCGGCCATTCACGCAAGGGCTTTATTGGAAAAGTTACCGGCGATTCTTCCGCGGAACGGATCGCCGGCACGCTGGCCGTTTCACTCCACCTGGCACTTCAAGGTACACACATCGTCCGTGTTCACGACGTTCGCGAAACAGCCCAGGCCTTGCGAATGCAGCGTTCGCTGCGTCATCCGGAGTCGATGTGAGCCGTTGGCGCTAGCCTGCTTTTCTTGCGTAGGCCGGAACAGCGCAAATGCAACTTATCGCAATAACAGCGTGTTGGTTTCCCATTGCTTTGTTTGTGCCCGAAGTTCCGGCGACTGCTGCATTTGCTTGTTCCGGCCTACATCCGCTTTGAAGTGAATCGTTGGCCGATCGCCCCGGTCAGGCTGGGCGTTTCTTCATCATGGCCGTTCCCACAACAAAACAAACGCCTCCGACAGCCAGCAGTATTCCAAGCGGCATTGCCATTTCCATCCATGAAAACTCCCGCCATACCGCTCCTTCGATTGCCTGAATCGCCCAGCGCACCGGACTGATGATACTCAGCTTTTGAATAAAATCCGGCATGAACATTGCCGGGATCATACATCCGCCCAGCATCGCCATAATCATGTTGACCGCCCATCCCGCTCCGCTGACTCCTTGCTCCGTCCGGCCGAGCAGACTGATCACCATCATGATTCCTGTAAAGGCTGCGGCGATGCACAGGCTGGCAACCAACAGTTTCGGATAACTTGCCGGTTTCATCCCCAGCATCACACCCATGATCGACAACATCACGATCACAGCAAGGGCAGTCAGGAAACAGGCAAGCGCCTTGCCGGCCAGAATGCTCGCCGGCCCGACGGGGGCGACTTGCAATCGTAACATCGTTCCCAAGGTATTTTCGCGGGCAATGGAAATCGAAAAACTGGCGATACAGCCAAGTACACCCCATAACATCGCTTGTGGAAAACTGATGTCCCAGCGCGAACGCAATTTTTGCAACTGGCCAGCCTGACTCTTCGGATCGACTTTCCTTGTGATGTCAATGTTCGTAATGTTGGCAAACTGCATTCCGCCGTTTCCGGACAAGGGGCTGGTTTCCTCGCCATCGTCATTGTTTTTTGTCAGCGAGTCAGCCGAACCAATCATCGCATCGATCGAATCCAAAAAACCGTTGAGCAACGTCCTTTCTGCTGCCGACATATCAGCCGTTGCCGCATCGGCTCGCGACTTTTCAATCATGGGCAACATGGTCGTCGGGTTTTGAAACCGTTCGCCTACCAAACTGCCGATGGCCTGCATGACAAATCCTTCGAGCATCGCTGCCTCGGCATTGCGTGAAGGGTCCAGCCCCAGTTGCACCTCAGGGGGATCACCCCAAAAGGCCCCGGCCCGCTCACCAAATCCGGGCGGCAACAAAATCAAGCCAACTTGCTGTCCCTTTCGGACGCTTTCCCGCGCCTGTTCCAGTTCGGCGGTTTCGACTTGCAAGCTCTCGTTAGCAACAATCGCTTCAACGAACTTTTTTGACATCTCCGACTCGTCCTGGTCGATCAGGGCAATTTTCATTTTGCCACTGCCGCTTGAACTGAAACCACCCATCATCAGGCCGAAGAATACACCCATCAAAATCGGGAAGAACACAATAAAGAACAAACCCATCCGATCGCGCGTAATGAGCTTGATATCCTTGATCGCCATTTGAATGATGGGTTGCATTTTCAATAAGCCTGTTTTAGTTCAGTGTTTTGTAAGTTTTGAAAAGAGTGGAAAAGCCTTTTTGCACGACAACTGTAAATATTGACAGTTGCGCTTTGCGTCCGAACCGCTTTTTCACGGAGTGAAAAGCCACGTGGCCGTTCACTCCGTGAACGAGTGTTTTGTACCCCTGGTATTCAATTACAAAAAACGCAGGGCCCGAATTCAGGTTTCGCGACGGTCACGGAATTCTGTAACCGGATGCCGACTTGATTCGGCACGCGTTAATCACGAAGGCTCCGTCCGGTCAGTTGCAAAAACACACTCTCGATATCGGGTCGTGTGATTGCCAATGATTGGAAATCCACTCCTGATCTTGCGGCGGCCGTAATCGCCTGCATCGGGTCTTCCGACTGAAATCGCCAGTCCAGGTCATTCAATTCGCCTGGCAAGTTCGATGCCTCGGCAACGTGTTTTGTCAGACGCCCGACCACCAGCGACTTGCCCCCATATTCGTTCAACAACCCTTCAACCGTATCGAGGGCCAGCAATTTGCCATGGTCCATGATGGCGACGCGATCGCAAAGTCGCTGGGCCTCCTCCATGTAATGCGTCGTATACAACAACGTCAAACCATTTTGCTTAAGTTGCTCGATACATTCGAACAAGTGGTTCCGTGATTGCGGATCAACGCCCACCGTCGGTTCGTCAAGCAGCAAGACTTGCGGATCATGGACCATGGCACATGCCAGGTTCAGACGCCGCTTCATTCCACCCGAGTAAGTCTTGACATAGTCGCTGCCGCGATCAGTTAGACCGGCGAATTCCAGCGCCCAGCGGACGCGATCGCGCAGTTCCTCGCCACGAAGTCCGTAGAGCTTTCCGAAAAAGGCCAAATTCTCGCGGCCCGACAAATCTTCGTAAAGCGACAACGTTTGCGGCGCGAGTCCGATTTTTCGCCGAGTATTTTTGTCAGTAGGAGGCTCACCAAGTATCAAAACCGAACCACTTCCCGGTTTGACAAGCCCCATGATCATGTTGATCGTCGTCGTCTTACCCGCCCCATTCGGTCCCAGCAAACCAATCGCTTCACCCTGATGGATATCAAATGAGATACCGTTGACCCCTTTGGGAGGCCCTTGCTCATCCAATTTGCCATTCTTTGAAGAACCAAATCGTTTGACCAGGTCGCGTATTTCAATAATTGTCTTTGGCATAATTAAGCAGCAATTGCCTGAGGACTGGGTGGGACGGACCGAAATTTGCCATCGATTACATGAGATCGGTCCCACATGGAAGCCGATTGAATTCGCGTCGGATTCTCTCATGTTGGCAACAATCCGGGAACAAGGCCCGTAAACGGGCCTGGAGAATTTATATTGGCCCGCGCAAACCCGCCGTAAACGACGGGCCTAATATTTGATTCGCCAGGGGTGCGACACAGTCGACACAGAAAACGTATTGCCGACAACGGATCGTGCCACAAACGGGCGGTGGTGCGGAGGGATTGAATATTAGCCCCGTGGTTTACCACGGGGTCACGAATAATAGCCCCGTGGTTTACCGCTGGGTTTCGAATATTAGCCCCGTGGTTTACCACTGGGTTTCGAATATTAGCCCCGTGGTTTACCACGGGGTTACGAATAATAGCCCCGTGGTTTACCACGGGGTTACGAACCGATAACCAGCTTGCCCGTTTACGGGCCTTGTCCGGATCCAATTCGACGGTATAGCAAGGCCCGTGAACGGGCCTGGAGAATTAATTTTCGTCCCGGCAAACCCGCCGTAAACGACGGGCCTAATAAAACTGGCAACTCGATTTAGGCAAAACAATCACTACGCAAGGCGAAGCACCTGCACGCTTTGCAACGACTCCGACGAAAAACAAACCACTACTGGATAATGGTTTCCACCAGGATCATATTTTCGATATTGTGGTTCTTGCCTGGTTCGTAGCCGACGGGAATCGACCGGTCGATCATAAAGAACCCGCGACTCCGCTCCGCCTTGCCCGTATCCGAACCAAGTTCGATCAGGTTTGGACCGAGCAAAAGACCTTGTTCATCGACCTCGAACTTGCCGACCGTAATCCATATCGAAAAGACACTGGATCGCGTCGTTGTCGTGTTGGCAAGTTTCCGGAAGACCTCATGCCTGGACGCAGCGTCGCGAATCGGGTTGGCAAAAGGCAATTCACGGGTCGATACGACCGGATAATCGAACAAAGGACGGTTGGCAATTTCTGACCTCAAAAGTGTGGCTTGAACCGCCTCCGTCAATATGTTTCCGCCAACCGGAACCTTTTCAAACTCGCTCGCAGTTCGAAACGGATTATCAAACACTGAAATCCCCGTTCCGGCAACTCCGCGCCGCGCACCTTCGAATCCAGTAACGCCAACGTCAATCGGATCGAATCCATATGTAGCTGCACTTGTATCCATCAATTGACCGTTTGCAGTTAGTCCTGTTGCATGCACACCCATTAGCCCTTCCCATACTGGAGAATTCCCTGGAAGTCCTGTGTTATCAACATCGCTGATCGTATTCAAATTGATTTTTCCAGGCTCGCGGTATCTGGACAGGATATTGAATGGCGGCAATGCACTATTCAGGTGAGTTCGTGTCCCTGCAAATCGGGATGGGACACGAACATAATCCAATAGTGCCGACAATCGTCGTGGAATCCTTGGAAAAGCCGCATCAGGCTCCGTAAAGAAATTAAATAGATGCCCGAATTCCTGCACATCGCTGTTTGCGTCATACAACGATGTCGGCGCAGACGTATCGTAGCGCGTGTGATTTATTAACAAATCATAGGAATTGCGAAATGGCACATCGAGTAAATCCATATGTCCGGCAAACGGCCGATTGTTCCACGTAAGCCCTGTGAACGCGACAGGTGGATATACATCCGGAGAATTCAAATCGGACGGAACGGCGCGAGGAAATCGTGCTGTCGTTTCGTCGGAATAAGAACCGTTAATACCACCCAACGATTCGTACAGATTGAAACTATGAATGTGATTGTCCAGCACTGTCTGAAAATGGAACTGGGTTGACGCAGTTGCAAGGTTGATACCACCCTCGGCACTCGTCCACAGCCATCGTCGATTTAGCGCTGGTTGAGAGACTCCGTCGTAGAGTGAATCACCCAATCGCCCTCGTTCGGCAGCCGCAAAAACCATGTCGGTTGGTGTTACAGAAGGGTCAGCAGGAGAATCGTCTTCAACACCGTTAAAAGCGATCAGGTCCAGTGGTTTCGAGTCAACAGTTAAATACGGATTTGTTACTGGATCATACGGTGCCAGAGGGTTTGCAAGCCGCTGGAGATAGAGGTCACTGAAGCTATCCGCGACACCATCCAGCATTGTAAATTGACTATAGTACGGGTCGACAGAGTCCGCCGGCGAGGCATACTGTCCTGAAAATGCGTAACCGTCTTCGATCGGGATCGGTGGAAAAATGCCTAATGACGCATAACCATCATCCGGGTCACTAAACCCTAATGATCGGGGTTGATCAATGATAATCGCCGCGACATCAGTTCGATTCTGTGTTGACGTTCCATTGGTTCCGTCATTGGGTTCATATACAGTGACTTGGCGACCAGGACCATCCAAGTCAACGCGGCGGGTTTGATCAAGTTCGGCAACCCAACCCCCTCCGACGCGTCGTCCAAAAAAAGTTACACCGTCCGTAGCAACAGTATCCGTGCCGACCCCGGATGATCCAATTACCGCGTAACCTCCCCTGGTGATTACTCCATTAGCGGTTAAGTTATCGAAACTCGAGTAGTAAACTTTTTGACCTGTATACGCCTTTCCGGCACCTAGTCCGGCACGTTCGTCGGGATCAATCGCAATACTTGGCTGAACAAAGTAAACCTTTCGAGCAATATCCGACTCCGGAATCGTCGCTGAATCTGGATCGAGATTTAAGCTTGTGTCTCGAATTACAAGCAACCGCCAAACGGGGTCACTGGTACTTGCAACTGTCTTGCGCAGGTCAACCCCGATAAGAGCGGAACCGTCAGCAAGTTCTGCAGGTAATAATTGATTGCTGTCGTTTTGATTCCAGGGATGATAAAGTTCAATAAACGCCGATGCGCGAGGAACCAGTTGACTTTCAAATTCGGGATCTCCCGCGTCCAAATTCTGGGTGCGGCGATCATGCGTTACCAATGATTCGGTTATTAGTAACTCGGGTCTCTCAACACCCCAAACGACAAATCGATCGGCGAACAAAGTGTCATCGCCCGAGGGTCCAACGCCGAGCCAACCATCGACACTCCATCCGCCAAGGTTGAACGGGTTAACATCAATTTCAAAAGGTGTGTTGATGGAATCAGAATCACGAAAATCAACGACGTTTACTGCCCATTGCGCCAAACTGATTCGGCGGGCAGTTTCGTCCCCATATGGAAATGCGAAATCAGGAATAATCGTTGAAGTGTCACCCGTCGCCAACAATGCCAAAACGTACAATTGTCGTGCGAAAATTTGTCGAGCCAAATGGGTATTGGCAAATGCTCCATCAGCATCACTGTCCAATGAAACAAATGCACCCTGAACATCTGCGATTTGCTCGCCAATGATCGATTCATCAAAGGCATTCGCACCGGGAATCGGGTTAAACGTAGAGTCGGTCGTTTGCCAATGCTCGTCATAAACACCATTACCCGGAAATCCATTTACGGGTGGCGAGTCATCTCGTCCGTTCCCAAATGGTCGATTCAAATCCATCGGCAGGCCAAGTCGGACTTCGGGCGCCAACAGCAGATTCAGTTGAACATTTGCCGCTGCGGAGGTATTTCCTGAATTGACCAGAAGCCCATGTATTGTCTCGACGACGGAAGCTGGCAATCCCGCTACATTCTCCAAACTCGGCAATGCCGGCACTTCAACACTGTTGGTAGAAAAGAATGGGGTCAACGCTGGATCGATTAACGCAACATCGGGCGTTGCAATGTTTGCATCGTCATCGTATCCAAACAATCGGGATGGAAGCATTTTCGAATCACGATCGAATCGACGCAAATAGCGCTCCATTTCCTTGGGGGAAAACGGCTGGTCGTCACTTGCGTCAGTTGTGGTTATGGGGAATCGTGACTGCGGAAACAAACTGAATTCGTATGCGGAACTTGCGATCTCGTTTGCAGGTTCCGTGAAATTGGTTATCGCGTCGATAGCGGGTCTTGCAATGGGAGTATCAGTAACCAATCCAACTTGCGGAATCCCGATCGTATAGCGGCCATGGACGTCCAAATTAGTGCCAAACTGACCACCCACAAATTGATTTGGATACGTTTCGCCCCAAAAGTGGTTGACGTCCGGGTAACCGAAGTTTTCATAAACGAGCCAGGAATCTCGAAAGTCAATATTTACGTTAGCTTCCGCATTCCAGTGCCCAATCCCGGGAAGATTATCGCTACCGAAACGGGAAGTCAGCAAATACCCATAGACCGCAGCATTGTTTCCAACCAATGGTCCAAGCGATACTTCCGGTGGTCCCAAATACTGGCCGCGGGGAAGCTCCTGTGCTGTTGGATCAATTTCACCAATTAGATTTCCGGCAAAGTTTACATTTCGATTAAGGTGAAAGCCGTTGCCATTCGCGTTTACGTTTAGCCTGCTATCCATATCCAGCACCATGACTGCAACCAATGGCTTATAGCGCCGTCCGTCAATGTCAGTTTGAACAGGATATCCAAGGTCCATCCAAACACTGTCGGGGTTTCCATCTCCATCGTTATCCACATCCAAAGCGTCAAGAGGGCTAGCCCAACCATTACTGGATTGAACAGGAATGTTGTCAGGATTACCTCCGCCAGTCGTCGCAACTTCATAGAGATAAGTAGACGTTACCGGTCGAAAATTCGTATATTTTTCTTCATCAATTAGTGAATTTGCTTCAACGTAGGTAAACAATTGAGGTCGATTAAAGCTGGCGTGAAAGCCAGTGCCATCAATCATCGCAAGGTACATGTTTTGGTAATCGGCTGCATCATAGCTTTCGTTGATTCCACTCGAGTAATAACTGTCCCGACGAATAGCAATTCCATTTAGTCCAGAAGAATTAATCGAAGTACTGTCATTCATGAGTCGAGGTAACAGCGCATTTGGTTCAAGCCCGCTGGCAGGACCCGCGACGCCGCCTGCACCCCATCCGCTAAATGGACGCCCATTTAGCAAAACAGTGCTGCCATTCAAACTGGCAGGCAACAGTGTGCTTGGAATCCCTTGTTCGGGAATAACCGTAAACGTAGGTGGAGCCGTACTGGTATCGTAGTCGATCACTCGACACGAAATCCCTCGTGCTTGCCCGTTTACAAACGTTAGAACAAGGCCGTTATAGGCATCGTCCGCTACGGACAACGCAACTGCGGCATTGTTAACTACTGAGAAGGCGTTTAAGAACTGGACATTGAGCGATCCCGCAATTGCCCCGGCCGAAACAACCGTTCCCGTATCGCTTCGAACACCAAAGCCATATATATCGGAAAGGATATCATGTCCCCGAAGGGGAGAAAATGTATTCGTCGATTCCGGTCCCCGCACGAGATCGTAAAAGGCGCGATAGAGATTGGCGCGGGAGCTGTCGCCGCGGGCTTCGATGCGGGCGCGTGTTTTTGCACTTTTGGAAAATTGCGTCGAGACGACAACAAACGATGCGCCGAGCAAAGTGATAAAAAGGATCAAGCTGATAACGAACAGCAATGCCATTCCAGTTCGGTGCGAACGACCGGAATCGGTCAGGCGACATCCCTGGGTTACAGTTTCTGATTTCATGGAGATGTTCATTTCGGCCTCCAAAAAGGCTTGTGGGGTTTCAGTTTGAATTGATGAGAAGAGTAGAAAAGAAAAAGGGGTCAGGCTTTTATTTGCTAGTTGGATTGCCAGGTCGAATCGGGTTCGACTTTGAATGTCCGTTCATAAACAGCCAAAACATTAGGGAGCAATATGGCATAGGTCGGAACCTGCGACCGATCACCAACAACCCGCGCCCCCCAGTCCCGATACAAATCAAAATCGGTGCCTTGCACAGTAACGTCAAACGTACGCTCAGCCAGGGCACCACGGTCGACGCCGTCGCCCGGAGTTGCGGGAGGTGAGTTTTCCGGCGGAGATACACGATTGGCGTGTATCACCCGATGGAAATCGATTTGAATGTCGTCGTGCATCACACCTCCTGCACCCATTAGCCTGTAGTAACTGATCAACATGATCCAGTCGTTATTTCGAATTTGATCTTTTTCAAGTTCAGGTTGGCCCGGAGTTGGAATTTCGCTGAGCAGTAGATCACCGCCACCCAAACCGACCTGTTCGAACTCCCGTGTACCCACAGGTGCTACATCCGTTTTCGTTAACCGCATCAAATCGGGAATTCCACCGGCTGCTGCCGCCCGATCGATAATTTCAAAAACGCGCTCAGTATTTCGGTCGCCAGCTTTTCCAACAACGGTGTACATTCGATACTGCTGTCGCTGATCGTCATTGGGAATAACAAACGAGATCGTCGAATATCGGCCATCGTATTGGCGTTTGGCAACTGGATCGGTGCCAATCGAATAATAGATCTGGCGAGGTGGACCAAGTTCGGTTGCGGGCTTGTCGAACTTCAAATCATCGGGCTGCATCGCCAACTGCCGGGCCAGCGCCAGTCCCACTGGCGTTTGAACTGCTGCGTTTGGAACATTAACGTTCACCACGTTTATTTGTGGAAAATCTGCGGGCAGGGTCGGAACCGTGGGAAACTGCCCGTACGGTAATCCCGCTGCTGCTCTTGTTGCCGCGCCTACCGGGTCAATAACGTACAACCAACCCTTTACAATTTGATTGACGTCGTAATCCGTTCCAATAGGAGGAGGCCCCATCGGTGCTGGTTGATTTTCCGAAGGTCCCGTGCCCGAGGCCGTAACCTGGGGGTCAACAACGTCGTCAAACCAACCTTCGGAGGTTTGATATCCGATTGCCTGAAAGTCCGCATTGAAATTCTTTGCGGCGTTGATGGCCGATTCGCGATCGATGCCGAGCTGCGCGTTACGGACGGCAAACGGGATCAAAACCAGGACGCCAAAGACACCGATGGCGGCGACAAGTATCGAAATCAGCACTTCGAAAAGGGAAATACCTGCACGCCGTGCGGCTCGATTCGGTCGCCGTGACACTCGGGGGGCCAAGCTGCAGTTTGATAAGCGGGTATTCATGAAAGGTCAGGTTGAAAAGGAATGGAGTGAGCGGGAGGGAGCAGCATCAGTTTTCTTGATTAGGGTGTTGTTGAACGACGGTTCTTTGCCAACAAACGAGATGCGGTAATCTTTGCGGCAAGGGTCCCGGCAGAACCCAACTCGGCGATAGCACCGAGCGACACCCCTCCGTTGAGATGGTCGACAACGATCCACAAGTTATTATCATCTTCGATAAATCGCTGGGCTTTAATGGAGGTATCATCGTCGAGTTCCGTCACGTCAACTTCATCACCCTCGCCGGTACACATCAGGATGTACAGCGGACCACTGGGCCGTTCCATCAGGCCGGAGGTTCGGTTAATCACCCGGTCTATCGATCCATCCTTGTTGAACCAGACTCGGACCGATCCTGTTCCGGCACCAAACTGATTACCGTCGATTCCGTGTCCTGACCACAAAAAATTCAGGAACAGGTTGCGCGGCATGCGAACAACACTGGATTCGACACGCACTGGTTGTCGATAGATTTTGAAAGGAAGTTCGACGATCTCCGGAGGGGCTGGCACCATAAATGGCAACCGAATCTGTATGCCTTGATTTACGGGTACAGGATTAATAATTTCATATTGAATTCCTGAATTCCCAAACTCAATGTAATCTCCCTCGCCTGCCGTGATCGACAGTGCTGGCGTGAAATTTACGGTGGCATCGCCAGGCGTCAACTCATTCAGGGCAACGCTGTTGATGGTAACTGTTGCCTCATGATTTATGGTATCACCGTTGTAGGGAGGAATAGCACGCAATTGGTACAAAACCATTCCCATATTCGAGAGATTTGGGTCGTTGGCCTGCGACAAAATTTCAACTCCCGCCGAACCGTCGACTGCTGCTCGTTCGCGAGCGGCAGAAAAAACGGATCCGGCGATGCGGGCTGTATCATGGACCTTGCGGTCCTTGTTCAACATGCGGACTGCTGGAATTACAATCACAGAAACAACCATCAGAATGGCAATCGTTATGACCAATTCAATCAGCGTAAAACCGCTTGATCGGCGTCGCTTTGTAAAAAGGTAGTTGTTCATAATATTTGGCTGGTGAAAAGAGAATTTAAACGATGAGGAGTTATTACAATTTCCCCTGCGTGTTGATGGAGGTAACCTCAACCCGGTATTCCGTGGAA
Organism: Pirellulaceae bacterium; assembly: GCA_031414755.1. Lineage (GTDB taxonomy): Bacteria > Planctomycetota > Planctomycetia > Pirellulales > Pirellulaceae > CAJQPP01. The sequence continues at coordinate 36,528 of JANNWJ010000011.1, read as the reverse complement.
TCTAACGCAGTTAATGGATTAATTTGGACACCATTACTGTCCAAAACGCGAAACAACAATGGATCGCCGAATGCATCCAGAACTTCCTTGACTCCGTCGCCATCCGTGTCGGCGATTTCATTACTTGCAACGAGCAAAATCAGAGGCTGCCCCTGCTCGTCAGTGTGAAGTGACAAGATCGCGTAAAGGCACTCGGCGGAAATTGTTCGATCAAGAATTTCCAGTTCGACTGCATCAACGACCGTATCCAGATTTGTATCGCCATCTTTAAGATACCAATCAGGAAAACCGCCAAGTGCAGGTAATTTGGGAAGTTTCGAGTTGTTCCCGGTATCGATTAACGCCGCATATCGAACGGAAATTTGCGGTCGATAACTTGAAAGCAGCGCTTGTATTCCAAGGCCTGCCGGATCACCGACCGGAAACATCACTGTTTGATTGATAGAGTCTCGAATAAACGGAAATTCAACGCGAATGAACTCGGCCAACAGATCTTTCCTGAACGTCCTTGCAGTTTGTGGATCCGTACCAACCGCCAATCTGTATGGCAGGACGCGGTAGATATTCTCTTCTAGCTGTTGATTGAGGATTTGCGAGATGCGCACTAATTGGGCATTGGTACGGGAGCGAAGGGCATTTTCTTCGGCACCGGCCATGATCGACAATCCGAGGGAGGACAGGATGGCAATGATGGCGATCACCAGCAGCAATTCGATCAGCGTAAAGCCGCTGCGATTCGAGCCCCTGCCAGGTTTTCGATTTGACTTGTTCATTTTGTTGCCACGAGACGGGGAAAGGGAGATGAGCGATAAGGAATAGGGGAGCAATTCCCGGTTACGGGTTTTGGTAGTTGTCAACAAAAGCGTCCAGGCGACCTTCCGTGAAATTGGCGAGGTTGTCCAGGCACTGATAAACTCGTAACGGTGCAACTGGATCGGTCACGGTGTCGTCGACGGCCCCGAAGCTTTCATCCCATCCAGCGGCCAAGATCTGAAACGACGTTGAATTAAGGAATCTGCGATCGGCCAACAATCTAGTTGGTTCGAATTCACGTACCGGTTTGGCGATGTTCGGGTCGACGGAGCCAGGGAAAAAATCGATTGCTGTGGCGATCGCGGCGTTATTGGCTACGGTTTCGATGTACGTGTCGTGATGAAAATAAACTAGTGGCCCATCACCACCTCGCTGGATTGGTCTCATGACAAGCAGAATGCTGTTGCCAGCGACGTTTTCATCGGGGTAGTTCAGCGACAACACCTGTTCCAATTGCTCGGCCCCAAAATCGTAGAAGACTTTGCGCTGACTGGTGAAATCCGCCCAGTCGGTGATGAGGTCACCGTCACTATCCACATTGGTTGTTCCCAGACGTTGTCCTGTGAACGGATACTGCGCATCGTTGTGCAACTGGGACAACCAGAACCACAAGGCATATTGCGGACCTCTTAACCGATCGACCTTAGTCGGACCGCCAGGAGCAGCGGTATCGGTCGCAAGCGCCCGACCGACGACATGCCACCAATGTTGTAACCGTGATTCAGTGTTGTCGGTCGGCTCAGGAGTCAGCTCGCTATGCGTGGGCGAAATTTTGGCCAGCATCTGCAATAACCGATCCTGTATGGTGCCAATACCGTTCGGCATGGGATCGGTTACGTTGAAGGGAACGGTACCGTCAGCGGCGACAAACTCGCTGAAATCCGATGGATAAAACCCGAATTCATCCTTGAATTTTTCGACAGCCCCCTCCAGTTGCGCCAGGTCGTTGGCGACGGTGAGTTCAAACGCGTTTCTCCGCACTCCAAAGTAGGCGGGGGTAATGATGGCCGCCAGGATCGCGATGATCGAAATCACAACGAGAATTTCTATAAGTGTAAAACCGCCCCGGGAGCGCGGGGGGGAATAACGATGAGAAGCAGACATGGACAAGTCTCCGTGGGATTGGGAATTTTTTTGGGTTCGAATGGAAAAGTCGGAATACGGGCGAGGTCGCCTAGCCACCTTGCAGGCCGGAAATCAATCCGATCAAGGGCATAAACAGGGCCACCACAATAAACAAGACAACCAGGCCGAGGACGATGATCATCACCGGCTCGATCAGTTTCATCATGCCGTCGGTCAGCGTGCGAACTTCCTCGTCGTAGTAGTCGGCAACCTTGTACAACATCACGTCGAGTTCGCCCGTCTCTTCACCGACGTCGACCATGTTGATGACCAGGTCTTCCACGATCGCTTTTTTGTAATTGATGAAATAGTAAATAGCACCGATGACGCCTAATCCGGCACAGGCATACAACGTCTCGAACAGGAACTTTGTTTCAACAAACAAGACGAGCAATGGGGGGAGAGCCAGCGTAGCGACAAAGTAAAACAGGGTCACTGGATGAAACATGGGAATACAATGCACTTTCATGGGCCGGGCAATCGTATCTCCGGCCCGAATCGCATCGTTTATCCGGCTGTACATTTTCTCGTACGCAGCATTTCCGGAGGTCTCGCGGGTAATCGCCAGTCCTTCGAGAATTGGAACACCGCTGGCAACAAGTGCACCCAGCGTTCGCGAGGTCCTGGCAAGGTTGGCTTTTTGCAAAAGCATTCCGATCACCGGGATCTTGAGCAGGTAGATGTGCCAACCCATGCGCCCTGCGCGGAACTTGCACAGCAGGGCGACAAACAAAAACATGGCGATCGGGATGAGTGGGATCAAAAACCAGAGCTTGACGATGCGATTCGAGATTGCGATCAAAAGCTCGGTTTGCGCCGGCAACTTCAATTCAAACTCTTCAAACATATCCTTGAATTCGGGAATAATGAAGATCATGATAAAGGTCAAAATACCGCAGGTCGCCAGGACGACCATGGCGGGATAGATGAGGGCACCGATCACTTTGGTCTTGAGCGACTGGGTTCGTTCCTTGAACTCGGCCAGTCTGCGCAGGATGACTTCCAGAGCCCCGCCTGCCTCACCCGCCTTGATCATATTGACGTACAGGCGATCGAAGACCTTGGGTGATTTCCCGAGTGCTTCCGAGAGGGTGGAACCCCCTTCGATTTCGTCACAGACGTCGATCAAGGCGTTTTTGAGCGCCCCCGGACGGGATTGCTGTTCGAGAATTTTCAGGCTGCGCAAGATTGGCAAGCCGGCATCCTGCAAAATCGAAAGTTGCCGGGTGAAGGTCACCATCTTTTTGCCACCGGCACCTCCGAGGGCGAACGTCTTGCGCCTCGAGTTTCTGCTGCCCGCTTTCTTTTCCGATTTCTGAACGGCGATCTTGGTAACGAAATAACCCATCGAGCGGATCGTCGCCTGGGCTTCGTCCTGCGTTTGCGCTTCGATGACGTCGCGAATTTCCTGACCTTGCGGGTCCATCGCCTCGAATTGATAAGTTGGCATTGAAAACCTTCGCAAATAATTAGTCGTTGAGAGGACTCGTAATGGGGGATTCGTAATGGACCAGTATCTGTTTTGAACCGTGAGGCGGGAAAGTTCCAGCCGGGCCCGGTTCAAGCTTCTATAATTGTTTCACGGATCACTTCTTCGGCGGTGGTAAGACCGTCGTGCATGAACTGAATTCCGGCGTCGCGCAACAGGACCATTCCCTTGGCCTGTGCCCGATTCCTCAGGGCATCGGTTGTTTCATTTCTCATGATCATGTCGCGCAATTCGTCGTCCATGATCATCAATTCAAACAAGCCGACGCGCCCCTTGTAACCGGTGTTATTGCAGGTGTTGCAGCCGGATCCGCGATAGAACTTTTTGCCTTTGACTTCATTACGTGTCAGGTGCAATTCAACCAGTGTTTCATCGCCCGGTTCGATTTCCTCGCGGCATTCCATGCAAATCCGGCGAACCAGTCGCTGCGCCAAAATTGCTTCGACAGTGGCCGTGATCAAAAACGGGGGAACGCCCATATCGCGTAATCGGGTCACCGTGCTCGGTGCATCATTGGTATGCAACGTGCTGAAAACCGTGTGTCCGGTCAACGAGGCTTGCACGGCGATTTCGGCAGTTTCGGTATCGCGTATTTCGCCCACAAGGATCTTGTCGGGGTCCTGCCGTAAAATCGCCCGCAAACAGGAAGCAAACGTGACCTGAATATCGGCATCGATAGGAATCTGGACGATTCCATCTATGTCGTATTCCACCGGATCTTCGGTCGTGATCAATTTGTCGCGAATGTCATTAAGTTCCGACATGGCGGAATACAATGTGGTGGTCTTGCCCGAACCGGTTGGACCGGTAACGAGAATGATCCCGTTGGGCTTTTGCATAACCGTTCGGAATTCGGCAATGGTGGCCTGGTTCATTCCGACGTTGTTCAGGTCGAGCGAAACCACGCTGCGATCGAGCACCCGCAAGACGACACTCTCACCAAACATGGTGGGCAAAACGCTGACGCGCAAGTCAATCGGGTGACCACCGACGGTCAACTCAATGCGACCGTCCTGGGGAAGTCGCCTTTCCGCGATGTCCAGATTGGCCATCACCTTGACGCGCGTCGTGATCGCAAACGCCAGGTGGCGCGGGGGTGGAACCATCTCATACAACACACCATCGGCCTTGATCCGGATCCGGAATTCGTCTTCGAATGGCTCGAAATGAATGTCACTGGCGTGATCCTTGATCGCCAGCAACAGCACCATGTTCAGGAGTTTGCGTACGGGAGCACTTTCTACCAGTTCATTCACATCACCCAGGTTGATCGGGCCGTCGGCGGCCAGTTTTTTGGCAGCTTTCGTCAGGTCGGCGTCTTCCTGCAGTTCCTTGATGATGTTTTCGATACTCTCGGTATCTTCGTTAAAGAACTTGTCGATCGCCTTGAGAATCTGGTTCTCGGTGGCGACGAGCACACGAATTTCATAACCCACAAATCGTCGCAGCTCATCCTGCATGCCCAGATTCTGCGGGTCGCAAGTGGCCAAAGTCAAAATCCCATCGGCAAACTGCAGGGGAATGACGCGATAGAGCTGGGCCATCGCGTTGGTAACCGGTTCCTTGGCATTATCGGGAGGTGTGAATCCCTCGATATCAATTGTCTGTAATCCGAACTGCTCGCCCAGCGCCTGAATCAACTGGTCGTCTGTTATGAGACCCATGTCCTCGGCGATCCGCCCGATCAACTGCCCTGGATGTTGGGCTTGTTCTTCCAACAACAATTCCAATTGGTCATCGGTGATGAAACCAAGGTCAACCAGAATTTGTCCGATACGCCGAATTGCCATAATTGTTACTTGTTCAACAGTTACTTGTTTAGTCTTTTCGTGATGTGTGAGCTTGAGTTAATGTCCGCTGCCTTCTTCCAGAGCATGTCCGTCTGGCATCATCGGATCTTCGAGGTCCATCATTTGTCGTCTTGCCGTGGCAATCCGCCTGGCAAGTGCGTCCGGATCGTGCGCTTTGGCCAATACGTCTTCCATCTCGACTCGTTCGCTGATCCAAAGATCAAACAAATTGTCATCGAGCAATTGCATTCCGTATTTGGCCCCGGTCTGGATGGCCGAGTTGATTCGAAATGTCTTGTTTTCACGAATCAGGTTGCCAACTGCCGGCGTGACCACCAGGGTCTCAAAGGCTGCGATGCGGCCTCCGCCAATTTTCGGCAACAAGGTCTGTGCCAATACACCGATCAACGATGTCGACAATTGTGTTCGAATCTGGTCCTGCAGATTTCCTGGAAAAGCGTCAATGACCCGGTTGACCGTCCCCTGGGCGCTATTGGTGTGCAAGGTTGCAAACACGATGTGCCCCGTTTCAGCGGCAGTAATGGCGGCCTCGATCGTTTCAAGGTCACGCATCTCGCCGACAAGAATCACATCCGGATCCTGCCGCAAGGCGCGGCGGATCGCTTCGGCAAAACTGGGTACGTCCACCCCGATCTCACGCTGATTAACAGTCGATTTTTTGTGGTAATGATAAAACTCGATCGGGTCCTCGATGGTAATGATGTGGTGATCAACCCGTTCGTTGATGTAGTTCACCAAACTGGCCAACGAAGTGCTTTTTCCCGAACCCGTTGGACCGGTAACAAGAATCAGCCCTCGAGGTCGCATGCACATCTTCGTCAACACTTCCGGCAATCCCAACTGCTCGGGTGTAAGCATGTCATTTGGGATTTGCCGCAACACCATCCCGATATTGCCCCGTTGCTTGAAAATCGAGACACGAAACCGCGCCTTGTCTCCAAAAGCGAAACCAAAGTCAGCCGTTCCCACTTCCTGAAGCTCGCGCTGGCAACGGTCGGGCGCGATGCTTTTCATCAACGAAACGGTGTCATCTGGTTCCAAAGTCTTGGTTTCCAGCCTTCGCATCCGTCCGTGCAAACGAAAAACAGGTGGCTGCCCCACGGCAATATGAATATCGCTGGCCCCTTGCTTTACGCAGGCCTCCAGCAATTTGTCAATCAAAACAGTTGCCATATTGGCTATTTCCCTGATTTGTCCCAAAGAATACGAGTGCGAACTTAATGCAACCTGGATAAGTGTGCGAATTGCACGCGCAAGAACCTGATCGTTCCGGCAGCGAACCTCTCCATCTTTTCCATTTTGGACAACAATGTCCAATTCACGGAGTGAAAAGCCACGTGGCCATTCACTCCGTGAACGTGTGGTTTGGAAGCAGAAGTGGGCGAAAACACGGTCGGATCGCTTTTTCACCGAGTGAAAAGCCACGTTGGCCGTTCAATTCGACAACAGAAACCAAACGGACTTAGTCCTGTTCGGTTTTCTTTGTAACCCGCGATACCTCTTCGAAAGTCGTAAAACCTTGAAGTACTTTGTTGATTGCATCGTGATAAAGGGTACTCATTCCACGATTAATGGCATATCTGCGGAGTTCGGCGGTCGTCGCTTTGGAAAAAATCATCTCGCGAACCTTTGAATCGATCAGCATCAATTCGAATACAGCAATTCGACCTTTGTATCCGGTTTTTTGGCAGCTATTACAACCCTTTCCTTTCATGAACTTGGCATCTTTTAATTGCTCGTCTGTAATGCCAAAATTCTGAACAACACTATCGGGGGGGGTGAAACGAGCCCGGCATTTCGGACAAATCGTCCGAACAAGTCGCTGGGCGAGGATCGCAACAACGCTGCTTGCAACCAAATAACCGGGTACTCCCATGTCGATCATACGTGTGATGGCACTGGGCGCATCGTTCGTGTGCAATGTACTGAAAACCAGGTGTCCAGTTAAACTTGCTTGAACCCCCATGGAAACAGTCTCCGCGTCACGCATCTCGCCAACCAGAATGATATTTGGAGCCTGTCGCAACATCGACCGAATGATACGGGCAAAGTCCAAACCGATTTTGTGTTTCACCTGGACCTGATTGATACCGGGCAAGTAATATTCGACCGGATCTTCGGCTGTAATGATTTTGCGATCAGGTCGATTGAGGGTGTTAAGGGCGGCATAGAGGGTCGTTGTTTTTCCTGATCCGGTTGGACCTGTCACCAAAATGATTCCGTTTGGCCGTTTGATCAATCCCTGAAAGACCTTGTAGTTCGCTTCCGAAAACCCAAGCTGTCGAACACCAACCTTGATGCTATCCTTGTCCAGCAGTCGCATAACCGCCGATTGGCCATGGTTGGTCGGGATGATGCTTACGCGCAAGTCCAGTTCCTTGTCACCGACGGTCACCTTGATTCGACCATCCTGAGGTCGGCGTCGTTCCGCGATATCGATGTTGGAAAGGATCTTGATCCGGGACAGAACAGCGCTTAATTGCCGCCGTGGCAACCGATCCCGTTCGTGGAGTATTCCGTCAATGCGATATCGGATGCGAACGCGGTCTTCGAACGGTTCGACATGGATGTCCGACGCCCGTAACTGAACAGCCTCGGTAATCATCAGATTGACCAGGCGAACGATTGGAGCGCTGCTCTCGTCGATCATCTCGCTATCGTTAACGTCGTCGTCTACCGTTTCGGTAAAGTCGATGGCGGTATCGGTGAATTCCTGAAGAATCGAGTCAGCGGACTCACCCTCGACCTGACCATACAAGCGGTTGATTGATTCGAGAATTGCCGGTCGGGGTGCCAAAGCAATCCGGATATCGCGATTTAGAATAAACCGCAGTTTTTCCATCGTATCGACGTCGCCGGGGTTGCTGATCAACACCGTCAACGTTCCGCCGTCCACTTTATACGGCAACACAACATTTTCGCGGGCAACGGACTCCGGCATCAGTTCGATGACGTCATTGGATACATCTTCCCGGCTCAAATCGATGTAATCGAGCCCGTGTTCTGCAGCGACGGCCAGCATGACCTCATCGGCAGTCGCATATCCCAGTTTTACGAGTGTATCGGAAACCTCCGCCGATGTTGTTCTTGCTGTTTGTTGTGCGTCGACGAACATGTCGCGGGTAATGACCCCCCGATCGATCAACAGTTTCGCAAAACCCTTAACTTCGTCACCCATGAGCGACCTCCAGCCCTTACCTTGAATTCATGTGTGGAAGCAATGTGTTATGCAAGCAATTTGTCGGTGCATTATATCCTGGCGACATCGGGCATGCATTGTCAAATCAGGGGTACAATCGAGGAAATCGCGATCCTCAAAAAGGTCACGTATCGCGTCACATACATCGATTGCTGGAGCAAGTACTTGTCGGTGCAAACCTGAACAAGCCCATTCCGTGAGCCGGCAAAACCGGCACATTGGCCAAAATTCAGCGCTAAAAATGGAACTGGTCTTGTAAACATGGCGTCAAAAGGGGGTCAAAAAAAGGGGGTCAAAAATTGACAACCTTGCTCCATCAGTGGTATTTTGGGGCTTTCGGAAAATATTGCGTGCCGGCTATCAAGCGGCAACGGCTCCAAAGGGGGCTGGCGTTTGCAGGCTGCGGTACCTCTTTCTAAAAACATTGTCGCGATCATACTGGTGCAACTCGGGTCAATCCGTCAACAATCTGCGAGGGGTCATGTCCAAAAACTATCATCGGGCGACTGAAACATTTACCAGGTCGCTAATCATTTCGTTTATCGCCCTGGCCACCAGCCTTTCATCCGGAAACTCCTTGCAGGGACAGGATGAGCCGGTCTATGAATCGTTGCCCATCGCGGCCGAATATCAACTACCGGATGAATCGACCGTTGACAAAAATGATCGTGCTGCGCAATCCAAATTTAACAACGATACGGCCGCCGTGTTATCCAAACGGCGGGAAATGCAACGTCAGGTTCAGGACACGCTCTCCGGACGAGCAGGTAACGCCAGCGCGGTCGAGGGTTGGATTACCGGATTTGTCTTGCCGGAAATGACACAAACGGATGATGAGACGTTGCAACGCCTGGGAGAAATCCGCCAACGGTTTTTCAGAAGTTACCTGGAAGATAACGCCAACATGCGAGACCAGGTTATCGAATTGACCATTACGACAATGAAAAGAGTCGTTGAAGGCAATTTCCATCCCGCCTGCCGGATCAACGCCGTTTATTTGCTTGGCCGACTGAATACCCGTGAAGGGAATCGTACCGCCTCCATTATCCCGTTACCGCGACCTGAATTGCTCACCTACCTTTTGCAGATAGCGGCTTCCGATGCACAGCCGGAATACTTGCGCATTGCGGCGATATCGGGAGTAGAGCGCCACACAAGCTTGCAGGGTGTCGGCTCCCCCAATCTGCTTGACAACGCCAGCATGCGCGAGGTCGATGACGTGATGGTGACATTGATCACGCAGGGAGCGTCGGAAACCCTGACCCGCGAAGCCAGCTATTGGCTAAAACGGCGGGCGATCAACATCATCGGAAACCTGGGTACTCCGGGAGACAATGGTCGTTATGCAAAGGTGCTTCGCGACGTGATTGCCGACAAGACCGAGAAACTGCTGGTTCGAACTGATGCAGTCCTGGCATATTCCCGATTAGGTTTCGCCGACGCAAGTTCGGCAAATATGGAGGAGATGATTGAACTGGTCGCCCTGCTTGTGGTCGCGGCAGCAGACGCCGACGCGAATTACATTGACGAAAAATTAAACAACCTGGAATTCGTTTCCCAGTTTCTGGATGGCAAAGGTGCCGGAGATACTTCGGAACAAAAAAGCCAGGGGCCAAGTCGTGGTAAAGGTGGGGGAGGAACGGGCGGGACCGAAGGTCCGGCACAACCACCTGGTGGTGGGGTCAAGGACAAAAACGCGCCTTTGGAAATCCTGCCCGCTTACCATCGTGAACTGGTACGACGTCGATTCAAGCATTATTTGAATACATGTAAAATAGCGCTTGCAGGAAGCGAGCGCGGTGTCAAAGGAGGATTGTCTCGAGTTGCCGTAGAAGGGGACATCGCGTTTATTGATGCACTTGTCGTGGAATTTGACAAGTTGATGACGGCGACTGACGTTCGTGAATCCGATCCGGATGCCGAAGACAAAAAAGATAAGGACGATAAAGACAAGAAAGACGATACGAGTGGATTAGGTCTCGGAAACGGTGAAGAAAAAGAGCCTCTGTTGACGCTTGCTGATCAGCTAAAAAAGGCCCTGACTGAAGGTGCCTCCAAAATTACCGCTGTCATTTCGAAATATCGACCCAACAATCAGGGTTTGCCAGGGGATGATTCACAGCCACCAGCCGCAGGATCGGGTGGGTAATTTAACCAAACATCCTCTTCGTTGTTTTCGCCAGCTTTTACCTGTGTGTTGCGAGCCACAGCACAATTCAGGCCGGGGCCTGAATTGAATCGGGTTTTTCCTGAATTTTTCTTGACATCGTGCATTTCCCGGAAATAATGACCGTATCGCAGGAGAGGGACATGGTTGTCGGTCAACTCCTTACTGCGGATTTAATTGCCGATCAACAAGTAATTCAATCACCCCATACAACCCTTCTATCTTTTACCCAAATAAAATGTCTGACAAAAACCAAAAAATCAAAAATGTATTCGAAGCGATTCTAAAATACGGCCACGACGAGGACTTTGTTCCTCAGGAATCAGAAGACTTTGTCGCTACTGACGCACCGGCTGGCTCGGAAGACAAAATCGAAATGTTACGTCGCCGCGTCGAACTGGGAATGCCGCTTTGGCATTTCGAGGATCGAGAAGATTATTCCGGTCTTACCGGTGCCGTTCGCCCGCGAGAGTAAGTCAGCGTCAGGAAGTGATCGATGTTTCGGCACTAGCGGCGATTCAACTGGATGTCACTTGCACCCATCGCAAACCGTTCCGTGCCGCTGGACATAAAACCTCGAACGACACATCGCCCGCGGGCCCAAGCGGGAATTTCAAGTCGGGTTTCGAAATCACCCTGACTCGTCCGAATCAATTTACTCGTGATAGTTCGCTGATTGGCTTGTTCGTAAACTTTCTGAAACTGGTCAAGAATTCCTGGCTCATCGTCAAACTCGAGACGACGTGGCATGCGGAATGTCGTGCGATCTCGGGCGTATTCCAGTTCCAGCAGAATCTCTCCATTACGCGGTGATTGTCCGCTCACGACGAGCATGGATGCATTTGTTGAATCGGTTTTGGCGACCAGGTGAATCGACTCGGGTCGTTTCATTCTGAGCAGTGGATCGCCCAACAAATGAAAGAGGTGAACGTGTTCTCGCGACTCATCACCGAGTCGATTGCCCACCGGGCTGAACGTTTCACTCAAGACCCGAATCGTCTGGCGAAACGATTCATGCGATTCGTCCTGTTCGTTGTGTTCCATCATCACCGTTGCTGTGCGGCGCTCATGCTCGACGGATGCCGTGAACCGCTCGTTGGATTCGACCAGTTTTCGCTTGGATTCCATCATCATTTCCCCAAGCGTGGATTGTCCACCATCGAAATACTCTTCGATAAGACCGAGCGAAAGTGCGCTCATTCCGTAAGGCATGGCGACACGGGAACTGCATACCGCAGCGACCGGTCCACCCGGTTGCAACACAAGTTGTTCGGCGAGGCAATCATTGGGAAAATCAAATGCCCCGTTGTAGCAGGCAAGCATAAGGGCAACAGGCAGTCCGTTGGTGCAGTTAACTTTCGCAACATCTTTTTGCATAAACATCGGATAACCGCCGACGGGTGTGCGGACATAATCCAGTCCATGAGGGTGGCCATGTCCCATGTAGACCCAAAACAAACAGCCTTCGTTGAGCCTGGATATTGTTGTGTCACGAAACCCCCTCGGGTCGGGACAAAACGCGCTTGACCAATTGGCCCACGTCAATGAAACCGAGTACTGCGGCGGGATCAGTCTGGAAATCATTCCGCGTGATGTCTTTTCTATGATCCCGTCCGACAAGGGACCAAAACCGCCTGTTCCGGCAATGAGATTGATTTGTCGTTGCCACGGTCCGGAAGGTGCCGATTCGTAGCGAATGATCTTCTGAACAAACATTTCCAGTTGTTCCGGTGTATCGGCGGGAATTCGTCCGATCGTCAAATCAGGAATGCCGTCGTTATCAAGATCAGCGTAGGCGTTGTCGGTTGCGATTTCCGGCTCCGAGCCGAATCCGGCGACGACTTTGGCTTGCACGTAGTCCGTGGCCGTCGCAAGGCCTGCGTTGTGACCGTTGACGTCGAGAGTATCCCCAATCAGCACAATATTGCGCAATGGATGTGCGTTGGCTTGCGTGCGTATTTGTCGCTTGATTCCGTAAGCATCGGCAGCCGGGCGTGCCACGAGAATCCGGTGCCCTTGATTTTGACGATATTCGATCCACGGCTGGAGTGCGGCAAGCAGCGTTTCGGGACAAAGAACCAGTGTGTCGCAATCACCTGTTGGTCGATTGACGGTCTTTCGATTGATTTGCAATGCATTTGTCGGCAAGACGGTGGCGATTGACAACGCGATGATTGCGATCGTCCGTAACAGTGTTCGAAAATGACTGTTGCATCTGCCCATTACGAAGTCACCTCTTCCATTGGAAATACCGATTCTGCCGGACTTTAGAATCGACTTTAGAAACTTTTGGGGATTGACGACAAGTGCGGATTGGCAAACAGGACCAAAATCGGGGCTACAATTCGTTGCAAGCACCTGGCGAATGGTCTGATGACTATCAAAAACTAGCCGTCCTCCGAAGGCGTATTGGAATTGCTGTCAGTCGTCCCCTCGGCGGCAGGACCGGGGGTCCATCCACTGTCGATCAGTAGGTAGCCCGACCAGAAGAATGGAGCGTTTCCCGTCAGGGGCTCTGCCATTTCCACGGGTCGAACCCGGGGCTCGCTGGCCAGATCGAGATCGGCCTCCCGAAACAGCTTGACGCTCCGTTGCCATGCGGCCGATGCAGGCTGTCGATTGAGTTCAATGGCAAACTCATGTGTCAGGTCCATCGTTGACTTGCCACCCACGCGCCAACGGCTCAGCAGGATGGTGCGCACACCGCTGGCCATCAACGCTGTCGATGTAAAGAACAAATCGCTGCCATCGGCGCGAGTTCGTGTGCTTCCCTCGATATCTGACGAAAGCCCTGTCCAGACAAACTGGTCGACGCCTCTCCACGGAAGGGCCATCCAGTCGCCCAAGTTTGAGCCGGGCTTTCCATCGTCGATTTGCATGGGCGACATTCCAAAAACGCCGTCTCGATCAGAACCCTTGTCCTTGTGATCATGCCAAATAAACAATTGGTCCAGCAAGGGAGAAACGTAGCTCGACGGAAACTGCAATAATCTGGAAACGGGCTGCAAGTTGGGCATCGCGCCACGGATTTTTTCGCTGCCGCTTTCGATCATTTCCGGTTTGTCGCGATTGAAGTTCCGCTGGGCAACGAGTGCCCGAACCTGAAAGCGACGATTGGTTCGGCCGTCCGGAACACCGAGCGACGCCATGGGGGCATACCGAATCCGCACGTCGTCGATCAAGTTGCTTGTCTGTTCGCCAGCACCTTTTTGCAACAATTCGAAGGGGAGATACCATGCCATGCCGTCCGGGACGATGATCAGCTCGCGAATTTCAGCCAGCGAGTCCGGAGTCGATTTCTGAAAGATCATCGCCGAAATTTCGCGTGCCGTCGTTTTCCATTCTTCGTTGGTGAATTCATCGGCGTCATAGACGGCGGATTTCTCGCCGACGCTGACTTTTTTGAGAATTTCGGCCACCTTTCGGTCAAAGTCTCGCGCCGGAATCGCCCCCTCCATGGAGTAGCGACCGTTACCAAGGGTCATGACGTGATACACTTCACCGATCTTTAGAAACAATACCATCAATTGTTCTGCCGGAATCGCTTTTTGGATTTCCGGAACGCTAAGTGGACGAGGAAATGCCAGTTCGCTTGGGTCGCGCAGCAAGGCGATTTGCCGAATGAACAGCTCTTGTTCGCTGGTTAATTCCGCCAACTGTTCGAAGAGCTTTTTCTGCTCGACTCGTTCCGGCGAACCGGTCTCCGGGTCCAGCGGGAGTTTTTCAAGTGCCGCCTGAACGGCGATTGCCTTGTCAGAAAGCTCCTTATAGGAAGGATATCGGATCAACAGGGCTTGTTTTTGTTTTTTTGCTGTTTCCGTCAAGGCGACATCCGGTGCTTCAAGAATCCAGCGCAAGGCAACCAGCCGTCCGCCCATGGGCAGGGCGCTGAAAAACCTCTGGCGTCGCACCAGTTCAGCAATCTCGATTGCCTTTTCTTCGGCCTTTCGGGAAAGCGCGACGGTAAACCAGTTTTCAAGCGACTGATAATGGGGTGTGGAAATAAATGCCATTGTTTCGTCGGGGCGGAACAGCCAGTCGGTTTCCAGCGGTTCGCTTAACAGCGCAGCGTATAGCAGTTCCGCATCGCGCTCTGTGACACCATTTCCGCGAACGGCTGCGTCGCTCAATGCGATTTGGTACAACCAGCGCGACGTACCCTGGGCATGGGCGAGAAAGTCTGCAAAGGCCTTGTCGCCGTCGACCACATTTCGATCCATATAAGCGTTGATCGCACTGGCGTACATCCAGCGTGTATTGATGGCGGAACTGCTGATGTCATTTCCGCGCATTGCCTGGCTGGATTGATTCAGGGCGTCCGTTGCAGCTTTGATGTCACCAAGTTCCGAGGCGATGATTGCAGCATCCACGAGCGTCGAAGCCAGCAGGGGATCGACTTTTTCACGCTTGGCCCAGACAGCAACATCCACCAAAGGGGCGAACGGTTCCTTGACTCGTTGTGCGCTGTGAATGGTTGCCGCATAGTGCAGGGCTTCTTCGACGATATCCGGTTGCTCGTAGGCGACCGCCGCAATCGAAGCTTCCATATACAATCGGCTTGCTTCGGCCCAGTTCAATTGATTGGCGGAGATATGCCCGAGCACCAGCAAGGCGATCGGAGTCAACGGATGATCGAATCCCCCAATTTGCAACGAGTTCGTCAACACCGTTTGGGCATTGGCCCAATCTTCCATTGACGCCAGCGCCATGCCGCGGGCAACACCCTGCCATGCAGCGGGAATCGTCGCACCACCCTGGCCCACCAACGATGTGGAAATCTGTCGCGTGAACGGATCGATCTTGCTGACGGGTCCCTTGATTCGTTGCCGGCGGTAAATGGCCAGCGAAACACAGCGCATCACTTCTGCCATGTCGATCTTGCGCATGCGCTGAAAGTCAACAATGCCCCCTTCACGAAAGGCTTTTTCATTCTGTGCATCGGTCTTGCCAAGCAGAATCAGCATCGCGTTATCGAATTTGCCA
Organism: Pirellulaceae bacterium; assembly: GCA_031414755.1. Taxonomy (GTDB): domain Bacteria; phylum Planctomycetota; class Planctomycetia; order Pirellulales; family Pirellulaceae; genus CAJQPP01. Next base: position 20,941 of record JANNWJ010000011.1, on the reverse strand, counting down.
TAGCGGGCACCCCGAGTCGACTTGCCCCATGTCACCGCCGCCGCGCGCCGCGTAGCGCCGGTATCTTCCAGAATGCCCGCTTGAAGCCCCTGGATCCTGTTGGGCCATCCTTGCAGTCCGGAATACAAATTCAATGCGTTCTCGTACTGTTGAACGGCATCCGCGTAGTTTCCGGCACGCTGATAACATTCAGCAGCCATCGTCCAATAACAAACCGAGTCGAGAAAATAACCGTCGACATCCTTGAACGCACCATTGGAATGCGATCGTAACTGTTTCAGGGCTGATTCGAACTCTCCCGAATAGTAATCGGCAAAGACGCTATAGTATTCCGTCCTCGGCAGTGGCGGGGTTGGCTGCTGCGCCCAAGCCGCTGAACAACCGGCCAGACCCAGCAAACAAAAAACAATCTTTAAAAACATCGATGAGACTCCCAAACTGAAACAGGCGTTTGTTTGCCTGGATTGCATGCTATCGGCAATGACTGTCCAACTTCCCCTGAACTCTCAAGCATATCGAGACCGCCTTGAAAATACGAGCTTTTGGCAAGCCTGCTGGCGTTTTGGGAAACTCCCAACCGTTTTTGTACGCAATTCTGATTGTTTCAATCAAAGTCTTCTACCAGCATGTCCGATACAGATTGTACCGGTTAAGCCGGTTATATGCCCGCAACCATTGTCAATTGTCAGCCACAATGGCTGCCCCCAGGCAAACACGGAGCCTTTTGAGCAATGAATCGTAAAAACACAAACTACTGGCTAAATGGAATATTGTGCAGCGCCATGCTGTTGTCCGCTGCTGCCACTACCGGTTGCCAAATCGAGGTTGCAGGGCAAACGCTACCCAGCGGGTACTATTTCCAGGATGACATTCAGTATTTCCGCAAGGGCCCGGAATTCAAACTGTCGCGTGAAGCAGCCGCACTGAAGGCAGCCAGCGCCGACGCCGAACAGCAAAACGAGTAGGCGTTTCCAGCGATTCCCTGAATTCAGATCGATCGCTCGACGAGCGTCGATCTGTTTCGTTGCGCGCTGGCAAAGCCATCTATCGATTTGTGATACCGAAAACTTCCAGCGCCGGTTGGTCACGACTTGCCAGCCCCTTTTCGACGGCCAGTTCCGACAACAGGCCAATCGCGTCCCGACCTTCGGCGGTGAGTTCCATCGTTTGATCGTTCACATACAACTCGACATGGCGCTTCAGTACGTCGTCCGTGAACTCCTGGGCGTATTTTCGCATCGACCCGAGTGCTTCATCGGGATGATCGCGACCGTATTTCAGCGAATCGCTGATGACTTGCTGGACCAGCGCAAGGTCTTCGTTACCAAGGTCACGTGATCCGAGTATCCCGCCCAGCGGTAACGGTTTGCCGGTCCTGGATTCCCACAGCTCACCAAGGTCCGCCGTCTGGAACAAGCCGCTTTGTTCCCACGTAAAACGGCCTTCATGAATACAGACTCCGAAATCTGCCTGGCGTTTCTGCAATCGGGGCATAATGTCCGAGAACACAACCTGCTCGATTTCTCCTACATCCGGAAAAAACAACTTGTACAACATCGTAGCGGTCGTCATGGCTCCTGGACACAAGACGATCGGACCATTCGATTCCTTCCATGAATCCGGGCGTTCATTCGAATGGCGAGACAACAGAAGGGGGCCAACTCCAAAACCCAACGCCGATCCGCTAGGCAAAACGACAAACTGCCTGGACAACAACAATGCGGCATAAAAACTCGCTTTGGCAACGTCAAATCTTTTTGCGAACAGTCGCTGATTCAATGCTTCCACGTCGAGCAATTCGATCGAAAAATCCAGACCACGCCAATCGACGGAACGCGACATCAGCCCATGAAAGGCAAATGTGTCATTGGGACATGTCGATATTCCAAGTCGAATCTGGCGATTCATTTTTTGCCAATCAATTTCACCAAAAAACACGGGCAGTAACGTCATTCGAATTCAGGGCAGGCTCGGGCAATCGTACCGGCTTTTGCCGAATTCCGACAATTATTTGATCAAATGAAAACGAACTTCGGGTAAAATCAGAGCTCGGATAGTCGCAAGTTTTTTGCCAAAAAGCCAACAACCTGGTAGGGTTGGCAATTCTTTCTTACCAAAATTCCGGATTCCAATCAAAGTGAACGAACTAAGATCCGTGACTAATAACGGCGTGCGCGTGGTTTATATTCCCGATGTTCGAATCACCGATGAGTCGCGCATCGAAGCACTTTCTGCTGACCTCGTGACGATCGTCGATCGATCCGATGTTTCGCGACTCCTTTTAAATTTCGGAAATGTCAAATTCATGGGTTCCGCCATGATCGGCAAAGTGATATTGCTAAACAATTTGTGCAAAAAGGAAAAAGTCGATTTTCGAATTTGCCGCCTCAACGACGACCTGCATTCCGTTTTCAAACAAATGAAACTGGATAAGATCCTTCGCATCCACGTTTCTGAAGAAGAAGCCCTCGACGGATTTGCCGGCAAGAAAAAGGGTTGGTTCAAGTAGAGCCCAAGGGGTCGGGAGCCCAAGGGGTCGGGAGTCATTTGTGCTTCAGCACCCAAAGGGCCGTTTCGGCAAATGACTCCCGGCCCCGTTGCCGTTAAGCCACGCGGTTCGGGTAAAGTTGATAAACGCCCTTTCTTGTTACTTTGGACTGCCCGGCCGGAGATCCAACGGCTGACCGCAATCTGAGCGCCAGGGGTCGTCGAGGCCGCGAATTAATTGCAACCCGACGAGTAAGCGAGGGATATTGCTCCGCCCGGTTGCCTTGATTGTTGGTGACCGGCTAACACGCTAGAATCCCGGCGGGAGACTCGTCGGACAACATTGAGCCAAAGCAAGACGTTATGGCCTGGACGACCGCATTATCACCAGCCAAGGTAAATCTTTTTCTGGAACTTGGTGCGCGCAGGGGAGACGGTTTCCACGAGATTGATACCGTTATGGTCAAAGTTGGCTTGTTTGACCGGCTCGCTTTTCGAGTTCGACGCGACCACGACATTCGCATTCATGTCCGTGACCAATCCGCATCAGGATTGCCTGACGACTCACGCAACCTGGTTTGGCAGGCGATCGAGTTAATGCGAAAACAATCGGAACGAACGTTTGGGATGGACGTCGTATTGGAGAAGCGTATTCCGGTTCAAGCGGGGCTGGGTGGGGGTTCCAGCAATGCCACCACAACACTGCTAACCGTCAATCGAATGATGAAACTCGGTATTGCCCGCAGTGGACTGGCAAGTCTTGCCAGTCAACTTGGCAGCGACCAGGCTTTCTTTTTTGCGTCCGCTGCCGCTCGATGTACGGGCCGCGGCGAACACATGGAGCCATTACCGGGATTCCAGCGGCTCTGGATTGTAATTGGTATGCCACCGCAGGGCCTCGAAACGGGTGCGGTTTTTAGACAATTGCCCGCCGTTCAGACTGCCGGCAATGACGCATCGGATGCCATGCGCAGCGGTGCCGACTTTTGCCGGAACTGGAGCGCGCTGACAGCAACTCAAATCTCAAGCCGCATTTACAACCGGTTGCAACCGGCAGCCCGAACACTTAATCCATGGATCGACCGAATGCGTGACGCATTTGCAAGGGTGAACTGTTTCGGTCATCAGATGAGTGGCAGCGGTTCCAGTTACTTTGGAGTTTTCAATAAAAAACAGGACGCGCTCATAGCCTCACGGCGTCTCAGGTGTCGAATGCCCTGCAGCCGTTTTTTCCTGGTTCCGACCATTCGAACCAAACCTGAACCGAATCAACTCGCCAGTTGATGGCGTTCAACCCAAGGGAGTGACATTGTGGAAATCACTGAAGTCCGCATCAAACTGATGGAGAACGCCGAAGACCGGTTGCGGGCGTTTTGCAGCGTTACATTTGACAATTGCTTTGTCGTGCGGGACTTGAAAATCATTGAGGGCAACAACGGCCCGTTCGTGGCAATGCCCAGCCGGAAATTGACCGCCCATTGTCGCAGTTGCAATTCCAAAAATCATTTCCGCGCCCGGTTCTGCAATAATTGTGGAAAACGATTGAACAGTGAACGAGTCGACACTGACGACCAAGGCCGCTCCAAGTTGTACGCCGATATTGCCCACCCGGTAAACGCCGAGTGCCGGGAGCGAATCCAGAACCACGTTATCGGCGAGTTTTTCAACGAACTGGAACGCGCCAAGCTACCCGGATACTCGTCTCGTTACGATGATGACTACGTGGAATCCGCCCGCTCCCAATCAACGAAAAGCGATGAGATTCGGGTCGAGCATACTTCGGAACCCCTTCGCGGTCCCCATTCCGGGCCGGAAGAAACAGTCGACGACGACGTCAGGAATACGGTACGACGTCGCCCCGATTTCGGAAACGGGATTTTTTAGGCGGGCACGGGCCTTTTGCAAAAAAAACCCTTCAATCAGTTTGCCCTGGTCAAGGCAACGTTCGTCATTTTATTGGCGAATACCGAACTTGTTTCGCCAGCCTAACTGCCAACAACATCAATCAGTGCCAGCAGCTCGGCGGGAATAGGGCGATGACCGGCGCAAGCTTCGGCGAACGGGACCAGAACGCTTTTTTCGCCGCGAGTCCCTGACATGACGCTCGTTTTTCCTTCAAGGATAGCCTGCACCGCACCATGTCCCATCTGTGTTGCCCGGTGTCGATCCTCGGGAGTGGGTGTTCCTCCTCGTTGAAGATGCCCAAGCACCACAATTCGTGTCTTGTAAGGACAACCGTATTCCAGAAGCCGCTTGTTTAAAATCTCCACTCCACCTTCCTCGTCTCCTTCGGATACCACCATCATGATCGAGGTCTTGCCGCTTTCCCGGAATTGGTGAAGCCGCGTTATGATCGCCGGAAAATCAGTGGCCGTTTCCGGAATCGCCGCGATCTCCGCACCAGCAGCAACGGCCGTATAGGCGGCAATGTATCCACTGTTTCTACCCATCACCTCAATCAGAAACATCAGGTCATGACTCTGCGCTGTGTCACGGATCTTGTCGACCGCTTCTACCGCCGTTTGAACAGCGGTCGAAAAGCCTATTGTGTAATCGGTGCCGAGCAAGTCATTGTCGATGGTTCCCGGACACCCGACTATTTGACCATCCCACTTTTTGGCCAGCACCATTGCTCCGGTAAATGTTCCGTCGCCTCCTATCGGAATGAGTGCATCGATTCTCTCATCTTGCAAGGTGGCAATGGCCTTTTGCTGGCCAGCGTCGGTCATGAATTCGTCACTTCGGCTGGAGTAGATAAATGCCCCCCCATGCCTGGACCAACCAGATACACAGCGCGGGCTCAACAACCGGGTTCCCCCGCATTGCGTGTGGAATTGTCGATCTACCAAACCCTGATATCCACGCAGGATTCCTACGACCTCATGCCCGTTGCTGGTGGCCGTTCGTACCACAGCCCGGACGCAAGCATTCATGCCTGGCGAGTCGCCTCCGCTGCAAAATACGCCGATTCTCATGAAAAAGCCCCGGGAATTGCCAAAACGTCTATTTTGGCTTGCCTCAATACCGCCTGGTTTTTATACTTCGTAGCTTCAAATATCGCATTAAATCAAACCAGGAACAGGCCCCGATCAAGATGACTATCGACAAGAGTTTGAAAATCAAGGCTGGCTCGACCAAGCAACGAAACGTACTTACGCGCCCTGAGCGGCTTGCGAAGATGATTGAAAACGATCGATTCGGTGCCGAAGATTCGTTGTACGGAATGCCAAAAGTTCGGGTAACCAAGATTACCATGAAGAAGAAAAAGAAAGTCAAGAAAGAAGACGAGGCAGCAACACCGGCGGCAAAAGACAAAAAGAAGTAGTCACTGTCTGGCTAACGCCGCGCATGACTTCCCTGAATGTCTTCCCTCTCAGGCCGCAGCCTGATTCCGGGATCATCAGGCAGCTTGCGAAACCGCTCCGCTGTCGTTCAATACAAGCGTGTCCGATCGCAAGGGGGAACGAACTTCGATTGTCGATTCTCCGACGATCCAGACTACCGATACATTTCCTGCAAAAAAACGGTACCCGTGAAATTGTCCGCTGCGCAGCAGGATGGATTCTTCACAGGGCTGATCGGCATGTTCCGGTGCGTACTCCCGAATCCATCGACTCATTCGGTTTCGGATTTGCTCCAGGATCTCGCTCATCAGATTTCGTCACCAGGGTTTGTGCCAATTCCCAACTGCCTGCCGGGAATATCGCCTGTTATCGGTAACGCGGACATCCGTGGATAACAAGCGCATCTGCTAGCTGGAAAAGGCCTCCAGCTCGCATGGCGCAACCCTCATATCCGAACTCACCGTCCCTTGATTGCATAAGTCCCCAACCGACCGGACAATCAACATACTGTATTAAAGTATCGACCTTTAATTGGCTTCAACCGTTTTCGTTGAACAACGCTAGGCGATGATGTCGCCGTACATATCCAGGGCTTTGCGGGCCGCCCTCATACTTCCCGATTGCCTAACCAGTTGTTTCGCCAACATGATCTCACGAGCGGAAACTCCGCTGGCATTGAGTCCGACTGTTTTTTGCGGGACAGCCGATTCGTCGTCCAGAATATCCATTCCGCCATCGGAACGTTTGCGATGGTTGAACAATATCGTGCTGACATACTGTGCATTGACATCAAGGCCACGACTTTTGAGGGCCTCCACAATTTGACGAGGCTTGGACCCCTGATGCGATTTGAAGTATTTCAAAATCGCCTTTGATTTGTTAACTCGTTTTTCTGTTGTCGAGTTTGCTTTACTGGCCATACTTTTCTTTCTAATAGTTTGCGATAAGACGTGCTGAACTTGTAGTTCGCGACAATGTATCGTCCCCAATCACTCAGCGACAAAATCCACCATCAAGAAATAATACTAACTATATTTTGATTGCCAACCCTTCAAGTTCCCGATTTGCGGCGAACCGCCTATGGGCTGAAAATTATTTGTGATCCGGCGCCAAGGCCTGGGGTCGCAATCAAGCCCTTCGGAAATACAGGAAAAGGCGGCCTGTCCAGAAATTTCTGCCGTTTCCGGGTGGAATCCCCAAGTCGCGCCGAGGATGATAAATGATTCAGGTGCACGACATGCAATGGCGTTTAATTCGGCAATATCAAATGGCCCGCTGGTCGGTTGCTTAACACTTGACGAAGCGGATTTTTGTTAGATTTCTCCCCATGCCTGTTCGAGGCTTTGTTGTTCGGGCCTTTTGCCAAAACTTGCCCAAACTTTAATGGTGGCGGTCATTGAAAACTCTCATTGTAATTCCAGCTCGACTCCATTCAACGCGCTTGCCAAAAAAACTTTTGCTGGCGCGCACTGGACATTCCCTGATTCAACATACCTGGCAGGCCGCAATTCTGGCAAAACTGGCACACCGGACAATCGTGGCAACGGATAGCCCCGAAATCGCGCAGGTCGTGTCAGGATTCGGCGGCGAGGCGATGATGACTCGCGAAACACATCCCAGCGGAACCGACCGGCTGGCTGAAGTTGCCGGCCATTTTCCTGAATTTGATTTGCTTGTTAATGTTCAGGGAGACGAACCCGAAATCCCACCTGCCGATATTGACCTTGCTATCGATTTGCTGAGGCAAAATGCCGGATCGGACATGGCGACCTTGGCGACACCCATTCGCGATCTGCGACTCTTATCGGATACTTCGACTGTCAAAGTGGTCTTCGATCACCGCCAACAAGCCTTGTACTTTAGCCGAAGTCCCATTCCGTTCCCGCGCGACGGTTTTGAAAACACGCTGAGCAGGCACCCTTACAGTCATTTTCAGCATATTGGAATATATGTTTATCGCCGGAATTCCCTGTTGAAAATAACGGCAAGCCCCCGTTCGGCAAGCGAAGTTTGCGAATCGCTGGAACAACTGCGTCCCCTGCACCTTGGGATGTCCATTCTCGTCGGAATCGTTCCCTCCGCTGCCAAAGGGATCGATACTGTCGAGGATTATGAGGCGTTTGTCAGACGGAATTCAAGCTGATAAAATGCCCCAATTCGACTTCCGTGTGCCGGAGCAAGTGACTTGTTTCCAGGGCAGCATTTCAAAATCAATTCGGGGAAGCACACTCGATGACCAAATTTATCTTTGTAACGGGCGGCGTTGTCAGCTCCCTGGGAAAAGGACTCACCAGCGCGTCAATCGGAATGTTGCTGGAGCATCGCGGGTTGACAGTGCGATTGCAAAAACTGGATCCGTACATCAACGTCGATCCAGGAACCATGAGCCCGTTTCAGCACGGCGAAGTATATGTGCTCGATGATGGCAGCGAAACCGATCTGGACCTCGGTCACTACGAACGATTTACCAATAGTCCGCTCACGCGCCATTCCAACTACACGACCGGCCAGATCTATCTGTCGGTAATTGAAAAGGAACGTCGCGGCGAATTTCTTGGAAAAACAGTTCAGGTCATCCCTCACATTACCAACGAGATCAAGGATTGCATCCAGCGAGTTGCCGAGGAAGGTGTCGATGTCGTCATTACGGAAATCGGTGGCACGGTCGGCGACATCGAAAGCCAGCCCTTTCTCGAAGCGATTCGGCAATTTGCACTCGACGTCGGCAAGGAGAATTGTCTGTACATTCACCTCACTCTTGTTCCCTATCTCAAGGCGGCTGGTGAGATCAAGACAAAACCCACTCAACATTCCGTCGGCCAGCTCCGACAAATCGGCATTCAGCCAGACATTTTGATTTGTCGAACCGAACGTCACATTCCTTTGGAAGACCGCGAAAAAATTGCCCTGTTTTGCAACATCCCCTTGCGGGCTGTCATCGAAGAACCCGACAAGGATTTTTCGATCTACGAAGTTCCCCTTTCGCTTGTCGAACACGGTCTCGACAAACTTGTTGTCGAACGACTGGGGCTCAAGACAAGTCCCCTGAAACTCGACGACTGGCGGGATCTGTTGCATCGCTTGCGCAATCCGGAAACGGAAATCAGTATCGCCGTTGTTGGCAAGTACGCGAGGCACAAGGACGCATACAAGTCAATCTATGAAGCCATCGATCATGCCGGAATGGAAAATCACGCTCAAATCCGTGTCGGCCGTATCGATAGCGAAGAAATCGAACGGGAGGGACCCGAGCGATTGCTTGCCGGGTACGATGGCATCCTGGTTCCCGGTGGATTTGGTGAGCGCGGAACCGAAGGCAAAGTCGATGCGATTCGCTGGGCCCGCGAACGCAAAATACCCTTCTTTGGAATCTGCCTTGGCATGCAATGCGCAGTGATCGAATTTGCCCGAAATGTCGTCGGCATGGAGTCTGCCAATTCAACAGAGTTTGACAAAGACACCAACGATCCCGTGATTTGCCTGCTCGACGAACAGCGAAAAATCACGTTCAAGGGAGGGACCATGCGACTTGGAGCACAAATTGCCAAACTGGGTGCCACCTCCCTGGCCCGCGAATGGTATCGTTCCGATACGATCAGCGAACGACACCGGCATCGTTACGAATTCAACAATGTGTATCGAAAGCAGCTAGAGGCCCATGGGTTGCTAATCGCTGCGACCAGTGATGGCGATCGTCTCGTTGAAATTATTGAACTGCCCGCTCATCCCTGGTTTGTCGCCGTCCAGTTCCATCCGGAATTCAAGTCCAAGCCCACATCCGCTCATCCGTTGTTTTCCGGATTTGTTCAAGCGGCATTGCGCCGCGATAACGTCGAGGCAGAATACGCAAGTTCCTGATAGCCTGGTCAAAAAGTTTATTTCCCTCACGTTCACAGTCCTTTTCCTGAATCGACTTGCGCAAGAACATGAATACTTCCGATCAAGAACCAAAAATCATCGTTGACGATGACTGGAAATCGCAGGTTGAAAAGGAAAAAATACAACTGCGGCAGCAAATGGAAAAAGAACCGTCATTCGATGACGAGTTTCAGTTGCCTCCCGCATCGATTCCCGTCCTGGTAACGACACTTGCCACCCAGGCATTGGCGAACCTTGGTCAGATCCCCGACCCTGTCGAGAACAAACCCGTTGTACGGAAGCCTCTGGCAAAACATTTCATCGATACTTTAAGTGTTCTGGAGGAAAAGACCGCCGGCAACCTGTCGGAAGACGAATCAGCGCTTTTGTCAGAATCCTTGCACCAGCTTCGAATGATTTACGTGCAAACCCCGGATCAGAAAACGTCCGAAGCAAAACCCCGGTCATCAACGATCGAATTACCCCGGTAGAGTCGAATCGGTTGCATTACCGGCGGGTTGCTGTTTTCCTGTTTTGGGAATCCGGATAGATTGTGCTTTTCCCGTTCGGGAAACTGCCGACTCGCCTTGAGTGTCGTTTTCCGGGTATCACTTACTAGTTCAGGCCCATGCAATTCCAAATTCGTCGATTCATTGATGTAGCCGTCGCTGTCAGTTTTTGTCTGGCAAATGGTTGCAATTCGAAACCGGATTCTGTTCCTTATCATCCGGATTCGTCAGAATCAAGTACTGGCAACAAAACCGATTCCGCTCAATCGGGGAGTGCAATCGCCGATTCTATTCGGGAACAGTCCCGTCGGATTTCGCCTTCAATGCCGGAAATCAACCTGCCTGATTCGAAAGAGGATTTGTTCCGGTATTTGGCACAACAGTCCTACTTGCAAAGGAATTCCACGGAACCGGCGGAACTTTTGCGAATCCAGCTCGACAAGCTTTCGGCCGCCAACAAGCTTCTAAAAAACAAACTTGACGACAACCAGCGTTTTATTGCGGTTCAGGCAAAACTTGATGCGCTGATTCGTCTCATCTCTTTGGGAAACAACGGCTCGCGTCAGGAGTTCTTCAGCTTTGCAATCAGCCTGGAGAGTGATGCGAATTCCCGAATCCAGCAAATTGCGGCGGTTGCTCAAATCGTCGGGGAGCTAAACGAACGACTTTCAAAAAAGGAATCGAACATTGATTCCGTCATCGAACAGGCCTGCGCCGTTGCTCGTCGATTTCCGGAAAGCGCCGACGTTTGCATTGAACTTTACAATCAATGTGAACTAGTCGCAAAAAACGGGACAAGGGAACAAGTGATCAAGTTGCTTGAATCGCTCGCCGGTGTTTACCAGAACAACAATGACGCGCGGATTCGATCCGTGGTTGCAATCATGAATACGCGAATTGAATTGGCCAAACTGAACCTCGACCTGATTTTCAATCAAATTCGTGACGGGCAGATCGACGCAATGCCAGAACTCAAATCAAGCCTTGAATCCCTATGCGCCGACGAGTTGCTTACCTGGCTGACTCTTGAACGAATCGACAACAGTGTCAATTGGCTCGAAATGGAACAGCGATTCGAAGCGGCAGGCAAAGTTAATCAGGTCTTGCTCGACGTCGTCGAATCGGTTCAAGACGATCGATTCCAGTCGCAAATGCGGGATCTCTGCCTTCGCCGACAGGTTCGGATCGACCTGCTGGGACAATTGCTGCCTGACAATTTGCCTCTGGCCAATAAAAGTCTGTTTGACCGATCCCAACTAGTTGATCGAAACACGATTGTCCTGTTTTGGTCCCCTTCAGAGCCTGCGTCTGTGGATTTGTTAAAGCAATTAGCGGAACTGCGCGACAAACAAGCCGCGCCACAATGGGAACTGCTGGGCGTTTGCCTGACCCGGAATTCCGATGTGGTCCGAACACTTTTTGGTGGCGCGATTCCTGCCTGGCCAAACATTACAATTACCGACGACTCTGCATCGCTGGCCGACCGGTTCGGTGTCCTTGAAATGCCGCACGTCATGATGCTGGATGACCAACATCGATTCATTTCGACGACATTTCCATTAACCCGGTTGATCCAGCAATTGGAAAAGTGGTCCGGGCATGCGGACGCAACTCAACAGCAATGATGATTGCAGGAACGGGGTCGGGAGTCTTTTGCCGGAACGGCCCGGCGTGTGCTGAAACACAAATGACAACCAGCCCCTTACCGAAACTTCAGTTGGAAACATTGGACAGGCTGTCAAAGGCAAACTGTTCGGGAAGGACACCGTATATGGTTTTCGTGAAATACAGATCAACGGCGTCTGCCAGCCTTTGAATTGGAGACTTGGGCACAAGGACAATGTCTGAATCACGAAGCCATATCTCATCGGTTGGTGCGGGTCGATTGCCTTGCAGTCCACCGGCCAGATCGAGACGAACTGCCATCAGCCGCCAGTTTTCGTCGCGGCGGAAAACAACGATTTGTCGCAAATTCCCACCAGGATTCCAGCCACCCGCCAGCGCAACCGCCTGCATTGCTGATGTCTCGCCTGTCAATTCGACTCGCCCCGGTTGACGGACTTCACCCAAAACGTAAATGAAGCTCGAGGCACGTTTTGCCAGCACCGGTGTCACTTCGAAACCGGGAATCTCCTGCTTGTAGCGCATGTTGACCTCACGACTCAACTCTTCCAATGTCAGCCCGATTGCCGGAACGCTTCCTATCAAAGGCAACTGAACGGTTCCATCGGGCGAAACCAGCGCGACTCGCGACTGGCCACCACTGCCAAATCTTGCATCAACCGCGTTAATCAAATCCTGCGTGCGGGTATCCGTACTGATCCCCCGGACAACAATCGACGGGTCGCTCGCAAAATAAACCTTGTAGCGTTCATTGAGTTCACGCTGCAATTCATCCAGGGTCATGCGCGCTGCCAACACGCGGCCAATCAGGCGAAGACTGATTGTACCGTCGGAGAGTATTTTGATTTCAGTTTGATTCAGCTCTTCATCCGCAGTAGACGACACCTCGATTGTGTCGCCAACCATCAAGCGATACGGCTCCGCCGTTTGCTCGCGGGTTAACTGAAAAACAAATTCGATTTCGTCCCTGACGTGAACCCGATAACATGACACCGACGGGGTCCGGTACGGTCCAATATACTCACCATGCGCAAACGCTTCCCAGGGAATCAACCCCGCATCGGCCCAGCGAGGCTCACCATCCGGTCGGCGTCGGGTTGTTTCATCAACGCCCTGAAAGCACTTGTACGAATCACCTTCCAGCCCGGCCACGTATCCATAGTCTTCATTTTGCTGGCCAACATAGCCATCGGGCGCTGACCATTCCGACTGCGGGACGGGATACCTGTTTGCCGGAGTTATTTGCCCCATTGCCATTGCCGGATGTGCGGCGAAGATCAACAGCAGCAGTCCGTTGCTTCGGATTTTTGAACTAGATTGTTGGGTCATAATTTCGACCTGATGCCTTAAATAAACCGATTTCAGCGATGGTTTGAATCGACAAGGCTATTGATCTCGTACATCGATCGGAAACTAAAACCACTTCTTGATTCCATTGATAATCTTGTTGCCCCTGGTTTCCGGTTCTACCGGTTCCTGCCGTGCCGTTTTGGCAACTGCCGGTGCGATCGCCGCTTCAGACATCAAGCCCTCGGCTTCAAACTGCTTTGCCGAGACCCATTCCATGCTATTGGAACTCTTCGATTGTCCAGCCATCCGCCGGTATTCCATATTGGCTTGACGGGCAAACTCCTGTTCTCCAAGTTGCTCGTGCGCCTTGGCAAGGTTAAGCCACGATTCCTGGGATTTGGTGATCACCAGGCTTTTGGCAAACAACTCTTTTGCCATTTCCCACTTGCCATTTTGGGCCAGCAGCACACCCAGTTCATTGGCGGAGCGATAATCCGAAGGGTTGGCTCCCAGGGCAGCCTGGAACATTACCATCGCCTTGGCGCGATCCATCGGTTTGCCCGTCGCATCCGATTGCGAGGATGTTTGCAGCAGCTTGCCCATGGCATGCAACACATCGGCCGCGGCCGTTGATCGACCCGCCGCCGCTGTGATCTTCCCGGTCGAATACTGAAAGTACATTTGCATGGCCTTGATCGGACTTAAATTTTTGGCCATCGATTCGGAGACCACTTTGCTTTCATGCGTGGCAATGATCCGGGCCATGTCGATGTCATGCTGCTCGGCATTCAACAGTACAAAATCGTCCGCCTCATCCAGGGCACGCAATCCATCGGCAAGCATGTGGGTGTAGTCGCGTGTCTGTGTTTGCATGTCATAGGACTCGGCGATCAAACGAAGCGACTGAACGAATTCCTCGCGCGCAGCAAACGTTGCACCCCGTCGCGCCAGCGACTTCCCGTATTCCAGATGGTCCAGAGCACGCTGTTCCACAATCGACGAAGCAACTGGCGTTTTTGACTGTTCAGTCTGGTCTAAGGCACTTTGCGATTGCACAGGGACCATCATGAACGGGCTCGACCTGTCGACAATTGGCAAGTGACTGTTGGCTTTCGCAAGAAAAGTCGAGTCAAATGCCAACGCCTGGGGTTCATTGGATTGAATTAAATCCTTTGGCTCGCCTTGTACTTCCGTTTCGTTTTCGGATTCATCCACGGAATCCGGCAAGGACCTTATCGAGAAATCCGGCGACAAATCTGTTTCATCGGTACTTTCGGAATCCGTTTTGGGCGAGGCTATTTTTGTATTAACGGTTTCAGCGACTGCCTGCGGTTCAATGGCAAGCCAACTTGTCGATGTGAATGAACCTGCGTTTTCCGAAGAAGCCGCTTCGGGCCGAACTGTGGCCGTTTCAACCATTTCACGGGTGGCGGCTGAGACCGACTCTGCCATGCCAGTCGATTCCTCCGAAGAATCGTCGGCTTGCCATACGAGTTCGGACGCAAGGTTATCAAACTCACTCATCGCAGGAGTCGTAAGCAGTTGCCACCCACCCAATATTACGGCACCGCAAATCGACACGATGATGACTTTATGCGATCGTCCGTTCATCCTTGTCCACCTCGAATAGCAGGCACATCATCGCCAGGATCTGGAGATACCATTTCGCGTGGAATACGCCAGGTACGTCTGCAGTCTTATCGGCCCGGATATTCCGAAGTTAACGGCAAATCTGATTCTGCCAGACAGACCCGTTTGCTGTCACGGTGCATAATCGGAACAAGCATCAGAGATTGCCATTCGGTGGGGAATCCGTCAGAAATAACGCAACAGGAAAAGTTTAACATCGACCGGCCGTTTCACCGTGGATGGCGATTTAAACTAAGGAAAGGCGGCCTGCCGAATGACAAGTCGCCCTTTTCGTTGGGTGCGGTAATCAATGTTTATGTCAGGAAATCCCTGACAATCGGCCCGACAATCAGACGGAACTCACTTCAACCATCTCTTCATCATCCGTTTCGACTTTCGATTCGGCCTCGAGGCCGTGCGTTCCGGCAATCATTTTGTCAAGCGCCTTGCCCATCCGCTGGAATGGCAAGTCACCGGCGTTGCCAGGCGTTTTGGGAACGTGTGCATTCAAGGCCAGGGGGCTCGGAAAATCGTTTTCCTTGAGCCAGTCGAGTGTTAATTGAGCGATTGAATCAGGGTGGCTACCCGGTTCGAGTCGATTCGTTCGGTCCACCTTCTCGATGGCAGCGCCTCTGGGTGGATCAGCCAGGCGGGCTTCGAACACCATGTTCAAATCAAGTTTTTTGATCGTGTCAAAAGTGCCACCGGCCAACTGCCATGTCCAGGAATCGAGAACAATTCCGACACCCTTGTGGTTTACCATTTTGGCAAGGGCCACAAGATCCTCGGGTTTTTGAATGAACTGCATGTCGTTCGACGAACCTTTGGTTGCCTGAAACAACAATCCAATTCGAACGCCAACGTCTTCCATTTTTTCGGCAACCTGAACAAGTCGTGTTCGGTGCTTTTCAAAATTTTCGTGATAGGTCAGCGACGGATGACTTGAGGAAATCGGCAAATAACATTGTTTGGCGCTGATTGTTTTGGACAACTCGCAAACCTTGTCGAGCTTTTCCAGCTCCGCTACGAACGCCTCATCGCTTACCCGCAAATCGATCGGCAAACGAAAGGTCGCGATCTCGACCGCCGCGCTATTTACAAACTGGGTAGCAAACTCGTTGCCCATCGCCTTGGCTCGACCGACCATGTCGGCCATATCGACTTCGATCCCTTTATAGTTGTAGGTTAACGCCAGTTCGATCAGTTCATTCTGTCGAGTCGAAAAACCCAACCCGTCTGTGCAAATAAACTTGTATATCATTGTCTTGCTCCTTCCAAAGAAATTGCCGGTCACCGAAGCCCAACAGTCTGGCCGTCCCAAAGGGGCTTTATGCATTATTGCGGCGTTGAGGATCCGAATCCCCGGAGGGGTTTATGGATCTGTTAGAAGGCTCGATTATGCCCCATAAGCAGGAAGCAATCCAGACCAAACGGGGTTTTACCTGGCCAAGGGTAGAGATCGTGCCGTCGCAGGGCTGCAAGGAAGGCAAGGTTGTTTATTATACTTGTTCGTTCGTATCCATTTGTCTTAAAGACTCGATTGTTAGCCCTCAACCCGAATTCGCGGATTGACCCTTTGTCCGCCAAACAGAACCTCAAACCTGGTAAAACGTATTCCGGAAATCGTTCGGATCATCGATTTCTTGACCACTAAACTGGCTTTTTGTACCGTTGTTGCTTACGATTTGCTGATGGCAGAGCGAAGTTGTTTTGTGAAAAACGAGCTTTGCTTTGCAGATCGGTTGCTTTTTTCAGGTTTCGTAGCGTTCGCGATGTGCCTGAAACAAACGGGGGCGAATTGGATTCGACCGGATGATGGAAGCGATAGTGGCGTGTCGTGGCTGGTCAGAGGGCCACGTAAAAATCTGACCAAAAACCTTAATTGCAAAAGATAACTCTTTCGCATTGGCTGCCTAACTAAAAACGGTAGTCCGGGCTGCGTAGTTTCTCCGGAGAGCTGCAAAAGTCCGTCGTCAATTCCGGATCGCCGCAAGTCACGTCGGACACGCTTGCGACTAAAAAATGTTGCCGTCTAGTCTGGTTTTCAGTCTGTCGATTGACGGCTAACCAGGCGAAACTCAATTAATCGGCTACACACGTAGATGCTATGGTGGAAACGTCACGGGACGCGGGTTCGATCCCCGCCGCCTCCACTGACCCGTTGTCCGCAACGGGGCTAAACACGATTAAGGCCCGCAAGCTTCGGCTCGCGGGCCTTGTCTTTTCTACGCGGTTATTCGCGTTTCTTTCGCGTTTCCTTTTTCGCGTCAACCAAAATCGTGACTCACCCCACCCAATTTTTCGCGCCGAAAAGGCTCTAATCGACCGAAAGGCTCTAAACACCGTGACTCACCCCAAGTGAGTCACGTCGTCACAAGTCCAGTAGAATCAGGGGTTTACGACCAAGTTCCCAAAAAGGCTATTTTGGTCGAAATGCCAGGTTGGCGGAGGTATAAAAACCTAAGTCACGACTATATTTCTGAGTGAGTGACGATGCGATATCCAGACTTCCTCCATGACCATGGTGAATGCCCGCCATTCTCCTGTTTTCCCAATTCTCTGGAAATGTCAATGTCCATACGGCCTAGTGTCGGAAAATGAGTGCAGTCCCCCCAGTCTTCTTTCGCAAGACCAAGATTTACCTTTTCTTGGACTATTTTGGTTCACGAACGGAGGAGTGATTAGTACGCGCCGGGAATAAGTCCATGTTGATGCCGTCTTGAATGAGCAGATAAAGGTACGAAGCCGCTGCGTGGGCTGCCCAACTGCTGTTCGACGTGATCGCAACGGCTTACGAAAGAAATAGCGTTATCGTCACGACGAATCTGCCATTCGAGAATTGGCCGGAAGTCCTTGGAAACCAGCGGCTCACCGGAGCCGCTCTGGACCGTCTGACACACCGCTGTCATATCATCGAGACCAAAGGCGAAAGCTTTCGGCTCCAGGACGCCAAACGACGCACGGCAAAGAAGTCCGCCTGAACTAACATCTTGTAGTTACTAACACCTGATATTTTTTTACACCCAGCGCTGCACTATTCGACCGCCCCGCGCTGCACTTTTCAACCGCCGTCAACACATACCCCCACAACTCCGTTCTCGCTATAATTCAGTCAGTGGTCGACCGCAAATCTGGTCGTCAGCCCGCCGTCCTGAATTGCCGGGACCGTACTCCGCAGCTCGGAGCCCCAGTACATTACCCCATGTACTCAAGGTGCGCTCCGATGAAGATCGAACAGCGGAAGCTCTCTGATATTAAACCCTACGAGCAGAATCCACGGCACAACGACGAGGCTGTCGATGCTGTCGCCGCCTCGATCGCCCAGTTCGGCTTCCGCCAACCGATTGTGGTCGACAAGGACTACGTGATCGTCGTGGGACACACCCGGTGGAAGGCAGCGCAGAAACTCGGCCTCACCAAGGTGCCAGTCCATGTGGCCAGGGAACTAACCGAAGATCAGGCCCGCGCCTAACTACCGCTCCATCCGCCGCGAGGTCCTTGCGCTCTTGAGCCGAATGTCGAACATGGACTACGAACAATGCGAGAACGACCGGACGCCCGACTAGTATCGGGCGAATTATCGAACGCCGTGGGTGGCGACGATCAATGCAGTCATGCCGTTTTGCCTCGTAAAAAAAAGGTCACGGAACGGAAGTCGACGTTGAATCGCCTAACTTGCCAAACAGTTTCGTGCGAGCCAACTCGGCAAGGGCGGCAATGACTGGCTGTCTTAATTTGCGTTCCGCTGAAATGAAGTAGAACCTTTCCCGTAGGCGACGCAAAGACGACAAAGGCATTGCCATCGAGCAACTTGAATCGCTTTTAAGATCCCGCCTGAACGGACGTGTTTGTGATCTTCGTATGGTCGAAAGCAGTGCGGGCATCGTTTTGCAGGGTCACGCCACCACGTTCTATGCCAAACAACTCGCGCAACATGAGTTCATGAAGGCAACGGCGAGCCCGCTCCTGGCCAATGAGATCCTGGTACTTGAGCAATCAATTTCCCCGCAACACTTTATCCAGTGACAACCCCACAACCATTTTCACGTAACACAAGTTTCCCCCCATTCGAAAGGCAGCGCCAAATGAAAAATGAGTTTCGCACGCTCGGCATGAAGATCTTAACCAACGGCAAAATTGAGGGTCACGAGGTGGAATCCCTGCGAGAATTGATGTCCGCAGACGGAAAAATCGATCGGGAAGAGGCGGAGTTCCTTATCCATCTATTCCGACGAACGGATCAGATCGCCCCAGCCTTTGATAAATTCTTCTACAATGCGATCAAGCAGCATCTGCTCGCCGATGGAACGATCGACAGCGAACGAGCGGCGTGGCTGCGAAGACTGATCCTGATCGACGGCAAGGTAAGCGACCGGGAAAAGAAGCTGTTGCGTGAAATAAGGGGCGAGGCAAAGGAAATCTCCGTCGAAGGCCATGCTTTGATCGAGGAGTGCTTGACTTGGTCAGGAAGTCCGAAGGATTAAAAGCCGCAACCCGTCCATGATCCGCTCATTCGTCTTGGACAGTCGCATTGCGAACTAACTCCCGAAACGTCGGTTGCAACGACTTGTGCAGAAATCGAGCGAATGACCCGTCAAGTTTGCGAATGGAAATCAACTCAACGACATCGGCGAAATCTTTGTGCGTGCGACGCAGGTTACTCATGCCACAGGCGATTTTCATCTCGATCAAACGCGAAAGCCGGACTACTGAGAGACCTTCGATCATCTCGACATTCAGTTCACCAATCGGCTCAGAGACTGAGACCTCGGTTCCTTTGCCCGCTTTCTGACCGGCAATCAAAAACTGAATCGCAATGCCGTCCGCTGAGTGGAACTCAGCTTGCTCTGGAATCCAGATAAAACCCGCATCAATCAAAACCTGACGCACCGCTTCATTGTCTTCGGAACGAATTACTAAATCCAGGTCGGTTGTGTTTCGTTGGTATCCGTGCAAGCAAACAGCGACGCCTCCACAAACGGAATAAGCGATTCCCGCGTTCGTAAACAACTCATGGCAGCGCGCAGCGACATCCCAAAGTGATACGTTGCCGAGCATCGCATAGGCCTTTTGCGCTGTAGTCATGGTTTGGTTTCCTATCTCGATTATAGCTCAGCATGGCTTTGTTGAAATACCGATCTCCACTGGGACCAACTGCAAACAAAATCCGGCCAGCATTAAAAGGACTAACAGATCGAGAAACGCCAAGACTCCCGGCCCAAGGAACGAGGCCGAAAGTATCGCAATGGGGAGGCAATGGAGTGAAATCAGAAACCTCAGGAACGCTTTTTCCATTCCGTTGGGTCGCGATGGCCGTGAAGAACTTACACCATCACTCACCAAAAATTTCCTTTTTGACGGACTCCCACGGCTCTCCGCTATTTGGATTCTTTTCGAATTCGACATCCCGTCGCCGTATCTCTTCGCGCATCGCATCCGAGAGAGTGAATTGCCCGGAAAGAACAAGTCTATCGAGAACCGTGCTTGCGATTGTGTACTGCTCTTCCGCAGGTAGCGATTCGATCGAATTCATGATTTCGTTGTGTGTCATGGGAATCTCCTTTTGAATCCCAATTATACCAATGGCCAACGTGAAATGAAACTGCGCAATTACCAACATGCCGCGATGGACTCCGTATACGTTCACTTGCGAACGCGGGATGACAACCCTTGCGTGGTCTTGCCAACTCTCTTCATTCTCTATTCACAAATTGACAAGCATCGTTTTACGGAAAAGGCCGCTTTCCATTCAGCATCCAGCCGATCGGCGTGTACCGCACAAACACGACATAGGTCGCCATACAAAAAAGCCACGTAACGAAGATTACCAACACCAACTTTCCCAAAACCGGTAACGCGATCGGAATCAACAGAGTCTGCAAAAAAAGGATGATCGGCAAGTGAATCAGATACACCCAATAGGATGAATCGGCGCAGAACTTGAGCCAAGCATTCGAGCGAGCCAGAAACCGCTGACCGACCAGCAGCGCCGAGAGCGTCAACAACGCCGACAGATACGCAGCCAATACAGACTCAAGCAAATTTGGTGTTAGCAACCGCGATTCGGTGGCCTGTTGGACCAACGCGATGTCGAGCACAGGTAGCAGACAGTAATGGGGCACGAACAGGAGAACGCTTGCCAAGACCAAGGGCCAACACAAGGGTTGCAAACGATCCAGCAGCAACTCGCGACCGAACAAC
>JANNWJ010000010.1:0-14751 GCA_031414755.1 Pirellulaceae bacterium | reverse complement strand
TTGCGACCCGTTTTGGTACAGGTGTATCAACACGAGCGGGGGCTGTTAAAGCCAGTTTTGAAGGGGGAACGGGGTCAGGATTAACATTTGAAGACAATACACTCGAAACCAATGATGTGATTGTCGAAGCTGAGTTGAGTACTTTTGATCTTGTTCGTTCACATTTGAAAGTGACTTCATCTACAGGTACGGCAAATCCGTTTATCGCCCAATATACTAGCGGCGGAGTATTTCATAGCTCAGCTACTTTTATTGATACCACATTTGAAGATATTGGTTCACATACTTATTTGGATGCTGCAACCATTAGAAATTATGGCAATGCGGGCGATCCCGATAATCGTATGGCATTTTCGGTCGATTGGACCACCACCATTCAGGTCAAGGATGGCAGTGGCGGAGCACTGGCCAATTCTGCAGTTACTGTCCGGAACAACAATGGTCTCGTTGTCTTCACCGGAAACGCTGACGCCAATGGCCAAGTCGAAATTCCGCTTGGGCAATTTCGTACGCAGGGTAATGTCAAAACGGAATATGGGCCTTACCGGGTTACCGCATCTTTTGATAGCGTAGAGTTGGAAGTGCCGTTTGAAGCTGACTCGGTCCAGACCATTGATGTCCAGCTGGATGTCAACGGACCTTCCATTGACGACTACATCCTGACCTACAATGGAACGACGTTGTTGGTTGACGCCACCATCGGAAATAACGACTTTTTCTGGTCAGCGGCGAACCCTTTGCAGTTCACAATTGATGTGTTCAACTTCCTGGTGCTGGCCGGAACAACCGAGATCCAGTTTCGCGGCGCTGGCGGCAATGACTCGGCCCAGTTAATCGGGTCCAACGCCAATGATTTGCTCGTCCTTAACAACGACCGAATCAATTTCACCACCCCCACCCTGGTGGTTAAGACCCGCGATATCGAGGATTTTGACGTGGACGGAGCAGCGGGCTACGATACCGCCAACCTGCACGGAACCGACGGCAATGACCAGTTTAATCTGTCATCCAGTTTTGCAAACATCGTTACGGCAACATGGAATTACGATTCAACAGGGTTTGAAAAGGCCATCGCCTATAACTCGGTCGGAGTTGATACCGCAACATTCTTCGACAGCGTCGGCAACGACCAGTTCAACGGCTACGCTGGATATTCGGTAATGTTCTCCGGCGCAAGTTACCTGCACGCCGACGGTTTTGAGGTCGCCATTGGGCGCTCCGATGTGGGTGGTTTTGACAAAGCCCGATTTTTCGACTCAGCCGGGAACGATGTGCTGACAACATCAACGGCGATGGCCCGCCTCAGTAGCGCAACCAGTGTAAAAGAAGCATGGGGATTCGATCGCACCTATACCAGATCATCCTTCGGTGGAAATGATACGGCAAATCTTGTTGGGAGTTCTGGCCAGGACTCCGTCACCGGTGATGTTTCCCTGATGACTTTCGCGGGGACGGGTTTTCTGCATCAGGTTACGGGTTTCGCCGCTGTCAATATCGAAGGCGCGGCCGGTACCAACCAATTGTATTTGACCGACTCGTCCGGCGACGACTTTTTCCAATTGTCCGACGGCAATTTCTACTGGGACGAATCAAGCCGTTCCATTACGGCCAATGGATTTACCACCCAAATAATCACGTCGGCCAACGGAGGTTACGACACGGTACATTTTCTGGATTCGGCAGGCAACGATACGTTCATCAGTTATTCAGATTCCGCCATTATGACGGCAGGGGCCAGCTATTTACGAGTTGGCGATTTTGACGACATCACCGCTTTTTCAACATCCGGCATAGATGGCGCCAGCTTTATCGGCAGCGTTGCTGACGAAACCGTAAGACTGTACTCCGAAGTGGCAGGGTATTTTGGCCAGTCCACCTTTCACCAAGCTTTGAATTTTGCCAGTACCACGACAAATCTGAGTTCCGGTGGAACGGACTGGGTAGAACTACACGGCACCTCTGGTGTCGACACCCTTTATGGCAACCTGAACGCGCTGACACTCACCGGCGCTGGCTATTCCAATAATGTGAATGGCTTTTCAACCGCCCGGGTCTACGGCTCGGCCAGTTACGATACGTTTTATTTGAACGATTCAGCGTTGGACGATTACGCTGACCTGCGAAACAGAAACGCCCTGCTCGGCAATGCCAACGGATGGGTCAACGTACTGGGCTTCGAAGGGCAGTACCTTAACGCGGTCAACGGTGGTAACAACAATGTCGTCTTTTACGATTCAGTACTGGACGACATGTTGTACAGCGTGTCCGGATACACAACGATGCAAAACAGTCAGACAACGCATCGGGCCACCGGATTCGCAACAGTATCGGCCTACGCCGGCAGTGGTGGAATCGATACCGCATCGATCTATGGCACATCCAGCGTTGACCAAATCACGCTTAGCCAGGATCACGGCTGGTATTCGGGCGGCGGCCTTAGCCGTTTTTTCGCGGGCTTTGATCGTGCCGACATTTACCTGAACCTGGCAATCGATCAACATACCGAAACGGATGTTTGGTACGAATATCAATTGATCAACGAGTTATCTTGAAATCGTTCGATCAAGTGGCTTGGTTCCGGAACCAAACTTGTTCAGTGGCCCTTGCCATTGGCACAAAGAGGAATCGTCTATTGGGACTTGTTAGATTTTCTTCTCAAAAAAGTCCGTTTAAGGCACCGGATTGCAGAGACCGCACGCTTACGGGCCGAAATATAACAATTGAATAGCCGCAACATCATATTGCCAGTAGCGGAGCAACCGACAAACACGCGATACACACTTCGGCTTTCTTCACAAAACACGGATTTATACGACGCTGCACCTGCTGACAAGTCGTGCTCAATCAGATCGTTTTCGATGGCCCATTCAATTTCATTGAGAATCAACTGAAAACCGATTCCAAGTCTTCTGTAGCCAGGATCGTACCCAAGCTGATAGCCCACCGACGTATCACCGTGCCGAAAACCGTAGGACATCGCGACAACTTTTCCTTCGTGTTCCACACCCAAAAGGTATACGCGTTTTGCTGGCTCAAGCAACTCCCAAAGGTTGGCATGGAACTCAAGACGCACTTCCTTTCGAAACCGGGTTTCCTCACCACGCAGCTGGAATCCGCGTTCATGCAGGTCAAACAAAGTCTCCAGTGATTTTCGACCCTGCGAGGTCAGGTCAATCCGGCGTGCACCGAATTCGCCAAATAACCGTTTTCGGTCCTTTTGAACATTTCGTCGACGCTGCTGTAGATACGTTGAAAACTGGGTGGGTAGCGGAACATAAGCGCAATCAAACTGCGGTTGGGAAATACGGTAGCGTAACCGGCCAAATCGCTGAAGATGCGATTCTGGTGAGACGCCCGTGCCTTGGATAAACAGTATCCTGTTTTGCCGCAACACGCTTGCGAGTGCCTTGGCGAATGGCTCATGCCAATCCGAATCTACCAGAAAATCACTGTAAAGCGATGTCTCAAATCGGTCGCCCAACAATCGAAGCATCCGGAATCGTCCCAACACTGTTTGGCGGTAAGCGGGCACGATTCCGATTAGCGAATCGCCATGGTAGACAAAAATCACGAACAAACTGCACGACTTCATTTTTGACTTGTAGCTTTGCCACCACGTATATGCCCATTCCCATGAATTGAAGACGTTATGTTGTTCAATTCGCTGGGATAACTCGGACCATGGCCCTCTCGCAACAAGAAAGTCGGCATCACTGGCAATCAACTTTACAGTGGTTTGCACGTCGGAATTATCTAATTTTGAATTGCTCTGAGTCGCTCAAAAGCCGAATTGTCAAAAGCGAGTATTCGTTCTGTCAACCAATACCGTGGATTCTACTGATTGACAGTTTTGCTGCGCCAAATTGAAACGACAGGCCAGAGATCGCGAAAGATGGTCTCCCGCTCCAGCCAACCGTGTTTCTCCAAAACAGACTCGTGACGCGGATTCAAATAGACAATGCGAATGCGCCTGGGCTGTTCCGCAATGCTCTTTTGGATTTGGTTCAATACACCGTCCATTGTCTTGGATCCGAAAGAATTGGCAATGAAGAATATGGTGCCACTTGCGGGTTTGAATTCAATGGCATCAGTAATCAGTATGCTGGCATTTGAGACCTTGCCCTTCAATCGCACAAGATTGGAGCTTGCAATCCTGGCGAGCCGTTCGTCAAGTTCGATTCCAATGGAATTTGCCAACTCAATGCGGGCAAACATGCAAACGATTCGGCCCTTGCCGCAACCGTATTCCACCAGAACATCGTCCCGACCGGGTTGCAGGTGGTCGATCAGGGCCTGGATTGTTGAATACCGTGTGGGTTCATATCCGGTCCCGTCTCTATTGATCCCCTGCGATACTGGAATGTTGTCACAATCGGTTTCGATCCCAAGCCTTTTGTCAATCCGGTATTCTCTGAGGGAGAATAACAAATCGTTCAGGCAAAGTCGGCTGGCATTCCTCATTCTCCAAAAGTTGCGCATTGCGACGCGCGTACAAACCCGTACAAACATAAAGAACTTTCTATTATTACCGGGATCAACCAGGGACACAGCAAGTATGCTTTGGCAGGATCGGAGTCAACACGGCAAAACTGGGTAAACTGAATGCAAATGGTCAAATTCCCCAAGGATTCCAGTGACCATCGCCGAAAGTATGCCAATAGAGTTGTATTCGGATGGGAAATCAACCAAAGCCCAATCCAAATCGAAGATTGCAAAAATGGCTGGCTTGTCTGGCGGCTGTGATTTTGCGCCTCGAGCAACAATTAAAATCTCGACATCGGATACTTTGCTTGGTAACCTGACTTGTACAACGGCCGCTGCCAGATTGAAACCACTCTGACTTTTCCAAATCCAATCACAAGAACAACATGACCGGTCAGATTTCACCATCGTTGCGTTATTGCCCCATGAGTGAGCGCCCTGCCGCAGAAGTTGCAGCCTATCTTGGCTCGCGGGGACTGGACAACGATACCATTCAATGGAAATTTTTTGATTCCGGGTTCAATCGGGGCCGTGAGCGGGGTTTCCTGATGTTGGACCATAATGGAATCTGCGGTTTTCTGGGGCTCATTCCATTATCCATCGGGCGGTTTGGGGAATCCTGGGACAGCTATTGGAGTTTCGACTGGTCCAAAAGTGAAAACGCCCCGAAGGGATCCGGCCGTGTCTTGCTTGAAGAAGCGTCGAAGTTTTGTATTCATCATATGGGATTTGGCGGCAACGAAATTACACAGAATCTCTACCCGAAATTTGCTTCACTGACGATTCCGGCAGGGCGGGTTTATCGAAGAACGATTCGATTCGGTGTTCATCTTGATCGGATCAAGAACAGATTGCCGTGGTTTCCGCTCGACCAGTGGAAAGCGATCCGCAATATTCCGGCTATTCCTGGCTCCATGCGTCGAGAGCAAAAGTTTGCAAAAACAGTAACCGGAATCGCCAGGGAAATCTCGCCGTTACTCGAACCGCGGGCCGGCATCGGACTCCGACCGCTTTATGATTTCGAGTACATTCACTGGCAAATCGCCAGATGTCCGTTCCTCGAGTCGGCAACCTGTTTTTCGCCCAAAGATTCAGGTCCACGTGCTGCGGCCGCAGTTTGGCGTCAAAAAAATAATCGCCGTGTTTGGCGCATGGCAATTTGGTCGGAACCAGGCTCAAGTGAGGAACTTCGGTATTCGATCGATGCAGCCATAAAACACATATACGACCAGGGAGGGCAATCTGTCTCGATCATTGTATCTCGTTTGGACGCAGAATATCATTCGGCACTTGAATCGCGCGGGTTCTATGCGACAAGTGCGACACCGAAACTGTACATTCTGGCGGCGGAATCCGCCACACATCCAGTTGAAGAGCTCGAGCACCTGAGCTATTTGGACACGGACCTGGGGTATCGAATGTAAATTCGAAAGTGAACGGACCTTAAACAAGCCGCTGCCCCAGATATTTTCCCAGCCTTTTGAGAAATGTGCGGGGCATGTATTTTGATAACTTGAGCACGGCAATTGTAATGAGGATGTTTTTGGGTGGACCATCTGGAAGATAGACACGTGGCAATTCGTAACGATCGGTTTTTGATGAATGAATTAGCCCAAAACGTGTGGTAAAGGCCAGTCGAAATGCCGATGATTCGAGGCAGCTCCTTACCCGATCGTCATAGTCCCCTGAGGGATACGCAAATCCGGTTGGCGCCGTGTTGAGTTGCTCACGCAGCAATGTCCAGCATTCGCTTAATTCACTTTCAAGGCGAGGGGTCTCCACTGTCGTTAGCTTTGGATGAAAGTGGGAGTGTCCTCCGATTTCGATTCCTGTCTCCTGCATTTGCCTGAGTTGCTCCCAGTCAAGAATGCTCAAATACGGCGTCTGGGGTGGAGTGACAATTGATTCCATTATTTCAATAGCATTTGTTCGTTCGTTTTCGGTTGCAGAATCCAGCACTGGGGCGATTCGTCGCCATGTTTCACGACGAGCCTGGAGTGACTCAATGGATGTGTGTTCCAGCGCCTTTGCAAATTGAGTTGGCAAATGTGGATCTTGCGATATTCTGTGCCATTGTTCCACGGTTGCCTGCTGTAAAACATCAGGGACACGCACAAACCAAAACCTGTTTTGGTTGGCCACATAGGCAGTCGCCACAAACACACAAGCGGCTGCCTTGTACTTTGCCAGAATTGGAGCAGCAATCGATAGTGTCTCGGAGTAGGCATCGTCAAACGTAACCAGGCACGAATCACGCGCTGGTGAACGCGCATTTGCCATCGTCTGATCCAGTTCAGCCACCGAAATCGGCGTAAACCAGCGGGTTAAAAGTCTTATTCGCACTTCAAATTCTGCAGACGACGTTCCCTGTGAGACTCCGGTAATTAGCTGTGAAGCCGCGCCATCTTCGACAACACGGTGGAATGTGACAACAAGTATTCGTCGCATTCCAAGTAATTGCTCGATCTCGAGAAATGCGTGAATAAACCCAAGATAATATGCGATACTTAGGCAATTTCCCAAAATCGACATGCTTGCTTTCCTGTCATGAAGTGATAATTATTTGATGTCTGGATGACACAGCAGGTAATGTGACGATGGGTTGGAACGCCCAAAAGGCAGTCTTGTAACCAGTCCTATCCCTCGGACCTGCGAACGAAGCCCGTCAGTCGGCGCAAAAAACGACGTATCGTCAAAAATGCCCTGGTGATGGTCACCTTTTCTTCCTGGCTGATTATGTTGACTTTCCAGAGGAATACCGGATAGGCAAACGCGAGCGCCACTTTTATCGCAATTCCAGTTGCATCCGGACTAACGGCATTGGACGTTACGGCCAGAATCAGTGTGATTCCAGCCAGCGCCAAAAGTCGTCCCCATTCGAACTGGATTCGAAAAACAGTTTGTGCAGTCATCAGGGTCGCACTTGCATAAAAGGTGGATGACAATACTACGGCCAACGCGGCCCCCCACATTTCAAAAAGGGGAATCAATACGGAATAAAGCACCAACGCAACAATGGTGGACCCAATGGTTACGCACAGTTTGGTTCGGGATCTGCGGTACACATAAAATGCCCCATCTCCAAGGATTTGGGCTGTGATCAACAACGACGAGATGATCATGGGCCCAATAATGGTGGCCGCTCCCGAATATTCCGGGGAAGCCAATAATTGAAGAATTTCAGACCTGAAAAGAAAGACAAGGAGACCTGCAAAAACGGAAGGGGCCAGTAGGCGGGTAAACATTTGTCCGACAACCTGGGAACTGTTTGGTGATTGATAGACCGTGTACATGGAAGCGCTCCACACCTTGAAAAAGGGCGCAAAGCAAACTGTCGTTACAACCGAAGCCAGCCTTGCTCCCAATGAGTAGATTCCCAGGGATTCCGGGCCCGCGCTATTCAACAGAAAATAGCGATCTCCACTCATCATTGCGAAGCCAATCAATCCGCCAGGCACAAAGGGCCATGCGAAGCGTATCACAGGAAAAAGTGTTGTCAGGTCTGGTCGAAAACCAGACTTTGAGAACTCGCGAAAACTCAGGATGCATCCAGCACCGACATTCGCAACAAGTGTACCCATCAAGACTCCCCACACACCTGTCCTCATGATCACGACACACAGAACGATAACACTCAGGCGAGTAACCAACGTAAAAACGCTTGACCAAACGAACGCGATCGATTCGACCCGCGTTTGCATCAAAGCCATCGGAAGTGCCGGCAGCATCTGGCTGATGGCTGCAGCCAGACCAAGAATTGTGAGCCAGTCATTCTCAATGCCCAGTGCGTTACCTATGACAGGCGCGAATGCAATGCTGAACAGCAAACCCAAAAGGCATCCTGACCACATTACCAAAGCCACCGTCGATGCATTGCGTACACGAGCCTGGTTGGAATCAGCCTGGCAATAGAATGTAAATGTGGCCGCGCGTATTCCATTTGCCATCAACAGAACCACCAGTATGTCTCCGGTTCGGTTCAGGATTTCAAGAATCCCAAAATCGGATGGTTCCAGATAATGCGTATAGAGCGGAAGCAGGACAAAATTGACTGCCTGCAAAAGCATTGAGCCAACACCATAAACAGCCGTGTGCTTCAAAAATCGCGCGGGGCCCAGATCAGAATTGCCATCCGCCTTTGGATTACTGGCTAATTGCGTAAAGTCGTTGCTAGTCAAGTTGAACCTCGGAGATTGTGAATCGGTGTTTGCCAGATGCAGGAACCGGCAACACTTCAAGACATTCCGATGAAACCGTGACTTTAGCTCCAAGGCGAGCAGTGACAAGTTCGGCGATACGGGCGATTTCGCTGTTGCACCCATCTCCTAATGGGACATAACGTATGATTAGTTTGTCGACAGCCGGTTGATAGATTTGAAACTTGCTGATGTGTTTGGTATCGTAAAACAAGTGTGTAAACCACTCGCCATGAATCAGTTCGCCGTTCTGCCCTGCAATCAAATCCGTTTGCCTGCCACAGAGTTTCCCCAAAACCGGCGACGGGCGTCCGCATGGGCAATAATCCGGCATCTTAATCGCAAGGTCGTCATTGCAGTATCGGATAAACGGCATGCCGAAATTGCTCAAATCAGTTACGACGACACGTCCCAATTCTCCATCGGTAACAGGTTGGCCGTCATCGTCAACGATTTCGATGTAACGCCATGTTGATATGGCATGTAATGAATGTTCCTCCGGGCACTCTGCCGCCAGGTTATTGACTTCCCGGCTTCCATAAAAATCAAAAACCGGACTATCGAAGGCCCGGGAAATCGTATCGCGTTGAGGCGAAAACAAGGTTTCTGCGGAAGAGCGAATCGCCCGAAATCTCAGATCGTAATCGCGGTGTATAGCAAACTTCGCCAAACGGTCCAGTGCCGTTGCATATCCAATCAGGTACGGTGGTTTCCATCGTACAAGGCATTTGCAGAATGACTCCAATGACTCGTCACTCAAGCGGAATGCATTTAGGCTCCTGGTTCGATGACGCCAATTGTAGAATCGACTTTGCCATGACAGGTCCTTGAATTCACGGTCGGCGCCCCAGATGGCTGCTGTCCGATCGTACGGCCGTATGCCCCACCAGCTGCACACATATGCATCCAGAGCTGTGCTGACGTCACGATAGGACTGATCCTGAAAAAACGTCAATGGAACACCAGTGGAACCCCCTGTCGCATTGCGGTACAGCTGACCTTGATCAAGATTGTCTGAAAAAAGTGCATCCGGGAATTGTCGAATAGTTTCTTTTGTCAGCAAGGGAAGCCGTTGGATATCTTGAGGCAATCGAGCGTTTTCGGGATCCAGTCCTGCCGTTGCAAAGATCCGCCGATAATAGGGCACGTTTCGTCCTGCATGGATCAACAAACGACTGATGCGTTGAGTTTGCAACTGTGCCCATTCCGTTCGGCGCATTCGGCTCTCATTTCGCAGATCGTCAAGAACGCGAAATGCGCCGTGCGAATTCCGGCGTGTCGAAAGCCACCAATTGGTGGCTGCAAACCAGTCAACCAGGGAATTCACACGATTCTCTTTGGAAAAATGATGAGCCAATTTTCGAAATCTTCATACCCGATGTTGTCACCTGACAGGCTCAACAAATCCGGCTTTGCGAAGCGTTCACGGCCCCTGGTATGTTTTTTCAACAAAAGTCTTGTACCACAGATCGTAGCACAGCAGGCTGTAGAGGCTCCAGCTCGGGTTGGAAGCCATTTTGTCAATTGTTGCTTTCGACACAAAGGAGTAGGTGCCTATTTCCTGAACGAGCGGATACAAACAACCGCCAGGTGCGAGATACTCAAACACAGGTTGACCAAAACTTCGTTTCTTTCTGAAAGAAAGTTCATGGGAAGTGTTGCGCGACAAGGCTGAGCGGAGTGTCCATTTGCCGAAACCGTTTCGGTGTCGCTGATTCGTTGGCATGTTGAGTCCGACGCTTATGATTCGGGAGTCCAGAAAAGGGCAAATCAATTCAACACCTTGTAACTCAAATAGCGTAGTCCATACCGCGGCAGTTTGAATTGCCTCGCCAAGAAAGGCGGCCATTTCAACCCACAACAGAATGTCCTTTGGCAAAGAGTGTGCAGCTACCATTTGCCGGCGTGATTCCAGAACTCTTGCAATTGAGCCCTGGGGAAATTCCAGTTCAGTTGCCATAGTGTCAGAAAACACAGATATCTCGTTGATCGGGTGACGGTTACAAGTCGTATCCCAAAGTATTTCTGATACTTTTGCCGCTTGGGACCAGTATGGCAATCGGCAGAATTCAAACGCCCGCGAGGAAATGGCGCGCAGAAGTCGATTCGGCAAGCATTTATACATCGTCCGTGCACGAAGCAGGACTCTGCTGCCGTCGCCTCCAAACAACCCGTCCGCACCCTCACCACATAGTCCCGAATGTCGCCCCGCATTTCGAATCGCAGCTGCGCATCCAGAAAAATAGACGGATTGAAGGTGATTGGGTAATTCCCCAGTTCCCCTGATTTGTTCCTGCAAGGCCCGCGCAATATCATTACTTCCCTGGACCACGGTGTGTGCCGTATTCAGATTGATGGCGGCGGACTCTGCATACTCATTCTCTCCTTTACCGCGTCGATGTTCCAATCCGATACTTACGCTCATGGGCTTCCCGGATTTATTTCCACAAACGCGATTCCAGGCGGATTGCAAATAGCAACTGTCAACGCCACCCGAGAGCAAATTGACTGTACCTTTGTCGATGGACTCAATGTCCCGTATGACCTGGAGCATCGTGGATTCAAGAGACTCAACAAAATCTTCTGACTTCACAGACGGTCGCACCAGATTGCCAAGTCTTCGCCGTTGCGTTCGTAGAAGCTGATTGCCATCAAACTCAAGTAACTCACCTGGTTGAAGGCGGTAAATGCCCTCAAATAACGTCTCGCGACCATAGACTGTCCGAAACAGGAAAACAGCAGGGACTGCCTGATCGTTAGGCGCTGCTGACAGCCCGGATTCCTTGATCAGTTCGGGAAGATTGCTACCAATCCAGAATTCGTTGCTGTTGTTGATGTAATAGGTATTGGTTCCATGGCAAAGATTTCGATAGGCAACAAGTCGGCCCGAATTGCCTTGCATGGCGATCAGAGTGAAATTTCCTTCGAGAGACTCGACTTTGATTGTGCCGCTCGCGGCAAATTCCCGGATAAGAGCCTCGGCAATTTCCTGTTGCGTGGCCAGGGTTCTGGCGTCGGATTTTCCAATATATCCGCGAATTACCAACCCGTTCTCAAACTGATCTTTGAGAAAGAGATAGCCGCTCGCCTTGACCCTCAAAATTCGATGCGAAGATGGCGAACTCCAGTCCCATCCATCAGCCCTTGCAGGGAAATTGGGAGAGTGTTCGTTGTTTTCCCGTCGAACAGAACAGCCCACGACGTATTTCATTCCATGATTCCTGATATTGCAGACAACCTGAAATCCATCAAGGCTGTTCAACCATGGGATCGACAACACCGCCAACTTCCCCGACTTGCCAACGCCGTTGACGAATACAGTCGATGGCAATCACTTGAAACGCGGCATACCACAACCATGTGTATCGAAATAGGTTGTGCGATCCCAGTCCAAGCAATAACAACAGTACAACCGCCACGCTGATGGCAATTGCGAGATCATTTGCAAAACCGGAACTCGCTTCCCCTGGCAGTTTTCTGTCTGAATATGCCCAAAAGCTGTTGCCGAAAAAAGATAGCACCATCCACACAAACGGAATGGCGCCAATCAATCCAACTTCGCCCAACAACTGTCCGTAGAGGTGATGGGCCTGCAAGTTCAATCCACTTGCGATGGGAAAGGCTCCTGGTCCCACGCCAGTTAGCGGATTGCTTTGGAACAACTCGACACCGTGTTGCCAACCAAGGGTGCGACCATCGGCCGATTCCTGCGCATTTTTCGGGCCGTAACTGGGATCAATGATTGTCATGAATCTGTTGCGGCGATCCTCTGGCAGTGCGCCCCAGGTCACGGGAACGGCGACGCATAAAACGAGCAAAAACAGAAACCTTCGTTTTGTAAAAACCAGGCAGATCGAGGCTAACGCAAGCATTCCAACAAATGAACCTCGTGAGCCTGAAAGTAGCACACACGCAACACTCAAGACGGCATACAGGCCCAAGAGAATCCGGTGCCAATGGTTTTCGGAACAACGCCACAAGGGATACAGCATTGGCAAGGCATAAACAATCGTTGCCGAGAATGAATTTGGATCACTGAAACTCGTATCAACGCCTACCATGCGCCAGGTACCCATTCGGAACACACCCTTGCCATTGAAATATTCCCGCATTGAATGACCCATGTAAACAGCCATTATGATGACAAACGCAACAAGGATCGACTTCAGGTCATGTTCATCGCCGATGGTTGTAATGATCAGGAAGTACAACAAGGCAACCTTGAGCCAATTCTCTACGCCTGGGTTGGGAAATGGCGCCACCAAACTGCAAACCGAGGAACAAATCACTCCAGCTACAAGGGCAATGATAGCCCAGTTTAGTTGATTTTTGGGAATCGTTTTGCGCGCCGAAGCGAGCCAGCAACAAAGCGCGAAGATCATATACACACGTTCCATGTGCCATTCGCCCAGAGCCGGCCAAACTTCGAAAGGCCGATGAACAAACATCCACATGTAGCCAGCAATTACGTAGATCACAGTTGACCAGGTCGCATTTCTTCAAAGGTTTTCAATACCCAACCAATTAACGCTCGAAAGCGACGCACTCCGTTGTTCGTCTCCACCATTTACTCTCAGTTTTGCCAACGAAATCTGGCTTGATCAACAGCCGATCCGTTTCGAACAAGCATCCAATCCAATTCTTCGCTGCCATCAACTCGTTCCCTGCCTTACGAATCGGCTTGAACTCTCTCGACTATCTTCAAATTGGTTGCTCGACCAACCACAGTTGCCAACGAGTCTTTTCCACAACAACCAAAATAGGCAAACATTTTCTCGACTCGCTCAAGCGTATTAAGTTCGTCGACATTCACTTCATAATACTTGATTGCTGGAAACCGCGACTTAAAGACCTCGGCCTCGGCCGCCGTCTCCTGCACGTACCACAAAAGGCAATCCAATTCGTATTTTGCCATCCATTTTGGAGGCTGAATCTCCTTTCGCAGGACCTTTCGAACAAGAAACCGTGCAGTTCTGAACAAGGACATCAAAAAAAAACACAGAAGATATGTCGTCCCGGGCGAGAAATACATCGCTGGGGGAGGTACCAAAGGGTTCTTTTTGTCCGGAGTGGTTATCCATTGTCGCCCAAATGGGGTCAGTGGAGAACAGCCTATTCTCGAATGACTCATTGCGATTTTAGAAGGGTCGCGCGTAAGAATAATTACTCCCATGGTTTCCGGTGATATATGTTCCGGCAGAAACCAGCCAAAGCCTTTGATGAAACAATGGTTCGTTTCGACATATAAAGCACACAGACTTTTAGCGTTTTTGATGATGGTAGCCTTTTCTTGTGCTACCTTGCGCATCGAATCCGGTCGACCCCTCGCATACTTGCGCATTACCACGAGATTTCCTATTGGCCTCGGCTCATGAAAAGCATTGCAGCCCGTTACATGATCAAAAAGCGTCTTGAGGTAATTGGAACCGGATCGTCCAGTGTTGATCGAAAATATGTACTCAGTGGTTTTCTCCATGATTGTTTTCCAAGCCAATTTTAGGTACATTGTAGTTTCGCTTGGGTTCCGACGGACAGGTCACCCATTGATCGAAATCTAACAATATTCTCGAAATCGGTGCCGACGGTTCCTAGGTTGGATTGCCTTTTCAATTCGTGAGAGCGGTTGCCAAGCCCACAAATGGACCTGCCCCTGCCACACCGAAAATTCCTCTGCAAGCTTGGAAACCGACTCGTTTCTTTTTCTTTCTGATGCCTGCGCTTGCGATCTCTGCGTGTTGACTCGATCCAAATCGACTCTGTGACCTACTTATAGAATTTTCCTTCGGCCGGGTTATGCTTACCGATCCAGATCAAAAAATTCCATTTCCACCACAGGCAGGACAATACGGCATTCAATCCTGGCAAAGCCCTTCGCTTCGATTTGAATTCGAATGTTCATGCTTGCTTACCTGGGTAGCGGTCCCCTATTAGCTTTGCTGCTGACAGGAGTCGGACGATAAATGTTTGATGAGTAAAATATCGTTCGACGTGTTTTCTGGCTGATTTGCCCATTTGGATCGCTTTGTCTTGATCCAACCAAAGTTCCAGAATTCGTTCCCGAAGTCTTTCTGCG
>JANNWJ010000009.1:0-39519 GCA_031414755.1 Pirellulaceae bacterium | reverse complement strand
TTCCCTGAATCGCAATTGAGTTATCCGACCATCTCGCTAAGCCCCTCGATGCTTTGTGAGAAAACGATCCCGGAGATCGTGGCCCAGTATTACTCGACTGAAAGTAACGATACGGACTGGAAACTAGCGATCTACTCCAATCATGGGGATGGGGCAGCGAAAGTCATCCAAGAGTATTTGTTTCGAGCGGGGGTTTTGGAATGTGGGGCCACTAGATTCTCCGAGCAGACAATATACTGTCCTGAACTAGGCGTTAAGGGAAGGCTGGATGGCATCCTGTATCCCGACAGATTGAAATATCTTGGGACGGTAAGAACGCCCCAAGATTTCCCTTTGTTCCCCGTGTTCGATGAACCAGAGAATCGCGTAATTCTGGAAATAAAGGAAACGAATGATTTCCAATTTGGCGGCATCCGGTCCCCGGAAGACATCCCGGAGAAATTCCAATGGGCACAATGTCTGTACCAAAAGATAACCGGCATGAAGACAACCTGTTTCCTATATGTCAACAGGGATTCGTTGGCCCTCAAGACAATGTTCTGGAGTTCCAACTCAGCCTTAGAAGAAAAAGTGGTTGATAAATGTAGATCAGCTTGGACCCATATCCGAAATCGAACCGTCCCGACCAAACAGGGCACAATCTCTTTGGAGCAATACCTTGCAGAAGCCTCTTAGATTTGTCTTTTGTACAATCGTATGTAGTAACCAAGAGCTGATAGGACAGTGGATTGATTTCTATAGTCAGTTCGGGGATTGTTATGTAGTGGAGGGCGCAACTTCCGATTGGAAGAAGGCTCTCGGTTGGAAAGGCCATAATTCAACCGATGGCACCGTGGAGATCATCAGGGCTTCAGGTGTTCCACACACAATCGCCAAACGGCCTTGGAAGGACAAAACCGAGCAATGTAATGAGTTTATGAGGAACATCCCGCCCGATACAGATATTTTGTGGTATTGCGATAGCGATGAGTTCTATCTCCCGGAAGACATCGAGTTTGTTCGCGGGCATCTCGAACAGGCGGTAGAACCCATCACGTTCGGCTCAGTCTTCATGCACCATTGGTGGAAACATCCTGATTACTACTGTATCGGGGGAGACGGATGGGCCTATGATACCCCGATTCCACGAATCTGGAAACACCGGCCCGGAGCAGTCTTTAGTTCCCACAGGCCCCCGACGATCATGCAGGATGGCCGCGATCTCGCGAACGTGAATCCTTGGTTGGCAAAAGACAATCCGATCCGCTGTAGGCACTACAGTTACTGCTTCCGCCAACAAGTAATCGACAAATTGAAATACTACTCAGCGATTTTCGGGCGTGATTACATGAAGTGGTTCCGGGAAGTATGGGAGCCTTGGAACCCGGAGACAAGGGACTCAATCGAGAGACAGTTCTCCGTTCACCCATCCTGCAAGGGAGCAACCACCTTGCATTTTCCATCTCTCCAACATCCTATTGAGGTTCCTTGGGAATGACCGACAAAGACCTGAAGGTATTCAATGAATTCCTTCTACAATACACATTGCCCGCCCCAGTCGTGATGCTCTCCCCTTGGCCCGATCAGATCAAGGCAATGGAGGCTCATTTCTACAAGCCGATTGTGTATTCCCAGAAGGATTTCGATGTCATGCGTCCATCATCGCTTCGATGTGGGACGCTCGTTCTACAGAACGTCATGCACTACATTGCCGATCCCGAAATTGCATTCAGAAATCTCCGAGAATCTTGTCAGTGGCTTGTAGTTCAGGATTTGATCTACAGAAATCGCGGAAAGTATGAAATTGGAGGAGATGGGGACTGTATGAGATACTCCCTACCGGGAAATCCCGCAAGTTTCGGAGGGGCTTGGGATATGTCGAAATTAGGGATATTTGAATTCTCCGTTTATCGCGACAAAGAAGCTGAACATTTTATTGCCAGAATACCAGGGTTCCTGCCATGACCTATATCATTAGATTAGACGATTTCCCAACAGGGGTTAGACCTCTTGCTGATCTCGGAAATCAACGTCTCATCATGGATGCCTTTGAGGCTCGCGGGATTCCGTTCCACGTAGGGATCGTCCCGGCTCTATTGACAAAAGAACACAGATGGTTGACCGAATACCAATATCTGATTCCCTGTCAGCACGGGTATGACCACCAATATCCCAAATACAGCCAGATGCTGAAAGATGATCCCAAGAATCACAACACTGTTGGATCATTCGATGAGTTCGATAAAGTCCCCTATCCACAAATCAAGAATTTGGTCCAGAAGGGAAAGCAGATTCTCAATCGATTCTTCGCGACCCAGATCACGACCTACATCCCGGTCTGCAACATAACGAACAACAATCTCCTAAGAGCCCTAAAGACTCTAGGTTTCGGCACAATCTTGACCGAAAGCCCAGTCAGGGGATTGAGTTGTATCAAGAGTGATTTCTATGGACGGTTGGCCGATATGGAGGGAAGCCCGGAAGTCGTGACTCTGCATCTGACTTGGGAATGTGATTACATTGAAGCACATGGGTTTGCGGCATGGATGGTGCTGTTCAACAAGTGGTTCGAGGATACGCAGGTAGAGCAGGCTTCGGAGGCTGCTCCTGAAAATCAACCAACCATCTTATTCAAAATGGCTTCCCGCGAACGTCCCAAGAAATTGATCGACGTTCTGAATCTGTATTACAAGATGATGGTCGGCAAGGAATTCCGATTCGTCTTGACTCTGGACAGGGACGATAAAACAGCCAACGCCGCCCTTTTGGCTAAATTGAAGCAGTTCCAGAATCTTGAGGTCAGGATCGGATCATCGAAGACAAAGATTCAGGCCATGAATGCCGATATCCCTGAAACCGGATGGGATATCGTGGTGCTGGTGAGCGATGACATGATCCCAAAAATCAAGGGATTTGACAACATCATTCGCCGGAACATGCTGAAACACTACCTGGATTTCGATGGAGTTCTTTGGTTCAGCGACGGTTATCAGAAGACGGACGTAAATACATTGTCGATAATGGGCAAGCCCTACTATGATCGGTTTGGCTACATCTACCATCCCGACTACTTCTCCCAACGATGCGATGTTGAATTCCAAGAAGTCGCGGAATCTCTGAATCGACAAACCTATTTCGACCAAGTAATCATCAGACACGAGCATCCCGCTTGGGGCTTCGGGAAACAGGATAAGTTGGTGACGAAAAACATGAAAAGCGTTGTGTTCGACACCCAAACATACATTGAGAGGAAAAAGCTGATGTTCCCACGAGGAATCCCACACGTTGCGAATTTCTATCATAATGTCGAGACCCCACTATCCTATCTTCGATATCTGACATTCCAGACCTTCCGGCACCATCATCCTGATTGGACGATGAGGCTCTACACAGGATCGAGCAACACCCAGACCCAATGGGGTGGCAAAGAACGACAGGATTTCACAACGTATTCCGGGAAGGATTGGGTGCCTGAATTGTCCGCTCTCAAGGTTGAGATTCATCCTTTCGACAGACCTGATCTCAATCCCAACTATGTCTCGGATGTATTCCGCTGGGAAGCCTTGAAACAAGGGGGCTGGTACTTCGACACAGATCAAATCTTCACGGGCAACTTCGACCAAATCAGTTGGGAGAACGATGTGGTCTATGGGGGCAGGAAGCATCGGTATTGTGGAGTCGTGGGGGCATGTCGTGGATCAGAGTTGATTAAGCAGGTCGCCGCCCAACAACTCCAGAAAATGAGCAACATCGTGAACTACTGTGACATCGGGAACTGGTTGTTCAGCGATGTCGTGTCCAAATACCGAGGGCAAGACAAAGTTCTCCAAACCGAAGACAAAATCTTCTATCCTGTCACTGATAGCCATTTGGTCAAGGATTCGATCTATTCTGGTAAGTTGGACATCGCGGAAATTGGGGGATTAGCAGTTCATTTATTTTTCGGACACCCCGACAGTCAAGCCTTTAACTTAACATTTGACGGAAAAGGAACAGATTCAATCTCCAAATACTTGAAAGGTATCTCTGGATGATAGATTATGTGGGCGACTTATCAAAAGAGGACGCTGATGTTTTAGGTGAAATAGCCAACTCACCGTCAATAGTGGAATTCGGAGTGGGGGCATCTACTCAAATTCTTGCGCATTATTCACCATCAGATTGCAATTTCATCTCTGTGGACACAGACAAACTATGGATTGATCGAACAGCCGGGCATCTTTCTCGATTGGGATTGGAACATAAAGTCAAGTTTAAGTCTCTATCTGATTTTGTCCCGTCCCCCGCTAACGTAGTTTTCGTTGACGGCGAATATTCCTTACGATCAGCATTCAGTGAAAGTACGTGGCCGATGTTGGCCGTAGGCGGAATACTGGCCATACACGACACCCGCCGCGAAGATGATATTCGGCAGGTGTTGACGATAATTACTAGAAAATGGAAAGAGATTCAGAAGATTGAAGTCAACTACCGAAGATCGAACATTACTTTGATATTCAAAAGCGAGCCATTGTGGTATCAAGACTGGAACATCGCTGAAGGCAGACCAAAATACCAAAAAGGGGATGTGTAATGATGAAATGTAGGACCAGTTTTTTCTGGATGGGTTTGGCGATTACGATAACCTGTGTGGCAGTAGCTGTTCACCAAGTGGATGTTCGATGTATACAATGTGGGGAATCATGTTTCCAAGAACCGTTGCTTGCCCGGATGTTCTCTTGCGAGGAAAGCCAACCGATCCATACTCGATGTATTCCGGCCTATCTGGAAGACCATCAAAAGCCTTTGGATGATGGGAAAGTTGTCTTCATGCTGGAGAATCAATGAATCTTGAGCCAGATGACATCATCTCGCCCCCAGACTGGAAAGCGATTTTCCGCAAATCTGAATATGAATTCTCTGATCTGGAGATCGAGTTAGCGGGGTTAGACGATACGGCTGTTCTTGTCAAGTCATGTCCGAAATTCTGGAAAGATTATCGGGTTGGCGAACGAAACAATCAGAAGTTACAAGACATTTGGGATTTGGAATACGAATGGTACAACGAGATAAAGGCACAGAACTTCCAGAAAGCAAAAAGGCTTTACCTTCAACTCATCAGAGTAAAGATTTGAAGTATGCTGGATTGTGGGAAATGCTTCAGGAAACATTTCCGGGATGCCGGATGGAGCATCGTCCATTTGCCGAAATCGTCGGGGATGGGCCGGGAATCCGTGAACGTCTCAAGGAACGGAATCTGAATGACTTCCGCTATGATTTCTCGATCCCGGAACACAAAATCTTCATCGAGATTCAGGGATTTGGTTTCGGGCATAGTTCCGCGAAGCAACAACAGCGTGATATGAAGAAGAACAATGATGCCGTGAAACTAGGTTGGCGGGTCATGTTCTTCCCGGCAGAAACCGCTCGTCGATATCCCCATGTCGTGATCGATGATCTCCGGGAGGCCCGTCATGCAATTCCCTAGATTCTGGAGCGGGGGCGGGAACGAGACCGTCTGTGGGGCAGGCTCGATGGTGCAGAACATGAGGCCAGTTATCCGCTGGCTGCCCGATATCGTCCGGGGCAGGTCCGTCGTGGAATTGGGCTGTGGGGATTTGAATTTCGCCCGTAACGCGATATTCGGAACCTGCGGCCATTATACCGGATACGATATCGAGCGTAGGGCATCTTGGGGGGTCAGATTACCCGATGATCCCTTCCATGTGCTGCATGAAGCCAATATCCTTGATCTCCGCGAAATAGCTGCTGATGTGGTGGTTGTCCGGGATGTCTTCATCCACTTGACGAATCAACAGATTCACAGTATACTGGGGAGCATCTCGTGCGATCTCTTGATAAGCACGACCTACATCGGGGCAAATAACCGGAAACGGCTAATTGCCCCAAGCGCAGGATTCCAAGCGTTGGACCTGACGGAATCCCCGTTCGATCTCAACTGCGAAATGCTTATTCAAGAACACGCAAAAAATAAATTCTTAGGTGTATTCACAAAGGAACCCACATGATCCCAGCAGTCAAAATCGAAGGCATTATCCCGATCTCCGGCGAGATCGTCAGCGAACAGGATCGCAAATCCCAAGTCCTCAATACCGCCAGACAGGTATTTGGATTGAGCGGGCGGGCGAAATTAGCCCTCGCGGCATGTTTGCAGGAAATCAGGCAGAAGGGCTATTGGGACGGCATCGCGAAATCCTTTGATGAATTCGTCTACGTGGAATTTGGCTACAAGCCCTCGACGGCTGATGCCCTGATCCGAGTCTACGAAACATTCGTGAACGCTCTGAGACTCGATCCAGAGACGATTGCCCATATCCCTTGGGCCAGATTGGCGATGATTGTCCCTCAGATCACGGAAGATAATCAGGTGCTGCTGATAGAATTGGCCGAGAATTGCGAAACCCAATCAGAACTGTCTAAAGAATTAAAGAACCTGAAGGGGCTTCACGTTACGGAAACCAAGGGATCAGCGGGCACAAAATTCACCTTCACGACAAATGACGATCAGGCGGAAGTCGTCAAGGCGGCTCTGAAACTCGCCGAAGAACTACATGGGGAAGCATGTGCCCCCGGCCTGGTCTATGAAACAATATTTGCAGATTTCCTGCTCAACCATCAGGATGGCGGCGATCATCTTGAGAAAAGCATTGAGTTGCTGGAAAATCTACATGGGGTTCGGCTCAAGAAAGTGGATGATCTAGTAACCGCCCAAGTTGAAGGGGAAGGTGATGAGTGAATTAGATAAGTTGATTGAAATCTTGGAAGCGTCGGTCAAGAAGAACGGGAGTGAGACTGCGTTGACCTTGGGGCATTTCTTGAACATTTTGAAAAAAGCCCAGCGTGACTTAGAGCAAGAGGAATTTTACGACGGTATGCAGGCATTTTATGAGGACGGCTACTAGACCACCTATCAGGAGAAACATAGTCACCCACATCCACTATTTGAGAGAAGTTGGGATCGCGAACTTCACTGTGATGTACTGGGGCTACGGTGGTTTGTGTATGCATCCCCCAAGGAGGGCAAGGACTTCCAGATAGCCTGCTGCATCGCAAATGCCAATGAGTACAGGCATCAGTTAAAGGAATTCGAAGACTATGAAAAACGATAGTTCTCAGACTTATATTGGACTCTCTAGGAATGCAGGGGGGACCATAAGGTTCGCGGTCCCCGATTGGATGTCCCGATGGGTCGTCACCCAGATCATTGGCAGAATGCCGATAAATTCGTTGATCTCCAAAGCATTCGTAAACCACTCCCAGTATATTGGACTACTTAGAGACAGAGAATGATCTCCTACATGAGAGAAAACAACGGGAAATGGGGAGATCGGGATAATAATGAAATGTCCTGTAGGTTCGTTACTATTCGGGGCGAAGCCAGCTACGTTTCAGCTATCGTGAGATATCTCCGGGATGATTACAATCAGCGATTAAGGGAATCAGATGATTAAACATCTGCGAAACCTATCTAAAAGAGGCCGAGATTTGCACCTACACGTTCAGTTGTTCCTATATCGCAGCTATAGTGGACACATTATCGTTGTTTCAACCATCCAGCATCTCCCGGCCCAATATCAAAAGCTGTTGCGAGATTCCGATGATTAGACACCTGC
The DNA here is from genome assembly GCA_031414755.1 of Pirellulaceae bacterium. GTDB lineage: Bacteria > Planctomycetota > Planctomycetia > Pirellulales > Pirellulaceae > CAJQPP01. Next base: position 31,927 of record JANNWJ010000009.1, on the reverse strand, counting down.
GGAAAGACTGTGAGGAATACATAGATGAGTATAACTATGCACCATCTTTCGTGTTCTATCGCCACAAAGGCTACTCGTCTGGCGGGGATTACATAAATAAATACATCCTATATCTCCGAGACAGCTACTTAAGGAAATTGCAAAATGCTGATACCATTTGAACACGTTGGGGATTTGCTCGAAGCCCTCTCGGCAATGGGGGCAACATGGGGCGGGCGGAATCCAAATGAAGGGCAGCCTACCTACAAGGGAATGTTCCGCCAATCCGTGATCGTGATCTATGTCGATGAGCCGATTTCGGAGATCATCTGCATGAATGCCACATTCTCCGCCCAATTTGAGAAAATCGTCCAAGGATTCTTCCAAGTTCCCGAAGGGGCCTTGACAGATGAAGACTAGTAGAGTATCTTATGTGGGTGTTCGATCAACAAAGTCCTTTTTCATGTTTGGCAATCTGCTAGGAGAAGTGAAATGCAATTAGAGATGAATGAATTGAGGTCTTTTATGTGCGGAGGTAACCAACTATCTCAGTCTCCCCCAGATCACCCTATGCTGGGCCGCCGTTGCCTGATCCGGACTTATTCGGCGGGCGTACATATTGGCACCATCGATTACATCAATCCACAAAACAGCATGGAGTTGCGACTCACGAACGCATTGCGATTATGGAAATGGGAAGGTGGTGGGTTGAGTTTGTCGGCGGTGGCAAACGAAGGGATCAAGGGTGGGCGGCTGAACAAGACTGGCGAAATTTATCTGACGAACGTCATCGAAATTATCCCGACGACTTCTATAGCTGAGGTGACGTATGCCAAATTTATTGAGTAGTCATCACGGTTCCGGTTCCGGTTACGGTTCTGGTTCCGGTTCCGGTGACGGTTCTGGTTCCGGTTCCGGTTACGGTTCCGGTTCTGGTTCCGGTTCCGGTTACGGTTCCGGTTCCGGTTACGGTTCCGGTGACGGTTCCGGATAAATTAACGAGCATGACAATCTCCGGCAAAATAAGGAGTTCTGGATGGCTGATACAATGATTGGCTGCTGCGAGAGATCAGGGTGGGGCTGAAATGAAAACATTTATTAGATTGCTTTTCGATGTGCCTTCATGGGTTGGTGAGAGGTTCCTAATGCTGATTTTATCAATCATGTTTATGGCTTGGGTGCCGTGGTATTTTGTACGGGCCGTTTATATTTGGTCGCACGACCCATCGATGTCGTTTCGATCAGCATGGGACGAGTCCGTAAAAATTCAGGATTATTTCCAATGAGCGAAAGTTTGATCGTTGTGCTTGTGTTTTTGTTTTTCTTGGTACTATTTCATCAGGATAGTAAATGAACGCTTTCAACACTATATTCATCATTTTGGCTTTTTCCCAAGTTGTTATGTGGGTTTGGATGAGCAGGCAATTGACAGGTTACCAAACATCTGCTGGAGAGTGGAGAACGTCTTACTATGCCTTGAGAAAGGAATACAGCGAAATTACCCGTGATCTTGAACACGACATCTCCCAATGCTATGATGAGTATCAGGAAATCTTTGATTTGCTGGAACGTGCCCGGCCATTTGTCGAATTCGATGCCATCATGCATGGGGATATTACGCGACATGCCATCCTGCCGTCCGCCCAGATCACCAGCACAGAATCCGAGAGCGAACTCCTCTTGGGAGCAATTGACCAAATTCTCGATGATGATGATGATGATGATGAAACCGAAGATTACCTTGACCTAGAGGAGTAGATATGTGGATTTCCCCGTTCTGGATTGTGGTTCTCGTTACCGTGGGGGTTACGGGATATGGATTAGCTTTAACGATGTACGCCATCTGGCAAAGTGACTCATATGCGTGGGAAAAGATGTTCCTTCGACAAGGTGACCAAATTGCGGATAAGAACGCAAAGGAATATGCCGCCGAGGTCAACAATTACCCCATCGTGGAACTCGCTGAAGATTGGTCCGACCACTACCCAGGGATCACCGGTGAATTCCCATTCGAGATCGTGGGCAAACGAGAGACCTTGGAAGAAGATCAGGCGTGGGAAGACTATATGTTTGGGGATTTCGATGATGACACCACTCCCCCGGACACCATGTATAAACCACCCTTAAAATAATTCGAGAACGACCAAGTTGACCAAGACGGGACAAACGACACGCAAGCCTAAGAAAACGATTACAAGCCCGTCTTTGGTCCAACGATTTGTTCGGCAATTAAGCCAACTTCAAAGTTACGTGCAGACCGTCTGTTTTTTCATCGTCATGTCCGTAAACGTATTCGAGTTTTTCAACAGTATACTGTGTTCCCTCGAAGGTCACGGCCATTCCCAGAAACCAAGGTATAGGCAACAAATCATCATCACCAAGCCTATTACCCCCGCTATCAAAGAAAGTTGTTTTCGAGTTCACCATGATTACTCCTGAATTATCCAAGAAAATTGAATCTGCCGTGCATGAATTGAATCGTCTGTTAGCAGAAGCATCCAGAGGGACTGCTTTGATGTATGAAGTATCGCACAAAATGCAGTCATTTGGACCTGACGAAACATCCCACCCCGTTATACGAGTGGCTATCGGACAGGTTTTAACAAACGCCGAACGACAGCGATAACCTAGCGGCGGCAAGCGGGCCGCCTTACAAATCCGCGATGTCCCGCCGCTTAGGTTCATCGCTTTGTTCGCCCTTTTTTGGGCAAGAAGGAGTGTTTCAATGTTCGAGTCAACAGTTTTATCAGATGATGTGGTCAGTAAATTAACAATTCAATGGGCCAGAAAAGATGAGTTTAAGGTAATAATTAGATCTATAAGCGAATTATCAGCAGAAGTAGACAGGCTATCAAAGGAATTATCAGCACATAGAGCCGCTACTCAAGATGTTATGAAGTCAGGGTAGCCGATCTTCAAGTTGTGATACTTTGTAAGTTAGATGAGCAACCGCAATTGCTAGTTGAATGACCAAATTTCGGTCAGAAACAGATTCTTTATTTTGGTCATCTGCTACCAACATTGCCCAATCAAAAGAGGCTTGTAAATCGGTGGTGTCCGCAGGATTAAAATTTGGTTGTTCAGATATATTGATAGGCATCTCAGATTCCTGTTGGGTTAAGGGCGAACAATGTATTTATCCCGCCAACAGACCCGGATAATATGATTATCAGCGGGATTATCACCGGGTAGGCTGAATTTTATCCCGGTGTAGAATCGACTGCAAGCTGTTTTGGGCCAGACCGGGATGATACGCAAGACGCCCAGATAGCTCTGGTTTTCGGGGCAAATCCCCGACTTCTTGAGGAGAATCGAATGACGGTTCAACTTTATTGCCAATTTCTACCGGGTGCCAAATACGGCAAAAATGATCAAAAGTGGTTTCCCAAATGGCTGCGGCGGTATGCGGCTGGCAAGAACAAGGGCGAAAATCTGCCGGTGACGATCGAATCTGTGATCACTTTTTCCCAGTCGCTGTTGAAATCGAATACTCCGGCGTGGCAACGGCTACAAGCGGTTCGGGCTGTAGAAGCCTATCGCGATCTGGTCTTGAAGACCGACAAGCCTTCCCTGACCGAGGTCAAGATCAAGCTCGGACAAGTCGCAGAGCAGGAGCGGGATGATGGTACGGGAACAGGTGCTCCCGGCGTGTCGGACGAGCGAAAATTGATTGGCGAGATCGATCCGAACGAACCGGCAATCATTCAGCGAATGCGTCGCAGTTTGCGCGTGATGCGGAGGTCGCTGGAGACGGAGCGGGCCTATATCGGCTGGATCATGAGATTCATTGTCTTTTGTGGCGATGACGACCTGGAAATGTTTGGAGAAAAGGAAATCAAGGCATTCCTGACCGGGTTGGCGGTCGAAGGCGACGTTTCCGGCGGAACGCAGAATCAGGCCAAATCTGCCTTGTTGTTTTTGTACCAGAAAGTATTGGGTCGTGAGCTGGAATTCCTGGACGTGACACGTGCAAGCAAAGCGAGCCAAATGCCGGTAGTGTTGAGCCGAAATGAAATTGGCAGGCTTGCGCCGGAGTTTAGGGGGTTGCGCCGGTTGATGTTTATGGTGCTTTATGGCTCGGGGCTGCGACATCGGGAATGTCGCCGCCTGCGAGTCAAGGATGTCTGTTTCGACGAAGGGCATATCGTGGTGCGGAAAGCCAAGGGGGAGAAGGACCGCATCACCCTTTTGCCAGACAAATGTCGTCAAGACCTGATCGAACAAATCGAGCGGGTTCGCCGGCTCCACCAGCGCGACCTTGACGATGGTTTTGGCAAGGTCTATCTACCGTTTGCATTGGAAAGAAAGTACCCGAACGAGTGTCTGGAGTTCGGCTGGCAATGGGTTTTCCCGGCGGCCCGGATGTCTCGCGATCCCCGAACCCACGAAATACGTCGGCACCATATCGGTGAAGATTACTTTGCCAAATTCTTCAAAACGGCGATTGATCGGGTGGGGATCGTGAAAAACGCTGTTCCCCATTCGCTTCGCCACAGCTTTGCAACACATTTGTTGGAAAGTGGCTCGGACATCAGGACGGTTCAGGAATTGCTGGGGCACAAGGATGTGCGTACGACCATGATTTACTTGCATTGCATGAACAAACCAGGTCTGGCAGTGAAGAGTCCAGCGGATTCCGTTGTGGAAGTTTGACAGGGTTGGAATGCGTCAGGAAGACCCAGGTGCATTCTTCAACACGCTCAGGACAATGGCCTCTACCTAAATAAACGTCGTTACGCCGACACGATGTGGATTCTGGGCGACTGCCGATAGCTAAAAAAAGAGAAACAGCCCGACCGAAGCCGGGGACTGTTTCCTTCGGGTTAACGTCGAGTTGGCTTCATTCGGATCGCGTCGTCATACAGCATCGCTGCCGACAGAACAACGAAGCAAATAATAAGTATCGTGATCGATTGCGTGACCATGCCAATAAAGCCGGAAAAGCAAGCGATTCCACAATCACGGTAGCGACAGAACCGATTGATGTTCGCTGATTACGGTGCCGCATCATCTTAGCTTGGTGCGCACCTGACGAAGTGTATCCGACGTACGGGTTTAGAAAACCGATCATCTAGCGATTGTACATTCGGTTAGAACGATTTCGTCGCGTCAAACGCGCACCCGCACGGAAGCCGTTTCGGCTCCCTGTTCGGATGCCATTTTGGTAAACCCAAAACAACATTCCGGCAATGACGGCCAAGCCAATAACTGTTTCCAATATCAACCTCATTTCGGGTTTTGACCGGGCCACAAGCGGCACGGGCCTTTGTAAGGGCACCCAGCGCAGTTAAACACACTGGGTGAGGGATAGACTGAACCGCTCTCCATTTCATACATGATCCGACGAGTGACAACCAGGTTGCGAGCCACCTATACGCCTGTGAATGGGACCTCGTGCCGCTCCATGACCGGTTGCCTGGTCTTGCTCAGTACCTGGTATTCCATCTCCAAATCCAGTTACCTTGTCAACAATTTGCTGTGTTCACAATTTTCCTCTGGTTTCCGCGAGCGCGTTCACTTGACATTCCGAAACTCACGCCGTATCCTACTGTACCACAACACATGGTACAGTAGGTAAAGCGATGTCCAAGACGGTTCCCTTATTCCTATCGGTTAGCCCGGGCAATCCGCGTTCGATCACCCGCCAAATCAGTGACGGGATCCGTATGTCGATCGCCAGCGGCAAACTGCCAGTGGGGGCACAGCTTCCCAGCGTCCGCGGCCTCGCTCTGCAACTCACCATCAATCCCAAGACAGTCGCCAGGGCCTATGGCGAACTGGCCAGCGAAGGCTGGCTCGATGCCCGCCAAGGTCTGGGACTGTTCGTTGCGGCGCCCCGACAACGCCTGTCCGAAACCGAGCGCGAACGGCGCTTGGCGTTGGCACTTGAGGCGTTCTGTGTCGAAGTCATCGGCTTGGGCTATCCACTTGAGCAGATCCTCGACCGGATTAGCGTCACGCTGACTCCCTGTCTCAACAAACGTACCGCCTGACGAGGAACTTTCATGACTGGCTCAAATCTGCTTCGGATCGCGCGCAACGACAGGTCTTCGCATCAAGCGCAATCGGACTACGTGATTGAAACCGAGAGAGTCGACTTGTGTTACGGCCGCAAGAAAGCTCTGAACCAACTGACGCTGCGCATTCCGCACGGACGAATTCACGCCATCGTAGGCGCCAACGGTGCGGGCAAATCCTCCTTGTTCCGCATCCTGCTGGGCGTCCAGTCGCCAAACTCCGGCCGAGCGACGATCCTGGGACACGACTGCACCGCGCTCACGGAATACCAGCGAGCACGCATCGGTTTCGTTAACGAGGAGCACAGCTTGCCCGCGTGGTTGCGCGTGAACGAGCTGGTGGCAATGCAACGCCGGCTTTACCAGAAATGGGATGAGCGGCGCTATCGGAGCATCGTCGACCACTTTCATGTATTGCCGGAGCAGCGCATCGCCAACATTTCGCGCGGAGAGCGTGCTGGCGTCAATTTGGCGATGGGGCTCGCCCAGAATCCGGAACTGCTGATCCTCGACGAGCCAACCTTGGGGCTTGATGTCGTAGCCAAGCGAGCCTTTCTGGAAGCGGTGCTGAGTTCCATCGATGAAAACGACACCACCATAATTTACTGCTCGCACCAGATGGACGAGATCGAGCGACTCGCAGACAACCTGATCATTATCGAGCGCGGCGAACTGAAGCACATGTCACCGCCCGACGAATTCTGCGAGCGCGTCGCGCTTTGGGTCGCCGAGTTCCCTGCTCTCCCGCCGGAGTCCGGTTTGTTGCCAGGCGTGTTGCAAGTGCAGCGCATCGACGGCTTGTTCCACTACCTGGTACTGGACCAGGACGAAGGCTTTGGTCAACTGCTTGACGCCCAGGGCGCCAGTCGCCACAACCGAGGTGACGTAAACCTGGACCGGGCGGTTAACGCTTTTCTAGCCCGTAACCATGCGACGCCAGCCCTAGGAATCTCACTTCAATGAACGATTTGTTTCGCTCGGAATGGCGCCGCTTCCGTCGGCTCTCGATGATCGTCGCCTTGGGTCATGGCCTGGCCCTGCTGCTGTTGTCGCGTGTCGTCGATGTACCGCAACTCGGTTACGAGGATCAGGGCGTAATGCTGGCCGTGTACATGTTGCTTGGTCTGGCACTGGCATTGCTGCAAGTCGGCAGCTATCGCCGAACCAGCCGCTGGCTGTGGTTGATCCATCGTCCTTTGCCGCCCGCACGAATCTTCGCCGCGCTGGCCTTGTCGGCGCTGACCCAGCTAAGCGTGGCCGTCCTTGCTCCATTGCTCGTCTTCCTGATTGCCACCGACGCAATCACCACGCATGTCATAGACAGTTGCCACTACGTCGCGGTATTCCATGCGTTGGCTTTCGCAATGATGGCTTGGCTGGCCGGAGCCCATGCCTGCACCAGCCGCCACAAGGCGGCCGTGGCCGTGCTGCTGGCGCCGTTGATGCTGGCCTTGCACTTGGCCTCGGTGTGGTGGCTGCTGCTGCCCGTTCTCGCCTGCCTGGCGTGGCTGGTCTTCGTCGCACGAAACAGCTTCCGCGCCGACCGCGACGCGCCAATCGCCCGGCACAGCGTGCTGCTGCTGACCGCGTTGCCGCTGCAGCTCGCCTTTTTCTTGCTGGTCTTTCATCTGAGCAAGACAGGCCTTGCACTCGTCGACTTGCTCGGTCGCAGCCCCGGCAGAACGGTGCTGACCACGGACACCGACATCGACGTAGATGCCTACTTACGCAGCCTCAGGCAGGCCTCCCTCGCCAGAGGGCTGGAGGGTAGCCGCGATCCGCGCGCTGCGGTGTGGCGCGAGCAGTTGCCGCTGCTGGAGGTGGCAGGACTGTCGCCCGACATCGGGCGATTCCCCGTTCGCCACCAGTTCGGCAATGTCACTCAGCCCTGGTGGGACGACAAGCGCAATATCAAGTGGACCTTCAGTCACGACCGCATGCAGTTCCACGGCCGAGACCCGACTAGCGGCGATACGCGCGGCTGGTGGGGAACAGGCGGGATAAGCGAACCGCAAGCGTCGTTCGCCGAAGTCCCCGCGCTCGGCATGACCCGTACAATGCTGTACGACATCGACGACGAATCCCAGAGTCAGCACGAGCTCGTCCGTCTGCCCGCCGGCGAGTGGTTCGTGGGTAGGCCGGTCCGCGCCCTGGATCGTGTGCTGCTGTTGACCAACCAGCGATTGCTTGCGTACCGAAAAGACCGCGAAGCGCTGTCGGCCTTCGCTCCGCCAAAACTCGACTGGCAACTACCACTAGCAAAGGGCGAACCGACACCGCTCCATGTCGATATCGTTGAACTGCTGGACGGTTGGCTGGTCTCGCTTTTCTACTCCGACGCTCGGGAGTTTGAAGGCTTCGAGTCCTTCACCAGCCCATGGGAGCAGGTCGTCTATATCGACGCCGACGGTCAGGCTACGGTAGTCGGAGAGCGCCGCGACATCCGCAATCATCGCGTAAGCTTCGTCGGCTCGGTGACAGTGCCAGTCGCGTCATGGTGGGTTTCGCCTCCGCTCTACGCTTTGGCGCACTTGCCGGATTTGCTGGACACGGGCTTGACCCAGCCGCCGCGCTTCGAGCTGTTGCCCCGAGTGCCGCTGTTCTATCCGTTGGCCCTGGCCCTCATGCTGGTCTCATTGGCGGCCGGATACGTTTGGCTGCGTGGCACGCAAGTTGGCACGGCCCGCCGGATCCTCTGGCTGGTGAGCTGCATGTTGTTGGGAGTGCCGGCCTTGCTGAGCCTAATCTGCCTTGAACCACGGAAGACTCCATGTCATTGACCTCCCTTCACGGGCGAACAATTAGCTTGCCGAAAATGGCTGTCGTCATGGCTTTCGTCGCACTGCTCAACGTCTGCAGCACGGCCGCACAAGTGACCGACCCGGTCACCGCGACGCAAATCGCCTTGCAAGTGGCGAAGACTCATGCCGCGAATCAGCCGCTGGCCGCGATGCATGTCCGCGAAGCATACCTCCGCCGCTCGGAGGTCATCGACGTGCGCCTGTCGCCGGATGGCCGTTACCTTTCGTTTCTCCGTCGCGGCGAAAAAGGGGTCGACGTGATGCTGCAAAACGTGTCCAGCGGAGACCAGACGCGGATCGCGGCTGGCCTGCAGCAGGGCGAGACCGCTTGGTCGGGTGACGGCCGCCGACTTTGGTTCGCCGATGAACAAGGCCTCGCCGTGGTCGAGAGTGCGGACCTGAGCACCAAGCGCATCCTCAAATGGGATTTGCGTCGATCGCAACGACTTTGGGCGGTTGACCAGCGCGCGTCGCAGTGCGCAATCATCCGTGAGAAAGTCGTGGAATCGGGCACCGAGCGCTATCGCTATTTGAGTGTCGATGCCCAAGGCAAGTCACGCTTGCTGCTCGAAACCGCCTGGCCGCTGCGCAGTGTTTTGCTGAACGCGGGCGGAGAGCTGGCATTCACCGCGGCCTTCGACGGCCCGGGCTACGAGACAGTCATCCGCCAATACACCGCCGCGGGACCGCGTGAGTTGCTGCGCTGCGGTAGGCGCGAGGAGGGCCGATTGGTCGGCTACAACCAGGCGGAGCAATCGCTGTGGCTGCTGTCGCGGCATGACGAGGACAAGCTTTCGCTGCGATGCTGGCGAGAAGAAAGTGGGCGCTGGGAGACGATGCATCGCGACCCGGCGGGCGTCGCCGACACCAACGCGTTGCTCTGGAGCGCAGCCCGCGAGGATTGGCTCGCGATCGCCTACCACGACGCTCGGCGCTGTTGGTACGGCAACGACGACGGCACCCGCGCGACGCTGACCGCGCTCGAACAGCAACTGCCGGCAGCCAATCTGGAACTCTCGACCACGACCGATGGTCACCTGTGGCTGGTACAGGCGCAGCAGGGTGACCTCGCGCTGGCTCGATACTACCTTTATCAACCCGGGGAGAACCGGCTTCGGCCGTTGTTCGCGTCCGAAGATGCTGCACAGAGCGTGCCGCCTCCGGGCGCGGTGATGCACCCGGTCTGCTACCGCGCAAGCGACGGCATGTTGCTGCACGGTTACGTGCTGCTGCCCAGCGGGATTGCTCCCGGCACGGTACCGCTGATCGCATGGCTACATGGCGGTCCGATCATGCGGATGTATGACGAGTACAACGGGGGCATCCAGCTATTGGTCAACCGTGGCTATGCGGTGTTCGTTCCAAACTTTCGCGTCTCGACAGGCTACGGCCTGGACTACGTGCTCGCTGCGAAGGGGGATGTCGGCAACGGTCGGGTGTTGGCCGACATCGTCGACGGACTGGACTTCCTGCTGGCCGAGGGAATTGGCGATCGCGAGCGGCAGGCGGTGATGGGGATGTCCTTCGGTGGTTATGCCAGCCTGTTGGCGCTAAGTCATCACCCTGCGCGCTTTCGTTTCGCTTTCGCCGGCGCACCGCCTACTGAATATGGCTGGATCAAACAATGGCAGGCTGAACATGACAAAGATGCTTTGCGTCCCGAAGGACTGCCGTTGCAGCTGCGGTTCCCATTACTGGGCTTTCCATACGAAGACGCCGCCTGGCGGGAAAAGATGCAACGCGAGTCGCCGCTCGCGTCGCTGCCGGCTTTGCAGGCACCTGCCTACATCTGGGCCGGAGCGCGCGACGACCGGGTGCCGCTCAAGAGCATCGTGCATTACGTCGGCGAGGCGCGTCGACTCGGCAAGCCGCTCAGCTTGTTGATCGATCCTGACGCCGGACACAATCCGGAAAGCGTACTGGGAACGGAGGCTTCCCTTTACCTGATCGAACTCGCCGCGCATCGACATTTCGGAGGCGAGCTGTCGTCGGTTTCGCCGGAACTGCGCGCGTTCCTGCGCAAGAATGTCCGAATCGACATCGACGCCCAGCAAGAACGCCTTGAAACAAACGGCGTTTTGAAGAGGTAACACCAGAATGACCATTTCTCAAATCGATGAACGGGCAATTAGGAAGACGCTCCGACTTTGGCCCGGCGTGGCCGCTGCAATACTGCTGATTCTGCTCAAGTATGTCGTTCCAATCATCGTGCCCGGGAGCTTGATCTTTGGCCTGTTGGGCGGACTCGTATGCACGTTGGCCATCGTCGTGTGGTGGTTGTTCTTCAGCCGGGCACCTTGGTCCGAGCGTTTAGGCGCCATCGTCCTCATCATCGTCGCTATGTATGCAACATCGCGCGTCATCCACGTGTCGCTTGCCAATGGGGCGCAGGGGATGCTGTTCCCAATATTGGCTATCCCGGGCCTGGGCCTTGCCCTTGTCGCATGGGCATGGGCCAGCCGTCGCTTCTCGGACGGACCTCGACGCGCGTTAATGGTCGCGGCGATCCTGCTTGCGAGCGGAGTGTGGACGGTCGTCCGGACCGGGGGCGCTACCGGTGACTTCGTTCAGGATTTCCACTGGCGGTGGACGCTGAGTCCTGAGGAGCGGCTCTTGGCACAAGTCCGCCACGAGCCACCGATGCCCGCGCCGTCGCCAGCGGCGGTTCCGTCGGTTTCGGCTGCAAGTGAAACGGCTGCCGAATGGCCAGGCTTTCGCGGGCCAAATCGTGACGGCATCATCCCTGGCGTGCGGATTGAGACCGACTGGTCTAAATCGCCTCCGGTCCAATTGTGGCGCCGGCCGATCGGACCGGGCTGGTCGTCATTCGCAGTTCGCGGCGAACTTTTCTACACCCAGGAACAGCGCGGTGACGAGGAAGTCGTTGCCTGCTACAATCTGACCACCGGTGAGCCGGTATGGATACACAGCGACTCGGCGCGTTTCTGGGAATCAACTGGCGGCGCCGGTCCGCGCGGCACGCCAGCCCTCAGCAATAATTGCGTTTTCGCTTTGGGTGCCACCGGAATCCTGAACGCGCTCGACGCCGGGAACGGCACCGTGGTGTGGTCGCGCAACGCGGCGTCCGACACCGGTGCAAAGCTTCCGGGCTGGGGCTTCGCAAGTTCGCCGCTCGTTGTCGGCGACGTTGTCATCGTCGCCACCTCTGGCAAGCTTGCCGCCTACGACTTAGCCACCGGCAATCTGCGATGGCTGGGCCCGGCCAGTGGCGGGGGCGGCTACAGCTCACCACATCTGTTGACAATCGACGGCGTCCCGCAGGTCTTGCTGATGACCAGTGCCGGCGCGATCAGCGTCGCACCAGCCGACGGCGCGCTTCTCTGGAGGAGCGCATCACCGACATCCTCCCGCATCGTCCAGCCGGCCCTGGCCTCCGATGGCGACGTCCTCATGAGCGCGGGCGACGAGGGAATGGGCGGGGCCGGTTTACGCCGTTTCGCGCTCGCGCACGTGGCCGGTGAATGGACCGCCGAAGAGCGCTGGACATCGAGGGGACTGAAGCCCAACTTCAACGACTTCGTCGTTCACAAGGGCCATGTCTACGGCTTCGACGGCAGCATCCTCGCGTGCATCGACCTTGCGGACGGCCAGCGCAAGTGGAAGGGTGGACGCTACGGTAGCGGGCAGCTCGTCCTGTTGCCCGAACAGAGCTTGCTGCTGGTACTGTCGGAAGACGGTAAGCTGGCGCTGGTGAGCGCGACCCCCGATCCGTTCCAAGAGCTCGCGCGAGTCTCGGCCATCGAGGGTAAAACATGGAACCACCCTGTGGTGGTTGGCGATATTCTGCTGGTTCGCAATGGCCAAGAGATGGTCGCGTTCCGGCTGTCCCTTGCGAGCCCCTGACGGACGTTTCCTCAGCAGCCCCGGAATTCCGAAACAAAACTCGCTGACTCTCTGTTTAACAATCGCAGTAATTTGACATTTCAGATTTCCAACATGCACCGATTCCAAATACATCGGCGATTGAAACGGACGGTCGACAAGGTGAGAAAAAGGAGAAGGGAAGAGAGAGAGGACTGCCATTCGTATCGGTTGATGGACGAACTCGGGTACGTTCCCGCCAGCAAATTGCGACTCACGGGAGCCGCACTGGACCGTCTGACACACGACAACCATATCACCGAGACCAAAGGCGAAAGCTTTCGGCACAAGGACGCCCAACGACGCGCAGCAATAGAGTCCGCCTGAACGAACAACCAGCAATCACTAACACCTGACGTTTTTTAAGTAACCCTGCGCTGCGCTCTTTGACCGTGGTTAACACTCGCCCTCTCAATTTCGCCCTGCTGAATGACGGTTTTCAATCATTCAACCGTTCGCAGTTGATTCTTGCCTGTTCCGACCAGGGACTGGTGGGGGCGAGGGCGAGGAAGCGTTGCCAATGCTGACGTGCTTCGGAATTCCTGTGGGCGTTTCCCAGCGCTACAGCAAGGTGATAGTGGATGTCGGGAAAGTTCTCGTGCCAGATTAATGCACCTTGCAAGGCAGCGATCGCCAGGTCCGTTTCCCCCAGTTCCATCAAAACGCACCCGAGACTGGCACGAACCTCGACAAGCGTCGGGTCAATTTCCAATGCGACGTAGTATCGTTCGCGAGCAGCGACTGAATCGCCGGCCAGATACAATAGTTCACCCAGGCGGAAACAGATTTCCGCCTGCGGCCCGCCGACGAGCAAGAACATTCGCCACGCCTGGATCGCTTCATCAATCTCACCGGCGTCTTCGTGTTGTTCGGCGGCACACCTCAGTTGAAACAAATCCTGGAGCGTCGAGTTCCCTTGTTGCACAGACTCCAGGCTGGTTGCAAGAGGCGTAATCGGTATTGCTGCCGGCAATGAACTGTCGCGAAAGTCGATTGGATCTTCGCCGAAATCCAGACGCTTTTGTCCGTCGGTTTCCAGCAATTCCCCTTGTCGCTGAAGAAGGATCGAATTGCCCTCAATCCGGACCGATAATTCCGCAAGAGATACGTCGGGCAACCAGCGCTGAATGAGGTTCAGTTTTTTCTGAAGAGCAGCGGGAGAGATCCCTTGCCCTATCAAGCTGACGAGCCGTTTTCCAGTAGCAAGTTGCGGGAAATCGAAATAGGGAACGCGCTTGACAATCTTGACCGGTCGAATCAGCCCGCGCCGTTGCCAACTCCGAATACGGGCCAGCGAAACGCCAAGGACACTAGCAAGCATTGCCGGTGTATGCAGGGCTTGAGCAGATTGGGACGCAACTTGTTCAGCCGATTCCGAACTCAACGCTGCGTTGCACGAATTGCGCGACATAAACTGAAAAACAGGCTGTTGACGACGTTGGCAAGGTACGGCATAAGTTGATCAACAACCTCGTAACAGTCAAGTCCCAATGGGTCGTTTGGGTTTGTCTGGTGAATCGTTGACGCCAGGTCGGGAAGGGCCATCGATTGTTGGCAACGAGAAATCCGTCTCAACGCTGTTCGAATCCGTAGCCGCATCGACATCGTCCAGATCCAGGGAAGGACGTTGATCGGCAGCGGCAGGAGACGTGCCAGATTGACCGTCGCCAGTCGCCGGAGCGGGCTGCGGCTCGTTTGCTTTCGTTTCGACAGGCACCATGTCCGTTTCGGATTTGAGGGGAGTCTCGGGAACGGTCACTGTTGCGTCCAATGGTTTTTCAATAATGATCGATTCAGGCAGGGCTGTGTAAATGCGTTGAGGCGACAAGCTGTTGTCGATGGTTGGCACAGTGCGATAGACCAGCGGTTGTTGGTTCGCCGCAGGCACAACGACAGGAATCGCCGCAATGCCAGGTATCGGGTTGCCGTAATAATCAACGGGGACTTGCATCATGACTGTTCGAGGAACCAGTTGGATGGATTCGACGGGCACACGTCGGGTAACTACAGTTGGGGTTTGCTGTTCTGATTCAATCGCTTCCCAACGGCAAACCTGGACTTCATATGGCTCGATTTTTTCAACTCGTTCGAAGCGGCGGGTAACAACGGGAACACGTCGAACAACTTCCTGACGCTCGTATTCGACCACTTCCACCGGAACTTTACGCGTCAATTGCCTGGTTACAGGTCGACGAACTTCGACCGGCACCTTGCGGGTCGTAATTCGTTGTTCCGTTCGAAGAGTTTCAATTGGGACTTTCCGAGTTGACACTTCATCGACATAGCTGGTCACCGTCACCGGTTTTTGCTGAATTATTGTTTCCGGAACCAGGGACGTTCTTTGAACTGTCTGCGGCATCATCGTTGGAACAAACGTCGTCTGAGGAGTGTAATAGGCCGCTCCAGGATTGTTTGCCCAGTACAATCCGGGTCGTTGCCAAAGGTACTGGCCAGTGGCTGGATTGAATACGTACCCTGCGCGTTGCCATTGCAGATTCGTCGTGGAGGGAACCTGGGAAACCCCCCAGCTGGCAACCGGAGTGGTCCCGGGCATGTATTGTGTTTCGCTTGTCGTTACTGGTCGGTAAACGGTTACGTTTTCCGATTGCATTTGGGTTTCAGTGACCGGCTTCCGTACGATGACCTGTTCTTCGCGATACCGGGTTTCGCGTACGGGAACATTTTCGATTGTCTGTTGTTCCTGCATTTCCGTTTCGGTAACCCAGGTCGTCTCGTCGTAGTTCTCTTCGCGATAGCTTGTTTTGGTGATCGGTTTGAGAACAGTGCAGGTCTCTTCGTGATACGCGGTTTCCTCAACAGGTTTGAGAACCGTGTAGCGATTTTCCCGCGATTCCGTAGTCCACACGGGTTTGTAAGTTGTCGTTTTTTGAGGGCGGTACTGAGTCTCCTGAACCTCACGCATGGTCGTTACCGACGTCGGTTCGTAAACAACCTGTGGCATCAATCGGTACTGCAGACACGTTTGCTGCGCGACAGACGTGTTACAAGCGAAAACGACCGGCACCAGAAGGAGACTTAATAACAGTTTTCTGTACATGCTCGACGAGCCTTTTCATGAACGACAAAATTTGAAACGAAAGCGTGTTTTGCAAGCGAGTACGCGAACGCAGATACCGGGTCCAAGGGCGCATTGTTCGCAACCACCTGTACGACTGGCAAGTTCCGAATAACACTTACCTCCATATGAGTTTGCCGAATTCATGGATTGTTGGCAAACGACACGTCCCTTTTAACTCCAGACTAACCACACTCAACTGGCCGTCCGATAACCACTTACGGAAATTCAACAACTTTTTGCAATGATTCCGAATGCGCTGACGGTAAACCAGGTAAAATCGACGCAAATCGATGTGAGAGCGGGACTTGGAACACAACTTTACCCAATCGGAAAAGCTTGCCAGCAGTCAGTTTTGACAATTTTGTTTGCTGAACCAGGCCGCAGGACATCCAGAAAACACTCCTCGAACAGACCATGCAACTTGTTAACAAAACGCTGCAAACAACTGCAGGAAATCTTGCCATCGATGAATGGATGCTCGATTCGTGTGATGTGTCGACGACACCGCGCGAACTGTTTCGTGTTTGGGAGAACCCGGTCCCGGCAGTGATTCTTGGCCGGAGTTCCAAATTCGCGGACGAGGTAAATGCAGCCTGGTGCCAACAAAACGGAATCGAAATTTTGCGACGATGCAGCGGGGGCGCTTCGGTCGTGATCGGACCGGGTTGTTTGATGTATGCCGTCGTGCTGGACTACCGCCTTCATCCCCAACTGAGGATGCTGGATGAAGCCCATCGATTTGTGATGAAGCGGATTCAATCTGCCGTCCTTCAAACGGGCATCGATGTCCAGTACCTTGGGACGTGTGACCTGACTATCAAAAATCGCAAGTTCTCGGGAAACAGTATGCGCTGCAAGCGCAATTGCCTGTTGTATCACGGCACGCTGCTCTATTCTTTTCCGTTGCATTTGATGGGTAAAAGCCTGGCAACACCGCCGCGGCAACCCGAGTATCGTGCCGGACGAAGTCACGAAGCGTTCGTATGTAATTTGCCCGTCACACCTGCGGCGTTGATGAAGGAACTCATAAAAGTCTGGAACCCTCCATTCGTGGAATCAGAGGCCACCATGACTTCAAACGACCTGGTGGAAATACAAAATCTTGTTGACAATAAATACGCGACCGCGGCCTGGACCGAAAAACTTTGATCCAGCCGCGAATTCGAGATCCTCCCATTCAATCACAATTCCCGCAATGGTTTACATCGGCCAATCAAGGTATCATCGAGTCCGTCGTGATGTTCGACTTGAATTTGCAAGGATGCATTTCAGCCTGTCATCCCTCAAATGATTTCTAACAAGTTGCCCGAAATGAGATTACTTTAATGATTCACACCTTGAAATCGTTGATTCCGGTCATCGCAAAGCGTGGATTTTTTGTCGTTGCCCTTGTGGGATTAATCTCGACTGCCTCGACACCAACCATGGCGCAGCAGGAAAAAAACTCGACAAAAAAAGTCCGCGTGAAACCGACGGAATTTTCTGCGCGATGCGGCTCTGCCATTCAGTGGCGTGGTTCCATCGAAGAGGCGATGAAGGAAGCGGCGGAAACTGGCAAGCCCGTTTTTTGGTATGTGCCGACTTTGCGCGGTTCATTTATGGACCGCAAAACGGAAATTGATCGATACATGATGGCTGGTCCTTTTTCCTGGCCTGCGGTAATTGCCCTTGTCAATGATTACTTCATCCCCATAAAGGAAAACGCTTCCGGGCAACTGGCCCGAAAACTGGAATTACTTCCCTACAAGTTCGTCGAGCCGGGCTATATCGTGCTGGACAAAAATGGCGAGCGAGTTACCGCAGTGGACCAGATTACGACCTTCAACCCGCAGTGGATCGAAAAATTGATTGCTTCGTCGATTGAACTCGAAACACCTGAACAAGCGAACGTGAACGATCCGGCACGGGAGTCGTTGGATAAAGCGTGGTCCGAGTTTCGGGCGGGCAATTTTGCGTTTGAGGATTCGATGATCGAGGCAACTCATGAAAGTGCGGCAGAAAAGATCTTGCTGCAAGGGATGTTCGCCTTTCGTCGCGGGGATCAGGATTTGGCGCGGAAGATTTGGGTGACTGCTGCCGATGCACAGCCCGATCATCCGCTTGCTTGGAAAGCGGTGGCCGAGGCCGAAAATTGGGGGCCGTTCGCTCGCGGATTCGAGGTACACGGCAACCTCCCTGTTCAAGCACTGATGGCTGGCCAGAATTCTCGGGGGAGCGCCGCGCCGAAGGACTTGTATGACAGTGCGAAAATCCGGGAACGGTCTACTGAGTACTTGTTGGGGATGCAAGCGAAGAACGGAGGCTGGTTTGATTCCGACTACGATTTTGGGGGGACCGACAGCTTGCCCAACGTCCATGTTGCCGTCACGGCGCTTGCCGGAATCGCCTTGATCGATGCACTGGAGTACTTGCCGGGACGACGCGAAGCAATTCTGGACGCGATCCGCCGGGCAGCCGATTTCGTAAATGAGCCGAGTCACATCAATCCGGTGGATCGCGACGAAATACTTTGGGCCAATGCTTATCGCGTTCGCTTTCTGTCACGACTCGTGTCGTTCAGCGACCAGGACAGGGTGAGGTATTCGGAAGGGCTCAATCGCGCCGTAGACGACTTGCAGTCGATTCAGACCAACACCGGAAGCTGGTATCACGAGTATGCCAATCCATTCGTGACAGCGACGGCTCTAACAGCTCTGCAAATCGGCAAACAAAACGGTGCGATTGTCGACGAGGCAATCATCGCAAAAGGGGTTTCGGCCTTGTCAAATGAACGATACGCCAACGGAGCCTATCCGTATTCCGGCCAAGGTACGCCGCACAAACCTGAAGAGGTTGGGGGCGAAGGAAAAATTCCGGAAAGTGCCGGCCGAATGCCTTTGTGCGAATTGGCGTTATGGCAATGCAGCGCTTCGAGCGACGAGCGCTTGCAAACCGCGTTGGCAGCTTCGTTTGAAAATCACAAGTTTCTCGCAGTGGCATACAAATACGATAACCACACATCGACGATGGCTTATGGTGGATTCTTTTTCTGGTACGATATGCAAGGACGCGCGGAAGCACTTTCGTTCCTGAGCGATTCGGAAAAACGAAATGAACTGGCCCAACAACATCGCGATCTGGTAATGCACTTGCCGGAATTCGACGGCTGCTTTGTCGATTCCCACGAACTGGGTCGTTGTTACGGGACAGCGATGGCTCTGCAGACGCTGGCGATTCTTGATCGGATTCAGAAAGGGCAGCGAACCCGGTAGATCTGGACTTATTTGAGTTTGGGCAATACGAGACGGAAGTTGGAGGCGGGTAAACTATGTTGTCACGACGACTTCCGCGCTGGTTGCGGCGAAGACATGTACTTGAATTAAGCTATTTGATTTCAATAAGTGTCGTAGCCCTCGTGGGATTGATTATCAAGTCGATTGGAAGTGAAGAATCGACAATCGCATCGCTCATTGATTCCATCGTTGTTTTTTCGATCCTCTTTTTGATAGGACTGACACTAAAGATCCAAAAACAGCAATCCGAACTGTTGCCTTGCGAAATTATCACGGACCCAGGTGAGTTATACAATCATTTTCTGTTTGAGGTTGGACGATCCGAACATACGATATTGCTTTCACACGTTCGCCACATGTCGTTTTCAAAAATCGAATCAAATAGCGATTTCCAGGATGCCATCCGCGTGTGGGCTTCGGACGACAGAAACCAGCGAGTATTGCGAATCGTGGCCATCACGGATGGCAATTCCGAATCCAACCAGGTTGCAGCAAAATTGGCGGCCGATTCTCATTTAACAGGTGGATATCATTTGCGAGGACTTGCCTGGAACCCGACGACACCCATGACGAATTTTGCCATTTTTGACGATCGAACTGCGTTTGTTTGTTTTTACGATGGGCGGGATGAGCCTGATAATCGAGCAGCACTATGGGCGATGCGAATTACCGACTGCAGAACGGTCCAGCGCCTTTCCAGGTATTTCATCAGCCTGTGGGATGATCCCTGCCTGATTCGCAAACAGGAATTGATTGCGCGTTTTCCTCCGACAGGTTGAGACAACGTAGAATCTCAAACTGGCGTCATGAATTGGCGACGATTCACGCGAACAGGTTGCCCATGCCTCGTCCCATCACTGGTCACACACTGCAGCCGTCGCTAGACTGAACGAATTCGATTCTCCCAAAGCTCACTCGGTGGAGACAGCCGGATGCGTCGATTTGCCCTGTTGGTAATATTTGCTGTGGTACTGGTTTCCCTGATTGTCATCAGCCAGCGACGCCCCGTTGCCCGACAGGTTTCGGGGATCCTCGAATCCGCCGAGACACGACTTGGCTCACGTATCGGGGGCCGGGTAAAATCCATATTCGTAAGCGAAGGTGAAACGGTACAGCCCGGGCAACCTCTGGTGGAATTTGAATCTTTCGACATCGATCAACGGGAACAGCAAGCCCGTTCGGAACTGGCGATGCGCGAAAACGAACTGAAAAAAATGCAAGCGGGATTGCGCGACGAGGAAATCGCCCAGGCGAAATCACGATTCGACCAGGCAACCGCAGAATTGGACTTGCTTCGTGCGGGACCGCGTGTCGAACAGATCGCCACCGCCGAAAGTCGACTCGAAGCGGCCCTTTCGGAAAGACGCCTTGCGGAACTGGATCAGGAGCGAATCGAACGCCTTTACGCGACAAACTCCGTTTCGAAATCGGATCAGGACCGTGCGACCGAGCGGCTGGCTGCCGCAAAAGCAAATGTTGAGGTCCGAGTCAACGAGTTGCAGATTCTCAAATCCGGTGCGCGGGAACAGGAAATTCAAAGTGCCGTGGCGCATTCTGACGAGGCGCGACTTGCATGGGAACTCGCCCGCAAGGGATTCCGTGTGGAAGATATCAATGTTGCAATCGCTGCCCGTGACGCCGCCCAGGCCGCTCTCGATGCGATGGGTCAGCAACGTAAAGAACTGACGATATTGGCCTATGGAACCGGCTATGTCGATGCGTTTGATTTGCAACCTGGTGACCTCGTTGGTCCCAACGCTCCGGTCATCACCGTTTTGTCGAATGACGAACTTTGGGTTCGCGCTTATGTGCCGCAAAAGTATCTGCAGTTGGCACTTGGCCAGACTGTTCGCGTTACCGTTGACAGCTCACCCGGTCAATCGTTTATGGGCGACATCACATTTATTTCCAGTCATGCTGAATTTATTCCGGGCAATGTTCAGACTTCAGAGGATCGGGCAACGCAGGTTTATCGAGTCCGCGTCAAGGTTAAAAACGAGGGCGGTTTGCTTCACCCTGGAATGACTGTGGATCTTTGGCTCGATAAGCCGGGTGATCCGCGATGAGCGAAGCGGTCATTCAGGTCCAGGAACTTTCCCGGCATTTCCGTTCGTTCGTGGCCGTTGACAAGGTTTCATTTTCGGTCGAGCGCGGATCAATTTTTGGATTGCTTGGCCCAAATGGAAGTGGCAAGTCGACCATCATTCGAATGTTGTTGGGTATTTTGCCGCCGACATCGGGGCGCGCTTCGGTCCTCGGCCTGGACGTCGAGAAGCAGGCGGAACAGATCAAGCCACGTGTTGGATATATGTCCCAGCAATTCAGCTTGTATGGCGATCTAACCGTTCGGGAGAACCTCGATTTCTATGGCAGAATCTACGGCTTAAGTTCGGAACAACTGGTCCAACGACGTCAAAATGTCGTTGAACTCACGGGAATTGCCGATCGATTGCCACAGTTGGCACGAACGTTATCGGGGGGATGGAAGCAGCGATTGGCACTTGCCTGCGCGCTTATTCACGAACCCAAAGTCATTTACCTTGATGAACCGACAGCCGGGATCGATCCGGTCGCCCGACGACAGCTTTGGGATCTATTGTTCGAACTCTCCAGCCGGGGGGTAACGCTGCTGGTAACGACACATTACATGGACGAAGCGGAGCGTTGCACCGATGTCGGTTACTTGTACCAGTCGCGGCTCCTCGTCACTGGCGTTCCGGAATCGCTTAAGCAACTTCCAGCCGTCACGCCGGCCGGAACAACCCGATTCGATTTGAAGCTCCCTTTTCCGACCCGGCACCTGTCGCGTTTGCGATCAATTGACGGTGTATATGACGCAACCTTGTTCGGCGACCGGGTCCACTTGTTGGCTGACGATAACATTGACAAGAAATTATTTTTGCCGGAATCAGAGAGTGCGATCAGCGAAGCAGATATTCGTCCTGTCCAGCCATCACTGGAAGACGTCTTCGTCACCTTGACCGCATTGGCCGACCGAAAAGGTGTCGTCGAATTACCAGTCCAATCACATGCAACGGGTCAAGTTGCACCCGCCAGGGGTTTACACCCGTGGCACGACGTCGCAACGTCGGTAGAGGACACTCAAACTGAAAAGCGCATTGACAGGCGGTGGGGGATGACAGGTCTTTGGGCTGTATTTGCAAAAGAATTTGTTCACATTCGCCGGCAGCCGACGACCCTGTTTTTTATGTTCGTCGTCCCCATCATACAAACAATTATCTTTGGCTATGCAATCAATACGCAAATCGAGAATATTCGAACCGTTTATCTGGATCTCGATGGACGAACGCAATCGCAAGAACTGATTGAACAGTTCCAGAACACCCGCCGCTTCAGGATCGTCGAGCGTGTCTACAGCGAGGAACAACTGGATCGGTCATTGAAATCAGGACGAGCCAAAGTGGGCTTGATCATTCCACCTGATTTCAGCGATCGCCTGATGCGGGGGGAACAGGCACAGATCCAGGTACTAATCGACGGAAGTGATTCGCAAGTTGCCTCGACCGCGCAAAACACGTCTCAACTGCTTGGCCAGTCGATTTCAATTCGTATGGCCAAACGAATGGGGGAATCATTTCAAATTGCGGCAAGTCGAAACGCAGAAGGCGAAACGGTGTTGCCGCTGGAGGTTCGTGCGCGCTTGCTCTATAACCCTGATCTGGAAAGCTCTCATTTCTTCGTGCCTGGATTGATTGGGGTAATACTGCAACTCGTTACCCTTTTTCTGACTTCATTTGCGATCGTACGCGAGCGGGAACTGGGAACGCTGGAACAATTGTTTGTCACACCGGTAGGACGTGTCGGGTTGTTGCTCGGAAAACTAATCCCTTATTCGATCGTTGGACTGGTGGAAGTTCTGATAATGCTGTTCGTTATGGAATACGTTTTTGGTGTTCCCGTGCGTGGCAACGTGGCGTTGTTGATTGCATTGTCATTGCTTTTTACAATCTGCTCACTTGGCCTTGGTTTGTTTATATCGACGATTTCAACGTCCCAACTGGAAGCGTTTCAGTTTGCGTTCATCATCATGCTTCCGTCGATACTTCTGTCCGGGTTCGTTTTTCCCCGCGAAGAAATGCCCCTCCCCATTTACTGGATTTCGTTCGCGCTGCCGGCAACCTGGTTTATAGAAATCCTTCGCGGGATTATTTTGCGAGGGGCAGATGCTATCGATGTAATGCCGTCGATAATCGCATTGACCATTTGCTGCGCTGTCGTGCTCGTTGCAAGTGTCATGCGATTCCAAAAACGCCTGGCCTAAAGGGATCGTCAATCGTGAAAATCAAAAACCTGTTCGTTGCGGGATCCGTGGCAACACCGGGCGAAATGTCCGAGATACTTGCCGAAGGTCACAATTTACGAATTGAACGAATCGTGTCGCATGGTCATTCCAGCCCACCGGGATTTTGGTATGACGAAAACCAGTTTGAATGGGTCACACTTCTCAGTGGAAGTGCTCAACTAATCTTCGAAGACGAACAACCGCCCCAAAAGCTTATGCCCGGTGACCACCTCTTGATTGCCGCCCATCGCAGACACCGTGTTGATTGGACTTCACCCGATGAACCGACGATTTGGCTGGCGGTGTACTTTGACGGGCCACTTTCTCCAGAATAAACAAACGGCCAATGCTGCGACTAATCGATGTCCGTCGCTTTTTGGGTGGAAGGGTTTTCATCGCGACCGGTTTCGTCGAAGGATTCATTTCCTTTGGCAGCCTCGTCATCGGTGATATCATCGACATCAGCCGATTGGGTTTCCATTTGATCGGCCATATCCACCATGTCCTGTTGGTCGACCGTAACAAATTTGCCCTGGTAGGTTAACATCTCCTCGATCCCGGCCAGTTTGCCCCGGAAGAACGGAAACAGCGGAGTGCGATAAAGGCCAATGACACGCTTCATCGTAAAGATTGGTTTATTCATCCTCGTCTTGAGCGACAATGATCCGATGCCGGCAATGAACAATTCCAGATAATCAAGCGGTTCGTTTTCTGTCTTCAGTCCGATCAATTCAAATCGCTCGCCCTTGCCGCCGATCCGGTTGATTGTCAATCCCGACTCGTCGATGCGCACGCGCATATTTGTTCGACTCCAGATAAAGTTGCCGAGCCAGATAACAAAGAAGACAAGCGACAATACAAAAAATGCACCTGCATTAGCAACGGGTGCAAACCATTTCAGCATATCAGCCGTTGCCGTAAACGGCTTGATGTAACCGGTGATTTCCAGAACGACGGGTATTCCGATAAACGTCCCCAGCAACCCAAACATCAGCCAGAATTTTGCTTTGGGCATGTTAAACACGAACGCGATATACCAGACGATCATCGCCGAGATACCGACCCAAAACAGCATATGCGGGTTGAACTGAAACCAGGACCAGTTTTGCTCAGACGGAATCGACAGAATTCCCAACACAAGAAAAAGTGCTGCGGGATAGCCGGCCAGAATACCTGGCAAGTGATCGTACAACAAAATTGGCTTAAGCGGCGTAACAGGCTGTCCCTTGGAAGTCATGGCTTCTCCACGCGGATTGGGCGAAAACTGTCGGAAGTATGCGGTCTGGTAAATTGTTCGTAGTTAAAGTTCGCTTGCCAAGCTGCAATATTGGATTTCGATTACCGGATGATTGTAACTTTGGTCGAGGATTTACGGGATTATAGGCTGAATCCATGGCCGATGAACAGGACGGGAACACATCAGGCATAAAAAAACGCCATGATTGATTCATGGCGTTTTCTGTTAATATCACAATTGGGTATCCAATCTGGTTGTTACTTTTTGGTGTAAGTAATTTCCATTTCCTTGACCCACTCATTGTCCCCTTCGCCAGCCTTGAACATCGTCATGACCCGGTTGTTTTCGTCCTTGTACACCATCGTCGACTTGCCTTTGGTTTCCACTCCCATTTGATCCTTCCCAACGGAATGCGATGTCAACGTTTTCGTTTTGGCGTCGTATTTGCCTTTCATCGTCATCATGTTTGGATTCATGACATCGATCCAGGTACCAACATAGGTTCCTGAATCGGCATCAAAACTGGACGTACCAAGGCCTTTAAACGCCACGCCGCCAAAATCACCGCTGAAGTTTGAAACAAGGTGCAAGTCACCGAGCATTTCATTGACTTCCGAACCTTCGAAAGGCATAGGTTCATCGCTCCCAGGCATCCACATTTTGCCTTCAGCTTGCCAGGTGCCGACATCGTTGTGCAATATCTTGTGACCATCAGCCGCTTCGACCTGTTGTTGCGCTTGCAATTGCTGGCAAAGAATTGTTCCCATCAACCCGCAGGCAATTCCGAGTAAAATACTTTTCATGATTTCGTTCCTGATTAAAAAAGACTTTTGTCGCAAGACGCGCATTCAAATGCCGGATTTAATGGTAGCGCGACGTAAAACTACCGAACCGCCGGAACGGGTCATTATTAATCATTCCGGACCGGTTTTCGAGAGGTGAACCAATTCGTTTTTCGCGGGAAAACAGGATTGGAACTGGCATTTAACAGTTTTGGCATGTCAAACAACGACTCTAAAAAGCCGTATGGACCAAAACAACGAAACGTTTTGCGAACGCCCGCACCAATCATTTCGTTGTGTAGGATATAAGCCTTCGACAATTACCGGCAAAACCATGGTGGTCATGGGCCTTCATTCCATCCAGGAAAGTGTTTCCATTCCATGTCAAACGCGATCAAGTTTTCGGACCAGGTCAACCTGAACTTTGACAAGGCGGCATCGTTCACGAAATACGACCCAAAACTTTTGTTCCAGATCCGCGAATGCAATTTCGTTTGCCGGTTCGCTTTTCCCGTTCAACTCGATGACGGAAATATTGAAGTTATTTATGCCTGGCGGGCAGAACACAGCAATCACAAGCTGCCGACCAAAGGTGGCATTCGCTTCAGCATGGATGTCAACGAGGACGAAGTCGTCGCTCTCGCCAGTCTGATGACCTACAAATGCGCTATCGTCAATGTTCCGTTCGGCGGGGCCAAAGGGGGAATAAAAATCGATCGCAAGAAATATTCCGATCGCGAACTGGAACGAATCACACGACGTTTCACTTTCGAACTTAATCGCAAAAATTTCATCGGGCCCGGCACTGACGTTCCCGCACCGGATTTTGGCACTGGCAGTCGGGAAATGTCATGGATCGCCGACACGTACCAATCGCTTAACAATGGTGAAATCAATGCCCTGGCTTGCGTTACCGGAAAGCCGGTTGAGCTGGGCGGGATCCGCGGACGTACCGAAGCGACAGGTCTGGGAGTGTTCTACGGCGTTCGCGAGGCTTGCAATATCGCCGAAGACATGAAGCCGTTGAAGCTGTCAACCGGGATCGAGGGCAAGACCGTTGTCGTCCAGGGATTTGGAAATGTCGGTTATCACGCTGCCTTGTTTTTTTCCGAGGCAGGCGCAAAAGTTATCGCCATCGCTGAACATGACGGCGCGATCGTCAACCCCAAAGGGCTCGATATCAAAGCGGTTGACGCTCATAGAAAGCAATCGGGTTCAATTTTAAATGCACCCGATTCAAAGACGATGCAACCATCAACGGCAGCCCTTGAGATGGAATGCGATATCCTGATTCCCGCTGCTCTTGAAAACGCCATTACCGACGAAAATGTGGCGAAAATCAAAGCGAAAATCGTTGTCGAAGCTGCCAACGGCCCTACCACTTCCCACGCCAGCGACCAACTGTTCGAACGGGGAGTCCTTGTGATTCCCGACGCTTATATCAATTCCGGCGGAGTCACCGTTTCATACTTCGAATGGCTCAAGGACCTGTCGCATGTGCGATTCGGTCGTTTGGAAAAACGCTTTGAAGAACATGCTTACCGGCGATTGTTGAGTGCCGTCGAAACGGCAACCGAGAAAGTGTTTACCGAGGAGATGCTGAAAATCCTGAGCCGCGGTGCCGATGAAGCTGACCTTGTTCATTCCGGACTGGAAGAAACGATGGCCGGTTCATATCAGGAAATCCGCAACATCAAAAATCGACTCGATGGAAAAGCTGACTTGCGCGCTGCGTCGTTCATCAGTGCGATCGACAAGATCGTTTTGTGCTACGGTGACATGGGGATCTTTCCGTAAATGCCATCGGCAATCGAAATGTCTAATTCGCGATCAGCCAGACCGCTTCGTCAACTTCAACAAACCAGGCAAACGGAGTGCCGGAAAACACCGGGCTTGTCCATTTGATCCTTGCCGTAATTTCCTTGACTGACGGGTGAATGAATCGATTGGTGTCACCCGAAGGTTCAATCAGGACTGTGTCGTTTGTATTTGAAGCATTTCGCAAATCGACCACTTCAAATTTATTTGTCTGGTAATTCAACAACTCGACCCTTTGACGTACATTTCCGGACGATCCGCCAGTCATTCTCGCTTGCAACCGGAATTGAAACACATCCGGAGTCGCAAAACTGCTAGTCGATTGAATGATCATTTCGACGACCTGTTTGCGCAGATTGGTCGAGGGCGCCGGGTTGAGTTTCATAAACTGGTTGTTGCTGGTAAAAAGATCCGGCAAACCTCCGGATAGCAACACCCCATCCACCAGTTTTGTTTCTTGCGGAGCAACCGAATTTTCTACAGCCAAAAACATCCCTCGTCCGTGGGTTACTGCCACCAGGGTATGGTTGTCTTTCCATAACAACTGCTCAACAGGGACCGTGCCGGGATTGCCGGGTTGTGTGCTCCATGTCGCACCATTGTCATCAGACATAAACACACCAACGTCGGTTCCCGCATAAAGCCAACCAGGTAAATTCCGGTGCACCGCAAACGCACTTATCGGCGCGTTCGGTATCGAGGCAATTCCCGCTCCTGAAACGTCAGTCCAGCTACTCCCATTGTCGGTGGTCTTCCAAAGGTTGTCGTCCTCCCAACCCATTAATGCGACGTAAACGACATTGTGGTTGTTCGGGTCAACGAGGATTGTGGAAATCCATCGATCGGGAAGCCCAACGCCATTGGTATCGACGCGCGTCCATGCTGGATTCGTATTCGTTCCATTGGACGTACGGTACAAATTGCCATTATTGTGAGCAGCCCATATCACGTTTGAATTCCCCTGGGCAATAGCAACCGTCGACAGGTTATATGGAGAATTGGGATCGAAATGGGAGTTGGGTAATTCCTTTTCACCAGACATAATTGATGGGGGCGCAATCGAGTCCTTGATCGAGAACCAGTCGGGTTGCGTTGCCTTGACGTTATTGCTCCTCCAAAGACGCCGGCAGGCCACCAGCATTCGATTGGGCTGATTGGGATCCAGCATAAAGTACGGGATAAAATTGCAGTCCAGTCCACCGGCGTCCTGTATCGGATTGGGACCGTTGTAGATATAGCTGTTGGACCCGACTCCCCCGGTGGTCGAACGATGCAGGAAAGCCCGCTGCACTTCTCCATAAAAATAATTGGGGTCAGTCGGGTCGGCAGCGCCGTAACCTCCGTCGCCCCCAAAGACTGTCGTCCAATTTTGCGGATTGCCGGAATAGAAAAGCGTCCCGTTATCCTGGGTACCGCCGATGATTTTGCCCGTTGCTGGATTAATCCCGCCCCCATAAAACTGCGTGACGCCGAGATTATTGTTAAGACCTAATGCGCTGTTGGCGTAAACGTCGGTTGTCCGGTAGATTCCCCCGTCACAGGCGAAATAAACCGTCTTGTTGCTTGTTCCATTAAACGCGGGGTGCTGAACGATGCGATGCATGTCCGCATGGACAGCATTGAATCGCTGGGTTAACGTCACGCCGGCGTCCAACGACCGATAAAGATTTACCCCACCGATAATAATATGGGATGCATTCGTCGGGTCGACCCAGATCGTGTTGTTGTAACCAGCCCAGGTTTGAATTCCACTTCCGGTGGTTTGCAGGGTGTACGTCTGACCAGCATTGGTTGATCGCCAGATTTTGATTCGACCGGCAAAGTCACTCACAGCGGCGTAGACTGTATTGGGTGCATTTGGAGCCCAGGCCATTTCCTGCCTCAGTCCACCAGCGCCACTGGCAGTTTGCCAGGTGGAACCACCATCATTTGACCAGGCCGGTCCCGTTAATTCGTCATGTCCGCCGCCGACGGCACGATTGGGGTTGTTTGGGTCAAACTTGATGTCCAGTGCGTGAATTGGATAGCGGAGCGACCAGGTCAATCCACTGTCCATCGATCGCCATATTCCCGTGTTTGTCGCGGCAAAAATTGTGTTCGAATCCAGCGGATCAAACTCCAGCCGATTTACGAAATAGAAATCAGGATTGTCAGTCGATGGCATCTGGTTCCAGGTAACTCCCGCATTGGTAGTCACAAAAATCCCTGCTCCACGCACCGCAGCAGTGTTCGACGAACCTTCTGTAGTTTCAAAAAATCCTTCGCCCGTTCCGGCGTAGAGGGTATTGGGATCTTCCGGATGCATGACCATATCACCAACGGACAGTGAAGGAAGGAAGTCATCCAGCGGAAACCACGCGGCACCGCCGTCAATGGATTTCCAGATTCCTCCGGATGCGCTTCCAACATACATGGTGTTCGGAGTCGTCGGATGGATAACGATAGGGCGAAGTCGGCCCCCAATATTTCCCGGACCCACCCATTGCCAGGTAACTGGCCAAACGCCGTCGGCACCAAAATTATTTTGTCCTTGCAGCACGGCATCGCGCTGTGCCTTGGCAATCATCAACGCCCTTTCCGGCACTGTTCCATCGGCGCTCAATCGACGCTGGTACCGATCACCAGCCGCCGCGATCGGATCGTCGGGTTTTTCCTCGTAGGCTTGTAGCGGGTGGTTCGCTGTGTCATCAACCTGGGCAAGCTGATTGGTGGAATTCTGGCAACCAGGCAACACTGCCAGGCAAAACACCATCGCAAAAAGAACTCGAATGATCATTTGAGGATCTCCTACGGAGTGGGTGACTTTAATGCGGGAATCGCCGTTTGTGTAAAATCTTAGTGTCAGCTCGAACACGCATCCAGTTGTGGCATGGTAATAACCGGAAATTTTCTGTCAGGCCATTCGAAGGTCCTGAATTTCGGAGAAAAAACAGCAGTGACAGCCCGCATGTGAATGATTCTATGTCAAAACGAACGCAAGTCAGGCTTGGGTGCAATGCGTTGTCGATCCGCGATTCAGGATTGGGTCCAATAGTTTGGATTCCCGAGCGTTTCCTAGAGCAAGGATTTAGAGAGATGCGGCAAATCAGGGATATCGTGAGAGCGATACAAACCCGTAAATTTTACGTGACCATGTTTGGCATGAAGGATAGCGGCCAATCATTTTACCACGAAAGACACGAAGAGCACGAAAGAATCAAAGAACGAAACGTTTGATGTCATCTTTCAGTTTTGTCACGTTGAAATTCATCAGTAATCCGATTTTCAACCCCGCCAATTTCATGTAGGTCAACAGTTGCGCTTCGTGAATGCCCTTGATCCCGTTGCGACTCAGCTCATGGGGCAGGCATTGTTCGTAGGCCGATTCGAGCAATCCCGGCCCGAGGTGCCGATGTACTTCTATGGCACAACCGATCACGCGGTTCGAGAGATCGTCGAATTCCATCTTCGTGCTCTTCGTGGTTGATGTCGTTCCGTTGCCCTGTTCTCAACACTTTAAGTGGCGAACGAATATTCAGCAGTTAATTGATTGGAAACCACCCGTTAAGTGTGCGGAAACGCTTGCCCAAACGAAAAACCAATTCCCGCATAACTCGCGATTGCGATATTCAACGCGAATGTTCGGGCAGGCAAGTACGCCCGGCGGGACTTGAACCCACGACCCCCGGTTTAGGAAACCGGTGCTCTATCCACTGAGCTACGAGCGCAATTTGAGTTTTCCCAAGTGTTTTTGACGTTTTTTGGCGTCTCGTCTGGTTGCTGGTTTTTTGCAGTACACCCGTTTGTACACCCGCTAGCCGTCTGGTACATTGGAAAACGACACCTGGCAGCGTCTAACCGCCAGGCGTCAAGACACCACCTATCCGATGAAAGCAGGTGACGCCATGAAAGCAAAGTCTATTTCCGGGCATTCTGCCCAACAAGTCCAACGAGCAGGGAAAAAACGCAAGTTGCGTACACCCGCAAAAGACTTTCCATTATTCAGACATTCCCGGGGATACTGGGCCAAAAAGGTACGGCAAAAGCTTGTCTATTTTGGCAAGGTAGCGGGCGACGAAAACGGGCAAACCGCATTGGCAAAATGGCTGGACGAAAAAGACGACTTGCTGGCCGGACGCAAGCCGCGACGTAAAGCCGACGGGTTGACGCTGGCACAATTGGCCAATTCTTTCCTGACCGCAAAGCAGCGATCCCTGGACGCGGGCGAAATAACGCAACGGACCTGGGACGATTACTACGCTGTTTGCGAGCGGGTACTAATCCTTTTTGGTAACGGGCGGATGGTTGACGATATGGACGCGGCGGACTTCGAAGCCTTCCGGGCATCGTTCGCCAAAACTCTTGGGCCAGTGTCAGTAGGCCGCACGATCCAGAATATCCGGGGCGTGTTCAAATACGGTTACGATCAGGGCTTGATGGATCGGCCAATACGGTACGGGCAAGGGTTCCGAAAACCGTCTGCCAAAGTCCTGCGAAAAGTGAAAGCCGATCGAGGGCCAATGCTATTCGACGCGGCAACGATCCGGGCCATGCTTGAACTGGCAAGCGTACCAATGCGGGCCATGATCCTGCTTGGGATAAATTGCGGCTACGGAAACGCGGACTGCGGAACATTGCCACAAACGGCGATCGACTGGAAACGCGGCTGGATCAACTACCCAAGGCCGAAAACCGGTATCGAGCGACGTTGCCCACTATGGCCGGAAACACTTGCCGCATTGAATGCCGCGATCGAAGCGCGACCGACACCCAAAGAC
>JANNWJ010000008.1:0-3397 GCA_031414755.1 Pirellulaceae bacterium | reverse complement strand
GGGATCCTGCCCCCACATCGAGCCATAACCCGCCGTTAGTTTCCCGGAGAGAACGAAGTTTTTGTCTTCGGCTCCGGTGAGGTAGGAAATCCACGCGCCCTCGCAAACCGCCGGCTTGCCGTCGGCACTCCGCATCATTTTCAGCATTGGCGCGGTGGCCGGATCATCGCCGATGTAGTCGAAGGTTTCGATACTCGCAGGGCCTTCCATATTCGATTGACCAGCCAAAATGAAGACCTTGAGCGGTTTCTTTTCCTGAGCAGAAACATTGGTGCAAAGCAGCGCGGAGATCGCTATGAGAATGTGAATGAGTTTCATAGTGTGTTTGAATGCGAAGGGGTTAAGAAAAAAAACAGATGATGGCTCACGTTGACGGCAAGCTTGCAATGTTTGATTCCGGCGCGGCATGAACCAAATCCGCTATGGCAATCGGTTTACTTCATTGCGTGAGGATGCCAGTGATTTCCTCGCAAAAGTTATAACAGTATTTTAGGGCCACCGAAATAATGGGAGCTTTCGAAAATTATGTAAGGCGAGCGGCAGATGGAACTATGCAAACACCGACGCTGGCAGCGTCGCCCGCGTGGCAGATGCTGCCAGCATCTGCAGCTAAGCATGAGCCTCCTCCTAAGCGAATCTTAAAGAAGTATCCAGGATTCTCGCTTGACCGACGAATCCCGCGTTGTATACACTGTGTATATGAACAAGCACAGTTGGATCACGCTTTCGCAAAGTGACCCACGGGCCCTGTATTTGCAGGTGATCGAGCAAATCCAGCGACGTGTGGCTGTGGGCGATTTGCCGCCAGGGACCGAACTGCCTTCGATTCGGCAACTGGCAGCTGATCTCTCCGTCAGCGTGATCACCATCAAACGGGCTTACCTGGAACTGGAACGCGAAGGAACCATTACCACTCGCCAGGGGAAAGGGTCCATGGTGTCCGACCACCCCGGTTTGCAGTCTTCAATAGCCCAGCGGGAATTGGATGAGCACTTGAACCAGGCAGCCCAACTGGGGTCGCTACTGGGGCTATCGAAAACTGAAATGCAACGGCGCATTGCCGAAGCTTACGAAAAATCGCAAAGGAAACAGAAATGAGCACGACTCTCCACCAGCCGCACCAATCGATGGCTGCGGCTTCGCTGCGAGGAATCGCCAAATCTTACAAACACTTTCGGCTCAACAACATCGATCTGGAAATCGAACCGGGAACCGTCAACGGTCTGATCGGCCCCAACGGTGCGGGCAAATCCACGATCATGCGAATCATGATGGGACTGGTAACGCCTGACCAGGGAACTGTTTCGGTCCTTGGCCAACCGATTTCATCGCGTGACGCAAGTGCCAAACAGGATATCGGCTTTTTTTCCGATGACATGCGACTCTACAAGTCTGAATCGATTGCCTTTCACATGCAGTTCGTTCGTTCGCTGTTTCCAGGCTGGGACGAAGTCTACGCCCAACAGTTGCTCGACCGGTTCGGACTGATCGCGCAGCAAAAAGTTAAAGGGCTTTCGCATGGTCAGCGAGTCAAATCGCTGCTGCTGCTGATTTTCGCGCGGCGTCCCAAGCTGCTGATTCTCGACGAGCCCACCAACGGACTCGACCCGGTAGCCAAACAAGAAGTTCTCTCGGAGCTGATGCAAATCGTCAACGACGAGACGCGAACTATTTTGTATTCGTCGCACAATACCCAGGATGTCGAACAGGTCAGCGACACGATCACCTTTATCGATCGCGGACGAGTGATTGCAAGCAACAACCGCGATGAGTTTCTGGATGGCTGGCGTCGATTCAAATTGCAGGCTCCACAAAATTGGCAGGCGCCGGCGATTGATGGAATGCGACCCGAATCGACTTTCGGCAATTTACGGGTGATGACACTGGATCGATATCAGACCGGGGTTGAAGATCGGCTGCAATCGTCCGGGGCAACCCTGGAATCGTCCGAGTCCATGACACTGGAAGAAATTTTTGTGGCCGCCGTCTCGCGCGGTCGAGAGGAGAAGCAATAATGAACACACAGGCTATCCAGATTCTGTTTTTGAAAGACTTGTTCCTCAGCCGTTGGCCGCTGTTTGGCTATTTGGTGGGCGGGCTGTTGAGCGCCATGGTCACTTACCTGCCAGGTGAGACGGCTGGTTTCATCGGTTTCATCTTGATGATTACGGTGACGATTGCCGCCGGAATTCACTTGATCGGCGTGTTGCTGCTGGCCGAATCGATCGACATGACGCGGGTCTTCGTGATGAGTTTGCCGGTCAGCTTGCTCGATTATTCGATCGCCAAAATTTCGGTCGTGCTGGTGGCGTTTTTGATTCCCTGGTTGG
This sequence comes from Pirellulaceae bacterium, assembly GCA_031414755.1. Classification (GTDB taxonomy): domain Bacteria; phylum Planctomycetota; class Planctomycetia; order Pirellulales; family Pirellulaceae; genus CAJQPP01. The sequence continues at coordinate 1,067 of JANNWJ010000008.1, read as the reverse complement.
CGATGCTGGCCAGTTTGACGGTGCTCACCTTTGTCGTGCCGGAAGCCAAACCGGGAATATTGCCGTTTCTTGTTCTGTTGTTCCTGTTCATGCTGGCCGGATTTTGTTTGCAGTTGGTCACCGCGGTGGTGACGGAATCGGTAGGTTGGACGATTGTCGTCGTCGTATTGGGGAATGTTCTATTGAATTTGTTCCTCAAATCGCTTTGGGAGCATCCGGTAATTTCGCAACTTCACAAGAGCGAAGTCCTTCTGTGGCCGCCAATTGTCTTGCAGATCATGGCCATCGAAGCCATCGTGATTCTGGTCGCCTTGGGACTTGCGTTTCTGTTTCAGATTCGCCGAAGGGATCTGGTTTGATGGCAACTGCGTCCGGTGACTCGGTGCGGATTCACCATCTGGACAACCTGCGGGCGCTGGCGATGCTACTGGGGGTGTACCTGCATGGTGCCTTGGCCTATGCCGAACCATCCCGGTCGGTCTGGATCGCTACCAATCCTCAGGGAAACGTGGCAATCGATGCTTCGATCTGGTGGATTCACTTGTTTCGAATGGGTCTGTTTTTTCTGCTGTCGGGATATTTTGCCAAGCTGATGATTCAGCGCAAAGGGCTTAAACCGTTCCTGTGGAATCGCGGGATTCGAATCGTTTTGCCATTCGTCTTGTTCTGGCCGTTGCTGATGGTGACCATGACCATTGTATTCGTCTTTGCCTTTTCTTACGTCAAGGAACCTCAAGGGCTGATGCAAGTGATTGTCGCAGCGAGCCAGAATCCTGAAGCTGCGAAATCGTCAACACCCTACACCACAATGCATTTATGGTTTTTGTACTATCTGCTGATGTTCTCCTTGATCGCAGCCGTTGCCAGCCGCTGGACCCGGTTGAAATTCAATTGGTTGTTTCAGCGCGAATGGTTGCTCGCGCTTTCACCGCTGGCTTTGGTTCCTGGAGTGATGGGGGGAGGACTTCCCATTGCAGCACCCGAGTCCTTTGTTCCCACCTGGTGGCCATTTGTCTATTTTGGGTTGTTCTATTGGGCTGGCTGGCAGTTGTTCGGTCGCGAGTTGC
>JANNWJ010000007.1:0-36635 GCA_031414755.1 Pirellulaceae bacterium | reverse complement strand
TTTACGCCTTTTCCAGAATTCGCAATTGGGTTTTCGCCCGCGAGATCGCCTGCTGGAGCAGAGCGGCTTCCGATCCGGTTGCACTCCCGGTTTTGCTTTCAGCGGCGGTAAGGCGATTCCGAATTTCCGTCGCGTTCAGTCTGGAAACGGGCATCGCGCTGCCGGTCAACACCGAAACAACATTGTCGGCGACTTGAACAAAACCGCCATCAACATAGTAGCGGGTCGAGTCGTCGCCTTCACGGACGCGCAATTCGCCAAATCCCATTCGCCCGATCATGGGAGAATGCCCAACCAGAATTCCAATCTCACCGTCTATAAGCGGAACCGCGACGAACTCGGCCTTGCGGTCGAGAACCGTGCTTTCGGGAGTGACGATGACGACTTGCATTCCGGACATGAGCAGAGCTGAGAGTTGAGGGTCTGGAGTTGAGAGTGAAAGTGTTTAGGGTTGAGAGTGAAGAGTCGATTGTCCAAGGTAAAATAGCCCGGAACGAATTCGGATTTATTTTGGTTTGTCTATTTTGTATTGGAACCCAATGTAACCTGATTTGTTTCAAACCAGGAATCGGCGGTTGGGGACAACCGCCGCTACATTGTACTACGCCCTGGCCGCCATCTTTTTGGCCTGGGCTTCGGCTTGTTCCACGACGCCGACGTACATAAACGCCTGTTCGGGCAAGTGATCCCACTTTCCGTCACAGATTTCCTCAAAGCTCCGTATCGTTTCGGCAAGCGGCGTGATTTCTCCTGACTTGCCCGTAAATACTTCGGCCACAAGAAACGGTTGCGAAAGGAATCGCTCGATGCGGCGGGCACGATGCACAACGAGTTTGTCTTCTTCCGACAATTCATCGACACCAAGAATCGCTATGATGTCCTGCAATTCGCGATAACGTTGCAAAGTTGTCTGAACACGACGGGCGATTGCATAATGGCGGTCACCCACGTACTGTGGGTCAAGAATCCGGCTGGACGATGCGAGAGGATCCACGGCAGGATAAATCCCTTTTTCCGAAATCGATCGCTCGAGATAAATAAATGCGTCCAATTGTCCGAAGGCCGTAGCCGGCGCGGGGTCGGTCGGATCGTCGGCCGGAACATAGACCGCTTGAACTGAAGTAATCGCACCCTTGTTCGTGGACGCAATTCGTTCTTGTAACGCACCCATCTCGGTCGCCAGGGTGGGTTGGTAACCCACGGCCGATGGCATCCGTCCGAGAAGTGCTGAAACTTCGGAACCCGCTTGCGAAAATCGGAAAATATTGTCCACGAACAGCAGGGTGTCAGCACCCGTTTCATCGCGGAAGTACTCGGCCATGGTCAATGCCGACAAGGCAACCCGCAAACGTGCACCGGGTGGCTCGTTCATTTGTCCAAACACCATGCACGTTTGTTCGATAACTTTTCGCCCCGTCTGGCCGATTTCCGTTTCCTGCATTTCGAGCCACAAGTCGGTACCTTCCCGGGTGCGCTCGCCGACACCGGCGAACACCGAGTAACCGCCGTGAGAGCTTGCGATACGCGCGATCAACTCCGTCAGAATAACGGTTTTTCCCAGACCAGCACCACCGAACAAACCCGCTTTACCACCCCGTACAAACGGAGTTAGCAAATCGATTACCTTGATACCCGTTTCGAATAATTCGGTATTTGTAGTCAGCTCTTCGATTTTTGGGGCAGGGCGGTGTATGGCGCGACGTTCATCAGCGCTTACGGGTCCTCGTCCGTCCACCGGCTCTCCAAGCACGTTGAATACGCGACCGAGTGTGGCTTTGCCGACTGGCACGGTGACCGGCGAGCCGGTGTCGGTGCAATCCTGTCCCCGAACCATTCCGTCCGTACTACCGAGCGCGAAACAGCGAACGCGACCTCCGCCAAGGTGCCTCGAAATTTCGCCCGTCAACTGCCGTGTCGAATCCCCTTGCCGGATCGAAACGGTGACTGCGTTGAAAATCGCCGGAAGATTGTTTTCAGTAAATTCGGCATCGAAAGTCGAGCCGATAACCTGGGTGATGTGACCAGTGTTCGCCATGTTAGTCCTGGTAAATAAGTTGTTTTAGTTTTTGTAATTCAGGTCAAAAAACAGGATGGATTTCAATTCTAGTTTTCCAGTGCGTTGACACCGCCGATGACTTCCATGATTTCGCCGGTGATTTTCGACTGTCGAGCGCGGTTGTACGTCATCGATAGAGATTTGATCATGTCGTTGGCGTTTTCCGTAGCGCTTTTCATGGCGACCATACGTGAAATCTGTTCACTAACGGCCGAATCCAAAAAGCACTTAAACAGTTTTACCCGGAAGCTGGTCGGGACGACTTCTTCGAGGATGCTGGAAGCCGAAGGAACGAACTCGTAAATAGAACCCGCTTGTTTGCTGTCGCCGGATTTTTCGGCCTTGCCCGCACCAGCCGAAAGCGAACCCAGAGGCAACAGGGTTTCGACCACGACGTTTTGGCGGGCGATTGTATGGAATTGCGTGTAAACGACATCGAGCCGATCCAGTTCGCCTCTAATAAATTGTTGCAAGTAGGCGTTGGCGATCGTTTCGACTTCGGTGTATTTGGGTTGGTCATCAAATTGCAGGAACTGTTGATCAACTTTCATGTTCCGGAACTTGTAGCCATTGATTCCACGTTTACCGGAAACATCCATTTTGGTGTTTGGGCAAACTTCGTCGAGTTGCTTTTTCGTGAGAGCACCTAATCGAATTGCGTTTCCGTTATAGCCACCACATAATCCGCGATTGGCGGTCAAAACCAGTAAACAGGCGTTTTTGATTTCCGGCCGTTGTTCCAGCAGCGGATGCGAAACTTCCAGGCCTCCGCTGGCCAGGTCCGATACAACTTTCGTAATCCGGTTGGTATAGGCAGTTGCCGCCGCCGCCCGATCCATGGCTTTCTTGAAACGCGCGGTGGCAATCAACTCCATGGTTCGCGTAATCTTTTTGATATTGCGAACGGACTTGCGTCGTTTATCGAGGGAGCGAGGATTAGCCATGGTGAAATGTTTTTTTGCCGAACAAAAGTTGACGACGGGTTTTGTAAATGAAGTTGGGTGCCCGGCCGATTAACGGAATGACTGGTTGAATTCGCGAAGTGCGTCGGTAACGGCAACGGTTGCCGGATGGTCCGGCTTTTTCATGCAGTCCCCTTCGTTTTTCGTTTCGTCCAGCAATTTCCAGACGTTGGGCTTCTTGTCGTGAATGAAGGCGAGAAATTCCTTCTCCCACTTTTGAATTTGTTTCACGGGCACCTTGTCGAGAAACCCTCTGTCGCCGGCATAGATTACCATGATCTGATCGACCACGTTCAGTGGTGTGTATTGTCCTTGCTTGAGCAATTCAACCATGCGGTAACCACGATCAAGTTGCGATTGAGTCGCCGCATCCAGATCGGTTCCGAGTTGGGCGAATGCCTCGAGTTCGCGGAACGAAGCCAGGGCCAATCGCAAACCACCGGCTACGTTTTTCATCGCCTTGACCTGAGCTGCACCACCGACACGGGAAACGGAAATACCAGCGTTCATGGCCGGTCGGACGCCGCGAAAGAACAAGTCCGGCTGAACGTAAATCTGACCATCGGTAATTGAAATTACGTTCGTCGGAATGTAGGCAGAAACTTCCCCTTCGAGTGTCTCGATAATAGGAAGTGCCGTGATCGAACCGCCACCCAGTTCGGCGCTCAATTTGGACGACCGTTCCAGCAAGCGACTGTGGCAATAGAAAACGTCACCGGGATAGGCTTCCCGACCGGGAGGACGACGCATCAACAAGGACAATTCACGGTAAGCGACCGCTTGTTTTGACAAGTCATCGTAGACGACCAGGCAATGCTCGCCCTTCCACATGAAATACTCGGCCATGGCCGTGCCGGCATACGGCGCGACGTACTGCAACGGGGCAGCGACACTGGCACCGGCCACGACAACTGTCGTGTAAGCCATCGCGCCACTTTCTTCCAGTACGCGAATTACACCCGCTACGGAACTGTCTTTTTGGCCCACGGCGACGTAAAAGCACTTTACCCCCGTGGTCTTTTGATTGAGGATCGCATCGATCGCGATCGCCGTCTTTCCCGTTTTTCGGTCGCCGATAATCAATTCGCGTTGACCACGACCAACGGGGGTCATGGCATCAACAGCCTTGATTCCCGTTTGCATCGGCTCGTGAACGGGTTGTCGCTCGGCAACGCCTGGAGCGATGACTTCTACCGGTCGCGTCTCGGTCGAATGGATCGGGCCTTTCCCATCGATTGGATTGCCAAGTGGATCGACAACGCGACCGATGACGGCTGGACCAACAGGCACCGACAAGAGAGTACCGAGAGCCTTGACCTCAGCTCCTTCCTTGATATTCAGGTAGTCACCCAGGATGATCACCCCGACACTGTTTTCCTCGAGGTTAAACGCCAGGCCGATGACTCCCCCTGGAAACTCGACCATTTCACCAGCGGCAACGCCGGTCAGGCCGTGAACCCTGGCAATACCATCACCCACTTCCAGAACCGTTCCGACTTCCCGAACGTCGATCTGGCTGTCGTATTGTTCGATCTCTTGCTGGATGACCGATGCGATTTCGTCAGCACTGAACTTCATTGATACCCTCACTGAGTATGTTTACCGTGGTCGCCATGGGGCGGTACCTGATCAGGTACCGGTGGCAAAACGATCCAGGGACTTTCTGATTTCCTGATTAGCCCGGCCGATCGCGGCCGCGCGCACTTGACTCAACTGATTTTTCAGGCTTCCGTCATAAACGGTGTCACCGACCCGAACGACAAGGCCACCGAGGACATCGGCGTCCACTTCAGCCGTAATCGAAACCTTTTTGCCAAGCACCTGACTCAAGCGCTCAGCGACTTTTCGTTTCATGGCTTCATCAACAGGCTGTGCCGTAGTCATGGTCGCCTGAACCCGACCGGCACGTTCGTCACAAATCAAATCGGCTGCTCGACGGATGGCGGGAAAGCAGTCGGCGCGACCTTTGGAGGTTACCACTTTGACAAAATTGACAAACGGAACACTGGCTTTTCCCTTCAAAGCCTTTTCAATCAAGTTGTTTTTTTCCACAAAGCCGATTCGGGGCGATTCCAGTGCCTTGCGAAGTTTGGGGATTTGTGCAAGCACAGAAGCGAATGAACCCAATTCTTCAACCAGCGAGTCGACTTGCCCGGATTTCTCGCCCATTCCCAACAACGCTCTGGCATAGACTCCGCCCAGGTACTGGCGATCGGTGTCAAAGACCGAATCCTTGATTTTGTTTTCAGTTGCCATGGAGTTGACCGGATTTCATGTCGTTGATTCGTTAGTTACGAGCGAAACGTTTAAACAGACTAGTTGCGGGAAAAGCGTTCGAGGGATTGTTCGATCAACCTTGCATGATCATCGGCCTTCAGTTCCTTGCCGACCAGGCGGCTGGCAAGGGTGACCGCCGAATCGACACTTCGTTCGGCAAGGTCTCGTACCGCCGCATCGCGGGCTGCGGTAATCTCGAGAACAGCACGATCGCGCTGGCGTTTCGCTTCCTCTTTTGCTTCGGACACAATTTTTTCACGGGCACGTTCCGCATCGGCTTTCGCTTCTGCGATCATTTTCGCCGTTTGCTCGGTGGCCGCCTGCATCTTTTGCTCGTACTGAGCCAAAATGGCCTGGGCTTTTTCGTTGGCTAACCGGGCGTCGTTGATACTGGTTGCAATACCGGATTCGCGTTTTTCAAGTCCAGCCATGATTGGCTTCCACGCGAACTTCGCCAGCAACAACACAAGAATGACAAAGATCAACAGGCTAAAAATCAACGTGTCAATGCGGAACTGAATTGGCGAATCGGCCCCGCCTTCGGCCAGCAACAGATTTAGCGTGTACAAACAAGTTGTTGTCATCAACGATTCCCCGAATTTGAAATGCTACTTGCCGCCTTGCCAGGATGTCCTCGACCCAGGCCTGGCAACTAGCCAATAAACAGACCCAAAAGAATGGCAGCAAACGCGGCACCTTCAACAAGGGCTGCGGCAATAATCATCGTCGTATTGATTTGGCCGGCCATCTCAGGCTGGCGGGCAATGCTTTCGCAAGCCGATCCGCCGATTCGACCGATACCGATACCGGCACCGATAACCGCAAGACCCGCTCCAACGGCTTTCATGCCGGGAACCGCCGCTTCACCTTGGGCCAAAACGGCCACCCCTTCCACAGTTTGAGCCTGCGCACTTGTGCAAAACAAAAGTGAGCCCAGGACGACTAATACAATTGGTAAGACTTTGAACATCAAATTAATCTCCAGCGTTAGAATCAAGTTCAAGATTGAGTTTGTTTTGTAGTTAATGAATTCATTTCAGGCGACTCCCGTGCATAATCAGTGAGGGTGAATCGCCGTTCCGATAAATAGTGCCGTCAAGAAGGCAAACACATATGCCTGAATAAACGCTACCAGGACTTCCAGCAAACCGATGGCAACGGAACCACCAATCGACGCCGGCGCGATCAACAAGACAAGTGCATTACCCCACATCGCCCCAATAAATCCGACGATTACGGCCAACACCATGTGGCCGGCAAACATGTTGGCAAACAATCGCACTGCCAACACCATGTGTTTGATAAACAAACCGAATACCTCGATCGCCCAAATGCCCAGAACCAGCGGGGCTTTCATCGGCCCGGGCAAATCAATGTGCGGTGCCTGCGCAGTCCAAAAACCAACCACACCCAGCTTTTTCATTCCTGTAAACAACACAACCGCAAACACGCAAAGCGCCAACGCAGTCGTGACACTAATGCTTCCCGTGGGCGATCCCAACAAAGGAAACATTCCCATCAGGTTCATGGTTAATACAAAGAAAAAAACCGTCCAGATAAGTGGCAGGAATCTCTGATAATCGTGCGATCCAATCGCCGGTTTTGCCACCTGATCACGGACATAAACCACAACCGCTTCCAGCATGTTCCACAGCCGGCCGCGCGGTGCTTCGCCACTTTGTATTTTCCGGCCCAGCCAAATAAATGACGTGCCGACAATAAAAGCTGCCAACAGTTCAAGTATCACAAACTTGGACGGCTGAAAGGTGATCGGTCCAATAAACTCTCCCGCTTTACCTTCCGGTTGTTTCATCAAGGGGGACTCTTCGGTCCATGGCGAAATCCAGGGTATATGAATCTTTCTCGCCGGATCGTCTGCATGAAAAGCGTAATTTTTGTCAGCATTAAATCCGAAGGAGGGGATTTCGAAATAATGCTTGTCGGCCGTATGCCCGATCAAATGATCCTTGTTCAGGTAGTAATCGAAATTACTTACATGGCCATGTTCATCGTGGCTGGCAACATCGGTGTGCTCTTCCTGCACGATCATCGCCAGCGATTTCTGTGGCGAAGTCAACCACAAGGTAAGCGCAGCGCATGCTGCAGCAACCATCAGTCTTCGCAATAACGAGCCAGGATGTCTCAAGTAACCGGATTGATATAACAAAAAGTGAGTCATTGTATTCCTGATTGCCGTCTATCTCCCGTTGGTCCCGTTGACATGGTTGCTCCCTTTTGTCGATTGACCAACCACCGATTTGGCATTCTGCAACGAAGCAAGTCGCTTAATTCGTGTAATAAGTTCCGACATTAGCCCAACAAGGTAAAATAAAATTACAAAATAGACCATGCCCCGTTCGAGCAGTTCCGGACGGGTTAATCTGCATACGAGCAACGTGACGAGCGGCAAGGCAACACGTACCGTTGACGACAACATCAACCGCAGGGAAAAAAACATGTCGCCGCGAGGAATTATGCTAAAAACGTGCCCCGCAGCAACTCCTGCCAGACAGGAAATGGCAGCAAGTCCTGCGATAATTGCAACGCTGGGGCCTCCGGTCAACCAGGCAACCGCAATTGTGGCCAGACAAACCAGCACGGGCACCAGAAGTACACCTGCAACCAGGTGTGCACCAGGGTCATCCAGTTCGTTTGCCCGTTTTGTTTGTGGGGTATTCATTAAGGGCCGATCATTCAAACCGAAAACGCCTCATCTGTAGAAATAGGTTGCAGAAAAACAAAGTCTCATTTCGCATTGGGTCGGTTGACCAATTTAACAAGCTGCACAATCCCTGACACCAAACCGAAAACAAGTCCAATGAGCAAAAACAGAGGCAAAGTTACCAGGTAACGATCAAGCCAGTATCCGAACAACATTGGCAGGACCATGACGAACGCAACAGCCGTTATCTGTGACGCTTTTCCTATTCCCTTAGCAACGGCAGATCGATCATCGAGTGGTGGTTCGGAACCAGACACACATTGCCTTTTCGGGACGGAATCGAACAGGATCTTGTAAAACCAAAGTCGTTATCAGGCTTAATTTAACGGGACATTTTTTGATGGTCAATCGACTTTGGGAAAAATTTCACAAAGTTTTCCCGTGTCGCAAACTGAAGTGGTTAATGACATTAATTGAAGACTGCTTTACCAGTAGTTCCAACAATTCCAATTCGCTTAAATGCCGGCAAAAGGGGCGATGATTTGTAATTCGAGATTTCTGTAAGTTGTTTTATTTCAATGACTTGTGTTGCATTTTTGCGATAAAATATTTGCTGAAATGAACCTGGATTGGTATAATGGCGGTTCAAATGCCATTCTCGTCAGGATACGATCGAATATTCGCCCGCTGATGTTGCGAACTGCGGATGGGTCTCGAGCCGGATTTTTCGCGAGGACTTAGGGAGACTGGCAATCGAAAAGGCCTCGAATTTCAAGGGATTTGGTCGAGGCGCCGGAGTGCAAACCAATGACGGCGGTTTGTTGCCTAAAACCGGTGACATGTAACAAGGCGGTATTTGGCGTGACGGCCTGAATCTACCCTTAATTGCGCAGAGAATCCTTTGAAAAACACTGAAACACTTCGTACCCAAACTGCAAAACAACTTGCCGTTATGGCCAAACAGCAAGGGATTACCGGCTGGCATTCAATGCGGAAAGAGGAATTGGTGGTTGCGTTGGCCAAATTGGCTGGCAAAAAGCGATCAGAACGAAGTGAACAAAAGGGGGCCGTGTCGACGGAACGAATTTCTGCCAAGTCCGCCGTCAATGGAAGCAGAAAATCACCCTCGGCACGGACCAGTCGAAGCGTGACTCCTGAACAAAACGAACGCGTGGTTCGAATCATTCGTGAAGAAGCACATCGTCGCGAACAGCTCAAGGATCTTGCCCGCATTACTTCACGCACCAGCCGCTCGGAACCAGCTCGCGACCGGGTTGTCCTGATTGTTCGTGACCCTTACTGGATTCAGGCTTATTGGGAAATTACCCGAGCGACAGTTGAGCGGGCCCGGGTGGCACTATCCAGCAAGTGGCATCAAGTGACACCCGTCATTCGGGTTTTCGAAATCGCCGAACAGAATCAAACTCATGCTGTCGAACAAGCTGTCCGTGACATTCCGGTTCACGGTGGTGTTCGCAATTGGTACATCGATGTTTCCGAGTCTCCGAAGACCTGTCGGATTGGCATTGGATATATGTTGCCTGATGGCAAGTTCCACTTGATTGCCAAGAGCAACAAGGTAACAACGCCGATCCCCAACGCGAGCGATTCGGTAGATCACAACTGGACCGACATCGCCATGAATCATCAGAAGTTTTATGCATTGAGTGGCGGCTACGGTGACGATACCGGCAACGACGACTTGCGTGACGTTTTTGAAGAAAAGCTTCGCCGCCCCATGTCGGCACCGATGTTTGCCCAAATCAGTTCCAATACACTCGGCGGCGTTCGTGGTTTCGAGTTTGCTGTCGAAGCGGAAATGATCGTTTACGGAACTGCCGATCCGGACGCTTCGGTTACACTGGCTGGCGAGCCGGTAAAACTCAGCGCAGACGGAACATTTGAAGTTCGCTTGCCGCTCCCCGATCGGCGTCAGGTGTTGCCTGTCGTCGCCTGCAGCCGCGACGGCACCGAGCAACGCACAACCGTCGTTGCTATCGAACGGAACACAAAAGTCATGGAGCCGATTTCCCGCGACATGGAAGATGTTCCGGAGTAGCGGTTCGCAGCAACGCTTCGCAACGCGGCCATCCTTGTCAGGATTTGCCTGTTTGTTCCAGATGAGCGTATCTCTCAGTGTCGCAACTTCGCCGGCAATGAGATATTCAATAACCCGTCGGACATTCGTGCCGATTTCTTTGGCTTTTGATCAGCAAAACTGTTGCGTTCCCAAAACGTGCCGTCCAAATAGCCTTGAATAGCCTTGTCAGCATTTGCCAGGGATAACCGTTTGGCTGCCCAGCAGCAATACTCCTGGTCTTGTTCGATTCCCAAGTAATGTCGATGTAGTTTCCTGGCGACGACGGCGGTAGTGCCGCTGCCGAGGAACGGGTCGAAAACAAAATCCCCTTCGTTGGAGCTCGCCAGAATCAGTTTGGCAATCAACTTTTCAGGCTTCTGCGTCGGATGGTCTGTGTTTTCGGGCATTGACCAGAAGGGGATCGTAATATCAGTCCAAATATTCGACGGGTGGGTCAGGCGATAGTTACCATCGTCCGCTTCTTCCCAATCTTTCGGTTTACCATTTTCATCTCGATAGGGGGCGATGACCTTCCGTTTCAGCTTGACGTCATCAACGTTGAACACGTACGAGTCCGAAAGCGTGCAATACCAGATGTCTTCCGTGTTATTCTTCCAATTTGATTTTGCCCCGCGCCCTTTTTCGCGCTCCCATGTGATCCGGTTGCGGATTTGGAAAAATTCCTGAAGAACAGGTGCAATCAGTATCGACGTCTTCCAGTCGGAACAAACGTAGATTGTGGCGTGCCGGGCAAGAACCGGAAGCAATTGCTCAAATACTCGACGAAACCACTCCTGGTATCCGCGGTCTCCCTTCTCGCGAAACTGCCTCCCGTTGTAGTCCTTCGAAAGGTTGTACGGTGGATCAACAACAAGAAGATCAACGAAGCCCGATGGCAAGTACGGAACAGCCGTGAATAAATCCTGGTGGACAAGCCGGTCTCGTAAGTCGGCGGCGGTTGTGTCCTTCTCCAGCGTGATGAGAGTTGACGCGAAGGAGGCACGTTCCTTTTCATCGCACGTCAGGGTTCGGTTTCGCGGGGCTCTCGTTTTCAATGTGTCGCAAACTCCATTTGTTGGCGAAACGACGCAGGTGACCGAGCGGGCGGTGGTCGTTGTTCACCGACAATCGGAGCGTGAGTAACTTTTCTAGCCGGTGTACATTTGCAGCCGAATTCCAAACTGGTCAGCGATATGGCAGGCCGATTCAAAATCAGGATGGCGAACAATGATCATCCCGTCACTGCGAAGAGTTTGTTTCCAGTTTCGCCGCTGCGCGCCGACCGGTAACAGATCGACAACGCAAACGTGTTCGCCAAAGTCAGCCATCAGCGATTCCAGTCCCTTGACGCTCTGGATTCGTCCATTTCCCTGTGCGCGCTTGAAAACGCTTGCAGCATTGTACGTTCGGTTGACAGGTTGACTGAACCGGCCATGCACAACCGCTTCGGCCCAGCCATCGTAGGCGCTGAAGTCATTGGCATAGTTCATCAGGTCGACGGTGTTGGCTCCTGGAGGTCGTGCCGCAATCTCACCAAAGACTGCTTCGCCATCTGACTTGAGGTACCATTCCATGTGGGTAAACCCGTTTTGAAAGTTCAGAGCCTTGAGAACGGCTCTTCCCATCTCAAGCCCTGGCCGCAGATATTCCTGGTCGGGGTGTCTCAGGCAAACGGTTTGCTGGCTGATCCATTCGTTCGTGCGGCCGATCAAGGGACGCGGCCGATACAGGGCAATGTTGAAGAATTTGATTTCGCCGTTGACGCAAATGGTATCGAAAGTGAACTCGTCGGCTTCGATGAACTCTTCCACGCTGACTTCGGCAACGTGGCGCAGCAAGGGAAGAATCTCTTCCAGATGTTCGGCGCTGTTAACACGATGGGTATCTGCCGAACCAGCTCCCGAGATCGGCTTGACACAAATCGGAAAGCCAATTTCACTGGCGGCGCGACGAACGCCGTCGGCCGAAGAAGTGCTGGCGTGACGGGGCGTTCGGATTCTCGCGGCGTCCAGCATTTGTTTCATGACTTCCTTGTCGCGAAAGGGAACGGTTTGCTGGCAAGTCATTCCGCCAATACCCAGCATCTCCCGCAATTTCGCGGCGAGGATCATATACGGTTCCCACGTACATTCGATTTGGTTGATCCCGAAGCGCCGTGCGGCATCGGCAACGACCGACATGACATTTGCTTCGTCTGTAAACGAGTTGACTTGCAAATAAGCCGACACGGCGTCGCGCGCCATGGCCGGCAATTGCGATTCATGCTGGTCGCCCAGGCCGATCACGTTGACTCCCTGGCGGGAGAGTCCGCGAGTGAAATAAGGTTGTTCCACCGGAAAACCGGGAGAAATCATCAGGACATTCATTGCTTATACCATTTCGCCAAGTTCAACCTGGACGTTGTTAATAATTAGTTCAAGAGCTTGTTCGACGATTCGTGTTTCAGGATGGCGCACAAGGATATGACCTTCGCCTTCATACGTTCCCGTCGGGGCTTGACCAGGTTTCGGTATGCGGGCTTCGACGATCACTCCCTTGAGTTGTTCGGCGATTCTCTCAATGCCGTGTACTTGCCGGACCCGCCCCTGTCCCATACCACGTAAATAGGCTGCGCCGGCAGAATACCTTCGCTGCGGAATCTCGAAATGATCATGAATCAACAAGTGAGCCCACGCCAGGTACATGTCAAAATCATGGGCCCACGAAATTAGCGACGTGAACTGTGCGCCGGGAGGTCGTGCACCCACTTCCGAAACGGCGATCGAACCGTCGTCGCGCAGGAACCATTCCATGTGGCTAAGTCCTGTGTTCATACCGAGCGCTTGCAACGCGGCCGGAGCGGTTTTGCAGATCGCCTGGTATCGGGGCGCATCCGTTTCCCGCGGGATGATGACGCACCATTGAATCCATGGCTGCCGAACGACTTCGAGCGGTCCCGGAAAGTAATGCGAAATTGACGACCAGATCATTTTTCCGTTGATGCAAATACTGTCGAACGAATGTTCGCGCCCCTGAATAAACTCTTCGATCAATGCCGGATGGCCTGGTCGGGCATTCAGTGTCTGCAGGCAGTCGCGCAAGTGGTCGACGCTTTCGCATCGATAGGTTCCCTTGGCCCCGGCCCCATCCGGGGGCTTTACGATTACCGGGAGTCCAATTTCCTGTACAAAGGCGAGGCCCGAGTCGATCGCTTCGACCAATCGATGCCGCGCACAGGGAATTCCCGCATCGCGCAAGACGTTTTTCATTTGTGATTTGTCACGAAAGTTGTTGGCTGCGAATGCGCCCAATCCGCTAATCCCCAATTCGTCGCGGATCTCGCCCAGCGAAACCTGAATCTGTTCAAGCATTCCCAGCAGCCGATCGACAGTGCCAAATTGTTTTTGCATGGCACGCACGCCAACGGCAATTTCCCCAGTCTGAATTCCGTCAATCCGGTAGTGTCCCGCCAATCGATTTCGAATCGATTCAGGTAATTTTTCGACAGGATCGCAACTGACAAGACCCACCCGGGCATCAGGCACATTCGTCGCAGCGGCGATGAACCGCTCAGTGGCATCCATAAAATAAGGTGCGACAAAAACGACGTTTTTCACTGGTATTTCTGTTGATGGGAAAAGGAAATTCGAACGAGCAGCGGCGCGTCGGCAAGTTTGCATTGATTTGTCGCTTGCCGACGCGAACAGGTATCATAATTGAATTGATTAACTATTATCAGTTGATTATCAAATCAGATGAACGGGACTGGCGTAGAAATGAACATAATTTTTGTGGAGCCTGCTTTTCCGGCCAATCAACGGGAATTCGTTCGTGCCTTGCACGACGTTGGTGCGACAATCGTTGCCATTGGCGAATCGCGAGGCGAAGCCCTCGATTCTCAATTGCGAGACTGGCTGGTCGATTACATTCAGGTGCCGTCCGTTTGTGACGAGAGCGCCATGGTCCGGGCCGTCAAGTACGTTCAGGAAAACCTGTGGGTTGATCGATTGGAAGCTACGGTCGAAGCCCACATCATGCCGACGGCGCGCGTTCGCGAAAAATGCAAAATACCTGGCTTGTCCGTTCAAACCGCGCACTTGTGTCGCGACAAGCCCGCCATGAAAGAAGCCTTGCGCGCCGCCGGAATCGCTTGCGCCCAATCACTTGGCAGTGGCGATGCCAAAGCGATCCGGGAATTTGCCGAACATGTCGGGTATCCGCTAATTGTCAAGCCGCGAAGTGGAGCGGGTGCATCCGGCACCTCGCGCGTCGATAACCTTGAACAACTCAATCAGGCGCTTGCCGATTCCAGCGTCGGCAACGGTAATGAAGTCGCGATCGAGGAATTTATCGAGGGGCATGAGGGTTTCTACGACACGATAACGATCGACGGGCACATCAAACTCGATTTCATATCGCACTATTTTCCCAACGTGCTTGAAGCGATGCGGCATCGCTGGATCTCACCGCAATTTATTGCCACCAACCGAATCGATTCCGTTCCCCATTACAAGGAAATTCGCCAGATGGGGCAGCGCGTCGTTGAAGCGCTCGGGATAACGACGGCAGCGACACACATGGAATGGTTCTTTGGACCGAAAGGCCTTAAGTTCTCGGAAATCGGCTGCCGACCACCAGGCGTTCGTGCCTGGGACTTGTACAACTTCGCCAACGATATGGATTTGTATCGCGAATGGGCCATGGCAGTTTGTTATGGCCAATCCGATTGCCAACCATCGCGCCGCTTTAGCACCGGCATCATCGCACTTCGACCGAATCAGGATGGAAAAATCCTGGGATACCACGGACTTGAGCACATTCAAAAACGACATGGTCAGTGGATCATTGACTATCACGTTCCTGCGGAGGGAACTCCGACACAGGGTATTGAAGCTGGCTACATGGCCAATGCCTGGTTGCGACTCAAGCACCCGGACTTTGACGAGTTACAGCGCATGCTCGATGACGTGGGGCAAACGGTCAAGGTCTACGCTTCCTGAGTCCAAGCCGCTATTATTGGGCTTTTGCAACACGAAGATTCCTGAAAGTGGCTTGTTGGCAGCAGGTCATTACCGGTCGAACGCCGGAAATCCTGCTGACAGTTTTGCCTTGACCCAGCGCCGACATGCCCGATGTAAGTCCCGATCCTGAACAACGCCGACTGGTGCTGCTTGGTCCGCAGCCCGAATACCAATCGCTGCGCCTTGGGCTGACGCGGCTCAATATCAATGCGCCGGTTGCGTTGATAACGGCGGGCTGGGAAGATGACGAATCCGACCCGCGCAAGCTGGCACCATTGATGGATGCCTTGCCAGAGAATTCGTTTAACCTCGATTTGTTTCAACGCTCCGAGGAGCTTTTCAAGGCCGATCCGGCGCTGATTCAGGCGCTGCGTGACCGGCAAGATGAATTGCGATTGCTGCGGGATCTCTATCGGGATCGGCTGGAACTGGCGTTGGAAGCGGCCCGGCTCACGAATCGACGGCGCAACGAGCGACTGGATTTTGCTGTGGAACGCCTTTCTGCGCTGGAAGCCGTTCAATTACTGGATCGCCAGTACTATTTGCGTACCTGCCAGATTTGCGATGCGTGGGAATCGCGAATGAACACGTCTTCGCGCCCGCATGTCGTTCGCCACACGAACGAAATCCGGGAATCCCTGAGTCATGCTTCGGCGATCGTGATCGGCGGCGGTCATTCCGCGATCATTTTGAACCGGTTGAAGATTTTCGAAATCCTTGAGTCCCAAATTCTGTTGCCTGTAATCGCGTGGTCGGGAGGCGCGATGGCACTGGCAGATCAAGTCGTGTTTTTTCACGATTCGCCACCGCAAGGGAGGGGCGATGCTGAACTATTGCGGGCAGGCATGGCCATGTTTGACAAGTTTCTGCCATTGCCCGACGCGCGAAACCGGTTGATGCTCGATGACCGGGAAAAAGTCGCCCTGTTTGCCAATCGATTCGATCGCTATCAATGTGTCGTGTTCGACGAACAGACGTTGATGGATCGTATGGATGGGCACTGGTGGTTCTCTGCCGGATTGCAACGTTTGGGTGCCGATGGTTCGTTGCAACAGGTGTCGGCATGATCCAGTCCATTCCTGACTACCTGCCCGACGCAAGTGCTTCCGTGGCCGAGATTGACACATTTGTTCAGCAGAATTCTTTTCCATTGGTCGAAGATTCGTTGGTGACATTTGTCTACAGGGGCAACGCTGATCAAGTCGCCTTGCGTCACTGGATTTATGGATTGCCATCGAGCCTGCCACTTTCCCGTATCGGAAAAACGGACTTGTGGTACCGGGTTCTTGAATTCCCAACCGGTTCAAGGATTGAATACAAGTTCGGTGTGACCCGGTATGGTCGTGAAGAATGGATTCACGATCCGTTCAATTCACAGATCGCCAGAGATCCTTTTGGCGGCAACTCGGTGGTCAGGTCCGCCGGATGCGTGACACCGGAATGGGCCATTCCCAACGATAACGTGCCGGCCGGAACGATTGAACAAATGGTCATTCACAGCAAGGCGATGGGGGGTCCGCGCCGGGTTGGAATCTACTTGCCCCCCAACTTTCGCTCCTATCGTCGTTATCGCTTGCTGGTTGTTCATGACGGCGACGACTACCTTCGTTATTCCAGGCTGAATACCGTGTTCGACAATCTGATCGAGTCTCTGGAAATACCCCCAATGGTTGTGGTGCTTTCCAATCCCGACCAGCGACTCATCGAATACGCCAATGACGAAAGGCATGCCCGGCACATCGTTTATGAACTGATTCCCGCCATGCAAGCCCGATTTCCATTGATCAACGAGCCTTCGGGTCGCTGTTTGATGGGTGCCAGTTTTGGCGCAGTAGCCACCCTGTCGACTGCATGGCGATTTCCAGGCTTCTTCGGCTCGTTGCTGTTACAGTCGGGCAGTTTTGCCTTCACCGATATCGGCGAGCATTCGCGAAGTCCCGTTTTTGATCGGGTCGTTGAATTTATGAACGAGCTTCGAAAAAATCCGGGTAAACTTCCGGAACAGGTATTTATGAGTTGCGGAATCTACGAATCGTTGATTTACGAAAACCGGTCGCTCGTTCCTTTTTTACAGAATCACGGCGTCGACGTCCGTTTCGCCGAAGCCTACGACGGACACAACTGGGAAAATTGGCGGGACCGGTTGCGTGACGGATTATCGTGGCTGTTTCCAGGCCCGTTGTGGGTCACGTACATGTAGCTTTCGTTGGTCCGTTACCGCAAGTTTCCAGACGGTTACACCGTAATATCAAGCAGCGAGTATTTTGCGAACCCGGTGCCGCCATGATACCGGGTTCACGCGAAACATTTAAAAGCATCGGGCTGTTTGAATCGACCTGTCAATTCATGCGATGTTTCCTTTGTTTCCAGGCGGAGGGCCTTCGGGGTTGTCGCCATCGATCAACACGGGACTGTCAATGATGTCCCACAAGACGCCTTCGCCTGTCCCGTCACCACTGAATCGAATCAGGGAAGTCGCTTGTTTTCGGTTCAGGCATTTGATCGCGTCACTCAGTCGTCGCTTCGGGTCGCCGTCCGCAATTGGTGAAAGCGGATCATCGATTCGCGACGGCCAGCCCTCTTCCTGAAACGCCGCAAGCACGGATTCCTGATTGACGGCTTTCGATTTGAATCGTTTGACGAGAACGGAACTCAGCCATAGTTCGTGCCGTTGATCGTCCCAGCGCGGAGTCAATGTCAGCAACGAAGGTTCCGGGGCAGCTCCATTGCTGTTCGGACCCATGCCGCAGCCATGACCCGTTTGCCACGCCAGTCCGTTTGCCGTAACAACAAAACACGAACGGCCACTGAATGAAAATCCACCAGGTGACTCGAATAATCGTCCGATTCCCTGATGGTCCCTGGTCTCGACACCATGCTCAATCAGTCCCTTTCCAATCATCCAGCGAAGCGTTTCATGCGAAACGCCGTCGTGGTCCAGATTAAGCAATTCGACCGCAAAGTCCCATTGAGATCGCTGGCAATCCAGCGAGTATTGCCAGGCTCGTGAAAGTTTTTGAAACACCTTTTTGATTTCCTGGTCCTGACTGGAGGCCCCAGGATCAAAGTGAATTCCCGGAGGTAAATGTACGTTACTTGCACAAGGATGATTGTGGTTTGCGGCACCCGTCAAATGCCCGCCAACCGTTTGCCTGCTGTTTGTCATTGATGACCTCCCCAAGCCGATCTGATAGACAGTCGCGACGCGTGTCGCCAGAAAAGAATTGCTTCCGTACGCAGCCAAAGGGAAAACCGTTCAAAGGATTTTCTGCCGATGGATTTCCGGGTGCTGGCATGAGGGCAAGCAAGTAATCCCGCCATTGCCTGCTATTGGGCGAAATCGTTGTCGTGTCTGCCACAGTGAACTTGTTTTGAAAAGATGAGATGGCACCTTTTTCTTTTTACACCCTTTTCTTTTTTCGTTTTTTTCCTGAATTCGGCAACAACAGAGTAGAAGGAGAAAAGACAACGGTACTAAGGAACCACGAGTACGGTCAACCCGATTTAAGCACAAAAACTGTCCGAAAAAGCGCTGCCATCCCGGACATGCGAAATTACAAGGACTGCCCGCTGTGGCCAACGTTTAGAAGAGTGAAATTTCCAGAAAAACACAACCCGTTCCGGATTCCAGCACGACCGTTTCGAGCGAAGCGGGCACAAGCACGGTCTGTCCCAATTCGAGTCGGGACGTGCCTGAGTTGTAACAAAGGGTCATTTGACCGGAGACGACCGTCAACAACCGAAAGGTTCGATTGAGATCTAATTTGTATGGACCTGCTTGAATTGACCAGCGATTCAATTTGAACTTGTCGCAATCAACCAGAACTTCAGCGGGAACATCCGCCAGTTTTACCGGTCGCTGAACATTGACCGGTCCCCTGTCAAAATCCATAACGTGAATTGCTTCATCGATGTGCAGGAGCCTGGCGTTTCCCTCGACATCGACGCGATTCCAGTCGAACAGCCGATAAGTTGTATCGCTTGATTGTTGAATTTCGGCGATTAGCAACCCGGCACCAATGGCGTGGACGGTTCCAGCGGGAACGAAGATACAGTCACCTGGTTTCGGAAAAATCTTGTGAAGCATTTCTTCGGTGCTGCCGATGCTGACAGCCCTTCGCAGTTGTTCGCGATTGGCACCATAGTTCAATCCGGCGTAAATCACACTGCCCGGTTCGGCGTCGACGACATACCAGGCTTCGGTTTTCCCCATGTCGGGAGGAGAGAGTTTCGAAGCCTGTCGATCATTCGGATGCACTTGCACCGACAGCGTCTTGCTGGCATCAAGAAACTTCATCAACAGCGGAAACCGGCCTCGGAGTGATGCCGGCAAATCCGGACGGTTGATCTGCTGACAGACTGATTCTCCAAGCAGGTCGGGTCCGTGATTTGCAATTAACTGCTCAAGGCTCATGCCAGCGAATTCACCGCCAGTCACCCGACTGTTATCGGCAGCGCGGTCGACAATTTCCCAGGATTCGGCAACGTCGTCACCGGAGCCAATCGGCTTGTTCAGGGTCGTGCCAAGGCGATTGCCTCCCCAAAGGTATCGACGAAAAACCGGTTCAAATCGCAACGGGTTCATATTCCTGGCCGCAAGTCCGATCGTTTATGTAGTAGGTTGCCGGTGCAGGACGAGTGTAATCGGCAACTGTCGAACCGAACAATCCCGGTTTTTCCCGTACCGAATCAATTTCATTTTGCAACAGGACTGGAACGAATCGTCCCTGGCAACTGTAATGGTCTCTCGACTGTTCATTCCGGTTCCCGCATTCCTGTATCGCAAACATCGCTTTTATGACCCGACGACCTGCCGACGACCTGTTTGAAGAAACGCGTATGACGTTTGGTCAGCACCTGAACGAGCTTCGCGGCACTCTGGTCCGTTGCCTGATCGGCATCAGCCTTGGTTGTGTGATCGGCTTTCTTGTCGCGGAACGCGTCGTCAATTTTCTGCAAACTCCGCTTACGAATGCGATCAAGAAATATCACGACGATTATGCGTTGCTGGATTACCAAAAAAAACTGGGCTTTATGCCGCCCGAGATGCGAACAAGAATGATGCGGGACGGGCTCAGCCCTGATCGGGTGCTCGTGGATCCAGGTCAACTGGTTCAGGCTATTCGCACTATCAGTCCCGGGTCGCTTGCCGAAATCGACTTGACCCCTTACCGGTTTCCCAACAGTGCGCTTACGCCCGCCGCCGCACACTTTGTTGCCAGAGCAATCGTTTTTCCGGCAAGAGTCGATCCTGTTCAATCCAGCCGAATAATGGCGATTGCCGGGAAATTGGCACCCATCGAATTTCAGGCACTGCAGGACATTGCAAGTCGTGACGCCGGGGCCATGACGATGGCAGACTGTGAAAGTGTTATCCGCATCTTCAATTCGACGCTCGACGATCGTTCACTGCATGACGCGATCGCCTTTTCGGACTTGATGCAAGCTCCGGAAACTGGTTTCTTGTCCTGGTTTGGCACGACGGCAGACAACCAGTTACAAAAAATGAAAGCACAAGTTGACTTGCATCCCGACGATGTTGAATTGTCGCGGCGACTCAATCGCTTGTTGATCGCTGCGACGTTTCCCGATCACATTGCAACTCCTACGATCGACCTGGTTCCACTGGAAATCTGGCAGAGCTTTACCGAGGGCACACAGGCCTTGTCGGCGCAGGAAGTGTTTATGGTCTGGATGAAAGCGGCCCTGGTTACCGGACTGGTGATCTCAGCACCGTGGGTGTTTTTTCAGCTGTGGATGTTCGTGGCAGCCGGCCTTTACCCGCACGAGCAGAAATACGTTTATCTGTATTTGCCAATGAGTTTGCTGCTGTTCGCCTTTGGTGTGTGTCTCGCTTTCTTTTTTGTGTTCGCTCCGGTATTGCAATTCCTGTTTTCGTTTAACGCAAGTATGGGAATCAAGCCGCAGCTACGAATCGGCGAATGGTTGTCGTTTGTGCTGTTTTTGCCACTGGGTTTTGGCGTGGCGTTCCAGTTGCCGCTGGTCATGTTGTTTATTCAACGAATCGGTTTGGTAACCACCGGGTTGTACGTATCGCATTGGCGAATATCGATCATGGTCATCAGCGTTTTGTCGATGTTGCTGACCCCGGCAGATCCGATCAGCATGTTGATGCTGGGTGTACCACTTACTTTTCTGTACTTTTTCGGAATCGCCCTGTGTCGATGGATGCCGGCACCGCGAAACCCTTTCCCGGAATCTACTGCGGCGGCGGCAGTGCCGGAAGAATAATCGTTCGCTATTTGGGGAAACGACGTGGATCTTCGTTGTCTATCGTTCGGTCAAGGCGGATTCCAGCGCCGCTCCATACTGATCCAAACCATAATCTGCTGCCGGTCGGATAAGTTTCTTGAGCGAATCGGGGTTGCGACTGATCGCCAGATCGATTCGTTTCAACAAGTCCTGTTGGCGTGGGCTGAGCCAATTCGCGAGTCCATGTTGATTCGAACTCGCCAGAATCGCGTTGACCTTGACTGCCTGAGTCTCGGTCAATGGTAGAAATCGCAGGTTGCTGTTGTCCAGCGAATATTTTTGGTCGGACGATTTGGCGAGGCGGATCCGAACGAGATCGGTTAGGGCTTCAACGGTTTTTTCGTCAACAATCGCCAGAGCAATGCGTTTTTGCTCGTCATCGAGTGTGTAAACGGTCGACGCGCATTCCATATTCAAGGCCGATTCCAAAAGGGTTTCGTATTCGATGGTCGCTGGATCGTAAACCAGATTCACCACTTCCTTTTCGCCGACCCATCCCGCTCGCGTCGTCAGAACACCGTCAAGCGCGCCCAGTTGTGCTTCGCCCACCCAATAGCAGTGCATGGCAAATGTCGCCGTCATTGTTGACTCAGCAGAAGGCGCATCAAGGGACTTGAGCCATTGCGGAGTTCTCTGCCCTGCCGCCTGAAGCGCCTGGCAGATTCGTTTGGCCACTGCGGAAGTTTCCCAAACTTTGTCCTGCCGCGCGATCAGATCGCTTCCGTCGCTCTTCAGAATCCGGATAACGGGATTGTTCCAGGAAGGTTCCTCGAATGACTTCAGGACCGCTTCGTCTTCCGGCTTGTTGTTGAAAACCAGAACGGGAATGAAAAGTTCTTCGATCGCTTCAACCAATAATGGGTGTGACAACGGACCGTTGCCAAAGTCAATGCACGTCTGTCAGCCGGGGACTTCCTGAAACAGGACCAAAACCGGCTTGCCGCTTGTTGCCGACTGTTTTTTTGCCAGCTCGATATCGCGACCCCATCGAACCTGTCCCAGTTCGACTTGTATTTCAGGCTCATTTACCGCAATCGAAATTGACGAAGTATCAACGCCAGATTGATGCACTTCATTTTGGTCAGGCGTGTTGTTGTTCCGGGTATCGGACTGCCACGTCGCTGATGTTTCTTCACCACAACTGGAACCGAAAAATATTGCACTCACCAGCGCCGTAGTGATCGCCCTGAGTGGTTTCAACGAAGTCCCTTTCACGTCGACGGATTTTTTTGATGCGAACAAAACATGCTCCTTCACGACGAATAATGAGACGAACAGGGTTTTATCCTAACACAGGAACAACGCAAATCACTGGCCTGTCTGTTGGATTTCACGAGCCCGGTTGACCTCCCCGCGTGAGTTTTCCTGTAATCGTTGTGGGGATTTGCATGCTGAACCTGGAAAGGCACTTTTTCTTAGTGGGTCAGTAAGTGGGTCAGTTTTTATTCGTCGAAATACGGAACAAATCAAAGCACTGCTCCCGTCGTGGTTCGGTTGACTTCTCAAACCGAATGCCAGTAACATAGAAACCATGTGAATCGAGTTGCGGCACGGTGAGCTGTCATGAAAAACCGAACGCGGGCATGGAACTGTTTTCCCACACCCGCGTTGCGGATTACCTGGTTCATTTGATCAGTTTTCTACGTACCCTGATTGGTGCTGGCGTCAGTTGGGGGAGCAATTGGGGTGATGCCACGAATGTGTCCGCGCGGAATCAATCCGGAAATATCGATGGGGTGATTGGGCATGTGAACGCCGATGTTTCCTGCTTCATCGCGGACTTCAAGACGCAGATAGACCTGATCGGGCGTTTCCACCGAGGGCTTCCAGCCGTACTCGCTTTCGTTTCGTACGCCCTCTTCGATGGTGGTCCACGGGCCTTGCGGGTGGGGACTGAATTGCAAGCGGATCGGTCGCAAGGCCAGGTTCGTGTCGCTGGCTTGCCATTGAATCATGAGTTTGCCGGCATCACTGGCATTGCCATATGGCGCGGCAGTGATTTCGGCTTGAGGTAACGTCGTATCGACATTGACCCATACATCGGCCGGATCATTGGCGCGTGGTTGGCGGGAACTGAGACCGTCGTTGCTGACAACGCGTATCCGGAAACCGAAGATACCTTCGTTAACAACGATCACATCAACGGGACTTCGCAAGTCCTGGTCGGTTGTCAATTTTTGCCAGGAGTTGGCTCCATCGCTGGTCGCCCACAACTCCACGTCCTTGATACCTTCGGGCCCAACAGCATCAATATCGTATTCCATTTGAAAGTGTTTGGAGTTGGCGTGCCGGGCCAGTTTTTGCAGCTCGTCAAAACGTTGGCCGGAAGACATTACCGATGATGGCGGGGGAGGCGGGAGTTCATCGCGCAGACCGGTGGTTGACGAAGACCAAACGGCGTTGCGTTGATTGGATGTGGTGGGCGCGGCGATTGGGTTGTCACGCAAGGTATCAGGAGTCGTCGATTGTTGTGCGGGCCAAACCGTCGATGCAGGTAGTTGCGCAATGATTGCCAGGGGCGCGTCAACGGAAGGACTTTGATTGATTGGTTTTGGGTTGGGCGTTAGTTCTGGCTGGACCATGCTAACGATTGAATTCTCCTTGACGGATTGCCAGGATTGGGTCGTTGCTTGCGCTGTTTGTTGTGCTCCGTTTTCTGTGTTGAGAGTTCGGCTTTTCCATTGATGGGTTGAGGCGGCCACTTCGGCGACTTCGGCATCGGATGCCTCACCCGGCGGGGTATTCTCGGCGAAGCGATGAGGGGCAAGCGGTGGCTGGGGAATCGATGAGACTTTGTTGTCTGTTGCTGTTTTCTCGTCGGTTGGCAGCGATTGCCCTTCGTTTTCCGACGACTTGACTTCGGGCGCGGATGCCTGGCGTATGGGCGTCGGACTGGAATCGGGCTCGACGCCGTACAAGTGTTCGAGAGCGACCGGCAAACGCGTTTGTTGGTAATGCGTCAGGATGCGTGAGTCATTGTCGGTATTGGCAAGTGAGGGAGTTTGAACACCTGGCGTTTTCGCGGTGACCGGCTGGTTTGGCCGGAGCGCTGGATTGCCCGAGACCAGTGGCATGCTCATCTGGCGCGTCGCACTGGCAAGATTTCCGGCGACGTCACTGATTGTCGCTCGAATTACAAGCTCGGACGAGTTGCCTTCCGGCCACCAGGCGAGCTCATCGTGGTAGCGTCCGCCGTTTTGAACGCGTGTCGATTGGGCAGGAACGCCAGTCCACCGGGCACCCGGATCGTTGGCCGGCTGATATTCGATTACAAGTGTCGCTGGATCTATATTCACATCGGAGGCGACGATCGAACTAACGACTCGTCCTGCGGCATCGGGTCGCACGGTAAATTCGATTTCCGGTTCCTTGCGATCGATAGCGATGCGCAATTCAGGTTTTAACTGGGTATTGGGAGGGACGCGTGTTCCATCTCGTCCAATCGTTTGAATGGCAAACCAGTATTGCCCTTCCCCGGAGCCCTGAAAGGGAAACGACTTTTCCGATGGTGGGCGAGTAGCAACCTGCTGCCAGGTTTTACCAAGGTCATGGGAAACATGCAGGGCAACCTCGACGACCGAGTCACGGGCCTTGCCGATTGAGAATGGAATTTCAAAAGACGAGTCCTGCGTTCCGATAAGTTCCGGAAGCTTTGCCGGCAAAGGTTCCGTCGCTGATTGAGCGATAGTTTGACATGGAGAGGCGGCAAATGTCACCAAAACAACTGCCGTAGAGATCAGGAAACGGGCGCGCAGGGACAGATTGGGGGTTGGACGGTACATATCGTTCCTCGTGTTCAAGGGCCGATCAAGCGCGACCGCGCATAGCACGGCCTCCTCAAATCAAGCCAGTCGAATTGCATTTTTTGGTGGTGCCCAAAAGATCCCGGAGGATCATCTCTGACATCGTCACCCACGAGAAAGGGAATTTGTAAATTTTTCAAAATTCGGTTTGGGCCGGAAATAAGCTAAAGAATACTCATGCGCGTCGTGCGGGCCGGGCGCTTCGGCGTTTGCGGAACAGGTAAAATTTGCGGTATCAATAATGGACAGGCCCGCGTCCACAACTGGCCGTGATTTGCTCCTCGCCCCGAAAATCCAGTGACTTGTGAACCAGCGCGACTGGAATGGCGTAATGCCGGTGTTGCCTTTGGATGACTTGTACCTGACATTTTTAAGGCAGGTCGGGTTGTCAGGCGAGTCGAAGGGTTCACTTGCGCAGGATGGTTAAGCTATAATTCAGTGAGGTTTTGGCAACCGAAGGGCCAGGCGAACTGAACAAATACCCACAACCCTCGCAACACCCGGATTCGTCCTGGTTTTTTTGGATAATGAATTACACACTTGTCACCGTTGGCGTTGTTGTTCTGGTTGTCATGACTGTCGTTTCATTTCAAACGGTTTTGCGAGCGCGGGCAATGGTCCATGAAGGGCCAGACAGGCTGGAGGACGAAATCACAGTATTCCAGCGAATGCGGGACGAAGGGAGTATTACGGACGAGGAATACCAGCGATTGAAACGGATCGTTGCGGAACAAACCGTCCAAAAAATGAAACAGGGTCGAAAGTCATAGGAGTGCGAAATACGCGACCAATCATTAACGGTAACTTGAGTTATTTTTCATGCCAGCAAACATGATTCGACTTGATCGCCGACGCGCACCTGGGACAAGCCGGCTTTCTGAAATGAATGTCGCAGGATTTGTACAAAGCCTGGTTGTGAGCCGTTTCGCTCCCGGTTAGGCAAAGTGGACATGGGGCCAATAGTCTCCAGGAAACCGAAGAGTCTCACATTGAAAATCAAGTGAGTTTTTTGGATTCCAGTTGGAACAGCCTGGTAAACCTGACGGATAAAACCGGTCTGGACAACTCATCCAGTAAATCAGGCCAATGCCGCGATGGTGCAGATTATGCCCCAAAAGACTGAATTAGAGATACAAGAACACGAAGATTGCGGGCAGGGATGCACAACAGACCGGCGATAGTTCCAATAAGCGGGTCGTTTTCGGGTTACAACACGATATTGTGCTTCACTGAGATCACAGCCAAGGAGTTTTGAACCTATGCCCGCCGGGAACGACAATCAAACGCCACGAAAGGGAGCGACACGCAAGAATGCTTTTTGTTCCTTTTGTCGCAAGAGTTACCGCGATGTGGGGCCTCTCGTCGAGGGTCCTGGAGATGTTTATATCTGCGGAGAATGTATTGAACTGTGCCAGTCAATACTGGAACAGGAACAGCGCCGGCGCGGTCCTGTCAAGCAGCTTTTTTCACGCATCCCGACACCACGCGAACTGGTGGGCAAGATGGATGAATACGTGATAGGCCAGGATTGGGTCAAGCGAGTCCTCGGAGTCGCTGTTCACAATCATTACAAGCGACTGACGCATGGGCAGGAAGGCAGCGACGTCGAAATCGACAAATCGAATATTCTGCTGGTCGGGCCGACAGGATCCGGCAAGACACTGCTGGCCAAAACTCTGGCCCGCGTCCTCAATGTGCCCTTTGCCATTGGTGATGCAACGACTCTGACCGAGGCGGGCTATGTCGGCGAAGATGTTGAGAACCTGTTGTTGAAACTGCTGCATGCGGCTGACTTCGATATCGAGGCAGCACAACGTGGAGTGATCTACATCGACGAAATCGACAAGATCGGCAAAACGTCCAACAACGTGTCGATCACCCGTGATGTTTCCGGTGAAGGTGTCCAGCAGGCACTGTTGAAAATGCTGGAAGGAACCGTTGCCAATGTTCCTCCCCAGGGAGGCCGCAAACATCCCGAGCAACAGTACATCCAGATTGACACCACAAATATTCTGTTCATTTGCGGCGGAACGTTTGTCGGCATCGAGGATATCATTCGCAAGCGACTTGGCCGCAAGACCATTGGCTTTGGTCGCGAAGCCAACATTCGCGAAGACCGTGACTTGAGCGAGCTGCTGCCGGAAGTCGTGACCGAGGACATACTCGAGTTTGGCCTGATTCCGGAACTTGTCGGTCGATTGCCCGTCTGTGCCGCACTGTCGCCACTGGATGAATCGGGTTTGATTCGTGTATTAACGGAACCCAGGAACGCCGTCATCCGCCAGTTCCAGAGCTTGTTCGAAATGGAAGGCTGCGAACTCGTGTTCAATGACGATGCCCTGTGCCTGATCGCCAAACAGGCGATTGAAAAAGGGACGGGTGCCCGCGGCCTGCGATCGATCCTGGAATCAGTAATGCTGGACATCATGTATGATTTGCCGGATCAACCCAAAGGAACGAGAATCGTTGTTTCCGAGGAGATTGTTCGCGGCGGCCAGTTCAAGCTTCCGGCATCGAAAAGCGCCTAGTTGAAAACAGGATCCTAAAAACGTGTTCGTCAGCTTTTGACGACACGTTGGATCATGTACCATCCGACCCCCATCAACACCAGATTTCCCAGCCAGACGATCGGGGGGGGCAAATCGCCGGACTTGGCTCGCCCGACGCCAAGCATCATCAGCGGATAGTAGGCGAACAGAATGGGAATGAAGCAAAGCGCAAACGTATTCCAGAAATCGCTTTTGCGCATGTGAATCGCCAGTGGCGCGCCGACCATGACAAAACAAAGGCAACTGAATCCGTTAGCCCATCGTCGCCACGGTTCCGTTTGCAACCGGAATACACGTTCTTTTCCGTGTGACAAGTCATTGATATACGAATTCCAGCGTGGATGGGTCAAACTGACCATATCGCCACCGAGCATTTGAAAAGACGCCTGCATGGCCATTTGCCGCCTGCGAGTCTCATTGGCGCGTGTTTGTTCGATCGTTGCCTCATGCATCAGGCGCAGCGGCAAGTTCGACGGGTTTTCACTCCGCTCTTCCTTGCGCGTTGCATCGCGGAGCGGGATGGGCACTTCACCATTCGGCAAGACCGCGTTAAATCCGTCATTGGACAATCGGGCCATTGCATTCGTGACAGAAAACACCAGCACATCCCGTTGGGGATCGATGGATAGCTCGGCAGACTCGGCAGTAAACTGAAAATCACCGCCACTGTTTTCCTTGTAAATCTGCACGACCGGACGAATCAATTTGCGATCGACCACATCGTCGACAAAGATCGAAACGCGCCCGTTCTGATAGGAACGCTGCGAATTAAGAACGGCGTAAATGGTTTTTTCTACAGAGTGCAGCACAACCCGGTAAACGCCCTTTCGCCCCCATGACACAGCCATGTCGTTCAGGTAAACGGTCAGGAAACTAAGCGCCAATGCCATGATGACCACTGGCCAAATAAATGCCACCGGCGATATGCCAGCAGCCTTGACTGCCTCGACTTCGTTGGATGCTGACATCCGTCCCAGAACGAGGCAAGTCGAAAAAAGGGCCGTCCCCGGAATAGCAAAACACAATGCGTTGGGCAGGACATAAGGAATCAGTTGCAGGATCGTCAAGGGTGTCAGATTCTCCCGAACGGCTTCCTGTATGACACCGACCGTCAACATCAACACCGTCATGCTGGAAAGTGTGACCAGGAAGACCTTGGCCATCTCCATGCAAACATAACGAGTCAAAATGTTCATGGGATGACGAAACCGGGACCAGGTGTATTTTGTTTGAACCCGGCGGAACTCTAGCAAGTGCCTCAGGAAACCGAAACAACAATCATAAGTGCCAGCACTTCTGCCGCCATTTGGAACTTGCGTTCAATCGAAGTCTTTCAATCGTCGAGTCCGGCTTCCCTGGACTGACGCGTACTTTGTTGTCGCAACTGTTCCATAAGAAAGCTGATACTGCGGCAATAACAACGGATCGCCATGGGATAATCCCCAGCCCCGATCGACTGGTTGGCTTTTTCGACAAGCCGCTCCATTTTCTGACAGTCGATTTCCCATTTACCCCCTTTTGCTGCGCGCTGCAATTCGCCGGTGATCGATTCGAGTTTTCCAATCATCTGTTTTCCGGAGACAGCGTTGGTGCGGGTGTAAGGGCCCCGACCAAACCGTTGTCCCGCGCCCAGTGCCACGCCGCTACCGGCTGATTTCGACCATTGGATGACAATCCACAGCATGGCACCGAGGGCAATCACACCGGGAATGGTGGCAGGCAAGATTTCGCGACTGATCGCTCCAATGACGATGGCTGCAATTCCAAACACAGCCAATAACCCCAGAGACAACGGGTTGATTTCTATCGATTTCGCGCCGATCTTCAATGGCCGTGTCCGTGATGTACCGCCGTGGGTGGTGACCTCGTCACCAATAACCTTGATGATAATCAGGGTAATGTTGTCGGGACCACCGCGCAAGTTCGCCAGGTCAACAAGAACGCGGGCCGCTTCCTTGACAGGCAGGCTGCCCAGAATCGGGCCGAGTTCTTCATCCGTGACCAGTCCGGTCAATCCATCGCTGCACAATAAATAGACGTCGCCGAGCTGGACTGGAAACGGACCTTCCAGATCTACCTTGACATCCGAATAAGGGCCCAACGATCGAGTAATCACGTTTTTAGGAACCAGATTTGCCCGTTCGTCTTCTTGACTGAGATTGCCAGCGGCCTTCATTTCCCAAACGAGGCTGTGGTCAAACGTGAGTTGTTCAAGAAGATTGCCGCGCAATCGGTATATCCGGCTGTCACCGATATGAGCTGCCAGGACCCCTTGGGGAAGCAAGACCATGACACTGCAGGTTGTTCCCATGTTGTAGAAGTCTTCGTTGGCCTGGCCTTTGCGGTGGATTTCTGCGTTGCCTTCAACGACCGCTTGTTTTAATGCTTCGGCGGCCGATGTTCCCGCGTACCTGGAGTACAAATAGGGGATCTTGTCGGCGGCAATCTCGCTGGCCAACTCTCCCGCCGCATGCGCTCCCATACCGTCAGCGACCAGAAACAAGTTGCCTGTTTGTTGCCATCGCTCCATGCTGCTGGCAAGTGAAATCGTCATGTTGTCCTGGTTACTGGCGCGGCGCATTCCCACATCGGAAATCGAGGCGATTTCCATATAGGAGTCCCAATTGAACGCAGAATCTGACATGAAGTGATTTTATGGTGATGGGTTCCGCGACAGGGCGGACCGGAATCGATTTGGGGGTATGTTCATTGAGCCAATCCGATGCTTGCACATGCACACCATCGTAACTGCGAACCATGAACAAGTTAAACCGCACTTCCAAATATATGGCTCGGACATTAATCGAATATCGTTAAGCTGGCTATACAACAACAACATGGATTCCCGATATTTCGGGCACTTTTCAGCCGATTCGCTCTATCCACCTGGCTTTTTGCACGAACGGTTCCAGGCGGATCCTCGAAATGCTCCATCGATCGTTCAATTCGACCTTTTTCAAACATCCAAAGGTCCTTATAGTCCCGCACCCGGTCCCGTAAGAAATTGCCATCCGGAATCAGATTCAAGGCACAATCGTTGACAACAAACAACCCGTTTCTAATGACAAGCTCGATCTACTGCCAGGGTCATCATTGGCGTTTGTACCAGCCTGCGTACATCGGTTTGGTCGCTACAATGTTGGTCCTGACCCTGAGTCAGTCCGGTTGCATGCAGCGACGGATGTTGGTGCGCAGCAATCCGGAGGGCGCACTGATTACTGTTGATCAACAACCGATTGGTCACACTCCGGTCGCCGTACCGTTTACTTATTATGGAACGCGCGAAATCCGGGCCGAAATGGACGGTTATGAAACGCAAAAAGTCAAACACCGGCTGGCCGCACCGTGGTATCAGATTCCACCCCTTGATTTTCTAACGGATAATTTCTGGCCACAGGAAATCAACGACGATCGACTAATCGATTTTCAGTTGACACCCGCCGCAATTGTCGATGAGAACTATTTGATCGATCGAGCCAATCAACTGAGAGGTGATGTTGGCCGGGGAACGGTACCAATGCCCTTGGCGCATGAAATCGTCGAACCCACGATTGATGCACGGCCGGCAAGCACCGCCAACCTACCATCCGTTCTTGACCGGTTCCGTTAAGTTATTTCCGGGAGGGTTGCCCTTGAATCCGCTAAATGGCTGACTTCGGTCCAACGATCCTCGCAAACCCAACTGGCCCGGATCGCGAGCAATGCCATCGACGGCGAAGCGAACGTCGTTCATCAACGGTTCGAGTTGAACGGTGACATTTTTGATGTTGCGTACTGAATCGTTGAGGTTGTTGTAAAGCTCGGGATCGTTGATAAGTTTTGATAACGTCCCGTTGTTACTTCCAAGCCCCTTGGTCAACGATGAAATATCTGTCATCAAGACATCGACTTTGGCAAGGCTCTTGTTCAGGTTGTCCAGGACTTCGGGACCATCTTCACCCAGCGCCCGGGTAAACTCTGTCAGGTTGGCAAGATTCTCTTCGGCGCTGGAACCGACTTTGCGAAAGCCATTGATCGTTTCGCGGGTATCCTTCACCATCGTGTTGAGTTCGTCCATTACTTCGGGCAACCGGCGAAAACTCTCGCGCAGGCTTTGCCGCATTTCCGGATCTCCGGCAAATTCATTGACATTGACCATCAACGTATTGAAATTGTCGATGGCGGTTTCGGCCTTGGCCGACAGGGTTTTGGTGTTGTTCATAAACTGTTTGAAATCGCTATTTTCGTTTCCAACCGCTTCCTGAATCGTGTTTGTGAGCTTTGTTACGCTGGCTCCCGCTTCGCTTACCGTGTCGCTGGCTGCCTTGAATGAATCGAGGGTATCCTTGACCTGTTTTTCAAGGTTCAAGGCGACGTCGATCAACTCGACAGGATTTCGGTCGACAGCGGTCCTGGCAAAAATGGAGCGGTCGGACATCGGTTGTCCCCGATTCTGCTCAACGCCAGGTACAAAATCGATGACGGCATCTCCAAGAAAAGATGCCGTACCGATCTTGCAAACTTCATTTTCATAGACGGCTTCGCCGGATTGGATCTTCAGGGTCAATCGCACATTTCGATCCTGATTTTGCACTTCAGCAACGCGACCAATCAGGATCCCGTTTTTTCGCACCGGAGTGTTTCTGGTGACATTGGGCGCAGTGGGAGTGTCCACGAAAATCGTGTATTGTGATTGCCAGCCTTCACCGAGCAAAAGGACCAAAATCGCCAATACGACCGCCGCACAGATAACGACAATACCGACACGCCAGGCCAATTTGGTTTCATCCATGGCTCAGTTTTCCGTTCCGTTCACGAGTTTGATTTCCTGTTTTTTTGGTCTTGTTCCGGAATTCAGAGAGCTATCACCGCGAACGCCCCCCTGTTTGTCATACCGCGTTGCTGGCGGCGCGCATTTCCATCAGTCGTTCGCCCGCTTCACCATTGACGAATTGCCGAACCCGCCGATCGCGAACATTTTCCAGTTCATCCGGTGATCCGTCAAAGATAATTTGCGGCTCGTCATGGTCCAGTCGGGAAAGTGGATAGATCATGATAATCCGGTCGGCTACCTTCCTCGCCGTGTGCATGTCATGTGTCACTACAAGGCTGGTCACGGCGTTGCGGCGACGGGTTCGAAGAATCAACTCGTTGATCACGTCACTCATGATCGGATCGAGTCCGGTTGTTGGCTCGTCGTACATGATAATTTCGGGCTTCATGATAAGCGCACGTGCCAGGCCAACACGTTTGCGCATGCCGCCCGAAAGCTCGGCAGGTTTCTTGTAAACGACATCGTCTGGCAGTCCAACTTCGGACAATCGCGAAAGGACTTCTTCGC
The DNA here is from genome assembly GCA_031414755.1 of Pirellulaceae bacterium. Lineage (GTDB taxonomy): Bacteria > Planctomycetota > Planctomycetia > Pirellulales > Pirellulaceae > CAJQPP01. The sequence goes on along the minus strand of JANNWJ010000007.1, from coordinate 3,653 downwards.
GAATTTCGGCATGTGTATAACGACGTTGTTGACGCAGGGGAAAGGCCACGTTTTGGCCAATCGTCATGCTGTCGAACAAGGCAGCGTTTTGGAATACAAATCCAAATCGCAGTCGCAGTTGACTGAGTTGGCGGTCATTCAGGCGGTGTACATCGAAATCGTCAAAGAAGACCTTGCCTTGAAAAGGATGGACCAGGCCAATAATGCTTTTCATCAAAACCGTCTTGCCACAGCCGCTTTCGCCAAGCATCGCCACCGTTTGACCGGCCGGAATTTTCAGGTTGATATCGCGCAGCACCAACTGTGAGCCGAATCGAACCGACAGGTTCCGGACTTCGACAAGCGGCTTTTCGTCGCGAATCAACTCGTCAATCATGAAAGAGTTCGCTGGCTAAAACAGCTGCGCTCCTTGAGGAAACATCACAAAGTAGACCTTGTCGAGCATGATGCCGAGGAACAAGTCGAGCATCAGGATCAGCACAAACGAATACACAAACGAAGCCGTCGACGCGCGACCCACTCCCTCGGCACCCGGACTGCAATTGAAACCCTGGAAACAGCTAACTAACGCGATCGCCGATCCAAAGAAAATACTCTTAAACAGACCGGTAAACAAATCGAACCAGCCCACAAACTGCGCGCTATTGTACCAGTAGTAATGCGGATCAATTCCCAATATGTAGTCGCTGTAAAAGTATCCACCGGCGACGCCCATAAAGTCCGCCATGATGGTAAGCATGGGAATCATGAAAAAACACGCCAGAAATCGGGGTACCACCAGGAAGCGTATCGGGTTGGCTCCCATCGCTGCCAATGCGTCAATCTGTTCCGTTACGCGCATCGTTCCCAGTTCCGCTGCCATCGCACTGCCAACGCGTCCCGCCAACATCGTCGCCGCCAGTACAGGGCCGAGTTCTCGAACCAAAGTCATGTTGATGACCGCGCCGAGTCGTGTCTCAAGACCAAGCTGGCGAAACTGAAAGTAGCTTTGGACTGCCAGCACCATGCCAATGAACGTTCCGGTAAGTGCAACAACGGGCAAGCTCAATACGCCGACTTGATAAAAATTTGGCCAAAGTGTTTCGCGGCGCGGAAGTCGCGTAAACATCCAGACAAATGTCCGACCGACAAACAGGCCGAATGTCCCGATCGCCATAATCGACTGAATTACAACACGACCCCAATCGGCGATCCAGGCGTTGATGCGCCCCAATGGTTCCGGGGAAGATTCAGTCGAATTGGACAAAGCAGAGGACGACACGAAGGATTACCATTAATGGGTGGACATTTTGCAGCCGAATACCCGATTCCCGTTTGTTATAAAACGTCGGCGCGCAGCCTCGAACGAGGATTCCATAGCATCATCTTCGACTTGACCAGTCTTTCTGCTTGAGTTGACTTTGCCGATTAGGAAAACCCGGACATCAAATCGGACTGCTAGCGAAGCTTCCCGGTTGTCATCAAGCGGGCTGGTCTTTGCCGAGCTTCGCCATTTTAAAGAAGAGTTTTTCCAGGGCGAAACGGGCGCGAGAGGGCTCTGAGTGCGTTCCCTTGAGTGAAAGGTCGGTATCGTGCAGCCATCGATAAAACTGCTTGACTCGACCACGTGTCAACTGTGAGACGCTGGCACTTGCCATATCGAGTTCGCCCCCCCAGCTTCGAAATCCAGCGTTGGAAAGTGAAACTGACAAGTCGATTCGCTGCTGGTTGCGGAACTGACGCGAGACGATCTCCCAAAGTCTGCCATAACGGCGAAGTGACCATGCGAGTTGGCCATAAAGTGCCAACGGATGCTCGCCTGATTGAATCAAGTTCGCCAGATGTGCCAGCGCTTCATCGGTCTTGCCCTGGGTGGCGGCTGCGGCTGCGTCCCAAATCGACTGGGCACGCCATCCTCCGACGACGCTTCGGATTGTTTCTTCATCCATTTTTTTCCCGAACAAGGCGAGCTTGGCCAATTCCTGATCCGCTTGCCCCAGGTTCCATTCGACAATGTCCATCAATTGACGAGCCAGTGTTTGGGTCAGAGTCAGGTCGTGCATTGCGTTTGCGCGCGACACGATCCACTTGCAAATCGTGGCCGTGTCACGAGATTTGTTTGATCCCCGTTTCGACTGCGGATCTGAACATTGAATCTGACACCCGGATTTATCCAGCGCCTTGTACAACCGGGTATTCGATGGCCATGTGGTGGCGAGCAAGACCAACGTGCCACTGCCGCGCGGGTGATCGACGAGTTCTTCCAGTTCTGCACGATGGCGTTTTACAAGTTCATCGGCATCGTCAACAACGGCAACCCGTCCGGAACCCTGGGAAAACAGGCTGACCGTTGCCAACACATCAACGATGTCCGGCCAACTTGCCGACCCACCATCGATCAGCGCAGTATCAAAATCCGCTTCTCCACCGGCAATCGCTGTCAGCAATTGCTGTCGAACCAGCAGTTGCAAAAACCGATCGTCGCCGAACAACACGAAAAATCGGTTGTTGGCGAAGCTCTTTTTTGATTCGAGGAATTCAAATGCATGCAGCGTACTCATACCGTCAGTCTAGAAAACAATCGAGTTTCTGAGTAGCGGCATCCGGATTTCTACCGTTGTGAACAAGGGAATTGATTGCCCCAAACGCAGGATTGTCAAACAAAACGGGACACTTGTATTTGGTCTTCCCGCCAGGTTGATGGATTTGAATGAAATGCCGTTCCTGTCCGGTTAGCTTCCGGTTGCCGTTCGTAGCGAAGCCCATCCCCGCCGGATTAAATCAGGGTGCGACGATTGGCGCAATTCGCTGATCCTTGTTCGACTCGATGCCAGATTCCAGGCATCGTACTGTCTGACTTTTCACAAGGGGAGATTTTCATGATCCGGATCAATCGAAAGTTTCAGCAGCGCGCCATGGCGGCGCTGTGTCACGTCCCGCCTGGTGTCAACTGTCCTTGTTGCCATCATCATTTCGATATCGTTGTCAGTCGTCATCAAATTCATTGCGGTGCAGTCACGCGTATTTTTTGGCGGTTCTATCGATGCGGCGTTTGCGATAACCGGTTTGGCACTTTCAATCGCCAATTCCTTGCAGTGTCGTGCTGCTGGGCGGTCCCTCTGCTGGCATTCGTTGTTATCGGGTTGTCCATAGTCCATTTTCAGTAAAACGCCGGGCAGGACAGGACCCGGTGCAACCAGTTATCGGCATTTTGCCAATGGAAATAGCCGAGCAGTCCTTGATCTGGCAACTGCCTATACCCATTTGACATTCAACACGTTTTTGCATCCCCTGGGCTCTTGAGAAAAAGGAATTGGTTTATGCATTCAAAAATCTTCAAGCGAATCATCGCGATGGTGCTTGTCGCCACCATCTTGCAAGGCGATCGGGAGGGTCGCGCCGATATCGTGACCTACTCCGATATCTTTGGCGACAACGTTTCGTTCACAGCCATCAGCGAATCTTCAACCGGAACGGGTCCGTTTTACGGTCAACCGATCGCCATGGGAAACCTGGCCGAGTCGCCGGGAACCGGATTCCTGACTCAATCGGTCAATGGGGCCATCGAAATGATTGACGGGCGACTGCAAATGACGATTAGTGCCAATCCGGGGTTCCAGTTCAGTACTATTTCAGTGCGCGAGCTCGGAAGTTTTCTCGGATTCGGAGCCACG
>JANNWJ010000006.1:0-97920 GCA_031414755.1 Pirellulaceae bacterium | reverse complement strand
CTCCCCCTTTATTGTCGCCCCCTTTATTGTCGCCCCCTTTATTGTCGCCACCGTCGGGCTTGTTTCCGCCTCCCCTGCCGGAGTCGCCGCTGCGATTGCCAGGTGGTTGAGTCGATGGGTTGATTGGCGAAACGAGTTGGTTCTTTTTCCGGTTTTTATCCTCTTGGGGCAAATCGGGCATTTTCTGTTCGTTGGGGGGATTTTGAATCCTGGGCCAGTCGTTTGGACGACCCGGACGTTGTTGAAGTTGCTGGCGAAATTTATCCGACGGTTGCTTCGCCGAATCAAGCTGCTGTTGCATCCATGTTTTATCTTTATTGCGTTGTGAAGTCTGATTGTTTTGATCAGAATATCCCGATTTTTTTCGCCAGTCTTTCAGGTCCAGTTTGCCTTGTGGATTTACAGGCTTAACTCCTGCGATATCCTGACGATCACGCAGACGATTACCGTCGCGGCCACTGGCGTCACTGGATGGTGAGGTTTGTTTCCCTGATTGAACACGCCCGGCTTGTTTGCGATTTCCATCATTCACTGAATTCTTGAGATCGCCGCGCTCAGTTGTGAGTCGAAGTTGTGCCATTTCCTGATACGGCTGGTTCCTTTCCCTGAATTGCTGACGTTGTTCGCCTGTTAACTTGCCAAGCTTGCCTTTCGGGAAATCACCGGAATCTGCCATATCCTGAATGGATACGCCGAGGGTCGCAAGCCGAATGATGGAATCATCAGTTTTCGATTTGCGGGCGGTTCCGTAAAAGTCCGCTTGTTGACGCAAAGTATGGGGTGGTCGCGCATTCGGGTTGTTCGCAAACCAATCATGATGCTCTTGAGACCACTGGACGATGTTACTGGAATGACCGCCGAAGCCCACTTGATAGTAGGAGTACAGGGGATCATATCGGTAATGTTGACTATGAACGTCGTACCACGGATGGTAACGATTTGCGTAATCCGAACCGTAATAGTCGCCGAAGTAATAATTGTGGCTCCCGGTATGTACGAACAAGTGAACGAGCAAGTTGGTATCGACGTCAATGACGTAATCCGGGGTGTACCAGAAATCGGGACGCGAATGGTAATGTCGATCAAAGTGCACCGGAGCGAAAACCAGGCCACGGTTTGAAAACTCGTAATCCCAGTAACCAGCCACATAAACACAACCGGCAGGAGTCCAGTAATACTGGGCGGGTACCCAAACCCAGTGTTCGTGGGCAGGCGCCCAATATCCAGCTTGCCAGGCATAGGCGTTCGCCTGGTAAACCCAGTTGCCTGGAACGTAAAAGTGTTCGGCTACCGGTGAATTGCTGGACGGACCATTTTCAACGGATTGGGGAGGCATCGGAAGATAGTCGATTTGCTCCGTGCCAAGACTTGTCCAAAAACCGGAGATCCGCCGCCATCCATCAGTTCCATCGGCCCAGTAACCGGGAATCCATTGTTGATCTGGAGGAATTTCGCGCCATATTCCGCTGATCCAGATAAAGTCATTTTGTTCGGCATCCCATGCCCAATAGCCTGATATCCATTCAATATTTTCCCCATCCGGTTTGTAGGCCGGCGGAATTTCGTCGATCGGTTCAGGAGGTTGAACATTCACCGCCGAAACGGGTTCGGGGTTGCTTAAATACGCCGCAGCAAATGCTTCGTGCAACGGTCCACGCGTTAGCACCGACACGTTGTCGTCACCAGTCGGTGAGGGCAAGACTTCTTGATCAGGTTCCGGTGGCACGTCGGCTGGTTGTTGACCGGCGGCGGTCCAAGGCAAACATATGAGCGCAAATACCAATATGGTCGCCAGGCGACCAGGTTGCTTCATTACAGAACACAGGTAGCGGTCATCAATGGTACTCATCTTCAGGTTTTCCTGTGAAGTCATTTGAAAAGTCCCGTATTGAAAAGCAATTCTGCGTAGCATACGACAGCGTTGGAACGTAACAACTATGCAACTGGTATGCCAACCACCCCTGGCCTTTGGAAATCAGTTCGTTCGGAAATTATTGGCAAACGCATTATCCTCACTCGATGTAAACCCTTCACGAATCCAGAGGAATGGGTTTTGGAACTGAATCTCCCGGAGAATTGATTATTAAGACCCACACGCTTGAAATTTGAGGGGACTCAAAATTCGACAACCCATTGATATTTTGCCAACATAAATCAAACGGCGCCAACCGGGAAAGGCTCAAAAGCATTGCCAACGTCGTTGCCTGCAAGAAACGCAAAATGGGCGAACCGGAAAAACCGGTGGAGAAACTGGAATCTTTGCAAATAGCTTCGGACGTGAAATGCCGATTCGCGGGAGAAATCCGACAGCAATGAAAAAACGATCGTCGTCAAACGAAGCATTCGTTACGACTGCGACCTGACGCGTACCTTTCGTGCCTGGATAAACGAGCCCACACAAAAGATCACAAACATCCAGCACAGGACCGCCATGATCGACAAAAAAGCGAATGTGCGCTGATTGAACTCCCCCTCGGCCCTGACCAGGCCGATCAGGGCGGAAACGGCACGACCCGTCGATGCCAGCGCTCCCAGCATGCCAAAGGTTGCTGCGACATGCATGGCCGTTTTCGTCGCCGATGGTTTTACGGCAATCCAAATGCCGCAAAGCAAAATGGGCAAACCGACGATCGCCGGGATTAACGCTGTCCAGCTTCGAACCTTCTCGACCAGTTCACCTTCGCTGTCAGTCACAATTGCCTGAGGCATGCCATAGCCAACCAGTCCTACGACGACTAACAAAAGTCCAACGACCATTGCAACATTCTTCACTTTGAACTCTCCAGATGGCGAATCGTTATTTTATTAAACGCAATGCGACCAATTCTATCAAACTTGAACTTCCACGTTGCATGATAACCCTAATTGGGCCGTTTTTCATGTACCCAACATCGTGCGTTCAGAAAAACGCATGATATCGCCTTGAACAGGCCAACTGCGAAATAGCACGGTTCCAATATGACATTTATGCAGCCGGGCAGGAAACCGGATTTGCTGAAGTAAACCGGATTGGCAGAACCATTTATCGCCGTCTGCGCCTGTCATGCCGCCAGTTGAGACTTTGCACTTTGGCCGGTCTGCCCAATGAAAACGGTTTGACCAGTGCCACTCCGGCGATGAATCCACCGACGTGCGCCCCGTAAGCCACTCCTGTTTCCATGCCTCCCAAAATTCCAAGACCGCTGATGACCTGGAATACAAACCAAAGTCCAACGGCAACAAATCCAGGTACCTGCGTAACCACTCGCAATATCAGCACGGTCACGCTGCGTCGCGGATGCAAAACCAAATAAGCGCCCATGACACCGGAAATCGCACCTGAGGCACCGAGACTCGGGATCATTGAGGAGTCACCGGTCCGATTGAGCAAAACATGAGCCATCGAGGCGATCAAACCGCAAAGCAAATAAAACAAAACAAAACGCAATCGCCCCAGGCTTTGTTCGATGTTGTCCCCAAAGATCCATAGGAACCACATATTCCCCAGCAAATGTGCCACACCCCCGTGCATGAACATCGATGTCAACAAAGTCAAATAAATGGAGAAAGGTGTTTTTTGCAGTCCTGGAATCGTAACTTGTTGAGGGCCCTCCACCGAGTCAATTTGTACGGTCCGGGAGTCGGTAATAATGTCCCGCCCCGAAATAATCTCGGCAGGAACGATAGAAAAGGCCATGGTGAAGTTGTCGTTGCTTCCCATACCTTGCAACAAGACAAAGACCAGGACATTGACCACGATCATTGACAGATTGACGATCGGAAACGACGCACGATCCGAGTTGTCATCACCGAGCGGAAACATATGGAATCTCTCTGGACAATCGTGGTCCGAATATGCATCAAGGTATCGTGGTTGACTGGAAATTACTATTCGGTCGCCAGTGAACGCCTTGAGAAACGAAAACAAGCCGAAAGATTTGGCAGTCACCAATCCTGCCGTTCAAACTCCTGTGACATTCACAATCCGCCGGGCATTCCGTCAAATCGGAAAACCACCATCCAAATCAGTACCGATCACGCCGCTTCGTCAGTTTCGCCGCGGAGGGCTTCGTACAATCGGGCTGGGCCCAGCAGGATCTCTTTGAGGCCATTTCGGACCACTTCCGAGTCTAACGCCTGGTTGCTCATCAATTCGTGGGCATCCATCGCTTCGATGATGGCGTCCATGATTTCCTTGCTTAGGTCCGGCGAATTTGAGAACTGTTGTTTGGAGTTGCTCGACGCTTGTTGTCGGAGTTTGTTCGATTCAAGCAGTTTTCCCATGATGACGTTGTTGACGTAGACCAGTTTGTCGTTGTCCGTCAATTCACCTTTGAACAAGTCGTTAACTTTGGCAATGATCTCACGCAAATAGGCTTTTTGGGTTTCCCGAACCTCGCCGCTGCCAACTTCCGATAATGGGTGCAACTCCGGGTACTTAGCGTCGGCAAGTTTCATGTTTTGCTTGCCTTTGTCTTTCAGCATGTGATGCGTCAAAACCACTTGCGACAAATCGACCCCTTCGCGTTCCCGGCCGAATTTCAGCAGCCGCACCAGGTATTTGAAGAAAATCGCCCGCTTTTCGAAGTCCGTATTCCCGTAGTCGAAGATTTGCGACATGAAAGTGTAAACCCGTAAATACGAGATCACATCGGAGCGGAACAACAACAGTACGTTCATTTTGTCCCTGGCTGCTTTGGCCGCTACCTTGTTTTTTGCGGCATCTGCCTCTTTGAACGCGGCTTTTGCACTGGCAAACTGTTTCAGCAATCGGTCGGCCACCGGGGCAATGGCGGCGTCGAGTTGTTTTTGCATGGCGTTCGGATCGAGTTCGACGGCAACGACTCGTTCAATTTCCGGTTCGTCGTAGAAGCCGTAACCGTCCAGTTTCGAGCGCAAGTTGAGCACGATATTCGGGTCGGTCACATCTTCCAGGGTGGCCGTTGTGTAATACGTTTTAAAGGCCTCCAGCACGACCTTTGAGTCGTTTACGAAATCCAGCACATAGGTGTGTCCTTGCCCGGATAGCAGCGGTTAAGTCGTGAGAGGGTTTGCACGGCCTGGATTCCCGCCAGTTTCTTGTCAACGTACATTCCGCAAAGCAACGGCTGATCGAACCCGGTTTGAAATTTGTTCGCAACCAGCAGGATTTGATACTCGTCCCCATCAAAGGCCTTGCGAATTTCGCGACCCTTCAGGTTCGGGTTCATTTCGGCACTTGTTTCCCTAAAAGGTTCCGGGCCCGATTCCTTGTCGTTGACCTCACCCGAGAATGCGACCAGCGTCCTGATCGCATAGCCGCGATCCTTGATGTACTTGTTGATTGCCAACCGCCACCGCACAGCTTCAACGCGGCTGGCGGTGACGACCATCGCTTTGGCTTTGCCGTCGAGTAGCGGAGCCACCATTTCGCGGAAGTGCTCGACAACGATTTGAACCTTCTGGGAAATGTTGTAAGGGTAAAGCCGAACCCAACGCATCAGCCCCTTCATCGCCTCGCCGTGCTCAACCTCCTTCTCGTCCCATTCCTTGCCCTGGTTCGCCAGTTTGAAAGCCAGCTTGTACGTCAGGTAGTTTTCCAGAACATCGAGGATAAATTTTTCGTCGATTGCCTGCTGCATCGAGTAGACGTGGAACGGTTGCGGCAGGTTGTCCTTGCCTTTGGGCCTGGTCGGATCGGCCAATCGCCCAAACGTTTCAAGCGTTTTTGCTTTGGGCGTCGCGGTGAACGCAACGTACGTGATCCCGACGTCATTGGCCCGCGCCTGCATTTGAGAAACCAGAATATCCTCGGTGCTGATTTCCCCACCATCTTCCAGGTCCTTGAGTTCTTCAACAGACAGCACTTGTTTTAACTTGGACGCTGCCAGACCCGTTTGTGAGGAATGGGCCTCGTCGGCGATCACTGCGAACCGTTTGCCATGGGTCGCCGTAAGTTCACGGACGGCCTCCAAAGCGAACGGAAACGTCTGGATCGTACACACGACCACCTTTTTGTCCCCCGAAAGGGCCTCCGCCAACTCGGCACTTTTACTACCGGACGTCCCCTTAATCGTTGCCACAACGCCGCTGGTGCGTTCAAAACTGTTTATGGCATCCTGCAACTGGCCATCGATTACATTGCGATCGGAGATCACCAGGACCGAATCAAAGACTTTCTTGTCATCGGCGTCGTGCAGGTCGCTCAAAAAATGAGCCGTCCAGGCAATGGAATTGGTTTTTCCGCTGCCGGCCGAGTGCTGGATCAGGTACTTGTTTCCCGGTCCGTCTGCCAGGACAGCGGACACCAGTTCACGAGTCACATCGAGTTGATGAAATCGCGGAAAGATAATTTTCGTGATGTTTTTTTTGTCGTCACGTTCAGCGATCAAATAGCGACCGAGGATGTCCAACCAGCTATCGCGTTGCCAGACTCGTTCCCACAGGTAATCAGTCTTGTGGCCATTGGGGTTGGGAGGATTGCCCGCTGCGCCGTTGTCGCCCTGATTGAACGGCAGAAACGTTGTACCGGGCCCTGACAGCCGTGTCGTCATTTTCACTTTGCTGTTGCTGACGGCGAAATGGACGAGCGCTCCGTTTGGAAATGACAGCAAGGGCTCCGGGTTCTGTCCCTTGGGATTGGGGATTCGGTTGAAGCGATATTGGTCAACGGCGTCTTCGATGCTTTGTGTAAAGTCGGTTTTCAATTCGACAGTCGCGACCGGAATACCATTCAGAAAAAGCACCAGGTCTATATTGTTTTCGTTGTGTATTGAATACCGGACTTGTCGAACGACTCGCAGTCGATTAGCCGAGTACCGCCGCATGATGTCGGGATTCATAGCCAGCGCTGGCTTGAACTGGGCCATTTTGAGTTTGCTGCGCACGCCCAGAACGTCGAATCCATTGCGCAAAACGTGCAGCGTGCCGCTTTGGTTAAGTGAATCCCGCAATCGACTCAGCAGTGTTTGACCTGCGGCATCACCGTGATTTTTGGTGAGAGCTTCCCAGGCATCGGGTTGGGTTTCCTGCACCCACACCAACAAATCGGCTGGAAACAAGGCATGCTGGCGGTCGTATTCTGCCGCATCGAATACGTCGTACAGCCAACCGGCTGACGACAGATGGTCGCAGATTTCGGCTTCGAAATTGATTTCTGTGTGGAGGTTCATTCTGGCAACACCTAGCCAATTCGATCAGTTTCCGCGATTCTAACGAAAAGAACCGTGGCCATGGATGCCGGTTTTGAACAAAAAATGCGATAAGACTCGTATTTGAGCTGGTTTTGGCGTCGATTTGCGCAGTATACTTGCATGGATGGCCTCCATTTCTGGCTAAAGCATGGGAACCAAAATCAAGGTATCAAGACGATGCTGATTGAATTTCGAGTCGAGAACTACCGTTCGTTGCGAGACGAGCAGGCATTATCGATGGAGGCCGCGCATATGGTGCAATTCCGTTCTTGGGTGACATTACGTGGGTAACGGAGTGATTTGCCTTGAATAAGAAAGATCGGGAACGGAAACCGGCACGAAAAGCGCCCTTCAAGGAATCCAAGCCAGTGATCCTGGTTGTTACTGAAGGAGCGGTTACTGAGTTTGAATACCTGACTGGTTTCGCCAATCCGACAACAGGAGTTTGGCGACTGACTGAAAGCATTCGCCGCGACGAATAATCGGGAATCGAGATTTAACCAGGTTTCCAAGTCCTTACTTGACATGCAAATTCTCGCACGTCGATCTGGCCGGTGACCGCGGCGGAGATCAGTGCGGTTCGGCGTTCTTGCAGCAGCTCAATGGTGGGAATCATTCTTCGTCGTCCTCGTCGAATCCGGGGTACTGCGATGGCTTGGTTCCCGATTCGCTCTCCATTCGTGGATACTTCACACGTTTCACCGGCTCGTGAGGGCGTTTCCTGCTCGGCGAGATTTTGAAGACCCACTCGTCCCCCCAATCAAACAGATAGAACAAGGATTGTTTCGCAGGCAAGGGAAACGTGTCCTTCAGTGTTCGGCTGAAGATCAGTCCGTTTTCGTCGTCAAAATACTCGCGACTCCGGCTGCGGTCAGTCCGCGACAAGAAGAAGCAGAACAGATGATCGTTTTCAAAGTCGACTGCGTCTTGAATGGCGTGGTGCAGGTCTTCGAGGGTGGAGGATTCGTCCAGTTCGATGTTCGCCGACCAGTCACCTTTGCAATACATGCCACGAATGAGTGTTGTTTTGAGGGTAATAATCATCTGGCCTCCTTATCGACCAACTCGCGCGAGTCGAACTCAACGATGAGGGTGAAGGAATGTGAGCGGCAAGGCGCTAGCCGCCGGTTCCGCGGTCCAACGTCCAGCGGTGAAAACACCGGCGGCTAGCGCCGTGCCGCTCAGGTTTCTCGGTCCATTCGGTCTTGGGATTCAGTGATGTATTGAACAACACGTTCGAGTTCCTCATCGCCATCAACGATCTCACAATCGCCACCGGCAGTCCAAACCTTTTCATTCTCAATCGCATCGGGGCCTTCTCTCAGAACTTGCGTGGCGTTGGCCTTGAATTGATCTCTGACCACTTTCGGAGCTTTGTCCGCAGCCACCGCCAGATGCACGTGATTGGACCGGGCATTCACGGCATGCAGCACCCAACCTCGGATTTGAGCGTGTTTGCGGCAGACGGCTTCGACCTTGTTACGGTGGTTCTCGGTCAACAGGACCGGCTCTTCGGAGAGCCGATTGCGGCACCACTCGGCGAGTCGCGGTTGTGGCAGTTGGTTGCCGGCGCGGGTCTTGCGCCAGCCGCGAGCATCGCCAGGCAGCCAGGTTCCGTATGTCGTCCAAGTGATGAAGTAGGTGATGGGATCAATCATGGACTTTTCTCCTCGTGAGCGGCAAGGCGCTAGCCCTTAGGTATACCCACAAGTCGTAGTGATTTTACGCGGAATTTTCGATAGTTGTTTGCGATAGCAAAAAATATTTTTGCGACCTGCTGAACCATGGGTCGCGATTGTCCCTATTGGTCGTGTTGAAAACTAACACCCAGGACATGCGATGAATGGAAACGAACGGAGTTTTGGTGAACGTAACTTTGGCCATGCCGTTTTGGGTGACAAGCGGCGAACGGATAGATTGGTGGAACTTGCCGACAGGATGGCTCACCGGCCAGGCGGTACTTTACCGGAAAAGTTTAACTCTCCGAAAGACTTGAAAGCCATGTATCGACTGTTCGACTGCGATCAGGTAACGCATCAGGCGATCCTCGCAGCGCATCAACAGTATCTGATTGAAACGGTGTTTCCTTCGCGGAGCGGATTTACGCTGGTCATCCATGACGCGACGGAACTGGAATACACCAGGCGGTATTCGCTGTCCGAGGAACTCGGCCAAATCGGAAATGGCTTTCGCCGCGGTTTCATCGCGCAGAATTCGCTGGTCGTTTGTCCGGAAACGGGTGCGACTGTGGGTCTTGCCAACCAGTTGCTTCATCGTCGGCCGAAAGTGAAAAAGGGGGAGACCCGCAGTGAGCGACAGAAACGTGACTCACGCGAAAGTCTGTTGTGGATCAAAGGAGTCCAGCCCTTGCCGACCGATCGCAAGCTGGTCGATGTCTGTGATCGGGGAGCCGATACTTCCGAGTTCATTGAATACGAAGCCAACAGTGGACGGACGTTCGTGATTCGTTCGAGCAACAACCGGAACTGTTTGGTGGGGCACGGAGGAAATAGCCAGGCGAAATCGTGGAAGCTTCATGATTACGCCCGCCGACTTCCGCAAATGGGCACGTGGGAGCTGCAGGTTTCTGGTAAAACAGATTTCAAAAGCGAAGGCCGAACCGGAAAGAAACAGAATGTTACACGGAAAAAGCGCACGGCGACGATGGCTGTCAGCAGCGGCCCGGTTCATCTCAAGGTTTCACGATCGAAAACAGCCGCCCCGGTTTGTGCCTGGGTCGTGCGTGTGTGGGAAGTCAATCCACCGGTCGGCCAGGAACGGCTGGAATGGTTCCTGATCACCAACCATCCTGTGCAGACATTCGAAGACGCTTACGAAGTCGTAGGCTGGTATGAAAAAAGATGGGTTGTGGAAGAATATCACAAATGCCTCAAGACCGGCATGAGCATTGAAAGCTACCAGTTTACTGATGCGGATCGTCTGGAGCCGGCGATTGCGTTGACTTCGATTACAGCGATCACGTTGTTGAATCTCCGCGACGATAGCCGCCGCGAAGAAACCCAAGACCGCCCTGCAACCGAATACATTGATACCGAGTATGTGGAAGTCCTATCGGCCTGGCGACATGGCCACCCGAGAACGGATTGGACGGTCAGCGAATTTGTGTTGGCCTTGGCGCGTCTCAGTGGTCACCAAAACCGAAAAAGCGATCATCCGCCAGGCTGGCAGAAATTATGGAAAGGCTGGCACGAACTCCACGCGATGCTTGCCGGTGCACGTATCGCAAAAAAATTAAAAAGATGTGGGTAAACCTAAGCGCTAGCCGCCGGTTCTGCGGTCCAACGTCCAGCGCTGAAAACACCGGCGGCTAGCGCCGTGCCGCTCATGATACCACGAACCCGCGTACGTCGATCTGGCCGGTGACGGCGGCGGAGATCAGAGCCGTCCGGCGTTCTTGCAGCAGCTCGATCCCACGCTCGGCTTCGGCGGTCAGGTGCATGTTCTGTGAGCGGCATGGCGCTAGCCGCCGGTCCTGCCTGACGCCTGACTGTAGAAGAACCGGCGGCTAGCGCCTTGCCGCTCATGATACCACCAACCCGCGGACGTCGATCTGGCCGGTGACGGCGGCGGAGATCAGTGCGGTTCGGCGTTCTTGCAGCAGCTCGATCCCACGCTCGGCTTCGGCGGTCAGGGCGTCCAGCTGTTTCAATCGCTCGATAATTGCATTCACAATATCTTGCTGCTCGTCCTTTGGCGGAACGGGAATTTGCATCGCCAACCAAGCGTCCATACGCAGTACTTTTGTTCCATGCGCCGCCTCATCTGTTCGACTTAATACTTCTTTCGATCCACCTCGCAACAGCCAGGCTAAAAAATCTGCCGTCATAGAACCTTTGGGAGAAATCGCCTTCAGATCTTGATTGATTGCCATCGGGACTCGCGCAATTACCACGGGGAACGTGTGTAGAAGGATCATTCCCCGAACTACAGTCAGAATGCTCCCGACGGCAATCAGCTCCGCCGCACGGTCATCCAGTGCTTTCTTCGTAATATGGTCCTGAGTGTCGAACAGCTCCGGAGTCTTGAGGTCTTTTGATGATGCCCATGGAACGTCGCCATCCCAGTAGGATGAATTCTCTTTACTCGGAGTCCCGCCGCTTGAAAGCGAAATTAGGTATTTCAATGGCACCACCTCCCAGTGTTCCGGCACATCGCCGAGCCATTCGATGCCGGAGGGCTTCAGGGGGGCGTGAGGGTTCAGGCCTTTGGTGACGGCGTGGGAGATGACGGCCTGGCGTTTTTCTTTCAGCAGTTCAATCAGCCGCCGCTGCTCCCCCACCAACCCGTCAATCTTCGACGTCTCTCGGTCAAGAAACGACGCGATCTTGGTTTGCTCGTCGCGCGGGGGCAGAGCGACATATTGATTCTTGATGTCCTCCGCATGCACATTTTGGTTGACGCCGCCGTGAATGTTCTGTCGGACTGCGTTCTGAAAGTTCGCAGACAAGAAGTAGTGCCGCAGGAATCTCGGCTGAGCCTCGCCCGCAAACCGAAACCGAATTAGGTACGAGGCGTATGCGATCTGCTCCGTCAATTCTCCTATCAATCCGAATGTTCCCGCACCGCCAGTCCGTGCAAAAACGAAGTCCGATACTCTGAGTAGAAACGGTTCAAGCTCTTGCCGATTGTCGACTCGTGGGCATTCCGAGAAATCGACGTCACCAAAGTCACGCAGGTCGGAAATTCTGAGAAGCTTCACACCGGAATCAACGTAGTTATCTGTGGTGTAATATCCCTGACGGTGCTCAAGCAGACAGCGGCGCAACGTCAAAGCGTCCCAATGCTGCGGCACCTCGCCCAGCCATTCGACGCCGCTGTCCTTGTACTTCGGGTATCTCGGAAAGCTCATGGGCGGTCCTCCAAAGTAGCAGGCACATTCCATGTGCCGTCGCCAGTCCTTGGAGCGACTTCGCTTTTGGAAGAAGACTCGGCGGACGGCACTCGGAGAATGCCTGCTACCGGGCCGTCGCCTGTTGCGGATGGCGATGCTTCGACGGCGGCGGGAGGAGAGGCAGACGGCACATGGAATGTGCCTGCTACTGGGGCTGCTACTTTGCGTTCATACAAATGAAACTCGCCGGGACGGAGATTTCGCGGATTCTCTGCGATGTAACGCTGAATCGCTTCAAACTGCTCCGGCGAGCGGATCAGGTGGTCGAAGCTCTCCTCCTGCCAGAAGCGGCCTTTGTCCTGCAATTCCTGATTGATCTGCTTGGCCGTGAATCGTTTCCACGACGTGCATTGAGCTTCGATGTCCGTCTCACCCAACAGGCAGACCATCAGATGGACGTGATTCGGCATCACCACGAAATCGCCCATGTGGTAACGCACTCCGTCAAAGTGCAGCAGGCTCTTGGCCACGATCTGACTGAGTTCCTTTTGACGCAGCACACACGCCCCATATCCCTTGTCCAACGCTTCGAGGTACTGCCGTGAAAACGTCTCGTGAAACTGGCGCCGGAGTGCGACATCCATCCGATCAAGCTGCTCCCGCCAGTTTCGATTTCCCATCGCGATCCCGTGCCGCTGAAGCCAGTCCGCTCGCTGAGCGTACCAGCGACGACTGACTTCCACTGGCATCGAGTCTTCCGTCCGGAACGTCACGAAGTACGAGACTCCCGGTTGATACCAATGCGGCAGACTGGTCCCCATTACAATCCGCACATCGGCGTCTGGATCGAATAGCTCAAACATGGTTTTTCCAAAGTAGCAGGCACATTCCATGTGCCGTAGCCTGGGTTGACGGTGAGTTGGTTACTGGCGGTTGATGTTATCAAAACGGCGGACGGCACATGGAATGTGCCTGCTACTGTGAAGTTGGCTGCACTTCATCGGGGCTGTCCCAGAGTTCGCGATAGGCGTTGACGTAGCTCACCGTCGCGACCGGGTCGATCTCCCAGTAGTGCCGACACAAACGCCGATAAAGCAGTAATGCCGGTTCGTAGCAGCAATGGTCCAACAGCCGATCCAGTGTCTGCTCGATGTGTCGCACGTCACGGCTCCGCGATCGCAAGATGCCTTCCACGATGGGTGTCGATTGTTCGACCGCCAGTCGATGGAGAGCTTGTAGCCCGGCAGCCAGTTCTTTCACCGAACTCAACAGTTCGTCGTAGTTGTTCATGGTTAGTTGACCTCGTGGCTGCCGTTGGCGGCACATTCCATGTGCCGTAGTAGAAGGCGCAGGTGCGTGGGTTGAAATTATCATAACGGCGGACGGCACATGGAATGTGCCTGCTACTTTGTCAGCCCTCCGATCATTGTCAGGATGCGGTCGGTGACGATCTTCAGTTCGGCGTCGATCTCGGCCAGTTCGCGCGGTGGCTTGAAGACGTAGAAGTGCCGGTTGAACGGGATCTCGTAGCCGACTTTCGTCTTCTCATGGTCGATCCACGCGTCCGAGGCGTGCGGCAGGACTTCACGTTTGAAATAGGTCTCGACGTCCTCGCTGAGTGGCACGTTCTCGGTGTCGCGCAGGTTGGCGTCCGGCTGCGGCTTCCCTTTCAGCTTCCCCTTCGTGGCTTTCACGATGTTGCCGGACTCATCGCGCAGAGGACGTTCGACCGTGATCGTGCGATAGCCAAAAGCCTCGTTCTTGAAGAGGCGGCTGATTGGGACTGCTGGGGAACCCGCGGCTAGCGCCTTGCGGCTCACAGGCTTGTGCGACTCGGGATCGACGTGGACTTCCTGGCAATCGCCGAAGAGGCGCGTGATTTCTTCGATGTGTTCCGGGCTGAGTTCCTTGCGCTTGCTCCCCAGACTTTTTCGCATCTTTTGCCACATGGCACTGGCATCGATCAATTGCACTTTGCCCTTGCGATTCCTGGGCTTACGGTTGGTCACGATCCAGATGTAAGTGCTGATGCCCGTGTTGTAGAACATGTCGGTGGGCAAACCGATGATGGCTTCGAGCAAATCGTTCTCCAGCACGTATCGGCGAATCTCGCTCTCCCCGCTCCCGGCGTTGCCGGTGAACAGGGGCGAGCCGTTCAGGACAATTCCGAATCGGCTGCCTCCGTCTTTGGTCGGTCGCATTTTGGAAATCAGGTGCATCAAAAACAGTAGCGAACCATCGCTCACTCGCGGCAGGCCGGGACCGAATCGACCGTTAAATCCTTCCTGTTGATTTTCCTTTGTGATTGCATTCTGGATCTTCTTCCATTCGACGCCGAACGGCGGATTGGAAAGCATATAGTCGAACTGCTTCCCCGGCAGACCATCGTCTGACAACGTGTTGCCGTGAATGATGTTGCTGATATCTTGCCCCTTGATCAGCATGTCGGCTTTGCAGATGGCGTACGACTCGGCATTCAATTCCTGACCGTACATTACCAGTCGAGCGTCCGGGTTGTGACTGCTCAGATGATCCTCGGCCACCGATAACATGCCACCAGTTCCGGCAGTCGGATCGTAGAGCGAACGCACAATGCCGGGCTTGGTAAGTGCGTCGTCATCTTCGATGAATAGCAGGTTGACCATCAGCCGGATGACTTCCCGTGGCGTAAAGTGTTCACCAGCGGTCTCGTTGGACAGTTCGGCGAACTTGCGAATCAGTTCCTCAAAAACGTGCCCCATCTGTTCGTTGCTGACAACTTCGGGATGCAGGTCAATGTTGGCGAATTTTTCGGTGATCAGATATAGCAAGTTGGCTTTAGCCAGCCGTTCGATCTGGGTATGGAAGTCAAAGCATTCGAAGATGTCACGCACTGCCGGCGAAAAGGCCTGGATGTAAGCGAACAGGTTTTCGCGGATGTTGTCCTGATCTCCCATCAGTTTTTTGATGTCGAGGGGCGATGTGTTGTAGAACAGGCACCTGGATTTTTTCAGAAGGAAAGGTTCGGGGTTGACTTTCGCGGTCGTCCGTTTTTCCAGCTCGTTTAGGACAGCTTGCTTGGTGCGGTCCAGCACGCAGTCAATGCGACGCAAAACGGTGAACGGCAAAATTACCTTGCCATAGTCGGATTGCTTGTAATCGCCCCGCAAGAGGTCGGCGACGGACAATATGAAAGACGAAAGGTTGGTTTGGTTCATGATGGGAAGTGCATTCCAATCGCCGGCAGTAGAAAGACGTTTGGTCCTGGCGTTCGCTTTATATTAGCAAGCCCAGGCAGTCTGTGCGCAAGGCGCATCACAAAACAAGAAAACCCCGCAAACAATTTTGTCTGCGGGGTTTGATTTGAACATTGAGTGGGCGTTGAGGGACTCGAACCCCCGACATCTTCGGTGTAAACGAAGCGCTCTAGCCAACTGAGCTAAACGCCCGGAATCAGTTTTCCGACGGACGGATTTTAGGGTGGCGCGTCGACTCGTGCAATTGGGCTTTTGCCTGCCTGCGAACCGTCATCGTCTTTTTCGTCGTCCTCTTCATCGTCCTCTTCGTCGTCACCGTCGGCCGACTTGATTTTCGAACCGGCGATTTTTGCGGCCGGGATGAGGTCGGCGTATTTTTCCTTGTCGGCGTTTTCTTTTTCGACGACTTTCTCAAGTGCCTTCAAAAACGCCGGTGCCATCACGTCTGTTTCCAGCTTTTTGCGGTCGGCACCTTTGACAGAATCCCAGCGAGCCGACAGATCCTGATCTTTCAGCTCCTGAAAAAACAGCTCACCAAATTCATTTCGTATTTCCTTTCCCTGTTTAGGTACGTGGCACATGTTGCAGGTAACCTTGAGGCTCTCGTATTTTTTTTCAAGTGTCTTTTTGAATATCCCGTGGGCGGCAAGCGGGTTGCCAAACACAAGCGAAATGATCAGTCCGCATGTTAGCGCCGGAGCGAAAACAAATCGAAACTTCGAAGTTCGGAACAAACGCATAATTGCTTCTCTCAAATCCAGGGTTTTCTGAAACCAGTTGGCGGGTTGCCACCAGGATCAATGCCAGGGGTTCCGGTATTGTCCTTATTTCAATCCAGCCGGGTGACGGAACAGTTCGCATCAGTGGCAAAACGACTGATTCCCATTGTAATCCCGATCCGGGCTTCCCGACAAATGGCCTGCGACCGGTTTTTACATTCGTCCGTTTCTGGCCGGCCAATTGAATCGAAACCTGATTGTTCCGGCATCGGTCGCGAATTTGCTGGACATTAACGTGGGCGTTGTGTCCAGAAATATTCCGTTGCGGGGTGTGCTGCAAGCTCAGCATGCAGTTTCATATCGTCCAGCAGTGCGGCGGATTCGATTTCGCGGTCCCGCGCGACGGAGGAACGACCGCATCCATCGCATTTCGCCAACTTGCCAAGTGACGCGACTTCCAGCATGAGCCTTCGGTTACAGGCTGGGCAAAAATGGACAAACGTCGTTCTGAAGTTTGAATCACGGCTGTTGTTGGACATGACTATTCCGTGGATTGCGGTTGGGCGCCAGCCAATAGATCAACCGACTAGCTAACATCCAGTTTGTGTTCGCCAGGTTGATCGGTATCAGGTAAACCAAACTCGACCTTTCGAATGGCCCGGTATTCTTCGTCATCATTGTTATGAGCTGGGTCAACGGACGCAATCGTAACTCGTAAATGGGGTTCCATTTTTGCCAGCACGTCCTTTAAGTCACTGGACACCTGAAACAAAGATGAGTCCAGGATACTGCCGGAATAGTCGAGGCGACCGATAACGCGGCGATCGACGGTCAGCGGCAATTCGGCACTCCACAGTTCGTCGGCAATGAGCTTTTTTCGATCCAGTTGTTGAAACGTCGCATGGTAACTTTCGTGCAGCCACGGCAAGTTCAGATCCATCGTCAAGTGCAGGACATTGTTTTGCCGGGCGAACTCCCGAAGGACCTGCCAGCAACTGTCCCAATTCTTGTTGCCCTGCAACCGAACGGAATCCTGATGCGAATTTTCGTTTGAACGGTTCACAGGAAGATTGACGAACGATCGAATAAGCGATCGCGACCGGTTGGCGATCAACTGGAACTCGGCAATTCCAAAGACCTTTCCGACAACCAGAAACACAACCACTGCGGCAATGGAAATCAGGGCATATTCGGATTGTTGATAAACGAGTGACAACGTTCCGCCGACAGCAGTCATCAGGCACATGGCGAAAAACATCAGCAGGGCTTTGCGCGGTCCGTAGCCTTTACGAATCAGTGCATGATGCAGGTGCCCCCGGTCGACAGTGTAAATACTGCGGCCCGTCAAACGCCGCCGAACGATCGCGGCGATCGTATCAAACATGGGGATCGCCAGAAGCGCGATCGGGGCCATGAATGCATAGGCGGTTGCTTCCTTGGAGGCACAACGGATTGACATGGCCGAGACGAAAAGCCCAATCAACATACTTCCGGCATCGCCGAGATAGGCGGTTGCCGGTGGAAAGTTGTATCGCAAGAACCCAAGCACGGCACCGGCCGAAGCCGCCAGAATCACAGCATCAATTCCCCGTCCAAGATGCAATGCCATAACGCAAAGCGCAACACTCATTAAAAAGCCGATGGTGGACGCAAATCCGTCGGCACCGTCAAGTAAATTTACCGAGTTGATTCCAATCAGGATCCAGGCATAAACGACGAGCAATGAGTAAATCTGCAAGTCGAATGTCGTTCCGAAAATTGCCACCGATTGGAAACGATAGCCGAAACCAACCAGCACGGTTGCCGCCAAGAATTGTCCCAGGAGTTTTTGCCTCCCCCGCATTCCAAACCGATCGTCAACGACTCCAATCAGCAGGATGAGCAAACCAGCCAGCAACAATCCAATGATTTGATACCAGCCGGTTCCGTCGGCGAAAATTGTGAAGGCGGATTTCGTGATCAGGACCGCCAGAACGGTGGTAATGAAAATCACGATGCCACCGATCAGCGGTATCGCGGAAGTGTGCAGTTTTCGTTTTTGATCCGGGTGGTCAACGAGAAGGACCCGCTTTGCAATTCGTTTCCCAAGTGGAACGAGTCCCAGAGTAAGCAAAAGTGCCAGTGCGAAAGCGACTGCGGCATAAGTCAACATCGCAGGATCAAAACTTCTGACCGCAGCAACCGGTTCGCCAGGCAGATTCATTTCAGCCGCAGTTTCGGGTGCCATCAAGGCAGAGGCGTTGCCCTGACCCTCAGCAGGCACATCACTGAACGTTTGCCCATAGATCAACGGAGGACCCGTTGTTGAAGCGGCCAGTAATGTAGCCAGCAGTATGACGATTCGAATCAACATGATTATGTCTTGTTATTGGAACAACCTGGAATCCCGTAATCGGATAATGTTTTCCCGTAGCGTATCCAATTGCCCGGATTCGTCGCCAAACCCTTTCATCCACTTGATTTCATCAAGGGCTTCTTCGAATTTGCCCTGATCCTTCAGCAGATTGATCAGGCTTATACGTAGCTTCCGTATGTCAGGGTTCGAATCAACCAGACGGCGCAGTGTTACCGTGGCAGATTCCGTATTTCCAAGCGCTATTTCTATTTCGGCCAATAGCTCAAGGGACTTGCGATCGTCACGCTTTTCCTCAATTAACAAATTTCGGGCCCGTTGAAGGGTTTCCTTTTTTAACGATTGGGAGGATTGCGTAAGCAAATAGTTGGTTGCAAACCTGTATAGCAACCGAGGGTCTTCCGGAATGATATCACTTACGATTCGTTCTACAGAAATGGAGGGGGTAGTCGCCCGAACCACGATGTCGTATTTCAACGGATCGATTTGCAAGCACTTCCCCAGGTTGTTGCAAGCGCTGTCAATGCGGTTCGCTTGCAAATCCATAAGACCACAAATGAAATGAGTGACGGCATTTGCCGGAGAGAGTTGTTGTGCACGAAGCAAATGAGGTTGGTCGGGATCGGGCTGTTCACCGATGGCATGCAACTGCCCAAGTAGCAAATGGACGACCGGCTGCAAAGGGCTCCGGGATCGCGATTTTTTCAGGTACCAGATCGCCGGAAGCAAATTGGACTTGACAAGTGCATCATCCTGAACGGCGCGGAGACGATTGCGATTGCCAGATCGCCATTCCGTTTGAACGATCAACTGCAGGCGATCAAGTCCTGTAGACAGCCAGGTTTGACCAGCCAACTTGGGATCGGATGCTCGTTCATTTGGCAATATACGTTTCAGCTTGTCAAACAGCATCAATCGGTAACGCAAGATATACAATTCGCCAAGTCGTTGACAGGCGTCGGAGTCCGGGTGGACGTTGACCCTTGCCTTGAGCAGGTCAATTCGCTGGTCGATCGTTTCCAGACTGGTGGTTGATGGGGTTTCGCGTGAAGGGCTTTTTCCAACACAGTGTTCTGTTTTTGCGTACTGCAGAGTGCTCAGACCACAGAAGATTCCGGCAGAAAAGATCAAAAGCAACAACACGATCGCGAATCGGGATGGGAGGGTGTAGCGCAACGAGGTTGGTTTTTTGATGCGTCCGGCGAGCGAATGTGCCTGTCCGACGAGCATTCCGGATACCAGCGCCATGGCAATCGTATTTGCGGCAATAAAATGACCGAAATCAAAGATCGACGTAATGGTTTGGCTGACGAGCAAGAAAATTCCCGTTACGCACAGTGATTGCGTTTTTGCGGAACTGCCAAACGAACCAAGGAACCGGACACAAACTGCCAGAATACCGATCGCCGAAAACAGCAACAGAAGTCCACACCATCCCGCTTCGACCAGTGTCTGGAAATACTGGTTCTCGGCGAAGTAGAAGATATTGTTCTCCGAATCGACCCGGTAAAGACGATGGACGTTGTGGTAGCTGCCAACCCCGCTGCCCATGGGAAAGAATTCGCTGATGGCCGGTGAGGTTTGCGTCCAGTGTCTCAATCGGGCCTCGTTGGTTATGAAATCAGAATCCGATGCACGGTTAAGACGTAATATCATCGACTCACTGAACCCAAACGTGTTGATCCCGATAAATACAGCAGTGCTCAGCAAGGCACCAATCCCGAGGGCTGCAAAGGACTTTTTCGCCATGCTGTAGTAAACAGCTACTGCAAATGTCGCTGCGGCAAGTGCCAGAAATCCGCCGCGGGACAGAGTGGCGACAACTCCTGCAGCGATCAATGTGGTGGCAAGCAACGATACCAGTTTGACGGCATCAAGTTCGGCAAGGAACAACGCAACATGCAACCGCGCCCGTTGCCAAATCGGGTAATCGTTGGTGATAATCGTTCGCGGGCGTTGATCCAGGTCCATTCGCCTGTTAAAGGCCACAACGATCAACCCAATACTGCAGGCAAGACAGATTAGCAGGTAACCCGCGGCATTGTTTTGATTGACGAACGGTCCGAACGGCGTTCCATGGTGCTCCAGTTCGATATAGCCGAATAGCCGGTTTTCGGATTTTACCCGTTGCAGAATTCCATAACTGCTAATGACAACGCCGTTTATCGTGGCGGCAAGCGGCAGCAAAACCCGAGCATTGCGGGCCGAAAAAAAGTAACTTGCCAGTACAACACCCAGCAGCCCAAGTGTTAACAGATTAATGGACCTGGTGGTTCCATCCAGATCCATTGTGATTCTCAACGGAGTTCGTTCCGGGTTGCTTTTGTCGACCAGCAATTCACCAGGCACCGGTTCGGCAAATGCCGTATACATTTCGAGTTGCTTTTGCGCAAGAACTGGCCCGGCCCATTCAGGAAGTTCCATGGTTTGAACGACGAGCAACAACAAACCAAGGATGACCGGAAATGCCAGCCAGGGAAAGGGATGCCGGGCCCTTTTGCCAAGCGCGACAGCGAACCAGAGCATTGCCATGCCGGCAATGGCAAGTCCATAAAGCACCAGTTGAGGTAACTGGTAAACCGAGGCAATCCACCAGGGCGAAATCACCAACATTGCGATGACAAGCCAACGACCCGCCCACAAAAAAAACATCGATGTGTTTGACGAACCCTCATCGCCGATGAATTCAATTCGGGGAATATCACCGTTCGAAGTCATCACACTGCGTCGGGAGCCCCTCCTCGTCAAACGGCGTGCGGGTTTCCCGGAACCAGGTTGATTCGTCATTCCGTTCGCGAAGTCAGGGTGAATGTGTAAATAACGATAATCGAACCCCCTGCCAAAAAGCTCCAGGGCATCCAGTCGGCCGGCTTGTACAAAGTGGTTTTTGCCGGATTTGCGGGATTATTGTAACCGGAGTACGACGCGGTTTGAAAGAAACCGGTGTTTGCGGTTGCCTGCGCATCGTTTGCGCCTTGACGGACCTTGCGGATTTCCAACTCATCAACAAAAAACAGCTCGGCACCAAATACGATCAACGTGATACCGAGGGCCAGCGAAAGGGCTTTCCACATATCGTATCCTGAAATTCCAACCAGATTTTGATTTTGCCGGACATGTGCAGACCGGTCCACTCCAGCAGTTATCGTCCCGATGCGTTGTGCAAGGCCTGTTTGCCGGTCAAATCCTGGCGCAATCGTTACGAATGTCAGATTCGATAGCCGATTGTCGCAGGCCTTGGCTAAAACGGAGCGAATTAACGGGCACCAGGTTTTTTTCGGCGGATTTGACGATAATCGACGACGTGCAATTCGAATCCCTGTCCCAATTGGGTGTTCGAGTTAAAATATACGGGCGTTGTCTGAACGAAGTCCCCATCTCCAAAAACCGGCACAACCCACGGTAACCGATTATGAGCGTCAATCATGGTAACACCAAGAAACGGGTCATTATGGTGGTCGATGATGACCCCTCAATGATTCGGATGATTGCCGAATCATTGGAGCCGCATGGATTCGAGATCCTGTCTGCCGGTGATGGAAACAAGGGACTTGCCTGTGTCGAGTTTTACAGACCCGATCTGGTAATCCTTGATCTGATGATGCCAAAACGGAGCGGCCTGCTGGTTCTCGAGGGAATGCGCGAGATGGACCAGTACATTCCTGCCATCATGATTACCGGGAACGACGGGAGCCGGCACAGGCATTACGCTGAGATCCTTGGCGTAGATGCTTATTTGAACAAGCCGATTCGGATGGAAGTGCTCATTCGAACGGTACAAAAAGTCTTGCAAGAGGTCGCGACAGGCCAGTGAACTGGCGACTCGAACTAGCGTCCCAGGTCCCGGGTTTCTGACTGGCCCAATTGACTTGCCTTCTCATTTTCGCGCTTGATGGCTTCGTATACTTCTTGCCGGTGGACCGGAATATCCTTGGGTGCCTCGATACCGAGGCGAACCTTGTCTCCACGGATGTCCACGACGGTGATGGTTACATCATCGCCGATCATGATACATTCATCGCGATGTCGTGAAAGAACCAGCATCAGGAACTCCAGTGCGCAGGGGCATCAAACAGGGATTATCAAATGGCGATTTCCGTTTTCCGGAGTCGTGACAACGATTCACGCAAAACCTGTCCGGTAACGGGATGCAACAGCCGCACTTCCCTGGCGTTTGTCAACGGTTGCGAATTCCGGCGCGAGCCGTCCGCTGACAAACTGTTGTATTCCTCGAAATCGTCGGCGCGGAACAGGAAGATTACCGAAAATGTCAAGTTGACACCTGTATCGTCAATGCCCCCGGATCAACCTGCCAAAACATTGATGCAATTGTTACAACAATTACAAGGTGACTGTTGAGCGTCGAGCGATTCAGATTTGCAGCAAGCCAGTTACTTGCGGCTGGTCAAGCGATTCGGCGCAAGGGCAATGGCAATGCCGTCAACTCGTATTGGATCGGCTGCTGATCGGTCGTAATGACTTGACAACCCAGGCGACGATCGAGATTGATGACAATCGGAGCCCGCAAATTCAACGTCAACACGTCAGTATCGCGACTGACGACTGTCAAAACATACGCTTGATTCACCGAGCCGAGATGGAGCATTTCGATGTCGATCGGGTCGAGCCGCACCTGATATTCGGGAACGAATCGTCGAGGCGATACGACGGGCAAGGCAATTTCCGGCGACTGCATGCTTTGAAGCCAGGCGACCGAACGATTCCCGGCATCGGCGAGGATTACCCAATGTTGACATTCCTCGAATCCAAGAATCCCGCCACGAAAAAACAAAATGTCATCGGGCTGGATGTCGACGTTTCCAAAACGGGAGGTCTGGATTTTCATCGGGATAGTGCCAATTGTTGCAAGGGACTCAGACGGCGCAGGCATTGGTCTGCCATCGTCTTTTATCGACCGGTCGAGTTTGTCGATTTAGCCGATTGTTCCAAAATTCAATTCCTTTCAGGCGGATGACAGCATGTTGGGAAAATCAGCCGTTTGGGTGCCAGCCCCGGTTTTTTGTGACGGGACCATGGCTGGCGCCAAAACGGCTAACCCAAATATCAGGAATTGACACTGCACTATTCGTGACTAACAGAGTCGTCACCGGAAACATGATCCGGCAACATCGGCCTGGAGCGAATAACTTTCCCGACATCGATCGTTGATTTGATTTTCTGATGAACGGGAACAACGACCCCGCATGAGGCGCAAAACTGGATTGCCTGATCGATTGTGATGTTCAAGTCAACGGCCTGGTTTTTGGGAACACAAATAACGAAGCCTGTGGCTGGCATCGGGCTTGTTGGCATCAATACGTTTATACAGGCTTCCCCCGCCGCATTTTGAACGTCCATGAAACTGTCCCCGGTAACAAAACCCATACTCCAAACGCCCTTACGCGGATATTCAACGGCAACAATTCGAGTAAAGTCCAGTTCGTTATCGCCGAATGCAAAATCCGTAACCTGTTTGACCGCCCCGTAAACGGTGCTGATGACCGGGATCCGAACGATAAGTGATTCGATCCAGCCCCAAATCATGCGACCTATCCCAACGGCAATAAAGCGGCCGAGTAAATATAATGTCAACAAAAAAGCGCTTAAAAAGGCTGGAATGACCAGGTTGCGAGGCAAAAACTCCAACCGGACATATCGGTGGTACCAGGAATTGGCCGATTGAGGGGGAGGATCACCGGGATCCACAGACACGAAATCGAAAACGGGTCGGGGTATCCATTGTTGTCCAACCTTGACCATGGTTGTTCCTTCACTGGTCACCCATGTCGAAGGGGTTGCCGACAATCCCTGCAATCGTTCAGCCGATCCCACCCCGCCGATGCGGCGCACCGCGTCAACTTCCGGAGCAATTTCCCGATCGTCGCGAATATCGGCGATCGACCAGACAATCACGTATCTGGCAATCGCTTCGGCTGGTTGCAGGACATAGGTGTCGATGATGCTCCACGCCCAAAGAAACAATACAATGGTGAGGAGCGAAGGCATAACAATTGCCAAGCCACGCACGAGCGCTTTGCGAAACGGGTAAAAGGATCGTCCCAGCCACGCGGCCTGTTTTTGGACCAAAGGGTTAGTCGAGTTTTGGGATGCACCGGAATCAGTCAACGGAAGTTCCTCTCGACAGATTGAATTCAATTCGTTTGTTTTTTGGGTGGGTAACTGGCACGTTGATGATTGTACCCGATTTTCGGCAGGGACAAGGCATCCAGCGTTTTGGCCAAGGTGGCTCAGCGCAATGTTCCGCAGGCAGTCAACTTCGCCCGCCAACTCCACGCGCTACGATTGCAAGGTGCACCGCTGCCGCTCCCGATCGCAGCAAGACACGCGCGGCTTGAATTGCGGTTGCACCCGAGGTCATCACATCGTCAACCAAAAGGACATTTTTTCCGGTAACAACCTGCGGTGTGCGAACAACAAAACAGTTCTTTACGTTTTCAAATCGTTGCAACGTACTAAGGGTCCCCTGCTTTTTTGTGGGGCGAAGGGTTTTCAGTGTTCGGGTCCATAATGGCTTTCCATGGATCGTCCTGCCGACCCCCTCGCTTAACAATTCGGCAACATTATATCCGCGCCGAATGCGCCGAAGCCAATGGACTGAAACAGGAGTTACAATATCCGGAATCGGGCCGGTTTCCGGGTGAAGCCTGTTCCACTCAAGTCCCATCCAGCGTCCAAACTGAATTGCCAAAGGTTCATGGCCCCGGTTTTTCAGTCGCAAAACCAGTTGCCGCAAAGGACCTTCGTAGTTTCCTATGCATACGGTACTTGCGAAGGGAAGTTCGAGGTGCCGGCAGAACCGGCAGTCATTCAATACCCGATCAGCGTGCGATAGTTCCGGAAAGCGTGCGCCACAGCGAAGGCATCGTGCTGCTGAATTGGACTGCAGCCCTTGTTTACACTCGTCGCAAACTGGCAATGTCGCATCGACTTTCAGTAAATCGCGGCAGGCGACGCAGGAAGCGGGAAGCAAAAGTCGCTCGATTGCCCGGGCAAACAGGCCGACCTCTTTTGTCGCAAAGAGCTTCATATCGCAAAAACAGGGAAAAATCGCTATCGCTGGTATTCGGATTCCCCTTTTATAATGCCGATGCTTGTCCATTGCCATCAATCACGCGTAGCTGCTTGCCATCGAAGGCGAGTCGGCGGGAAATTCAGGGCCGGATGCCGATTATCGACCGCTATATTATCGTTTCCTTTATCAAGGTTTTTGTGATTTGCTTTCTCAGCTTCTCGGGCCTGTATGTCGTGATCGATGCGTTCTCGAATCTGGATGAATTCCTGGCACTTTCCCGTTCCAACTCGATGTTCAACGTTATCGTCGAATACTATGGCCCAAGGATTTTGCAGTTCTTCGACAAGACTGCGGCCATAATGTCGCTGATCGCGGCTGTTTTTTGCTTGTCATTGATGCAACGAACCAATGAGTTAACGGCCATTCAGGCGGGTGGGATTTCCAATCGTCGCATCGTTCGCCCGGTTCTTGTCGTGACGATCATGGTCCTGTTATTGGGAGTCGTTAACCGGGAAATACTTGTTCCGCGTTTTCGCAACGTATTGGTGATGAATGCCCAGGATTTTGCTGCTGGCAAAGGCCGTTCTCCCAACATGACGAAAGACCCCATATCCCGGGTCGTCATTCGTGGCCAGGAAGTCATGCCGGTGCGACAGACCATTACCATGCCGGAATTTACGACACCTCATGAGTGGGGAATCGCCGGAAATACCATTGTCGCCGAGTCCGGTGAATGGTTGCCAAAATCCAATGAACACCCCGGCGGATACCTGCTCAAGCAATCGTCCGTTGCCAGCGACGTGATTCAGAATATTCAAAGTGAGGGGGGAGAAGATGTCGTTTTGGTTCCGGCGCAAACTCGTTGGCTTGAGCCGAATCAATTGTTCCTGGTTTCCGACGTCGACACCGTTCAACTTGCGTTTGCTTCGCAGTTGTCCCGAAACGCCTCTTTGCCGGCGATGATCCGTGAGTATCGACAACCTGGAAACGGCATGACCAATCGCCTTCGTGTTGACATCCACGGGCGAATCGTGCAACCGGTATTTGATTTGTCGATATTGTTAATCGGATTGCCATTGATAATCGCCAGAGGGGAACGAAACCTGTTCCTCTCGGCAGGTATGTGCATGATCGTCGTGACATTGATGTCGCTGGTGATGATCGCTTCGCAATCACTGGGGGTGTCACGAATTATTGATCCCCCTGCCCTTGCCGCCTGGCTGCCCGTGATTGTCTTCTTACCGATTGCCTGGGTTACGTTCGGTTGGCTGGGTCGATAAGTAACGTCATCGCAGTCCTCGTAGGAGGCAACAAGCAACGCGCTGTTACGGCACCCAGTTCACGGCGTTACGGATTTGTTTTCCGAGTGTTGCGTTGGCGGAAGCAACCAGTGCGGGACGATCCAGGTCGATCGGATCACCGGCAAGGTTGGTAACGACACCTCCCGCTCGCTCGACAATCAGCCAGCCCGCCGCCATATCCCAGAGTTTCAAATTCGTTGCCCAGTATCCATCCGCCCGGCCTGCCGCGACGTAGCACAGATTAAGTGCGGCAGAACCGAGTCGCCGAACGGAACGCGCGGTACAAAACAAATTGACGACGTCGGCAATGTCGGTTGAATCGCGTTGCACATTGGTTGGCAGGCTTGCGATCAACAGTGCATCCTCGATCTTTTCACAAGCGCTGCTCTGCAGCAGGTTGCCATTGAGTTTGGCCGGTGTTTCGAGACTGGCGGAATACAATTCATCCAGCCAGGGGTCGTAGACCGCACCGGCGATGACTTGTTCGCCACGCATCAGGGCGACAGAGACCGACCAGAATGGAAGTTGATGTACGTAATTAAGGGTCCCATCCAGCGGATCGACAATCCACAAGAATTCCGATTGGGTGTTTCCAGTCATTGGCAAATCAATATTTTCTTCACCCACGAATCGATGATCGGGAAAGCGTTCGTAAAGGTAATCGTGGATGGCCTGTTGCGAAGCGAAATCGGCATCCGTCACAAGGTCGTTCTTGCTTTTGTTCCGCGTTGTAAATTTGTTTCGCCAGGCTTCCAGTTGCTGGCCGCCGGCGCGTGCAGCGTGACAACAAGCATCGAGGTATTCTTTCATGTTTTCTGGGTCTGTCCTGTAGCCCGTCAAAAATCTTGTCGTCAAACGGGGAGTGTTATTTGAATGGTTTCCGGTTCGGGATTTGGCAGTCTATCGGTAACGAGCGGGATCGGTAAGCCATTCCCCAACCCGTTGGCCCACCAGGTCAAAGGGCGCTGATTCTACCGCTGACCGTTGCATGACGACCGGAACGGAAAACTTTCGGTTATTAACAAAAGGGTAAATTGTCAGTCGATTGGGTTACTGCTTTTTCAAAAGATTCCTGGCAAAAGCTGGACAGTGGGTAGGAACTTGATAAGATAAATTGTGTTATTTACAGTTTCATAACCGATTCAAGAGAGCCCGTTTTGGTTGACTCAACTCGTTGACCGCCTCGGAAAAATCCTGAATCAAATCGGCCTCTTCTCTGTTCCGGCCCCACCGTTCGCGATTGCAAGCGGTGGGGTTTTTTATTGCGATATTCACTCAGCGGCGGACGAAAAATGTTTTTGCGATCGCCTTGAACCGATCCCTGTAGTCTGGAATTATCGCCAGCCCGGAGCAACAGCATCGGCCCGTCCAGTCAAGGAACCTGCAGCGCCCCGGTAGCGACGGTTGGACTGTCAGGTCATAATACCCGTAAATGCCTTGGGGTCACGTAGCCTCCGGGTTTCGTGGGGAGACCAGCAATGAATTTTGCCTGTCATACCGATCGATAAATGCTCGTCATCAAAAACGCCTTCTGGAATGGGACATAGTCTGTATGTGGTTGTTGCTTGGTCAATCCGATCGAATTACGAGTTGGCTGACTCCCGTGTGGATGCTGATGACGGGGATCGCGATCGGGTTTGTTTTCGTTCTGGCCTTATGGGCGCTCCTGTTGGCACTTTCCCGAGTCCCGTGGGTTAATCGGATCTACGAAAAAAACGGTTTAAGACTTGCAGTCGGGTTAGGGCTGGCGGCGGCGTTTTTTGGATTGCTGTACTGGTATACATCGTCGATGGGCTATTGGACTCGAGGTGATATGGAGCCCGACAAATGGCGAAGCCATTTGTTTTTGATGGTATTGTATTACGGTGGCGGATGTCTGTTGACCGGATTCGGTTTATTGGCCGCCGTTTCTGAAAAGCGCAGAGATGATATTCAGCATTCAATGACAACCGGATTCCTTTACTGGACTTCGATCGTTTGCGTAAGTGCAGCGCTGTTCTCGGTGCTCGGCTACGGATTGGCGAAAGCCGAGGGTTTTGGAATCCTGATTCCGGTAGACGAACCGGAAATGTTGCTTCGTTCAGCGGCCCAGTTGCCCGGTACTGGCGAATCCCGGACCGAAATCAGTCTGCCAAATCCTACTCCTCCGGGCGGGTATCTCGTGTCGGAAGCCGCCCTAAATGGTTGGCAGTTAACCTGGATGCGTGTCCGGTCAAACCAGCCCGTTGACATTGCGTCGCAGCCGATAACGGACGAGCTGTCTCAACTTCAGTTGCTGGACATAGCCCAAAACGATGATTACATCGTATATGTTCGTGGTCCCGAGGACAAACGATTTCCAGATGAGTTTATACCTCAGTTGTACATCGCCAACCGGGGAACCGGTCCGGCCGTTTTGACGCTGGTTTGGCAAACGGCACCCAGGTATCCGGAAGCATATTTGTTCTACTGGGCCGCCGGTTCTGTAGTGTTTTTGTACCTTGCCTATTTCATGTTCACGGCAGCGTTTCCTAAAATCTACGCAGTCGCCCATTCAACATTCAAGACGGAGGTGTCGCAACCCGTCTTCCTTATCCTGTTTATTATCGGAATCGTATTTGTGGTGGGTTCGGTTTATATTCCATACAATACTTTTGGCGAAGACATCAAGATGTACAAGGATTCCGGGCTGACGCTGATCCGTGTGCTCGGAATTTTTCTGGCAGTTTGGGCCGCCAGCAAATCGCTTGCTGAAGAAATCGAAGGGCGAACCGCTTTAACGGTCTTGAGCAAGCCGATTAGCCGCCGCCAGTTTATTCTGGGCAAATATTCCGGAATCGGAATGACCATTGCGTTGTTGTTTATCCTTGTCGGAATCTGGTTCATTATCTGGGTTTCGTACAAGCCGATTTACGATAGCCAGGAGTCGACGATCCGGGACTTCTCGTGGGAAAACTGTTTTCGCGAAGCGACCAACACGATTCCAGGACTCGTTTTGGCGTGGCTGGAGGCGATGGTCTTTGCTGCGATCAGTGTGGTAATTTCAACGCGCCTTGGAATCCTGGCCAACTTTATGATTTGTTTTTCGATTTATGTTCTCGGCCACCTGACACCATTAATTGTTCAATCGGCAGAAGTCGCGCAGTCGTTCGAGGGTGTGGTCGTATTCGGGCAGGTGATATCCATCATTTTCCCGGTGCTCGACCACTTTGACATCAATGCGGCGATTACCGGAAATGTCACGGTACCGATTTCATACCTCGGTTGGTCAACCGTCTATTGCGGTCTTTACGGCTTGATCGCGTTGTTGCTTGCGCTGGTACTGTTTGAAGACCGCGACCTGGCGTAGTTGTATCCGATTTTCAGCGCCGCCAAATCAAGCGGCGCGAATTTTCGGCATTGATGGAACAGTATGGAAGGGTTGCAAATTGAGCCGCTGGGCTTGATGACCGACGCGGGACGATTGCCCGTCTTGCCATTGATGCTTGCTTATCGAATCCAGGATGGACTGGGCGATTGCCACGGCGCGCCGACCGGCGCGACCGTCCACTCGCGGCTGGCGACCTGTGCGAATGGAGTCGACAAAGTCCTGTTGTTCTTTTTGAATTGCGTTCTGTGGCTCGAGTGTCGTTGTTTGAACAGGCAAGACGCTTTCGAACAACGATTCTCGAACCCTTTTATTCTGGTGCGGCAACAAGTCAGCAACGTCGCGTCGCAGGTCCTTGTTGATAAAGGCCGAAACGACAGCCGATCGAACGATGCCGGTTGCAAGGTCGGCAGCAACGTACCCATTCTCGCTGAACCACGAAATCTTTCGGGCTGATTCGAAGCTGCAGCGGGAGGCAGTCAGATTGGCAACCGTACCGTCACTGAATTCCAGACGCGCCTGGGCAATGTCTTCGTGGGGGCCAAAAACGGAAATTCCCACGGCTCGCGTTTCGATGAGAGGGCTGTCCACCAACGAACAGATCAGGTCGATATCATGAATCATCAAATCATGAACGACGCCAATATCGGTAGAGCGAAACGTGTAGCCGCTCATTCGACAGGCATCGAAATAACGGGCGACCGGCAGCGTGGCTGCCGAATGTTCAAAGGCCGGATTGAATCGTTCAACATGACCGACCTGCAATATCAGGCCGTTTTGATCAGCCAGGTCGATCAGGCGGTCGGCCTGGGGTGCTGTGGTTGTGATTGGTTTTTCGACCAACAAATGGATATTGCGCCGCAACAACCGGTCAGCGATCTGGAAATGCGTCGGGGTGGGTGCGGCGACAATGGCCGCGTCTATTTCGTTGTCGATTTTGGAAAAGTCATCGACCGTTCGGCAGCCGAATTCGGCGGCGATTGCCGCAGCGGCCTCAGGGTTCGGTTCGACAACAGCAACCAGTTTTGTATCGGGCAATTGAGCGGCAAGCCGCGTATGGATTCGGCCAAGATGTCCCCCGCCGATTATCGCCAATCTTAAACAGCTCACGCGGCTCTCCTTGTTTGTTCGCGACCTCGTCCATGTCGACCTTCTTGCTGGTATTCGATAAAATCCAGCATGTGTTTGACTTGCGGACACCAATGCGACTTGCCTTGCAGGATTTCCCTTGCCGTGTCCAGTCCGACGCGAGAGCGATAAATCAGGCGATAGGCCTCGTTGATCATCTTGATTGATTCGTTGGAAAAGTTATTTCGTTTCAGGGCGACAACGTTCACGCATCGCGGACGTGAAGGATTACCCTCCACCAGTAAATAAGGCGGAACATCCTGAATCACACGGCCGACGCCGGTTACGAATGAATAGTCACCGATTCTCGTAAAGTGATGGACGCCGGCATTTCCTGAAATCGTGGCGTAATCAAGAACGTGGACATGGCCGCCGAGCAGGGTTGCGTTAGCTATTTTTACAAAATTGCCAACCTGGCAATCATGGGCTATGTGAACACAGGCCATAAAAAAACAATCGCTGCCGATCATGGTTATGCCGTGTTCCTTGGTCGTTGCGCGATTGATGGTCACGCATTCCCGAAACACGTTTCGATCACCGATGATGACTTCAGTCGGCGAACCATCGTAGTTGACATCTTGCGGTTCGCCGCCAATGACGACACCGGCATGCACGACATTGTTTTTTCCGATGGTCACGCGACCGATCAGGGTCACGTTGCTGTTCAGAACGGTTCCATCGCCGATGATGGTATCCGGTCCGACAACGCAAAAGGGACCAATTTCAACGTTGTTCCCAATTTGTGCGTTTCGGTCGACGCTCGCCAAACTGGAAATTTTAGGTGGCATAGGTCTGGCCCGTCTCAGATCAGTGGCAAGTGGCTCGAAGGGAATAATGTCGTCCACGCGGTTGGCTCTTGTGGTTGAAGGGGTTCAGGCGGATTTGCTTGAGACAATCGATTGTTTCGACGCATGCATAATCGCTCCGTGTTTTAGCAGGCGTTGAACGAGTTCACCGTTAAGGCGGTGCCCGGTGCGACTGGCGGTGACGTGTCCAATGACTTCGTGGCCACACAAGGCAAGGTCTCCAATCACATCCAGCGTTTTGTGGCGGACGCACTCGTTTTCAAAGCGGAGCTGGTTGTCGATCGGGCCGTTTTCACCAAACACAAGAACATGCTGGTAACTCACCCGTTGACCAAGGCCTTGTTGTAACAACCACTCGGCCTCATGTTTCAGCAAAAATGTTCGGGCGGTCGCGAGTTCGGTTCTGAAAGTCTTTTCGTTTATGACCGACGCGAACGACTGGCGACCAATTTGAGGTTGAGGATAGACCAGGTGATAGGAGACTCGAAAATCATTGGCTGGCTCAATTTGAATCCAGCAATTTTCGTCGTCGCCGATACGAATGGTTTCATGGACCCGGATTTGTGATTTGAGCGAAGATTGGGTCGCTTTGCCGGCATAATCAATCGCGTCAACAAACGATTGTGCCGAACCGTCGAACCCGGGCATTTCTGTACGGTTGACCGCGATAATGCAATTGTCGATCTGTAACCCGTAAAGCGCTGCCATGATGTGTTCGATCATTTCGACCGATGCCGGACCGCGACCAATAGTTGTTCGGCGGGGTGATTGTGTTCGCAAGCTGATTTGGGCAGGAATCACAGGTTGATTCAGCATGTCGCATCGAACAAAACGTATTCCCGTATTTTCCACCGCAGGACGCAGTTCGACTGTAACATCGAGTCCGGACCAATAGCCAAACCCGGTCAGGGCAACCGGCTTGCAAATCGTGTTTTGAAATCTTGGTTCAGACACTTTGAATTCCTGTAGACAGGCAGTAGCAACGATTTTTTGAAGTCAGGCGAAGCTGGCTTCACCGTTGCCGAAACTGGCAATCCGGTTAGCGATCTTGCGTGGATAGTGGTGCGTTGCCGGTCTGGGGGACACTGGCATTCAGGGACTTGATAATTTCGGCGGTAATATCGATTTGTGGCTGGTGAAAGATTACGTACTCATTGACACGCTGCATAATCGATTCCGGATTGTTTGCGTCTGTGGAAAGACTGTCATAGCGCAGGGCACATCGATATCCGCGTTGTTCGCACAGTTGCGAAATTAGTTGGGTAACCTGAACATAGGTGTCGAAATGCAACTGGGCTTCGAATTGCACAAATTCACGGGTCTTGGCGCGACGTTCGACTTCCAGGCTGGCGCTGGCTTGTGCCAGTTCTGATTCCAGTTGCTTGAATTCAGGGGATCCAATCTGGAAGTCCTTGAGATGATCGCCGCGGGCCTGGAGTTGTTCGCCTTGCCGCTGCAATTCAAATTTGAATTGCTCGGCCTGTTGTTTCAGGTTTTCGATCTGCTGGTTGAATCCGGCATGATTCTTGAAAACCTCGGCGACATCGACGACGCAAACGCCCTGTTGGGCAAACACGACAGCGACCGGCGAAACGATCATCCAGCCGCAACAAGCGATTGCGGCGATTACTAGCTTGCGAAACGACATTTTGAGCACTCCATTGCTTTGTTTTGTTTAACCAACCGCACAATCCATCGTACAGTTTGTTCTTGCCGCCCGGCGGGTTTTTGGCGGCAGCATTTTGCCGGGTTTAGCCCATCGAGTAAATAGCGAAATTCAGTGAAAACATAGTTTTTAACGGGTAGGGATATACACGAATTAGCTTGACTTGTCGGGCGCTCCGCCGATTAAACCGTGGAAAACGTCTCGCGAAGTTCTTCGGCCAATTCCCTGTAGCGAACATAGAATCCGCGAGAAATCCAGCCGAGATAAATATTTAAACCGATGGAACACATCAGCCAGAAGAACAGAAAAGCATTTTTTCGATTAGCGTCTTCGATTGCTGCTGTAATGGACGCCGTCTCGCGGCGCTGACCAATCGCCGGCTCATCGGAGGCATTTCCTGGAATAAATGCGGATGGCAGGTGGTCGGTCTGCGCTGCAGATCCGCGTACACTTGCCAACAGTCCTCCCCCCCCTAACCCGTAACCGCCTGAGTCCCACGAATAATTGTTGGTTGCCGGATACTGGTGTCCGGCGATCAACGAATCGGTTCGCTGGTCGTTGCCGGGCAACTGCCGGGACAACGTATTGATCTGTTGTTGCATGTTCCCCAACAACGATTCATAGGTTTGCTGTTGCGTCCTGTTATCTTGCGAAACAGGGTTACCGTTCGAATCGTAAATGTAGCGATTCGGGGCGATGGCTTGCAGGCTGGAGTTGCTGTTCGGGTTTTGTGAATAAGTGTTGTAACTTGGGTTTTGCCGAGCCGTGTCAATTTGATTGGGTCCTGGCTGTCCCTGGCTGGAGCTGTCATTCGTCGGGCGAAATGGAGGAGCGACGTTGGTGCCTGGCGAATTGTAGGTTGGCGTGTTTGTACCGGGTTGATTGTTTGTCGGCT
Organism: Pirellulaceae bacterium; assembly: GCA_031414755.1. Classification (GTDB taxonomy): domain Bacteria; phylum Planctomycetota; class Planctomycetia; order Pirellulales; family Pirellulaceae; genus CAJQPP01. The sequence continues at coordinate 63,434 of JANNWJ010000006.1, read as the reverse complement.
GATTACCGGTACCCTGTCCTGTCGCTGGATTGTTGAAACGGGGCGCATTCCAGGCAGGCACTTGTTCGTTGCGCGGCGCCATGGGCGTCAGTCCGCTGTTGCTACCGTTAGGTTGAACTTGCGGGGAGAAATTTGTACTCGCGGGTTGAGTTATATTGGGATTGAATTGATTTCGAAAGAAATCCGGGATCGGCGGGCCAAATTGTTGCCCGGTGGAAACTCCATTGGGGTTGGCAATTGGCAAGGGCGATACGTTGTTGTTTCGAACATATTCCAGGCGGACGGCGGTCACCTTGTTTCGAAGTTCGTCTGGAATCTTGCTGAGAAGAGGCTGGCCATTGCGAAGATCCTGCAAACTCTGATCATCGAGTTGAAGGACGAAGACAAACGAGCCATCCTGACCATTGCCAGCAGCCGGGTTGTTGTTTTGAGTGAGCTGGGCTGCAGCGGGGGAAACAAGGCAACCAGCGAAAACGATCAGCGAGATCGTTGCGAGAATAGCGGGATATCTCATCGATCCATCTCCGGAGGTCAATCCAATTGACCGTTATCGAATTCCAAACAAACGCGCGACCTTGCACGTTGACAATCCGGTACATAATATCCGCAATCCCGAAAACGAGTAAATAGCGAAATCGAGCTTGGAGAAATCCGGCTTTTGCTGTTAGGGTTCGCGTCCGGCGGCTGGCCGAGAGGTCGCCAAACTGCTGTATTTTCCGGGCAATTCGAAAGCCATCGCTTCAATGTATGTCGGGTGCGGTGCTCATCGATAACGGCGCAGCGCGGCAAATGCTGATTGTTGCAGCAGCGAGGTTTACAATATTATCGCTCACCGGACGACCACCATGACCAGGCCATCGTCGAACGCTTTGGAGTTTTTTGCATGAAGATTTCAGTCCTGATGCCACTGTTCAATGAAGCGGATAGTCTTGTTGAATTGCACTCGGAACTCAGTCAGGTTGGCGTGGACAACGGCTATGAACTTGAAATGATCTTTGTTGACGACGGGTCGACGGATGGATCGTGGAGCGTGATTCAGTCGCTTGCTGAAGCCGATCCACGCGTTTTCGGTGTTCGACTTCGCCGGAATTTCGGCAAGGCGGCGGCGATTTCTGCAGGGACCGTTGTGGCAACACACGAGTTTGTACTGACGATCGATGCCGATTTGCAAGACGATCCGCGCGAGATTCCGAAACTGCTGGCGGAAATGGAAAATGGATTCGATGTTGTCAGTGGCTGGAAACGCCATCGACAGGATCCGTGGTCGCGCCGTTTTGCCTCGCGTATTTTCAACGGACTTGTGAACGCTCTGACAAAAGTACGTTTGCACGATCACAACTGCGGTTTCAAGTTGTATCGACGCGAAGTTTTCGATGAAGTCGATTTGTACGGAGGCTTTCACCGGTTTGTTCCCGTACTTGCAGCGGCCCGCGGTTTTCGGGTTGGTGAGGCGATCGTAAATCACCGGCAGCGAAAGCATGGCAAGTCCCGATACGGAGTCAGCCGGATCTTCAAGGGCTTGCTTGATCTGATGACGATTTGTTTTCTGACGGGCTACAGTCAACGACCCCAGCACTTGTTGGGGGCGGCAGGTCTGGGCAGTTTTATAATCGGCTTGACCGGAATGTTCTTTATGGCCGTCTATTGGGTGCTGCGCATGAGCTTGTATCCCGACTGGACTCCGTTACATCAGCGGCCTGTCGTGATATACTCGGTGGCAGCTTTGTTGCTGGGAACGCAATTGCTGACGATGGGTTTTTTGGCGGAACTGATTGTGGCCCGTGACCAACGGCGCGGACGCCGGTTCTCGGTGCGGGAAACCGCTGGCAAGTCCGCTCATCGGCTCGCCGGAGGTGATTCTGCAAAACGTGCGACGAACCCGGCTTCGAGATTTTCGGAACCTTCCGAAGCGATTAAGCGCGGTGACATGCAGCGCTGAGTTCGGTATCCAGCCGATTTCAACAAGTGAACTTTGGGGCGAAGTTTTCGGAAATGAATGCGGCAGGGCAACCAGAATTCCCGAACGACATCGTCGAAGGTCGAGCAACCGAATCACTCCCGATCCTTGATCGCCGATCGCGCTGGGCGATTTTCTGGTTATTGATCATATGCAGCGTGGCAGTTATGACGGCGCGGCTATGGCAAATTCAAAAAGTCTCATACGATCGCATTGTCCCATTTCTCAGCGCCAATGACCGGAGTCGCTGGTGTACGATCCGGGCGCTCGGCGATCACGATACCTACGCGATCGACGAAGTCCTGCAAGGCGAAGGCGGCCGATCGTGGGACACTATCGACAAGGTAATGCATTGGGGACGCGATTACCGCCCGCATTTTTACTCAAGCAAACCGACATTGCTCCCCACGTTATTGACTTATCCCTATTTGGCAATCAAGTCACTAACCGGCTGGACGCTCGCGGATAACACGTTCGACGTTGTCCGCTGGATGTTGTTGATTTGCCAGATACTGCCGTTAATCATTTTCTTTTTGGCAGTGGGTCGAATCGGGGAACTTGTTGCCGTTTCCGATTGGACCCGGATCTTTTTGATGGCCCTGGCGACATTCGGAACGTATGTCACGACATTCGCCGTGTCGCTCAACAATCATATTCCGGCAGTCGTATGTGTGGCCGTTGCACTGCTGGTTGTTATTCAGATTTGGAAAAGACTATCCAGGCATTGGATTTGGTACTTCTTCGCCGGGTTGCTTAGCGCGATGGCGACCGCAAATGAGTTGCCAGCAGCTTCATTCATGGCGGTCGCAATGTGTTTGTGCTTTATCCGTGCCCCGCTCAAAACGTTGTTTGGGTTTTTACCTGGAACGTTTATCGTCGGTGCGGCATTTGCCTGGACAAACGATACTGCTCACAATGAATGGCAACTTGCCTATGCGCATCGCCAGGACGGCGAAGTGGTCGCGAAAATAAAAGGCTCGTTTGCCGAGGACTTGAATGATGGGAAGTTGCCTGATGGTGTTGCCAATGCCATCAAACGCGATCGGGCTGATCTGTCGGATGATTGGCAGCAGACTGTAAGAGTCGTTGCCGGCGGCTGGCCCGATTGGCGACAAGAGCCCGATCAGCGATGGATCATCTATTTTGAGCAACGCAACGAACCGATCGTGGTTGCCGAGCCGGCAAGAGGTGGATTCGTTGAGATCCGCCGCTTTAGCAATTGGTACGAGTATCCGGGGAGCTACTGGCTGTCGGGAAACGTCAACAAGTCGACCGTTGACCTGGGAGAAGCGGATCCGTGGCGGTATTTGCTTAACCTGACAGTCTGGCATCACGGCGTTTTTTCGTTGACGCCCGTTTGGTTGATTTCGATTTTCGGGATTTTCACAATGTGCGTTTCGAGCCAGTATCGATTGAGATTATTGGGTCTTGGTGTGTTGGCGATTTCGATCGTCGTGTTTGTGTTTTATGTCACGCGACCGATCGAGGACCGCAACTACGGCGGGCTTTGTTGCGGACCACGTTGGTTTTTTTGGCTGGCGCCATTATGGATCGTGGCAATGATTCCGGCACTTGATTCCATTCGCGACAGCCGCCTTTGGAAACTGTTCGCACTTGCGTTGTTGGGAATCAGCATTGCGTCCGCATCATTCGCCTGGAGCAATCCCTGGGTTCATCCGTGGCTGTACCAATGGCTGAACTTGCCGCAATAACGATGGCAGGCGGCCGATTCGACTTGTCGAACGTGGTCAATAAAGGCTAAAAACAAGGGCCGTAAAGGGATTTGATCAGTTTCAGAACCTTGCAGCCGCGTTGATTGTCATATTGATTGTGCCGTTTTCCCAAGGAACATCCTGGCCACCATGAAAATCCAGTTTTACAACTCGCTGACCAACCGAACCGAAGAATTCAAACCGATCGATCCTGGCAAAGTCAAAATGTACAGCTGCGGGCCGACCGTTTATGACTTTGCCCATATCGGAAACTTTCGCTCGTTTCTGTTCGGTGATTTGCTTCGTCGCTTTCTGGAGTTTGCCGGGTTCGATGTCCATCACGTCATGAACATCACTGACGTTGGGCACATGGTTGACGACGCCGATGACGGTGAAGACAAAATGGCCGTCGCCATGAAGAAACTCAAAGAGGACAAGAAATCGTACAAGGTTCCTGACGGAGCGATCAACGATCCGGGCGATCCTTATCAAATCGCCGAGTTCTTTACACAAGCGTTTTTGGAAGACGGCAAGCGGCTCGGTTACAAGATCGCATTTGAAGACCCGGAAAAATGCATGCCCCGTGCGACCGACAACGTGGATGGCATGTTGGCGATGATCAAAACGCTTGTCGATCGCGGTCATGCCTATGTGGCCAGAGACGGCGTTGTGTACTTTAGCGTCGAGAGCTTTCCGGCTTACGGGAAACTGAGCGGCAACACTTTGGACCAACTCAAAAGTGGAGCGGGCGGCCGAATCTCCGACGAGCATCAATCACTGAAAAAACACCCGGCCGATTTCATGTTGTGGAAGCCCGACAACAATCACATTATGAAGTGGGACTCGCAGTGGGGGACGGGCTACCCCGGCTGGCATATCGAGTGCTCTGTCATGGCGTCGAAACTGCTTGGCAGCGAAGTCATCGATATTCATACGGGTGGCGAAGACCTGATTTTCCCGCATCACGAGTGCGAGATTGCGCAGTCGTGCGGAGCCAGCGGCCGCGATTCATTTGCCAACTACTGGATCCATGCGCGGTTCCTGTTCGTCGAAGGGGAGAAGATGTCCAAAAGCAAGGGGAGTTTCTACACGGTGCGCGATGTGATGGAAGGTCGTTTCAAAAAAGCCGATGGTTCGCCTTGGGGCAAGGCCGTTGACCCTGCCGTGATCAGGTTCGAACTGATCAAGGCCCATTACCGCAGTAATCTGAACTTCACCGCCAAAGGAATTGAGGACTCGGCCAATGTCGTTCGTCGCTTGATCGAATTTCGTCAACGGTTGGAACTTGAAACCGGCGGTGAGTCCGATGAAGTCGATAATTCACATCCGATTTTGAAAGCGTTTGGCGAAGCGCTGGCCGACGACCTTAACATTTCAGGGGCCATGGCTGTTGTCATGCCGTGGATTTCCAACAGGCCCGACAACCCGCGAGAGGCGCTTGGAGTTTTTAAGAAAATCAACGCGGTTTTGTCAGTCGCGCCAATAAACGAAGGAGTTGCAGGATTGCCGGTTGCTGGCAATTCCGAACTCGACGTGCAACTGGACAAGTTGTGCAGGGAGATGGACGTTGCCCGGGCTGCCAAAGACTTCAAACAGTCCGATTCCATCCGCGAAAAGATTCGCAAAATGGGTTTTGAAACACGCCAGACTCCTGACGGAACCGTGATTCAAAAAGAGCTGGCGTAGGGAAAGGCCCGTGAACGGGCCTGATTGTATTATTGCGGGTAGCTTTAACCCGCCGTAAACGGCGGGCCTAATATATTAGCCCCGTGGATTTGCGCTGGGTAATCGTACGAGCGCGAAATCTGCCGCAAACGGCGCCGCCGGAAATATTAGCCCCGTGGTTTACCACGGGGTGGGCGGTCCACCATAAGACCCGCCCGTTTACGGGCCTTGCGCATCCGCTTTGGCACAAAACAAAGCCCGTGAACGGGCACGATAGTTGTGGGTAGCGTTAACCCGCCGTAAACGGCGGGCCTATTATCTGAGCTTGTAAATTGTTGGTTCTTGAGTACATCGTGGACCGGAAATACTAGCCCCGTGGTTTACCACGGGGTAATGGTGCCAGCGCGAAACCCGCCCGTTTACGCGCGTGGCACGATCAATTATCTTCGTCTATGGACTCGGATATCAGAATCCACTGCCGAAACTGACCTAGCTTGGTCGAATCGAGTTGCAAGATCGTCAAATCAAAATTGGCATCGCCGTGTTGGATGGGGGCACCCAGCCACGATTCCAGTTTCTCGCGTTGCTGGCGATCGAGGGCTTCATTGAGTTTCGTTTCAACCAATCGCTCGATTTCCACTCCCCGTTTGCGGATTTTTCTCGCAACAGCGCCCGCCTGGTCTGCCATTTTCCGCTTTTGGGATTCGCTGATCTCCAATTCTTCGCCCAACGAATCGTGTGTTAGCGAGTACAGCAGGCCGGACCGAACCAGTTTGATGTTGTTGACCACTCGATCCAGGATGGCCGCCTGAAATGGCAATAGAGAGGTCTCAATTCTATCGATCTGATCAACGGACAATTGCTCGCGAAACTGAAATGCTGAGCGGGATATTTGTTTGACGTTTTCCCCAGAGTTGTTGACGAGGTCCTCGTTTATCCGCTTCGTCATTTCTTCGCCCCAATCTTCCTGTTCCCGTCCTAATTCGTCAAGCAGCGCGAGCTGGTTATCGGACAATTCGAGGAGTGTTTGTAATTCGGATTCGGAAAGGGCCTGTTGCAACGAACTGGCGACTGTATACGCAGGCGAATCGGATTGCCGTTTGTTTTGACTCCGCAAAAACGAACCATCGTGTTCGATCGCATACTCGAAAGGTATCACAAGGGCCGCGTGTTTCAGTTCGGTTTCGGGGCCCAGGGAATCGAATTCATCTGTTTCGGATTGCAGGATCATAAGTTCAAGGAAAACATTCCTGTAAAACTGCAACTCGGAAGTCGCTTCATTGAGCTTCTGTCTTTGGAATTCTGTGAGGCAGTCAAGCATTGCGTTAATAAACTCGTCCTTGAGTTGCTTGCTTTCGGATGTCAGTTCGCCATGTAATTTGCTGGCGATTTCTCCAAGTTGCTTTTTTTGTTCCGGTGTCACGTTCAACACTGTGGAAACATTTTCTTGCATGAGTGCAGAATACAAACCAACTCGACGTATCTCGAAGCGGTTTCTCAACTCGACCAGACGACGTTCTTGATGAGGCAACAGAAAATCGTTCAGCCCCTCAGTCAACATCTTTTCGATCACGGCCTGATGTTCTCGTATCGCCGTTCGCACATTCGAGCCCTCACTATCGTCGCGCTTCTTTAGTTCGTCGATTTCTGTTTCGGTTTCATTGATGGATGAGGAAAGCTTGTCCAGTTCGGATTTCTGCGCATCGGTTAATTCCAGTTCGAGCTGGATGTCTGCATTGCGGAGAAAAGGCAGGTATTCGATGCTACCGCTGGCAGCTGTGCTCGAAATGTTTACATGGGCGATGGACATCTTTCCATCGGGCTTGATCCAGTATTCGATGCCCATGCTACTACGGCGAGGCGAACTTGCGTTCGACTGGCAAAAGACGCTGGGAATTTCAACGGTTAGAGCGCACAACAGTGCAGTGACCAGGACTCTTGCGGCATACGGCAGATTGGTTACAAGGATTTGCATATCATTACCAATTGTTTTTGACGTATGTTTGTATTAAAAACATTTTTGCAGGTTGTACGCCGGGCCGCTATAATCAATTTGGCAAGGCGACGAAAAAAGCGACTGGAAGCCATCCCATGACTGACTTCCCTAAATTGGGCTATTCGTCCGGGACCACGCCTCGCGCGATGTTGTTTGTTATCGTTTCTGCCGCGATCTGCTTTCTAAACGTGTTGACAGTTGTTGCCCAGCAAAACCCGGGTTTCAACCTGCCAACAACCGTTCAGTTGCCAGTCTTTGGAGTGGCGGTCAGTCCCGAGGGGGTACTTGAGCATGTGCAGTTTGCACCGCCGGGCGGTCAGCTTTTCATTGAACGTGCTGCGGCAGCCCGCAACGCTCTGAATCCGGACATTCAGAAACAGAGTCCGCTGCGCAAAGTTTCACTTGCCCGTTTGCAGGAGACCATGCGGAAACAGCTTGCCGATGGCCAGCCATTGCCGGATGACGTTTTGAAACTTGCCGGGTTGCAACGCATCGAATATGTGTTTGCGTTTCCCGATGATCATGACATCATCATCGCCGGTCCGGCGGAAGGCTGGATCGCCGACGCTGATGGCCGGGCGGTTGGAATGTCGAATCGGCGTCCAGTCGTTTTGCTGGAGGATTTGCTAACCGCCCTTCGTGTTTTTACGAGCGAAAAGCCTCACGATATATGGGTCGGTTGCAGTATTGGTTCGACGCAGGAGGGGATGAAAAGACTCAAGGAATTTCAGAGTCAGATCCCGACGCGCGTGACGCCCGAACAGGAACAAGCGGTCGCTGTTGCAGTCTGGCAAGGAATCGAAAACGCACTGGGCAATGCCGGCGTTACCGTTTTTGGAGTGCCGGGCAGCACGAACATGTCGCGCGTGATGATCGAAGCGGACTATCGGATGAAGCTGATTGGAATCGGTCGCGAACCCCCGCCGGTAAAGATGCCGGTCTTTTTTGACCAGCTTGCTGGTGCCCCGCGTGACAATTTTCAGCGATGGTGGTTTACGCCGAATTACCAGTGCGTGGAAATGACCGATGATCGCCTGGCACTTCGCCTGGCAGGTCAGGGAGTACAATTGGGAACGGAAGAATACAAAACGGATGAGCAAGGCAACTTGATTCAGCTACAGGCTAATCCGTTACCTGCGGCTAAAAAGTACGCCGAAGCGTTTACGAAAAAATACGCAGAGATAGCAGCAGCCAATCCGGTTTTCGCCCAGTTGCGAAACATGATTGATATCCTGATCGTAGCCAATTTTATTCAGCGTGAAAATTTGCTGGAACGGACAGATTTGGATATCGGACTGTTACTCGATGCCAAGGCATTTTCGGTTGAGACGCAAACGACTCCGGTTTCCGCCAAGAGTCTTGCCAATGTCAAGTGGGATTCGGGGCACCTCGTGGCACCCTCTGGCGGCGTTTCGATTCTTGCCAGTGAAGCCTTCAAGGCAGAGTACCTGTTGCCAGAAACGGATTTGCTCCGGTCGCAAAGGGAATCGGTTCAGGTCACGGATAAAGCGAATCGATGGTGGTGGGATTGATCTGTTTAGATAAGTCCGCGCATTTTGATGTTCAGATACTCGTTGATCAGGCGTTCTGTCAATAGTTGAGGCGGAGTGTCGATGATCATGATACCGGCATCGCGAAGTGTCGCGACTTTTGCTGCTTGCCTTCCGAGAATCTGGGCAGCGGCAGCAGTGTGATAGGCATGCAGATCGGAATCGGGAATGCGGTGAGCCAGATCGCGGAGGCCTTCATCCTGAAGCAGGACGCAAAGGGGCAAATACGGCAGCGTTTTCAATCGAAGACTTTCGCCAATCACGTCAAGTTGCAACTCGTCTGTTATAAACGTGATCAACAGAACCAGCGCGCGATTGCGTTGTACTCTTGCCAAATATTCGAGCGCCATCGGGTAATCAGCGGCATGTTGGGAGACTTGAATATCGTAAGTCGAACGAAGGATCGACTGAATACCAGGCTTGCCACGGACCGGCCGAATAAACCGTTCGATCTTGTTCGAAAACGCCAGTAAGGAGACGTTGTCCCCCTGCCCCAGTGCGATATAGGCCAACATGATTGCAGAATTCAGCGCGCGGTCCAGATAGGAAACACCATCTGATTCGTTACGCATAAACCGTCCGCAATCGATCATGATGACAATGTTTTGATTCCTTTCGACATTGAACTCACGAGTAACAAGCGTGCGCTGCCGCGATGTGGCTTTCCAGTCGATATGGCGGGTTTCATCGCCGTATCGAAACTCACGAAGTCGTTCGAACTCTCTCCCCTGTCCCGGCATGCGCATCGTGCGAACGCCAAGTTCCGCCAGGCGGTTCTGCCTTGCCAACAAGTCATAACGATGCACGGCACGAATATCGGGATAGACTTTGACTTTGGAGGGCAATTGACGGACGTCCCGTCGATTCCAAAGTCGCCAACGGGTGGGATACGTCAAATAGACCGGTCCCAATTCATTCTCACCCCGCTTCAAGGGAATCACGCCGTACTGAATTCCCATTTCTTTCCACGGTTGCAAGAGCAGCGTTTGAGGCAAGTCCACTGTTTCCGCCAATGGTCCAGGTTCATCATCGATTGTCAATCGCAGCGCGCAACCACTTCGGTTCTTCACGCGCAACATTGTTGGGTTGCGTGTCGCCACGCTAAGAACATCGGCGACATCGCGATGAACTTCGATAACTCGCGGTGAAGGGCTGATAAAGAAGTCGACAATGGCTGCAGCCAGCAGCACCAGATTCAGAACCAGTCCGACATCAGCAATGTTCCGATTGACGGGAGCCAGGAACAGGGGCAACGCCATCAACAATGCCAACGCGATTAACAATCGACTGGGGCTCATGACCGGGGAGCCTCGATGCTTTCCAGGATCTGGCGTACAACATCGTCTTCGGTCGTTCCCTCAATTTCAGCTTCCGGTCGCAACCGCAATCGGTGCCGAAGAACCCACGGCGCAAGTTCCTTGATATCGTCGGGCGTAACGAAATCGCGGCCACGGCAGGCAGCCATCGTCCGTCCGGCGATTAACAGGTTGACGCCAGCTCGGGGACTTGGACCAATCGAGATGCTTCCCCAGTTTCGGCCGGCAGAAACGATATCGACGATGTACTGCAACAAACGGTCTTCGACAATGACTTTGCGAACAGCATCCTGAATAGCCGCGACGTCTTTGGAGTGCAAGATCGGTTGCAAGTTTGATTTGGCAAGTTCGCGAGGATCATTTCCGCCGGTAAAAAGTTTCAGAATGTCCAGTTCCGATGACTTCGACGGATAGTTAACCAGCAACTTGAACATGAATCGGTCAACTTGCGCTTCCGGCAACGGGTAAGTTCCTTCCTGTTCGATCGGATTCTGGGTCGCGATGATCAGAAACGGTCGATCCAACTGGTGGGTTTTGCCGTCGATCGTCACTTGCCGTTCCTGCATCACTTCCAGTAGCGCAGCCTGTGTTTTCGGAGGAGCGCGGTTAATTTCGTCAGCCAGCAGCAGGTTTGTGAAAACGGGACCGGGGTTAAAATGAAATTCCTGTTCTTTCATGTTATAAATGCTGTGTCCGGTCAGATCGGATGGCATCAAATCGGGTGTGAACTGAACACGGCCGAAACGACAATCAACGGTTCGGGCAAGTACATTGACGAGCAGTGTCTTTCCCAGGCCGGGCGGACCTTCGATCAAGACACTTCCTTCGGACATCAAGGCAATCAATACGCCTTCGATCAATTCTGTTTGTCCGACGACGATGGTGCTGATTTGTTCAAGGCACTTGTCAAATACGGTTTTGATGCTGGATAAGCTCATTTTGATCGATATTCCCGGGTGATTGACTAAGGAAGAAGCCGTTGGAACGGTTACTTTTTGCGTTTTGTTTGTGGGTGTAAAAGTCGTTGCTGAACTATGGCAAGCCAGCGAATGATGCTTGACACATTGGAAGGTGTTTCGCTGCCGGATTTGAGGACGTTTCCAATCCGGGCCATTTGAGTCTTGACTTCTTCGATCGGCAATCCCGTTCGCGCCGCCAGCCAATCGAGGGAATGAAGGTTTGCCAATTGCCCGGAACTTCGTCGCGCGTTCATCGCGACGTATTCGAAGTAGCGTTCCACGATCTGAGCGCCGTTTTTTGTCCGGAATTGCAAATTGCCTAACGCCTCGGCGCTGTCGGTAAGTGATTTTCGACCTGCCTTGCCGCGTTTGCGATGCGGGCCAAATTGTTCATAGCCGAGCCAGGCAACCAGCAGCCCGATGATCACGATTTGCAACGAGCCATGCCGCAAGGCAGGTCCAAGCAGAATGCCCCAAACATCGCCAGTCCGGGCGTCGTTCATCCGTTCGCAAATAACGATACCTGCGGTGTTTCGATTTGATTTTGTATTCAGGCTGTGTGCATATTCGATCAACCGGACTGCCGTTTCGGCACGTTCGGGATCCAGCATCGCCTTGTTGGAAAAGGCCTCCGGGCCTGAGCAAGCGACGACCGTTCCCCTTCCAAGTTCGATGGCTGTCGCGTGAACACCTCCTTCGGTATCTGTTAACAGATCCGTGTGGCTGAAGTAGGGGCGGGTCTTGATCTTGCGATTGGATTCCCAGGTTCGAGTCCCTTCGACGATTGGCCCCGTTACACTTACCTTGCTGCGAATATTGCTATCATGCAACATGAGATCGAATCCGAATTCGTTATACGGTCCGATATCGGATTCGATTCCCGGAGCAAAAACGAGTGTGCCACCGTGCGAAACAAATTTATTGAGTTCGAATCGAGTGCTGGAATCCAGATCGGTCGGTGGATCGACGAGGATCATGGTTTGTGTGCCCTTGGGAATCAGGCTGTCGGCCTCGCGCGTAACCTCGGGAAACAGTCGTTCCAAAACCCGAAATAACCCAAGTTTTCCATCCGACATGGTACTGTACGAATCCGAAGCCCGATACGTTTGACCGGGAATCCACCAGAACTGCAATACGATCACAAAAGCGACCGCAGTCAGCCACAAGGCAATTCTAGATCGTTGCGATGACACGATGCTCATGGAATTCTTTCAGGAATTGATTCAAACATGCCTGATACATTTCTGCAGTCGCATGGCGTCGACCAAAAAACACTTTTTCAAACTCAAATGCAATCGATGCGAACGCCAGTCGCCGGGACTCCTCGCGATAAACGGCGCGCCAGTAATCGCGATTGGTCAGACCACGGCGATAATGGATGAGTTCTGCGCGCTCAACCCAACTCATGCAACCCAGCAACAACTGTCGAACAGCGGCGCGATAATCACCGGTTCGGGCATAATCGTCGGCCCGTTGTTGATACTGTTCTGTCGCCAACTCGCCTGGCGGATTCGAAATGATGCTGTCGAGTTCGATGGGTGATAGAGGGCCCGCCATTTTTGCCTTTCGATCGCGGTTTTCAATTGAACGAATGATCATGACGATGGCAAAACCGATCAAAACAGCAACAGCCAGCAAGGCAACTACCATTAACAATTGGCCGATTCCTCCGGCGACCGAGTTGGCAATCCCCCCAACAGAACCCCCCTCCTGATTGTCGGACTGTTTATTTGTTGAATCATCGTCAAGTTTCTCTAACAGCTTTGAAAGGAATCCTTTGTTGTCGTTATCATGTCCGCGGAGACGACGAAAATCATCGTGTTCCATAACTCCTCGCGCTGCCTCGCGAATTTGATCATTGGAAAAAGCGGTCTCGTCCTGCGCAAGAACAAATTCCGGGCAATGTTGCATCACCATCAGGCAAAAAAAGGTGATGGCCAACAGGCGGCGAGTCATTCGCCGGAACGAAGCGAAAACCGGGCAAACACTTGTCATGGCACCACCTCCAATCGCCTGGCTTCAATTTGAAAGGCGACATCCAGGTCCCAGCATTCCCGGCGAATTCGGCTATCCAGATACATGAAAAACCAGGCCAGTCGGGCTAACGGAGTGACGCTCCAAAAACATGCTTGCAATACCGTTCCGGCAAATGGATCGGAGAACAAGCTGATAAGCATTATGAATGGATCGTTTTGCCGACGATCAATTCGGTCTGTTATTCCAGGCAAATTGAACAGAAACGTACCCAGAAAGAAAATCGCTGTAAACAATCCCGCGATCAGGATAATCGCAAGAATCAAGACCAGCCAAAATCGAACAAGCAATGTGAAATAGTAACCTCTGGACAATGCAGACATGCGCGCGTTGATCTTGCCGGCCGGCGATTGTTCGAGAAACATGACTTCGGCGAGGAATCCGGTAACCGGTGCGATTAACGTAGCGGGAACGACGAAGCACATCGACAAAAACCCTTGCAGGATTCGAATTAACAATATCCATCCGAAATAGAGCGGCAGTCGCTGGCAAAGGCTCTTCAGCGCCTCGGCGACACGAAACGGTTGCCCAAAGACCTGGGGACCGATGCCGGCAATCAACGCACCGCAAAACAATGCTGAAAAAAAACTCCAGATGAGCAGCATCCAGACAAACGAGAAATCCCGGTAACGCAATACGAACCAGCCAAGAACCAGTGACGGGACGGCAAAAATCAAAAGCAAATTGATAATCGGAGCGGCAAACCGTCTCTGAAAAACGCAAGCCAAATCGATGCAGCCGGCAGCACTGCGGCATTTGACATCGACGATACAATCTTCGACTTTCACGGGCTGAAGCTCCTGCCGCGACCGGCAAGCACAAGCCAGCCGATCACCAGGACCCACAACGCCGTTCCGACCACGTACTTGATGACATGGGGAATGGCCATCGGAGAAAAGTACCCTTCGATCAGCGCGGCAACGCCGAGCATCGCGCCCGCCCCACAAATCATTTTGACGGATTCCATCCCAAAAAAGGCCAATGATTCCGGGCGAGTTCGTTCGCCCCGATAGATGGTCCCCCAGGCAAGCACCAATCCGGCGGCGCCGGCGATCACGAGCGCCGTCAATTCAAACGAACCATGCGAAATGACAAAGCTGAAAAAGTTGTCACCATGCCCTTCGCTGATGATATGCCCGGAAATCGCGCCGATGAACAGCCCGTTGAAAAGCAGTTGGTATATCGTCCCAATTCCAAAAAACACGCCGTGGGCGTAACACTTGAAAGCAATTCCGACATTGTGAAATACGTAAAAGCCAGCCATCGCGGATCGCTGACCCGCATATTCACCATCAACCGATTGATAAAATGCTTTGGAATACATCTCACTGGCCGCAGCAAGATCCTTCGGCGGGACGACGGACGTGGCGATGGAATGGTCGATGTTTGTCCCGATTGCCGCGACGAGGAAAGGGATCCCGAACAATGCCAGTGCCACAAAGAAAAAGACCTTGTATTTGCGCAACAAAACCGGAAATCCAATCACCAGAAAGTCCACGACGGAGAACGCGTTGCGGGGCGGAGCACGGTACAGAAAGTTATGCCCCTGAGCGACAAGGTGATTCAGGTAGTATTCAAGCTGTTCGTCCCATTCGCGCGACCGGACCATCGACAGGTCATAACAAATGGATCGGTACATCCGCGACAAATCACTGATGGCCTCGCAGCTTTGTTGGCCTCGCCGTTGCCCGCGCAACGTGGAAAGTAGTTTCTCGAAAGTTTGCCATTCCGGTTGCCGCTGTTTCAGGAATCGATCGCGATTCATGCTCCGTACCCCGGCGATTGCGTCGTGCCGGTCATATCGACCACGATCGGTTCGGGCAAGACTTCATACTCATCGTCACGGCGAAAACGTTGATTCCGTGGTGTGACCGGCCGTGACTTGCCCTCCTGCGAGAACGTGTTTTGTACGCGCAAAAGGAAACAGGTAGCCGGCAGTTGCGAACAATCGAGCTGATGCGATTCAAGCATCACCGGTGCATTTTCAAATACCGACGCGTCGTTTTCCGGACTGTATCCAAGGTAGCGGGAAATAGCATTGGCCAGCGGAACGGCGAGCTCCTCGCGACGAAGGGGCAAAATGGGCCGGTTTTTTTCGATCAATCGTTCAATCGTGGAAATCGTGCGCGGGGCAAGGCTAAACGTTCGCAGGCAACTGCTTCGCTCCAGCGGTACTGCACTGTGATCGGCAAGTGATCGTCGCAAATTGCGTTCCGACGATTCGTCAATGACCATCGTGTCGAAAAACAGATCACCCAACCGCCGCATTTGGCTGTTGGATATCATGACAACAACCCCGGTTGTAAAGGCACCTGGCAACCAGTCAGCCGCCAGTACGAGGCCTCGACCAAAGGCTTCCAGAAATCCGATGGGCGTTCCGTTGGTGCGCAGGACGCGCAAGTGCATCGCCATTTTGCCAGGAGTTCGCCCGCCGGCAAATCCTTCGAACAAGGCCGAATAAAACCACTTGATCGAAAAAAAGATTAACAGCACAAACATCGAGCCGATGTTCGCAAATAATTCGCCAAAGGCCGTGGTCAGGCCAAGCATCAGAAATACAACAAACAAAACTGCGCCGACGACAAGCATGTCAAGGGCCATCGCCAGGCCGCGGCGCCCTGGACCTGCCAGTTCGAACTGAAAGTCCACCCCTTCCGGTGTTTCGACTGTCAGTTGGGTGTCGACCCGCATTGGTCGTTCAAAACCGGATTCAATATTGGCCACAATTCAGATTCCCAACCAGGCTCGTGCCGAGCCACCCAGTAATCGATGTTGAGTGGACTCAGATATGTCATTCAGGGATTTGATGAGACTTCCCGGCTCCAACTCTCCGAGCGGGAAGGGATAGTCGGTTCCCATCATCAGATATTTCTCGCCAAACACTTCCAGCAGGTATCGTAACGCCGCTGCTTCATGGACCAGCGTATCCAGAAAAAAACGACCGATATACTCACGTGGATTTCGGGGATTGTCGACGGCGCACAAGTCGGGTCGGACGTTAAACGCATGTTCAATTCGCCCAATCGTTGCCGGAAACGATCCACCGCCGTGGGCAAAACAGACTTTCAGGTTGGGAAGTCTCTCGAACACACCTCCAAAAATCATGGAACATATTGCCAGCGAATTTTCAGCAGGCATGCCAACCAGCCACGGAAGCCAGTACTTGTTCATCCGTTCCTTCCCCATCATGTCCCATGGATGAACAAATATAGCTGCGCCCAGTTCGGCCGCCGCCGCGAAGACTTCAAAGAGATTGGGATCGTTGAGATTCCACTGGTTGACGTGAGAACCGATTTCTATTCCGGCCAGTCCCAGCTCTCCAACGCACCGCTCCAACTCAACAATCGCAACCTTGGGATCTTGCAAGGGAATTGTTCCCAGCCCGGCAAACCGTTGGGGGTAGTCGCGCACGATGCCGGCAATGTGATCGTTCAGGATCCTTGACAGGTCCAATCCGTCCGCTGGCCTGGCCCAGTAACTGAACATGATCGGAACGGTAGACAAGACCTGCATATCGACTTGCTGGCGATCGCAATCAGCGATTCTTGTTTCGGCGCTCCAGCAATTGTCCTGAATTTCCCGAAAGAACTTGCCGTCGACCATCATTCGCGCGCAACCGGGTCGATGGTGGATCAGCGAAACAAATCCGCCGTAACCGTACCGTTCCGCGAGGTCAGGCCACGTTTCCGGCAGGATATGCGTATGGACATCGATCGTCGGATTGTCAGGCAGGGCAATTGATGTCACAGAACAAGCTGCAGAATTAAGGTAAACGGTCAAAAAAACAATGGCCCCGCCTCAATATGCGAAGGTTGGACCAACGACATGCTCAGCGTTGGCTAGTGCATTGTCAAGATTGGGAACTGGGGTTGGCACCGAACGTACGATGGACGTCCTCGTCCGTCGAATTCAATAATTGTCGACGGACTTGGAAGTCCATCGTACCCCAATGTTAAAAGTTGACGCGGCACTAGTCGATAGTCGCGATGCATTTTAGTTCAATCGCGATGGGTGTGGGTAGCGCCCCGACTTCAACGGTCGTTCGGCAAGGCTGGACGTCGCGAAAGTAATCGGAATAGACCCGGTTGTATGCGGCAAAATCGTCAGCCATGTTGGTCAAAAATACGGTCACGTCAACGAGCCGGTCCCAACTCGAACCGGACGCCTGCAATACGGCTCTGACATTGGCGAATACGCTATGGCACTGGGCGACGATATCGTAAGCCACCAACCGTCCCTGTTCGTCAGCCTGATTTCCAGGGATCTCGTTTGTTCCCGGCTTTCGCGGTCCCACACCGGACAGGAACAGCAAGTTCCCTACACGCCTCGCATGCGGATACAAGCCGACCGGGTCAGGGGCTTGATTAGTTTTAATGGGTTGGTTCATGGAAAAGCAATTTGGGATTTGAGATTTTGCTGACGTCGGAATTGGCAGAACGGGGTTGTTGAGATACCGGGACAAGGAGGATTCTTGACAGAGGGAACTGATTAAATCGCTATTGGGTTTACATCCCGTAAACGTATCGAACAAGTTTCTAATCGCGTGTCGAAGGGGCGTATTAAAACTTCACGCAAACATTTTTTGGTTCCGTAAAGAACCGAAGCGATTCCATTCCCCCTTCACGGCCGAGCCCACTGGATTTCATCCCCCCAAACGGGGTCCGAAGATCGCGGATCATCCAGCAGTTGATCCAAACGACGCCCGAATCAATTCGCTCAGCCATGCGGTGTCCGCAACCAATGTTTTCTGTCCAAACCGTGGCTGACAATCCGTATCTGGAATCATTGGCAAGTGCGACAGCGTGATCCTCGTCGTCAAACGGCTGAATGCTGACGAATGGGCCGAACACTTCCTGTTGATTGGTTCGGGTTTCCGGACCGAGGCCGGTAAACACCGTCGGTTCGACAAAGAAACCGTTCTTGCAACGTCCGTTTACTTTCGCCGGGCCGCCTCCGCAATGCAAATGCCCTCCTTCGGATTTGGCCGTTTCGATGCAGCCAAGTATTTTTTGTTGATGGGGCTGCGAGACGACTGCGCCGAGGTCGCTGGTGTCTTCATACGGGTCGCCAACTTGCATTTTCCGGGCGCGTGCCACAAAGTCATCGACGAACTTTTGGTAAAGTGGTCGCTGCACCAGGACGCGTGATCCACACAGGCAAACCTGCCCTTGATTGGAAAACGAGCTGAGCAACGTCGTCTGCATCATTCGTTCGTAATCGCAATCGGCAAAAATCACATTTGGGTTCTTTCCACCCAGTTCCAGTGAGAACTTTTTGAACTGCGGTGCGACGGTGCGGGCGATATGCTCGCCGGTCTTCGTTCCACCAGTAAACGAAATGGCCTTGATCCCCGGATGCGTCAAAATGGCATCGCCAGTTTTCACGCCACTTCCGTGAACGACATTCAGAACACCGGGAGGCAAACCGGCTTCGATGC
The DNA here is from genome assembly GCA_031414755.1 of Pirellulaceae bacterium. GTDB lineage: Bacteria > Planctomycetota > Planctomycetia > Pirellulales > Pirellulaceae > CAJQPP01. The sequence continues at coordinate 44,808 of JANNWJ010000006.1, read as the reverse complement.
AAAGTTCGGAAAACAGGTAGGCGGTCATCGGTGTGACTTCGGAGGGTTTGGCGATGACGCAATTGCCTGTCACGAGAGCCGGCGCGATTTTCCAGGTCATCAAATAAAGGGGCAAGTTCCATGGCGAGATGCAACTGACCACTCCCAACGGATTTCGAAGTGTGTAATTGATCGCCCCGGGTATCGAATGCGACTCGCTGGAGAATCCTTCGATCATGCCGGCATAGAAACGCAAGTTGGTCGAAACGCGCGGGATGTCGACGGCACGGGACAGGCGCAAGGGCTTGCCATTGTCGTCGGTCTCCGCCATGACGAGCCGTTCGCGATCACGATCGACCAGGTCAGCAATTTTGCGAATCACGCTGCCGCGCTCGGCAGCCGTTTTTCCAGCCCACGCCGGAAAGGCCTTTTCAGCAGAAACAACGGCAGCGTTGATATCGTCGACGCTGGAATCGGGGACTAGCGAGTACGCTGCGCCGGTTGCCGGATTCACGTTGTCGAGATAGTCGCCACAAGCCGGAACTTGTAGCCGTCCATCGATCATGTTTTTGATTTTTGTTACAGACATGGCGTCCGCCCTCCATCGACCGGAATATTAGTACCGTTTACGTAAGCAGCGGCCGGCGAAGCGAGAAAAGCTACCACGGCGGCCAGTTCTGCCGACTCGCCGAAACGGCCAGCGGGTATTTCACTTTTCATTTTATCGGCAATTGCTTCCGGCGACACACCCGATTTTTTCGCGCGACCATTGATGAGCGCTTCAAGTCGGCCCGTCCATGTCATGCCTGGTAAAATGTTGTTGACGGTGATGCCGAACGGAGCCAGTTCACCTGCCAGGGTCTTGGCCCAACTGGCCACCGCGCCGCGAGTTGTATTGGAGACACCCAGGCCGGCAATCGGAGTTTTTACCGATGTCGAAATGATATTAATGATTCGACCGAACTTCTTCGACTTCATTCCCGGCACCAGGGCCAAAGCCAGCACATGATTGCAAATCAAATGATTGTTGAACCCGATTCGAAACTCCTCGATCGTTGCATCCATGGCGGGAGCAGCCGGCGGCCCGCCGGTATTGTTTACAAGAATCTCGGCGATGTTCCTGGCAGCAACCCATTCGTTGATCACGGTTTCAACCTGACTGGGATCCGAAAAGTCAGCGACCAGAAACGAATGCTTCTGTGATTTGGGAGTCGGCAATTCTATTGCCAACGACTGAAGTGTTTCGGTATTTCGGGCGACAAGCACGATGGTCGCTCCAAGTTCGGCAAGTTCGACAGCCGAGGCTCGTCCGATTCCCTGTGTGCTGCCGCAAACGATGGCGGTCCTTCCCGATAGATCCAGATTCATGAGATTCCTTTTGTTCGGCAAGTCGTTCAGCAGGCCCCATCATACCACCTGGATCGAAGGGATTTCATGCCAGTTGAACGAATACCGGGCGTGGCATCGATGGATTGATAACGAACGTCCTTTCGCTCAATAAACGGCATTTTTTTGTGAATTGCAGATAGTTTATTGTCCACATTTAGCTGATTGTGCGTAAATGTTCTTGTGGATTCGTGAAACAATCCATTGTGTTTCGGGTTAATACTCTTTCACATTCAGCTTTGGCGGTTCCGTTCGAGATAAGACCGCAGCTTCCTTTCGAGGTGGCAAGTCCAACGACTGAATCGCCTGGAATTTTAAAATTACTTGTCAGGACGTCCATGAACCTGTCCAGGATCATTCTTTCAATCGTCGTCACGCTGTTTCTGACAGGGAATCATGAAACGGCGCTGGGCGGAAATCCAGGCCTGATTCGGCAACCACAGGAATCCGGAAAATCGGATCGCAAAAGCAGTGAACGGGAAAAGCGATCCACTTCTGCGCCAGTGGCAACCGGCGACTATGATCCATTAAAAATTACTGATAACGAGATTCAAACTCTTGAATTGACCGTTGACGACAAAGACCGATCCCGGGAGATTCCCTTACTCGTTTATTTGCCGAAAGTAAACGAGTCCAAAGAGCCGGTCGCCGTCATTATTCACAGTCACGGACTGGGAGGAACGAAAGAGACCTCTCCATTCCTCGGCAAGCATTGGGCGGCTCGCGGCAATGTCGCAGTATTTGTTCAACACCCAGGAAGTGATGATTCCGTATGGAAAGGTGCTCCCGCCGTGCAGCGGATGCGTGAAATGCGCAATGCCGCCAGTGGACAGAATCTGATCTTGCGAGTGGAAGACATTCCGGCTGTTATCGAACAACTGGAAACGTGGAATGCCGACTCAACTCATCCACTTTTCGGAAAGTTGAATCTGGAGCGAATCGGAATGTCTGGTCATTCCTTTGGGGCGTTGACGACCCAATATGTCGGCGGGCAGTCTGTCCTTGGCTCGCCGCGGTACACCGACAAGCGAATTCGCGCCGCGATCCCCATGAGCCCCAGTACGCCGCAGGTGGGAGATGCGGCCAAGGCGTTTGGCGAAGTCAAAATTCCATGGTTATGCATGACGGGCACGAATGACACTTCGGTCATTGGAAATGCCAATATGAATTCACGACTGGGAGTTTTTCCGGCACTCCCGGAACAGGGCAAATACGAATTGGTATTGGACAAGGCCGAACATTCTGTTTTCACCGAGCGGGCCTTGCCGGGCGATTCCCAGCCACGAAATCCAAACCATCATAAGGCCATCAAGGCAATCAGCACGGCGTTTTGGGATGCTTACCTTCGTGACGACGCCGATGCAAAAAAATGGCTCGATAGTGAAGATGTCCGTGCCGTGCTTGAAACGGATGATCGGTGGCAACGGAAGTAATCACAGACGCTTGCGTCAGGCAAGTTCTTCTGCTTGAATGCGGTTCAAACGCATGGTGCGGCAAGCGGTTGAATCGAGGCCCGGCAGATGAAAATAATTGCAGAGACAAACGGGGAACGCTTCGTTGTCGATCATGCCACTGGCCATTCCATCGCCATCAATCTGGATTTTACCGGTACCCAGCCCAATCATTTCGGTGTTGCAAAAGCGTCGACGCAGACAGTCGAGGTCGGTGTATTTACGGGCGATACTCAACGGGGTGGCAGTTGCAATGTTGATCAATTGACCCTGATACCCCACTGCAATGGAACGCATACCGAATCGGTTGGGCATATCGTCAACCAGGATGTGCCGGTTTGCGATTTGGCACTGGGCGGATGGTTTATGGCCCGCCTTGTTTCTGTGCCTTTGGTGGCAGTGCGCGATACCTCCGAGTCCTATCGCCCGGAACTGGATCATCACGATGCGCTTGTGACACGAGCCGGTTTACAGAGATGTTGTACCGGGTTCGATTTGCGGGAGATGACGGCGCTGGTGATTCGCACGTTGCCAAACGAAAAGGCAAAACGATCGCGATCCTACGGCAATCCGCATCACCCGGCCTTTCTGACCATCGAGGCAATGCAGTGGATTGTCGAGCAAAACATCACGCACCTGTTGCTGGATTTGCCATCGGTGGACAAAATGAATGACGAGGGGCTGTTGACCAACCACCATCTGTTCTGGAACGTGGACGAATCGAGGCACGAGCTAAACGCTGGCGTTTGGACGGACAAGACGATCACGGAAATGGTTTTTGTCGATGACAGTTTGGTCGACGGACGTTACATTCTGAATTTGCAGTTTGCGGCATTTGCCAGCGATGCATCGCCGTCACGGCCGGTTCTTTATTCCCTCAATCCATTCTGAGAGGGGCGTCCAACGAATCTGGCGGGAATTCCCATGAATCAAAAACTTGTAGCGCAACTGGACGCGGTCCGGGAAATGGATCGACAGGATCCTCTTGCGCATTTCAGGGAGCAATTTCACATTCCTCCGGGCGCAGACGGCAAGCGCGCGATTTATTTCGTGGGCAACTCGTTGGGATTGCAACCGACGAGAACCGCTGAGTACGTTCGTAACGAATTGATCAATTGGCAAAGACTTGGTGTGCGCGGACATTTTGAAGGCGAATATCCGTGGATGCCTTATCACGAATTTCTGACCGATAATATGGCGGCGCTGGTCGGTGCCTTGCCGGAAGAAGTCGTCATGATGAATTCGCTAACCACGAATCTGCATCTGATGCTGGCGACGTTCTTCAAGCCAACAAAAAAGCGACATGCCCTGGGTCTGGAATATCACGCGTTTCCGTCGGACTATCATGCCGTGGAATCACAGATTCGGTGGCATGGCGGCAACCCGGAACAGTCGCTTGTAACACTTCGACCCCGATACGGTCAAAACATTTTCACCCTGGATGATGTGGAACAGTTTCTGACCGACCATGGAAAGGAAGTTTCGGTCCTGTTATTGCCGGGAGTCCAATATTACTCCGGGCAAGTCATGCCGATCGCCGAAATCACCGCCCTGGCCCACAAACGCGGGATCGTGGTTGGTTTTGATCTGGCTCACGCGGCCGGTAACATTGAATTAAAACTGCATGAATGGGATGTCGATTTTGCCGTTTGGTGCAGCTACAAATATCTTAATTCCGGTCCCGGTTCCGTAGGTGGGTGTTTCATACACCAACGGCACTCTCAAAACGTGGAACTCGTACGGCTGGCCGGCTGGTGGGGGCATGACAAGGAAACCCGCTTCCAGATGGACAACGATTTCAAGGCGATCCCGACTGCAGAAGGGTGGCAGTTGAGCAATCCGCCAATCCTTTCGATGGCCGCGATTCGCGCGTCGCTCGACGTATTTGCAGCGGCCGGTGGCATGGGCCCCTTGGTAGAAAAATCGCAAAAGCTGTCAAAGTTTTTTCGCGAACAACTGGAGTTAATTCCCGGTTCACCCATCCGGGTTTTGACACCACCAGGCTCGGGCTGTCAGCTTTCACTGGAAGTCGTCGATGACATAATTCCCGGAAAAACCTTGTTTGAGAAACTGCAAGCGGCTGGCATCGAAATCGATTGGCGAGAGCCGAACGTGATTCGCACAGCACCTGTCCCGTTATATAACTCGTTCGAAGACATATTTCAATTCACGCAGATTTTGAAAGACATTCTGGACCAACCGGGCTAGCACTCTGGATGAATGGCCCAGGTAAGACTTGACCCAGGCAGAACCGTCACGGAAATTGGACAGAAGTGTTTTTGAAACATTGGAGTCGGCATCCCGCTGGAGGATCGTGGTGGGAAAACGCATCAGCAAGGATGTACAACTAATCGATGCGCCGCCGCGGAACCCGGTAGGGTTTGGAGCTTCCGTGCTTGCCGATTGCGCGCGTCGACCCTTGCAGCAAATGCGATTGATTGATCAACTTTCGCAAGCTCGCCAACAGGCACTTGCCAGAATTCCTGTTTGTCCGGGCGTCTACGGTTGGCTGAATTCTGACGCCACGATTGTCTATATTGGCAAGGCAAAATCGCTGAGACACCGGCTCGGGGGTTATTTTGCGACGCAAACATCCGATCCCAAGATGGCGCGAATTCGGCGCAACAGCGCGGTGCTAGTTTGGGAACCGGTTTCGCACGAACTGCTGGCGCTTGTACGGGAGCAGGAATTGATAAGTCGTTTCCGCCCCCCCTTTAACGTGGAAGGCAAACCGGAACGGCGACAACCAGGATTTGTGTGCCTGGGAAACGATGCTGCGCCGTCCATTTATTTTTCCGGGACGATTCCCGATGACGCTTGTACATCGATTGGACCGATTGCCGGTCGCGGTGAGTTGCGCGACGCTGTAACGAGCATGAACTATGTGTTTCAACTGCGCGATTGTCCGGATCGAACAAGGATGCGGTTCAGCAACCAATTGCAATTATTTGATGATGGCGTTGCCGCCGGTTGCCTGAGGTATGAGCTTTCAAGTTGCCCGGGCCCTTGCGCCGGCGGGTGCAGCCAGTCCGCTTATGAACACAATACAAGACTTGCCCGCCGGTTTCTCGAAGGGCGCGATATGACGATTCCTGATCGGCTCGAGGAACGATTGAACCAGGCGGTCAAGCAGTTGGCATTTGAGCGGGCCGCTGTTTTAAGCGACCAACTCAAGCATATGAAATGGATGGAGAGGCGGGTGCGGCAGCTAAATGCGGCCAGGCGCAAGCTCAACGGAGTCTGGGTCCATCCCGGTTTCGACCGGCAACAACACTGGATGATTATGCGCGGTGGAAATCTGATCGGTTGCCGTGCCGCTCCTGTCGGTGATCGTGCCGATACAGAATCGGTGGAATCTCTGCAATTGATTGAGAAAAGCAAGCCAGCAATTCCGGCCACCAGCCTTGCCGTGAACTGGTTTTTGTTGCTTGGCGCGTGGGCCAGGCGGTTCCCGGACCAGGCAAAATCGATTATTGCCTTTGAAAGGGCCAAGATCCTGATAAAAAGCCGCAAGGCGGTGGCGTGAATCCGGAGCAACACCAAACGACAAACCCGGGTTTTTTCAGGATTCCAGAATCCACTTGGCGTTGCCAACTGTCATTCGATTGATATACTGGCCCATTCAAAATGAGCCCTCCGATAGGGTTCACCTCGACTTAAAGATCCGTAAAAACAGGTTCGGTTATGGCACGCGAATGTGACATCTGCGGCAAAAGCGCACAAAAAGGTAACTCAGTCGACAAGCGTGGTAAAGCAAAATATCTCGGGGGTGTCGGTACAAAGATTACCGGGATTACGCGTCGACAATTTCGTCCGAACTTGCAAAAGGTACATGCCCAGATGCCGGCAGGCGGAGCCCAGACGATTAAAGTTTGCGTACAGTGCATTCGGAGCGGTCGAGCTCCCAAGGCTGTCAAGGCAAAGCCATTCAAGTTGCCAGACGCCACAAAATAAGCGATGGAAATCGAATCGGGTGCGAATCGCATTAAACGGTTCGCTTGGCCAAATGCACTCCTTTTCGTCGGGCCGCGATTGCCATTTGACAGGAACCTTCTTCACCGTATTTTCCAATTGAAAAACTTCGCGTTTTTCGTCGACCCAAACCGTCGATCCACTGGGCGACCCAGAATTCATAGGTGAACTCGTAACCTTTGTTGACAAACGTTTGCCATGTTCGTCGCACGCCAACGATTCCCGACGTGTTTCGCGCCGATGGCGACTCGGCCAGCTTTTTGGTTGTGTAGGGTTTAAGCTGGCTTTCGAGTTCATTACGGTACTTTTTGGCCTCGTTCAAGGCACCGCGATTTCCGCCACGCTGGTTGTCGGAAAAAAACTTGCAGTACTTTTTCCCTTGCCGTTGAATACGCACTTCCCAACCGCCGAGTCGATTGCCCAGAGCAGCACGCAATTCAATGCGAGAAATATTTCGTCGCGGGTTCTTGCGAGGCATGGGACTTCAACTGGAAGGATTGTGTCAGCAAAACCAGACCAGAAGAAATTATAAGCACGACAGGGTGGCACTTGCTACTTGCGAATGGAAATCACGAGCAATGATTCACGAGCCTTGTCACTGTGCCGTCGATCGATAACCCGACGGTCCACCTGAAATCGGACTGTTGGCCGATAAGGGCCAGCAGGCGGTCATATAACCGCGTTGGTACAACCAGCGCTTTAACTGATTGAATTCGGAAAAACTGTCAGGGTACACCCAGATGGAAACCGTCGTCTTTTCCGGTGACGCCAGATCGATGATGTTGCGGAAATCCGATCCATCCGTCAAGGCTTGTTCGAGAGGAAATCCGATCGACTCACCTGTTGGAATCAATACGAACCGGTTGAAGCGTGGAGTTCGACGTGACATTTCACCGAGACTTGTTTGCGTGACGATTTCTTCGGCCTGCAAATGATATTGCAATCGAAAATCACCGATGGGGCCGACGGTTTCCAGCGTTTCATCCGACACTTCCAGTTTAAGGGCATTTTCCTGCCATTCGTTTTTCATCAATTCGACAAGCTCTGCCATGGGAACGTGAACAAGGCAGCCTTCACGCAACCGAAAATGCAACTCGTCACTGAATACCGTTTTTGCAATAGGAGTTGGAAAGTGTTCGATCGTCTCATGGCGGTTTGCCTCGCTGGACAGGCTCTGCACCATGTTTCGCGATTCGGCCAATTGATGTTCGAGCGAGCTGATGCGTCCGCTGTTCGCAAGCAGCTCTTGCTGTTCTGTTGACAATAGGGATTTTCGCGATTCCAGTTCGCGCCGGGCCGTTTCAATTCGGACCAGTAACGATTGCCGCTCCTGATGCCGTTGATCTGCCAGTTCACGCTCGAGGTTGATCTTGTTTTCAAGGTCCCGGTTATTCTGGAGCAACTCGGTTGCCGAGTCTTGCGACGATTGCACCGATGATTGCAGCTCCTGGAGTTCTCCCACATCGACTTGTTCGATCGCCAACTGTTCTATTTGTGAACCGGCATTGGCTCCGACAATCACCACGAGAATAAGTAGCACTCCGACCAGGTTGGCAACGACATCCATAAAGGAATCTTCACCTGGTGTGCTATCGGATCTGCGGCGGAATGGCCGAAACTTCATCGCCACAACCTTTCAATTTCGATACCTGACCCGTCAAGTTTTCGTTCCAGTTCTGCGGCACGGACTGTGGCTTGCGCACTTGCCGACAAACGCAAAACGGGTTTCCAGAATCCCCCTGCCTCGGCCATCCCCCATTCGTCAATCTGGGTCCAGACCTGATTGATCAGCGCATCGATGGAATTGTCGATGGATTCTGAAACCGGCACGTTGACAACAGGTCGCCCCGGGTCCGAGCTGTGAACGACAAATGAACTTTCGGTGCAATCGACCCGGATTGGCCGGCGGTAGGCGGTTGCTCCGGGAGTTCGCGATGGCAAGGCCCAGTCCTGACCGCGAGTTTCGGCAAGCGGGCTGATTTTCATCGTCGAGGCGGAGCCCGATCCGGCGTTGGAAGTCGTGGCGGACAATTTTGAATTTCCGGTGACTTGGGAGTTTTTTGACGCGTCCCCCCCCTGCGGATTTGCAGAAGAACTGATTTCAGTTCCCTGTTTGGCCGAACCACCGGATTTACGTCCATCGTTTTCAGCAGTTCCCCTGCCAGCCCGGAGAGCGTTTTTCGGGGAAGGATTGCTTGCTTGTTCTGGCGAAGTGTCCGATGAACGGTTGCCGTTTTGTGTTTCGGCAAATGTAGCAGTGTTTCCATCGCCGAATGGCGTGTCGTTCCCTTCCGACTCCGATGAGCCGGCACCACCTCGGGGACCTGATTGTGTTTGCGCACCGTTTGCAGGCGATTGACCCAACCATTGTACTTGTCGAGTGGCCACTAATTGCCGTTGGCGGATCTGCGCATCGGCAATGGCCTGTCGAAGAATTGAATCAAGTTCCTTGTCCTTTTGGCCCCAGTCAATTTCAATTCGGCTGTCCAGCAGTTCGTATCCGAACTCGTCGTCCCAGCTCGTCATGGCGCGGCGAGCAATAGCGTACGCCGTAGCGCCGCCGGGCCGAATCACAAGCAGCGGATACGGATCACCTTCAGTGCCAACAACGTCGTAACGCTTCCAGTGTTCGCGAGTCGCCAAAAGGGCTGTGTCCAGCGGATTGCCAGCAACGACGGGCAAAGTAAAGTCATCCAGCGAAATTCGAATTCCCCCAGGTTGCAACAGGATCCCGTCGGGCCGGCATTCAACGTAAATGGGGCGACGCCCGGTTCCACCGGCGGTATTGGTTGGAACAATGGAGTACAAGACCGGACGACCGGCAACTTGTTTGCGCAGGGCGGACAACTCGTTCTGACTGGAAGTCAGCGACGATTCAAGACTCTTGATCCGGGTGTCTTCGTCGTTGCGCGAGTTAACGGACAGCATCGCTGCGTTTTCCGTTCGTTTCCATGAGTCTTCCAGGTTCTTTGCCTGGTCGATCAGTCGGCGCGTTGACTCTTCAAGGTGACTTCGCCTGGAGCGTTGGGCTGCCAGTCGGTCGTGCAAGGCGGGCTGCATCGCTTCGTATTCGTCAACACGAAATAGTTGCAGATCAAGTTCGTCGAGCAATTGTTCCTTGTTCGCGGCAACCGTTTCCTCGTACTCGCGTCGTGTATCTGCAGCGCGAACATGCGATGATTTAACCGCCATCACCAGCATAATGATCAGCACGCCCATTGTGCAAATCAGCACTGCGAGAAAGGGGAACAAGCTGACGGCAAAGTTGTCTGCCGTGCTCCGTCTGCGCCTCATGCCGTCATTCTCGTTTTGGCCACGTTCATTTTGATCGTTGGCTGTTCAACTCGAGCATCACCAATTTCCTTGAGTCGAAACTCCAGCAAACGGATCGCTGTCGACAGGGTTTGAGAGGCTTCTGCGAATTGCTGGTTCTTCTGTTGAGAAGTGAGAAATTCTTTCAATTCCGCGCGTGTACTCGGGAGGTCGCCGAGTCGTTCCATGACTTGTCGTATGATCGTCGATTGTTCGAGCATTTGCTTTTGTTGATTGACGAGCAGCCCGGCGTTCTCCGATAACGCTAACTGCCATTGCTCCCAGCGACGTCCGACAGCGTCGTCGCTTTGTTCGATCGTCTGTTGCAGACATTCTCCCAGCGAGGTTGTCGAATGACTGATTGCTTCATGCAACGATTCCTGAACGGTTTTCTGTGCAACGCGAACGGAATCGACCCATGCCGACTCGGCAGCTCCTATGCTTGCTCGCCATAATTTGACTTGACGCTGAACGAGGTTTTCATTGCTGGCCAGCATGCTAGCGCCAATGGACTCGACGGTTTGCACGTAAGTGTCGCGCGACTTGTTGGTAATATCCCAATGTCGGGAAAGCTCTTCGCGAGTCCGTAATTCGACCCGGTTTAACAAATTGCACTCGGCTCGGTCGATTGCGAACTGAAAGAACATCAATATGATGGCGAATGTCAATGCAATAGCGGTTGTGTCAAAAGCGACATACAGGCTGCCACGCAGACCAGCCATCATCTTTTCGAAATTGTTGTCGGCACCAATCTCGATTCCACCCAGTCCCTCGGAAATTCCCAAAACCGTCCCCAGAAAGCCCAGCATGGGAATCGCCCAGATCATGATTCGGGCAAAAGAATAACGTTCATATTTCTCCTCATTGTCGAGTTCGGTTGTGTATTTGAGTTCGTCGTCCAGGCCGTCGGCGTTTCCGTTGCGCCGAATAAATTCCAGTGCCGTGAAAAGCCTTCTCCACAGCCAGGTCGACCTGGTTCGAAGTGAATACTTGTCGAGTTGGGCTTGGAGCAGCTCCGTTGTTGGCTCGCGGGTCGACAATGCTAGCGAAATATCCTTGCCAGCTTTTTGATCGGTGTCCGATTCAGGAAGGGGCTCGGCGGGGCGCAATGTTATCAATGCCAGGAGACGTTTTTGTCTAAAGACATCCCATGCGATCAGGCTCAATGACGCGAATCCAATGAGAAACAAGGCAGTTTCTACCTTGGATACGGGGTGGCCGGCAAGATAACGATGAACAAGTTCGTCGCCGAAAATACCGTTGTTGATCATCGTGAATAACAAGATGAACGCCGCCAGACCAAGAATGATCGAAAGGACAAGCGAAACGGGCATGGATGGACGAACAATGGTTTCTGATTCAGACATATCAACGATGGTCCGCTAAACTCTTTGGATCAACAATACACCCTGCAATCGCTGGAATCGGCAAACTAGCGCGTTACAGATTAGCGAATCGGGAAATTTTGACATCGTTTTTGACGGGAGCGGTGATGAGCCGGGTAAGGCAACCGGGATAGATTGGGTGACACAGACAATTCCATGTTTATTCCGCAAGTCGTCCATGGAGCGTGCCGATACACTAGGCTGTTGACCTGATCAACATTGGGAGATTGCATCTGCATTGCAGTATCCCAGGGGGGGACTAGTCCGGAATCAGCCACTTGGCCTTCCGGGCTTATTTTTTGCGCCGACCTGGAAACCTTTTCATTGGCTTGCCGAACGGGGACAGGACGCCGAAAAAATTGAGGCAATTCATGCGGAACCTGGTGCTGTCGATTGGAATCCGAAATTCAAACGATCGCAGTTTTCTGCTCGGATTTTGTTGCGGCAACCCGCACTTTTGTTTGTGACAACCTGGCATTCTCGTCAGAAATTGTCATCGCCAAAAAGCACACCCGATTTGGTGAAGACCGTTATCGCGAATGATTCGCCAAATCGTGCTCCCGTTGATTTAAGAAGGTAAGCGTAAAAAGAGCATCGCTGGATGATCGGCTCGAATCGTAGCGACGAAAGATCCGATAAGGCGACGTTCACCGTGCGCCTAACGTCTATTCTGGTTTTATTGGCCCAAAGGCCATCCATGACCAGGCAAAAGAGTCGTTTCCGCAGGAAAAGGTCGCGGCCTCTCTGGCATATCGGGAAAACAGACTGTGAACAAGTTTCTCAAAAAGGATATAGGCCCGGCAACCTCGGGTAGTAACTGGAATTTGTGTGTTGTCCAGTTCTTCCACGGCGGCTGAAAGCACCATTTCAAGTGCTTTGTCCTCCCCGTGTATTTTTGACAAGTACGCATACCGCAAATCGCGCAATGCTTCGGTACGCCGGTAGTTTGAGAACTGCAAAGATAGCCAAACAGGTGTTTTCCATTGAAAACAAAGGCGGGCACCGGGAAAAACGCTTTCCAACGCGGAACGTGCGTCTTGTAATGTCTTGGGTACCTCCTCCATGTACGCTTGAACCTGATCTTTGGTGCCGAACAACAGCCAATTTGGGTCGACGCCATAGCCGTAATTCGAGTGACTAAACTCCTCAGGCTTGTCAATCTTTCTGCCTATCTCTCTTTCCGCTCTTTTTCTTGCATCTGCATCGGAAAGAAACCAACATTCAAACCCATTGAAATCCGATTGTACGAAGGCAAAAGTCGTGCCGTCGACAATACGTTTGACTGCACTATCGACATAAATGTCGAGTAACTCTGGTTTGCCAATTTGGCGGTAATTAAGCAACACCGTGCCGTTATATGCCTGCGTTCCGTTGCTCGACCAGATATCAACTTGATGTCCGTTGACCGCAGATCGATAAACTTCGCTGGATACATTAGCTCGAAGCCGCTGGGCCATTCGCTGGTCAAATTCATCTTTTTGCCCCGCCGCGGTGTACATGTCCTCCATGTTTTGCAAGTAGGTGTCACGATTCATTGACGACACTTGAATTTTCCTCAACTCGTTTTTAGATCGAGCTGCCCAGATCTCAACAGGCGGGACAACTTCAATTGGTTGATAGGCCTGCCAAAGTGAAACGATGCCCGAGGCGGGGATGGTAAATGGAACTGTCAGCCTGGCAGTTATCGTTGGCTGATCCGGTGTAGCATTGGAATTTATTGATATGCCGAGAGCGAGTCCAACCAGCTCCCCGTATCCAAACTCTCCCAAAGCGGCCGTGTCACGCGCAAATTCTGAATCTGGAAATGGCAATTCGTCCGTTTGAGAAACGAAGGAAAGAATGGCGTATTCTTCGTGTTTGTCCAAGCCAGTCATGGCTCGTTGATAACGGCGCTGGGTTGTAATTACGTCGTCAGGTTTCTCCGGGCCATTGTTCTTTAACCGAAACTCAATCTGATCAGCCAATGCAACTGACGTAGCAAGGACAATGTAGTTATCCATTGTTCGGATGACAAGTTGCGACGAAATTGTTCGAATTAGATCTGAAAGTTCTTTTTCCGCTTCCGTCCATTGCCCCGAATCCAGCACATTTTCAATCGCCGCTTTAATTTGCGTGATGCATTCGCTCGAGGATGTCGACTCGCGTTCAATGCTGAGGACTATCCCAATAACCGGAGTCGGCTTGATGGTCGTCGCGAAAACGGTGACCATTTCAATTTCGTCAACCAGAAGCAAGGCCATCCTTCCAACTTCTTCAAAGTGTTTGAATTGCTCGTCCGTCATCAGCGGAAACGGTTCGGAACAAACAAGCGACTGGAGCTCAATGGTTGGATCCAGTTCGTCAACGATACGCCGTGCTTCATTTACGACGGACTGAAAATCGTTTATTTGTAATACGGCAAGCGTTTGTGCGGGAAGGATATGTTCGTGGCGAAAATACGTTTGTTGGGCGACCGCGGCAAAATAGTTGGAACCTAGTACAACAAACAACACACATTCCACGATAACGAGGCTTGACGATCTCATTGTGTATTCCCGTTCAACGTGGGTTGACGATCGCCAGTGCGATCCCCGACTTGTGAAGCAAGTCAACCAAAGGGCTTTTGTAGCCTCCGGTGGCTTCCAACACAATCAGGGTTTCAGCCGGGTTGTCAATTTTGCTGATCAAAAGTTGCGTCATCTGAAGTTCGGTATATTCGATGGTTTCCAACGGCCCCCTGGCTCCCCAGGCAATATCCAGTTTCGCTTTGGAGACATCGATACCAACCACTCGTGTGTAACCATGTTGAGTCATTTTCACTTGATTCCCTTCCTGGTAAAATACGAGCTGGCCTGTGGCCGCTCTAGCGACGGTTCGGGTTAAAAAATGACGACTGACGATCATGCTGTCCCACGGTCTCAAGTACCCAGGTCCTGGCGATCTACCAGCCGTTGCCGATCCTTGATGGCCATCGAGGATCGGCGCCTTTTAGAATCTTAAACGATGTTGTTTCAAGACGTAATCAACTTCGTCTAAGCTTCAAATGCAAGATACTAGGTCCAGTTTTTGGTAAAGTCGTGACGATAGAAGCTTTTTTCGCAATGACGACAACCGATATGTTGGACAGTACATGATCGACGTAACTAAAATGAATAGTCTCTTTGAAAATCGGTAATGCACGAAATGACTACCGTTATTGCCAGTGCAGCCCGCCGTCGGAAAATCGGCGGCAAGTTCGTAGACGAGACTAACAGTGCTGTCGCTGGTCGCTGTGATGCTAACGACCCGGTTGACGAAGTAAGCGACTGGACCAGACGAGTGAAGAGTGGAGAGTGGAAAGTATCGAAGATTGAAAGGCAAGGGGCGCGAGTGGAAGTCTGAAGCCGTTGATTGAGCGGAAGGGAGCAACTGGTGAACGAGCACACTGTGCTCTACGCCGGAAGCCGCACTGTTTTGATCAGCATTGTTTCCGAAACCGACAGGCGACGCTGTTGTTACCGCGGCGGCAGGCGTTGCTTGTTGCTGTTGTTGTGTGGCGACAACTGAAGTGACAAGGGAGGTGAGGAACAGGATGCCCAACAACAAACGGAACGATAACATGGCGATGTTTTCCCGAGCCAGGACGATTCAAAAAACACTTTAAATCAGCCGCCGCGTTTGGCGTTCCGGATAAACGGGGCACCAAAATCACTTTAATCGCATTAGTTTTCCCGGCGGGCAATCGAACATTAGAATCCGAATAGTTTCCGTCAATGCCGCTCCAACCTGTGGTGTCAACGACAAACCGAAAAACTTTTCGTAAGATATTCCTGTTCATAAGTGACCAAAAAATTGCCGTTCGAACCGGGAGACAAAAATGGACGACGATCAACTCTCAACAATTGCAATTCTCGGCGCAGGCCCAATCGGAATCGAGGCCGCCTTGTATGCCCGGTTTCTCGGTCATTCCGTTGCTGTTTTCGATCAGGAAAATATTTGTAACAACGTACTGGACTGGGGACACGTCACGTTGTTTACCCCGTTTGGCATGAATTGCAGCAGTCTCGGGTTGTCAGCACTTTCCGCGCAAGAAAACAAGGCCGACAGTTTGCTTCCGCATCAGTTACATACCGGCCAGCAATGGGTCGATCACTATTTCATCCCATTGGCAACCAGTGATTTGCTCGACGGATGCATTCGCACTTTCGCAACCGTGACCAGCGTTTCCCGTGACGGCCAACTTCCGACAGACAACGTCGGGCGGCCGGAAAGGGATGAAACACAGTTCCGAATCCTTTACGAAGACCACCAGGGCGAACACGTCGAACATTTTGATATCGTGATTGACGCCAGCGGCAGTTATACGGGACCTCAATTTGCGGGAAGCGGCGGCGCGCCCGCGATTGGAGAACAAGACATCCGTGAGTTGGGCTATGACGACGGCATTCCCGAGGACAACATTTACACTTGCTGGATCGTGTATCCGGAATATCTCGACCTTTGTACGCGGTTCCGCTTTGCGGTGATCGGCAGTGGCTATTCCGCCGCAACAAACATACTACAACTGGCTGCAGCACAACAGAAACAGGAGGCAATTCGATGTACATGGCTGACCCGTGGAACTGACGGACCGTTGCGCTTTACTGACAATGACCCGTTGCCCAATCGTGTTGACTTGATAAAGCAAGTCAACGAGCTTGCCAACTCGGCGGATTGGCTCGATTGGCGTCCCAATTCAACAGTCGAATCGATTCATTTCAATGACGACACTTTCGAGATTCGGCTTGCCGACAGCGACGACGTCATTCAAGTCGACCACGTCATTTCCAATGTTGGCTATCTTGGAGATTTCGGCATGCTTGATCAACTCCAACTCCATCGATGTTACGCAACGGGTGGACCAATGAACTGGGCGCTTTCGATTGCAGAAAGTGGTAATGACTGCCTGCAACACAAACGTATTGGCGCAGCAGCGGTCATTACGACGGAACCCGATTTCTACATCATCGGAGCGAAATCGTATGGTCGCGATTCGCGATTCCTGTTCCAAACGGGGCTGCAACAAATCGAAGATGTTTTTCGAATCATCTGCGAGCGTGATTCGCTAAACGTTTACGAGACAATGCAAAGGACGCTGGAATCAAAGACCCGGCAGGAGACCGAACAATCGACATCCTGAACGATGCCCCACCCTGGGTCGACATTTCCCGACTTGATCAACTTTGGTTCCAGGTCGCCGGAACACGCTGCAATCTCACCTGCAACCATTGCTTTATCAGTTGCAACCCGAGGAATCAAAACTTCGGATTCCTGACTCTGCAACAAGTTCAAGACCGATTGCAAGAGTCGATTGAACTGGGGACGCGGGAATATTATTTCACGGGAGGCGAGCCCTTTCTCAACCCCGACATGACCGACATTCTGATCGCGACTCTTGAACTGGGACCAGCCACTGTTTTGACGAACGGGACGGTACTCAAAAACGAGTGGCTGGAACGACTTCGGGATGCGGAAGCCCGGTCAATATTCAGCCTTGAATTTCGGGTCAGCATTGACGGTTTTACGGCAGACCAAAACGATCCTGTGCGTGGCGACGGTACTTTTTACCGGGCGATGGATGGCGTTGGAAAGCTCGTTCAGTTCGGCTTTATTCCTATCATCACCGCAGTTCGCACGTGGAACATCGGTGACGAACACGAAATGATATCCGGGTTTCAAAGAGTCCTGAAACAGCAAGGATACAAACATCCGCGCCTGAAAATTCTGCCGACCCTGCAAATCGGTGCCGAGGCAATCCGTTCGACCGGTTACCGCAACGAGGAACGGGTGACCAGGGAGATGATGGAAGGATACGACCAGTCACTGCTTGTTTGCAGCTACAGTCGAATAGTGACTGACCGCGGCGTTCATGTTTGCCCGATTTTGATCGAAAGTCCCGATTCGCTGCTCAGTCAGTCACTTGTTGATTCCGTGCGACCATTTCCGCTAGGTCATGGTGCCTGTTCCACGTGTTACCAGTATGGTGCTATTTGCTCAAACGCCAGCGGCAATTTGCGTTCGCCGAATTCGGCCAAACCGGATCAGGGCAGGAGATTGGAGTGAAGGAATATCAGCGCATTGCCTGTCTCGGTGGACTCTACAGCAACTACCTGGCGCTCGACGCAGCCCTGCATGATGCATCCGACCGTCAGGTTGAGGCAATATTTTGTCTGGGTGATCTGGGCGCATTCGGCCCGCACCCGGATCGCGTGTTTCCGAAACTGCACGCCGCCAATGTTGCCTGCATCCAGGGAAACTATGACGACTCGATTGGAAACATGCTGGACGATTGCCAGTGTGGATACACCGATCCGCGTGACAATCATTTCGCTCAACTAAGTTACGATTACACGCTGGCCAACACGTCGGTTTCCAATCGGGCATTTCTTCGGACCTTGCCAAAACAAATTCGACTCGATCTGGGCAGTCATCGATTGTTGTTGTGCCATGGCAGCCCGCGACGAGTTAATGAGTTCTTGTGGGAGTCGACCACGTCGACACATTTCCTGTCTGAATTATGTGGCGAGTTTGAATGCGACAGCATTGTGGCCACGCACACGGGAATCAAGTGGCATCGATCACTTCCCCAAAACCGGAATTTTGTCAACGTCGGCGTCCTTGGCAGACCGGAGAACGTCGGCCATACCAACGTCTGGTACACCATCCTTGACGGAAGTCTCGACCAACTACAAGTCGAATTCATTCCGGTCCACTATGACTACCCGCGACTGGCTGTCGAAATGGTGGAGGAGAATCTGCCCGGCGAATTTGTGGAAACGGTAACCAGCGGATGGTGGACGACCTGTCTGGAAATTCTCCCGTCAAAAGAACGCCGCGCCGGAACTTATTGATTCCCGTCGGCTGGAACGCTCGCCGGTTCTATCGAAGTTTTTAACTGAACTCGGTACAAATACAGGGGGGGCAACGAAAAATCTTCATATTCGATTTGCCATTTTGAGCCGAACCATTCAGGAAATTCATTCAAAACTCGCTGCATATCTGATTGGCGTGCACGGATCAAAACCCATCCTCCCCCGGACTCTTCAAATCGTTCCATCATGGAATTTGAAGGCGCTTGTGGTGAAATCAACGACAATGTCTCCACGCGTCCCTCGACTCGTTGGAGCCCGAACACCGGATAGATTCCTCGAACAGCGAACTGGAGATATTCGGCTCCATGATAAATGCCTGGTCGATGAGCTTGCTTTGCGAGACGCGCATCTTCGACAAGGTTCGGATACAGGCAAACTGGCAGTCCATCCGAGTTGATCGTATTAATTATTTCGTCCCATTGTTCGACTCGCTGGGATGGCAAACGACCGCCTCGAATCAACCCTGGCAACAGCGGATTAGTTGCTACGGCCAGTCCCGTTACGATTGCGGCAATCAACAATCGAGATTTGTTTCTTTTTATCAATCCGATCAATACACCTGCCAGCACAGGCACCATGGTTGCCGCAGCAATCGTGTAACGGTAATCGGCAAGTGGCATCCAATGCATCCAGGTCACCAGCAGCGGACCGAACGCGGAAAGCAAAACCACGACAACGATCAGTCCTGTCCCTTGCAAGGACTCGTGTTGTTGACGAGCACAAAACAATAGAGCCAGCGACGGTGCCGCAATGCACGTCAGCCAATCGGCAACCGTGAGCAACAGGTAAGTGTTGGGATCAACAAATGCCTCCCACAACAAACGTCTGTGGAACATCGCGAAAACAAACAATGCCGGGAAAGTCAGAGCCAAAAGTCCTAAAAATGGTATCAGCGGATAGTGAAACTTCCAAATCTGCGACCACTGGTTCCATGATCGCCAAATAACCAAACAGAAAAAAATCACGCTCTCGCTAAATAACAAAACAATGGTTGTGGGATGTAGCCATACCAGAACGTTAGTTAGCAACCAAAAGATTGCCAAACTCGTACGTGATCTATTGCTTGCTCCACCGGCACAGTCGTCTTGTTTTGGAAACAAAATTCGGGCGAATAAGTAGACTTGCCAAACGGCGGCGAGTTGCACGACAACATAAGGCCTCGCTTCAACGGCATAAAACAAGAACTTGTCGTCGATTGCTGCCAAACCGGCTGCCAATGTCGCTCCGATGATGGACCCGCTCCATCGGAAAACAATCGAGCCGATCGAAGCCACAAGCGATAACGATGCGACGAGCGAAACGAGCCGAAGGGCGAATGCGGTTTCTCCCAGTCCCTGGTAAACTGGCCAGACGAGCCAGAAATAAAACGGGGTTTGATTTCCCTCCATCGCACGCGGCCCAGCTTCGAAAAACGACGAAGAAACGCACCACGACGTATGCAACTCATCAAGCCAAACTGGTTCTTGCAAGGCCGCAAGGCGAAGCCATACCGCGACGAAGAGAATCGGGGTCAATATCGCAAGAAAAGAAAGTCGACGGCTGGTAGTATTTGTCGACATGGTTCAGAAAGTGACGGCGGCGGAAATTGACAAAGCGGCGGCAAACGCGATCTGAACGACGCGCTGAAAAACAAAGGTTTTCGGCGCGTCGTCCATTTTTCCATTTTGCGCGTTGTCACCAGCTGTCAAAAAAAACGGCACCTACCAGCCCATGACCATATTTGACTCGACCGCCCGGCGGGCTTCATCAAGGTCTGTGCCGGTTTCATGCATGTACAAACGAATCGCATGAACCTTGTCGCCAGCCGCCTTGGTCAGGCAATCACGGGCAACATTACATGGATTGGTACCCTCTAATGGAAGTCCAAGGACGCCCTTTGATATAACCCACGTGTCGCGAGGACGTTTGGTCATCCGCTTGATTGACTCGGCCGGATAAGAATCCGTTGCAATTGCCGTCGCCGCGGTCTCATTTTCCGCCCAGGTGATTATTATGTGTGCGTCTGTCTCGACTTCAAAAAGTGGCATGGTTTCGCCCTCTCGAAAAAAAAACAAAAGCCAGCGGGCTGGTTCAGTCGGTCGAAGTGCAAGCAAACTCGCATCGAAACCTGTTCCATAAAAACTCGCTGGCCGTCAGGTGATAATGTTTTCAGGTTGAAGGAACGAACTTCCATCGATCGCCCAGCCTGTTTACGCCATTACACCAAATACCCCCCGTGAAAATCAATATGCCATAGCCGAATTCTGCCTGCCAGGAGGCACTTCAACGGTTTCTCGATCGTGTCCCCGAGTTCGTTTTGTCCCGTTGCCATCAAAACCTCGGCCTTTTTCAGGCGAATTCAGTTTGCTTGCGACCGCAATACCGTAATGCTGCCCGTACTGACCACGCGCCGGTGGCCCCTTTCGATTTCAATAACAAGTCCCCCGTCGGGACTGAATCCCCGGGCCGTGCCGTAAACCGACTCCGTTGGCGTTGCGCATTCAATCAACCGACCGGACAACCAATCGCGCGACTGACACCTTGCAACCAGGTCTCGATCGCAACCATTCGGTTTTTTCGTCGACTTCAAGCGGTCATTCAGTGAACCCGAATCATTCGCTATTGTGGTCAAACCGACGATTATTCGACGAGTGATTCCCGTCAAAATTACCTGCATTGATGGAGGCGTCGTCGTCAACGAAGCCAGGTTCGTCGCGAAAGGAACCCTGTCGGTCGAATTAGTTACGTTGACGCCGCAACCGATCACGACCATGGTCGCTCCTACTGACTCAATCAAGATTCCAGCCAATTTCCGGTCGTTCAGGTAAACGTCGTTAGGCCATTTGATTTTCGGCGACAACTGGCAGAGTTCCTCAACCGTTTCGCAAATGGAATCTGCCGCCAGCAAGGCAACCATTCCTCCCCTGGAATCGTTCAACGGTACAGGCCTTGCGACGAGCAATGAAAATGTCAATGACCCTTGCGACGAGATCCATTCGTTGTCGCCTCGACCGCGCCCGCGCCTCTGTTCGCTTGCCAGAAATAGTGCCGGCATCCTGATCCCACCACCCCGGCCGACCGTGGTGGCCCAGTCGTTGGTCGATTCGACCACATATTCATGACAAACGGATGCAAGGCCGGTGCTTTCGCGGATTTTCTCAAGGTCTGTTATCAAAGCGCCTTCATCCCCGTTTTCCCGGCTTTCTTGCCATGAACGCCGTCGTTTCCATACAGAATCACAAGGCACTTTGTCTTTGCCAGACTGGAAAAGTGCCTTTCCGTTCGCTAGCCTGTTAATCTGAATCGACAAGCGAATTCATCCATTGGAACCTGTTATGAATCAAAGTAGACCCGTGAAACAACAGTCTGGCAATACTCGACCGAGTCGTCGGCAATTCGTCAAGGTCACCGGCGCTGCCATCGCTGCTGGTGCCGTTGCAACAAGCCATTTGTCGGTAGCGCGTGCCGCGCATAACAGTGTCGACGAATCACTCAAGATTGGCTTGATCGGCTGCGGCGGTCGAGGCAAAGGGGCTGTGGCCAATGCCTGCAATGCGGATCCCGATGTGAAAGTCTGGGCTTTGGCCGACGCTTTTGAGGACCGTATCGATGAGGCCGTTGAACAAATGATGGTCGATATTCCCCAGCGAATGGATGTCACTAAGGATCGCTGTTTCACCGGCCTC
This sequence comes from Pirellulaceae bacterium, assembly GCA_031414755.1. GTDB lineage: Bacteria > Planctomycetota > Planctomycetia > Pirellulales > Pirellulaceae > CAJQPP01. The sequence continues at coordinate 22,789 of JANNWJ010000006.1, read as the reverse complement.
GATTGTCATCAGGGGTTGATTGACTCCGGCGTCGATGTTGTCCTTTTGTGTTCACCCCCTTATTTTCGGCCAATGCAGATGGAGGCTGCCGCCGCAGCGGGAAAACATATCTTCTGCGAAAAGCCGATTGCGGTCGACGCTCCCGGCGTGCGTCGTGTGATGGAGGCTAGCAAAAAGTGTCAGGAAAAAGGGCTCAGCCTTGTCTCCGGACTATGTTGGCGATACGACCTGGGTGTTAACGCTACTATCGACGTCGTCAAGGAAGGAACGATTGGCGACATTCGCGCGATTGAGGCTAATTATTATACGGCCGAACTTTGGCATCGCGGTACCAAACCGGATTGGAGCGATGTTGAATACCAGATGCGCAACTGGTTGTATTTTGCCTGGCTTTCCGGCGACATCACGGCCGAACAGCATATCCACACACTCGACAAGGCGCTATGGCTTATGAATGACGAACCGCCTGTTCGCTGCTACGGAACAGGGGGTCGACAAAAACGAACCGACAAGATGTACGGCACAACGTTTGATCACTTTGCATCGGTTTTTGAATGGGAAAACGGCGTCAAGTGTTTTTCGCATTGTCGGCAAATGACCGGTTGCTGGTCAGAAAACGAGTGCCATGTGATTGGGACCAAAGGAAACGCCCGTATCCTGAAAAACATCGTCGACTCGAATGATGGACAATGGCGATACAAGGGACAATCGCCAAGTATGTACGATGTCGAGCACCAGCATTTGTTCCGCAGTATTCGCGAGAACAAACCGATCAACAACGGTGACTACATGTGCAAAAGTACGATGATGGCCATCATGGCACGCCAGGCTTGTTATACCGGTCAGGAAATCGAATGGAACAAAATGTGGAACGATGGGACCATTCTTGGACCGGACAAACTGGCTTTCGGATCTTACGATCCCGGTCCAGTTCCAGTACCGGGTCAGGCTTAATCCAGGAGGATCCGATCTGTCAAACAGTCCAACAGCCCGGCAACTAACCTGCCCGCTCGAACCATGAATTCCAAACCAGGCGGATTATATTACGCCGATTATTTGCACCTGGACAAACTGCTCAATGCACAACATCCCGTCAGTCAAACCGAAAACGGCGTGGCCCATGACGAGATGCTGTTTATTGTGGTCCATCAGGCATACGAACTCTGGTTCAAGCAGATCCTTGTAGAACTTCGCTCGATCATCGAAATGTTTTGTGATGATAGTGTCGATGAACGGCAAATGGGTCGAATGGTTGCCCGACTCGAGCGGATTCACCGGATCCAGCGGGTGCTCGTCGGGCAGATCGATATTATCGAAACCATGACGCCGCTGGATTTCCTTGAATTTCGCGACTTGCTCATCCCCGCGTCCGGATTTCAAAGCGTTCAGTTCAAGGAAATCGAAGTGCTGCTTGGCCTGAAGCGAGAAATGCGTATTCCTGCTGACCGCGAATTTATTTACTCGCGACTCGGTGACCACGATCGACAGCGAATGGAACTGGCAGAATCCCGGGAAAGCCTGCTTGATTGCACGCAACGGTGGCTGGAACGCCTGCCATTCCTGAAGTTCGAGGACTTTGAATTCTGGCGTGAGTACGAATCGGCCGTTGAAAAGATGCTGATCAGCGATCAGGCAATTATCGAAAACAACTCGACCCTGCCAGACATCGTGTGCAAACATCAATTGGCAGAACTGGAAGCAACCCGCATACGATTTGCCGCGTTATTGAATTTCGATAAATTCGAAGCGCTGCGGGCCGATCAGGTTTTTCGTTTGACTCACCGCGCGATACTGGCAGCATTGTTTATCAACTTGTATCGCGATGAGCCGATGTTGCAACTGCCGTTCCGCTACCTGACCGCGCTGGTCGAAATTGATGAACTGTTTACATCGTGGCGGTCGCGACACGCGATCATGGTCCATCGAATGCTGGGGACCAGAATTGGAACGGGAGGTTCGTCCGGACACGATTACCTGAGCAGAACGACCAATCAGAACCGGGTTTTTACCGACCTGTTCAATCTTTCGACTTACCTGATTCCAAGAGAAGATTTGCCTCGGTTGCCCGAGAAGATTGTCGATGCCATGCGGTTCAGACACCGCTGATCCAGTTGATATCGATTTCCGGCAACGCCTCATTAATCAGTCGTTCAGCAAGTGTTTCATTAATTGCGGTTGTCTCACCCGGTTTCATGCCGGCTATTAATTGGTCGAGAATCCCATCCTGAACTTGCCCTCGATTCCGGGCCGTCTCATAAGGAATTCGGTGAAACATCACCATCGAATAGCGTGGAATAAACCGGCGCGGAAATTTTTGCTCCAGCCGGAATCCTATCTCTTTCTTTAGCTTGAATTTCGGATCATTCACACTGTCGCGCATCGTAATGTAGTTCTCAAGCGCCATGTCGGCGATAGCGTTGGCATTCGGAATCCGGATCGATTCGAATTCGGGAAGGGTCAGTGACCAATCGTCATTATGGAAATCCAGCAAACGAACCAGCTCGCTGCAATCTTCAAAACCGGCATTCATCCCTTGCCCGTGAAATGGAACAATCCCATGCGCAGCGTCCCCCATGATCAAGAGCTGGTTTCGCCATGTCCAACGGTCGCAGCGCACCGTTCCCAACTGACCGACCGGATTGCCAAAATACTCGGCTTGAAGATCCGGGATCAATTCATCGACGTCATTGAATTGCTCCTGGAAAAACGCCGTCAACTCACGCGGCTCGTCGATCAATTCAAAGCTCGGATTTCCTTTCCCTGGCAGGAACAGTGTGACTGTAAAACTACCGTCCAGGTTGGGTAACGCGATTAACATAAAGCCGCCGCGTGGCCAAATATGCAACGCCTCGCGTTCCATCGACCATTTGCCATCGGGTCGGCCGGGGATATTTAATTCCTTGTAGTCGTGGTCCAGCATTTCAATGGAGCAGTCACCACCGGTTGCCTGCATAAGTCCTGCTCGCACATTGGAGGCTACCCCGTCAGTCCCGATCAGCAGTTCAAACTCGAGCTGCGTTTTCTTGCCGCAAACCTCATCCATGATAATGGCGCGGCGGTTTGAGAAATCGATCGACTCAACGGACTGTTCGAACAAAATGTCGACATCAAAGCGTTCTTCTGCCGCCGTTATCATGCATTGATTGAGTTCACCCCGTGAAACGGAATAAATCACCTCATGGGGACGTTGTCCATACGGCATGAAAGCCAGTCCGCCATCGAGATCATGCAACATCCTTCCGCGCATCGGAATCAATAATGGCTCGATGTCGTCCATCAATTTTGCCAGACGCAGCGCGTGCATTCCTCGTTCGGCAAGTGCCAAATTGATCGAGCGCCCCCGGGAAACTCCGACACGCCGCATATCCGGGCGCTTTTCCAGTACAGTTACGCGATATCCCCGTTGTCCCAGAAGCAGCGCCAGCAACGAACCCACCAAACCGGCCCCTGCGATCAGGATATGATGCGGCCTATTCATGAATCGTATCCCGGGAAAACAGGAACCCACTTGCTGTTAATGCGCACCGTATTCTAAACCCGGGTCAATTTCACTGACTCATGCCCGAGGTACTATTTTCGCGCCGTCGTCTAACCTTTTTTCAACTCGCGCAATATTGCGAATTAGATTTCGAAAGCACCACGTTTCAAAAACGACCAAAGCTACTCCCAAAAGGTTGCCACGATGAACTCAATTCTTCCCGAGTATTCAAACGCGCCAAAAACAAACAAGATTGAGGTAATGAAAATTGTCAAATCAAACCAACGTTCATTTCGTCTATAAACTCTATGGTAAATACTATTCGGCACCACGTTTCCAAGTATCCAGTATCGTGGAACTCTGAAAAATGCATACCCACTCAAACTTGCAATAAAGATTGCACCCGTCAGTCCCGGACCCACAAAACCAATGACAACAAATTCGAATATGAATACCGAAAACGCCAACCCGGCAAAAAGGCGGACTAGCCGAAGTGCCTCGTCAACTTGCAAGTGAAGTTCCTTAACCCGTTTCATGGGGTCCATGGGTTTGGCAGCCATTATTGTTTGCGAAACTCCCGCTCAAATGCCGCTGGGCTCATTTCAATATCCCTCAAAATGCTCCGCAACGTTCCCATCTTGAGGTCGCGATTTCCGTGGACCGGAACACACGTTCGGTGTTATTCAGATTCCAGAAAATGGTGGCTACCGCGAACACGTAAAACTTGAAATCCGCGCCGAACAAGAAAATCGACCATTGTGCGGCCCGTTGGGCGCGGCAACTTAGCCATGCGCCAATTCCGTCAGATTCCAGTCAACTGTTTGGACCGTTGGCGTGGTAACGCGAGACATGGCGTCCTCGAGGCCAAACGACTCGATGTATCCACGAAGGGCTTCTTGCAAATCGGCGATCGCCGCATCAGCAGTCTCCCCTTCTCCGTAGGCCGGAATATCAGGGACACGGGCGGTGTAGCCGCCTTGTTCGGGGTCCGGAATCAATTCAATGACAAGCATGGGAGTTCCTTTCATACACAAATTGTACCACAACAACGAATCCTGCCGCGAATGCTTATACGCCTCGCCAGTTTTTGGCGTGACAAAACCATAATTGTCAACCCCAACGGTTTCGCAGATGTCCGTTTGCTGTTGAACCAGTTACTGCTCCGGACAATCCCGGTTCGCCTTTGTTTGGTCGGGCGAAAATATGGCAAACAAAAATAGCATGGTCGCACCAGAAACGAGCAGACTGTCGGCGATATTGAAATTGGGCCAGGGGTCAAAAAATGGAATGCCCGACAAACGAAAGTGAATCCAGTCGCGAACATGGTAGGCAGTTTCAACTGGATGCGTCGATTCGTACCCGAATCCCATACGGTCGTACAGGTTTCCGAGGATCCCGCCACTGATCATCGCCAGAACGATGGTCAGGAATCGACTGGCTGCCATCCGGAACACAAACAACCAGGTCATCACGCCACACAGTGCGACTAGCGATAGTCCGGCCAGCCACCAGCTTCCCCCCTGAAACATTCCAAAAAGGGCACCGCCGTTAAAAGAAGTCTGAATACCCAGAACCCCGTCGATCCACCAATGACTTACGGCAGGGCCTTCGGCAGTAAAGTTGGCCGAGAATACCAGGGACTTGCTGATCAGATCAGCAGCCAGCCCAGTAACAGCAACCAACAGAAAAAGGACGAACCGGCTGACTGGCAGCCGGTCGCAGGTCGGACACTTTTTCGATTTAGTAATAGCGTCTGGTAGATTCAATCTGCGAAGCGCACTTAACGCAGTAGGGGGTATAGGGAATTGCGTTCAATCTCGTTTTCGGGATTTTCCCCGAACACTCAACGCAGGAACCATAATCCCCGTCTTCAATCCGTTCAAGGGCACCTTCGATTTGAGCAAGCACTTCTCCCTCGTTGTCCATGAGTCGCAGCGTGTTATCTTGCTCGTACGTGTCACTTCCAAGGTCTGCAATATGGCTGGGTACTGACGAACCGCTGCCACTCCCCCCCGCCTTTGCCAAAGCCGCATTGGCAAGGGTAGAAACATCCCCTCGCATCCGAGCCCGAAGCCCCAGCAAGATATCCTTAAATGGTTTCATTTCCTGTTTTTTCATGAATCTGCTATCCTCTGTTCGCAACTCAGGCCAACAACGAGATGGGGACACAAGTCGACAATCAAAATCCCGCCACTGCCCGATTTGAGCGTCACATTCTAGGGACGTTGCCTCCTATCGTCAAACATTTAGATTTCCTAACACCAGGTATTTGACCGTAAATCCTTGCAATTAGCCAACTTACGCGCCATGCAAATTGCGTTCGACGGTTTGGTTTTGCTAACAGTTCAATGCAACCAGGAATTGATTCAATGGCAAAATGCGATGAAGGATACATGTGCCATGTCTGCCAGGGGGATGTGGAATCGATCGTGGACAGCGACTTGTATTTGCGTTACGTCCTGGGGCAGGTTGATCCCGAAATCCTCCACACTTCGCCCGAGCGGCATATCCGGTGCAACCCGGTCCTGGCCCAGTTCATCGACGACCCGCGATTCGAACCCGTTCAGGTCGAAGGCGAAATGGGGCTGGCCCACCTCGACCCTAACTATGTCGTGCAACGCCGGGAACTGGTAACGCGAGCCTTTGCGAGGCTTTGGGAACTCCGACAGCAACCGGGAATATCGATCCTCGAATTCCCCCTGGAGGAATTCCGCAAATCCTGAAAAAGCTGATTCTGACGAGTAGGCACGACGATTTCGGTCACACGACACCTGGAAACGGGCCGCTGTTTTCATTGATTGGAACGACCGATCGAACTTCCGTGACCTTGAGTTCGCGATAAAGATGCGGGAACAAATCGCCCGCGCGTGACGGTTCCCATCGAAGCCCGTCTTCGACAGCCGATTCCTCCACGGCAACCAGTAACAAATCCGCTTTTCCCCGAAAGTGCTTTTGCAATGTTTCGCGAACTTGATGCGCGGCGGAGAAGTGGATATATCCGTCGCTCAAATCGATTTCCGCCCCCCGAAAGACACCTTCCAATTCGGCCTCGCGCCACGCAACAGCGTCCACGATCTTGTAAATAAGCTGGTTCAATTGCATCTTTCCATGAATCGCCATTTAGTCCTGTCGGTATTCTGTAAAGTAGCGCTCGCATGCCGCTTGTCCAATTGTTAACCTTTACTCAGGAGACCATCAAAAATTTCAATAACATGGGAGAATGATGATGCATCGATCTTTGTGCGTTGCGATATCCGCAATCCTGTCGTTTGCCAGTGTCGGAACGGCCCAGGACATCTCAATCGACCTTGGCCCTACCATTCAATTGTCCTTGGGGGGAGATCTGGGCGGGGGCGGGCAACCGCTCACCTTCATGCAAGTTGCACCGGGTCTTCCTACGGAACCCCAGGCATTGGTAAGCATTCAGCAAGTGATCGACGACCTGCAGTTGGTAGAATCCCAGCGTGGCGAGCTCCAGGCAAGAACGCAACAGGCCCGTGAGAAGTTTCAGCATCGCCATGAAGAACTCAAGAAGAAATTCGGCAAAAAGGCTGAGAAATCACCGGAAGAATTCCAGCAGGAAGAAAATAAACTAAACGAGGCACTTAAAAAAGAGCTTGAGGAAATTGTCGATTCGGTACTGCTTCCATTTCAACGTTCACGACTCCAGCAGATTTCGGCACAAGCCAAATTAAAGGCCGGTGGGTCAGACGCATTGAATTCCGACGAGTTTGCCAACGCACTCAAACTGACCGACGAGCAGAAAAAGAAGCTGGCAGAATCCGCGGGAGAATTTCAGAAGAAATTGATGGAAGAAATTCGAGAGCTGCGGCAGCAAAGGCAGCGAGAAGAAATCGAAAAAGTTCTCACCAGGGAGCAGCAACAGAAACTCGACGAATTCCTGGGCGTTGAACTCGCCAGGGAAAAATCAAAGGACGAGCAGGACAATAGGTAGTGGGACAAAAAGACAAAAACGGGTCAGGCTACTTTTGCAATCTTATCGCGTTTAGAGATGGCTCATAAAAACGAAAGCGCCGGTAACTTGCTCGATGTGGCTTCAATTGGGGTCGCGAAAGGTGCTGCAAATGGCGATCCCCCTTTCCCACTACCGCGGAGCGGTAGAACATCACAGCCCGGGGTCGCGTAGCGCACCCCGGGAACCGGGAAACAATCGTCGCAGAACCCGGAACGGGTTCAACAGAACGTAACAACGCCACATCGTCGATTGTTCAACACCTTCGGCGTTGTGATTGGTGACGATTCAAATTCCTTGGGTGCGCTACGCGACCAAAGGCTATGTTGTCTAACACCTGCGGCGTTGGGAATCGTTTTGATTACGTGTTTCAAAAGATGGGCAGCACCTTTCTCCCTTTCTCCCCGGCGGCACATTTCTCCCCTTGGAGATGCGATCGGAAAACGCAACGTATTCAATCGAGAGACGATAGACGTCGAGTCGTTAATGGTTGAAGGAATGTTCGGTCATCGCGAGCCTTTCGAGTACGAGTACCATTTCACTGAGTACGAGTACGATTCTCTGACGAACAGAGCTTGAACATTACTCAATCGAGGTCGGCTGAAGCGGGACGAGTTCGCCGTTCTCGGCCGCCATTTTTCGAATGTCTTCCGTGATCTTCATGCTGCAGTATTTTGGGCCGCACATACTGCAAAAGTGAGCGCTCTTGAAAGTGTCTTGCGGCAATGTCTCATCGTGATAGGCGCGGGCCGTTTCCGGATCGAGCGACAACCGAAATTGTTCGTTCCAGTCAAAAGCAAATCGGGCTTTTGACAGTGCATCATCCCGATCCTGAGCGCCGACTCGACCACGTGCCACGTCTGCTGCATGTGCTGAAATCTTGTAGGCGATCACCCCCTGTTTCACGTCGTCGGCATTGGGAAGCCCCAAATGCTCTTTGGGCGTGACGTAACATAACATCGCCGCGCCATGCCAGCCCGCCATCGCGGCTCCAATCGCACTGGTGATATGATCGTAACCGGGGGCAACATCGGTAACGAGCGGTCCCAGGACATAAAACGGGGCACCGTTGCAAATCTCAATTTGGCGTTTGACGTTCATTTCGATCTGGTGCATTGGAATATGCCCGGGCCCCTCGACCATGACTTGCGTTCCGCGCTCCTGGCCGCGACGAGTCAATTCGCCCAGCACATCCAGTTCAGCGAACTGCGCAGCGTCACTGGCATCGGCAATACTTCCTGGTCGCAACCCGTCACCTAGACTCCACGTGACATCATATTGACGCATAATATCGCACAAGTCATCGAACGATTCGAAAAGCGGGTTTTGCTTGCGGTGCACCATCATCCACTTGGCAATTAGAGAGCCACCGCGTGAAACGATCCCGGTCACCCGTCGGGTCGTCAGGTGAAGATGCTCCATCATCACACCGCAATGAATCGTCATGTAGTCGACACCTTGCCTGGCCTGGTGCTCGACCATGTCCAGAAAATGTTGCGGGCGCATATCTTCGATATTGCCCCCCAACTCTTCCAGCATTTGATAGATAGGAACGGTTCCAATCGGAACGGGCGAGGCATCGATAATCGCCCGGCGAATATTGTCGATGTCCTTGCCGGTCGACAAGTCCATAACTGTATCGGAGCCGTGGTGCACGGCCATGTGAAGTTTTTCCAGTTCTTCATTGACGTTGCTGGTTACGGCGCTGTTGCCAATGTTGGCGTTGATTTTGCATTTTGCCGCGATGCCGATCGCCATCGGTTCGAGTGCGCCGGCCAGATGAACCGTGTTTGCAGGAATGACCATGCGACCTGCGGCGACTTCGTCGCGAACCAGTTCCGGCGCAAGCTGTTCTCGCCCGGCAACGAATTCCATCTCGCGGGTAATCTCGCCGGTGCGAGCAGCCAATAATTGTGTTGTCATTCGAATGTTTACCTTCGTCAAATTACGGCATGAGTTGGTTTCGAGGGGGTCGGGCCCAATTTTCGGATTCGCCTTGAATCCAAAGCAATGAATAATTCCGGAAAATTGCGCCTGACGCCAACCCCTGAATAGTTACAAGGAATTATCCGGGATTGATGCCGAATTGAAAACGGCCCGGCAATGCTTAAAGCTGAACAGGAGCCGAACCGTCGAAACTGACACTTCGGTGCGATCCGTCGCAACGGGGAGGGGTTCCGGTCTGCTTGCACGTGCAAAAGTAAACGGTTTCAGCTTTTTCGGCCACGAATACATTGGGTCGAAACTCACAACCCTCCTGCTTGTGACTTCCGTCGCAAAAGGGCTGATTGGGGGACAGACCGCATGAGCACCAGGCGTATTTTTTTCCGGCTTCCAGTTCAACAGCAATTGGTGCCGTTCCTGCACATTTTGGTTTGTCCATTATCCCACCTGGTTTGAAAGTGATCCAATGCTCGAGATTATCGCCATTAACGACATTGAAACAAGGCACCGACGAATTGACGGGTGATTGGCAGCCTCATTTAAGTATTGGAGCGAGCCAGCGACGAACATCATCTACAGGAACTTTTTTCCGCGCAGCGTAGTTGGACAGTTGATCTTCATCGATCCGATTGACGGCAAAGTACCGTGAGTCGGGGTGACCAAAGTACAAACCGCATACACTTGAGCCGGGCCACATGGCGTAAGACTCTGTCAGGAAAATTCCGGTGTGATGCTGGACATCCATCATATTCCACAAGGTCTTCTTTTGCGTGTGATCGGGGCAGGCGGGATAGCCCGGGGCTGGGCGGATGCCTCGATACGCTTCGGCAACAATATCATCCATAGAAAGTGGTTCATCCGTGCCGAACCCCCAATCCTTTCGAGCTCGATGGTGGAGCAGCTCTGCAAAAGCCTCAGCCAACCGGTCGGCCAACGCCTTGACCATGATCGAATTGTAATCGTCGTTGTCCTTTTCATACTCCGCTGCAATCTGGTCGATCTGGATCCCCGCAGTGACCGCAAAGCCTCCGATGTAATCCTCGCGACCCGAACCTGCCGGTGCGACGTAATCAGCCAATGAGCGAAAGGTCTCTTGTCCTTTACGTTTCCATTGTTGCCGCAACATGTAGAACCGCGCCAATTCCTTGTCACGGCGTTCGTCCTTGTAAACGATCACGTCGTCTCCGTCACTGGCAGCCGGCCAGAATCCGTAAACGCCCGCCGCTCCTACCCTTCGGTCGGCAATCAATTTTTGCAACATGGCCTGGGCATTATCAAACAGTTCGCGGGCGACATCCCCGACAATCGGGTCGTCAAATATTTTGGGATATTTGCCTTTGAGTTCCCAAGTCATAAAGAACGGGGACCAGTCGATGTATTTTGCGATTTCTTCCAGTGGAAAATTGTTGAGGGCATTGATGCCTGTAAACAGTGGCTTGTCGATTTTGACGTTTTCCCAATCGGTTTCAAATCGATTCGCCAGCGCATGTTCATAAGTCACAAGTTCCATGTCGCGTTGCTCGTAGGCAGCAACCAGACTCTTTTGATTGACACGGGTCTCGGCAACGATTTGGTCATACCGTTCGGAACTGAGCAAACGATCCACGACTCCAACACTGCGAGAGGCATCAAGGACATGCAAGACAGGTCCATCGTAGGCCGGCGCGATTTTTACGGCCGTATGTTTATCGCTGGTTGTCGCGCCGCCGATCAGCAACGGAACTTTCATTCCCCGTCGCTTCATCTCGCTGGCAACATACACCATTTCGTCCAGGCTTGGCGTGATTAATCCGGACAGTCCAACAATATTGGCCCCTTCGCGCACGACCGTATCGAGTATCGTTTCGCAAGGGACCATCACTCCCAGATCAATGATTCGATAGTTGTTGCAGGCCAGCACCACACCGACAATGTTCTTACCAATGTCATGCACGTCTCCCTTGACAGTCGCCATCACGATGGTGCCTCGAGTGTCATCCTGTTTCAGTCCCGCTTCGGCTTTTTCCTTTTCCATAAACGGCAACAAATGGGCAACGCCCTTCTTCATCACTCGCGCCGATTTAACGACTTGCGGCAGGAACATTTTTCCGCTGCCAAACAAATCGCCCACAACCGCCATCCCTTTCATCATCGGGCCTTCGATGACGCTCAGGCACCGGTCGAAATTGTGCCGTGCCTCTTCGACATCCTCGACAATGAACTTGTCGATCCCCTTGACCAGGGCATGGGCAATTCGTTCATTTACCGGAGCATCGCGCCATTCGATATATTCCTCGCGTGGTTTCTTTCCCGTCTGTTTGACCGATTCGGAAAATTCCAGCAGCCGATCGGTCGCATCCGATCGACGATTTAACAAAACATCTTCGACCCGTTGCAGCAAGTCTTTGGGGATCTCTTCGTAGATCTCGAGCTGTCCGGCGTTGACAATTCCCATGTCAAGCCCCGCCTTGATGGCGTGATAGAGAAACGCGGCATTAATCGCTTCGCGAACGACATCGTTTCCGCGAAAACTAAAGCTCACGTTGCTCACGCCGCCGGAGATTTTGGCCCCCGGGCAAACTTTTTTGATCTGCCGGGTCGCCTCGAAAAAGTTGACTGCGTAGTTGTTGTGCTCCTCCATCCCCGTGGCAATTGTGAGGATATTGGGGTCAAAAATAATGTCTTCCGGTGGAAAGCCGACTTGAGAAACAAGCAAATCAAATGCGCGTTTGCAAATGCGGACCTTGTCATCGACCTCGACCGCCTGGCCTTGTTCGTCAAAAGCCATAACGACTACAGCCGCGCCGTAACGTCGCACCAGCCTTGCTCGCTCAATAAACTCGGCTTCGCCCTCTTTCATGCTGATCGAATTGACGATGGCCTTCCCCTGAACCGTTCGCAAACCGGCTTCGATCACAGACCATCTGCTGCTGTCGATCATCACGGGAACGGAACTGATGTCCGATTCACCGGCGATCAGTCGCAAGTACGTCGTCATGGCTTCTTCGCCGTTAAGCAGGGCGTCGTCCATGTTGATGTCGATAACCGATGCGCCCCCGACTACCTGTTCGCGGGCGATCTCGATCGCCTCTTCGAATTGACCGCTACGAATCAAGCGGGCAAATTTCTTGCTCCCCGTGACATTGGTACGCTCACCGATCATCAGGAAGTTGGAATCCGGTCGCATGGTCAACGGACGGGAACCCGACAAGCGTGTCCATGATGCCACTTTCGAGCGGGCGTGCGGCCGAACGCCATGAACCGCATCGTGAATTGCCTTGATGTGTTCCGGGGTCGTGCCGCAACATCCACCGACAATATTGACCCATCCGTTTTGGGCCCACTCGGCCATCATGCCCGCCATCGTTCCAGGATTCAGGTCAAACTGGCCCATCTCGTTTGGCAACCCGGCATTGGGATGACAACTGATGAAGGGGGTCGCAACCTTCGACAGCTCTTCGATGTGCTGCCGCATGATGTCGGGACCCAGCGCGCAGTTCATACCGACCGACAACATCGGAAAGTGGGAAATGGAATTCCAGAAGGCCTCGACGACTTGCCCGGATACAAACGTCGAACCCGACTCGGCAAACGTTCCCGAACACATGACCGGAACAACGTTGCCGGTTTCTTCAAAGTACCGGGAGATGGCGAAAAGACAGGCTTTGAGATTCAGCGTGTCGATAACCGTTTCGGGAAACAGGATATCAACTCCCGCTTCGACCAGCGCCGAAACTTGTGCGTAGTACGAGTCCGACATGATTTGAAACGTCACGTCCCGGTGGGCTGGATCGTCAACTTTGGTGCTGATCGCCGTTTGCATGGTGGTTGGGCCAATCGAACCGGCAACAAATCTCGGTCGCGAACTGTCTTCCCGCATCAATCGCTCGACAGCCCGTTTGGCACAGTCGACAGCGGCTCCATTGATCTCGCGCACCAGTTCCAATGGCAAATTGAATTCGATCATCCCGACCGGACTCGCCCCGAATGTATTGGTCTCGACAATGTCGGCCCCAGCCCGCAAGTATTGATAATGAATCTCGCTGATCTTCTCTGGATGCGTCAAACACAAAACATCGGCGAAATTTGAAAGCTGTTTGTTGTGGCCGGGAAATCGATCGCCGCGTACTGCGTCCTCATCAAGTTTGAGCGCATAGACCATCGTCCCCATCGCACCATCAAGGACGAGAATTTCTTTCTCGAGTCGTTCGTGCAACAATGCCAAGACGTTTTCCTGTTCAACCGTGGACATTACCGGGAATTGCTTTCGTTTGGATCAAGTTTGTGTTTGTTAAAATCTGCCGACTACGCAAACACTGCCTGTTGCTGGAATGAAGCTCAAACAGGTTTCAGCAAGGTTGCTAGCTGAATAATCGTAATAATCGGTTAATAAGTTATCACTCAGATAACCGATCACCGAAGCATATTCTAGTCGATTCACCCCGGATTTTGAATTCGAGGTCTTTAACTGCGCACTGAACCCGGTTCCCGCGTTGCGGCTGGCAACCCGTCTCGATACGGACGTCTGTCGCGTTTTCGAGCCAATCCCTGATTGAAGTATTCCCATGGCGTCAACACACACTTCCACGCAAATCACACTTCAAAAACTTTCCGGGCGTTACTTCGAGCAAGGCCAGGTCATTCAGGTTGGTGACAAGACATTACGCATCGATCCCCCCGTTGCCCGCGCGGTCCCAGCGCCACACCAGGTCGCCGATTCGACTGAAAGCGTTTTTGCTGCACCGCAGTCGGCAACCACGGGAAACACCAGCATCGAAATGGGCCTGGGTTACGTTGTTCAGAATAATGACGCACTCCAGGCGATAGCCCATGCTATGGCCGGAACGCGAACAACGGTGCCTGTTCCAACCGGACCACTCAACATTAAGCCTGCCTGGGAAGTCGACTATTTTCGCTGGCCACGGCTGGCCCGGCGCCTGCTTAAAATGCATTTCCCGCTGTTCGACCAGATTGGCAATCATCTGCTTTCCCAAACCCAACCAACGCAACGGCGGATTGGCTTATGCAGCACTTTTGCCCGTGAAGGCAAAACGACGATGTCAATTTGCCTTGCCAGGTGGGCCGCACTGTCCCGACACCGAGCGGTACTGATTGATGGCGATGTTGACCGTCCGGGTCTTACCATTTGTTCCGGCCTGGAAACGGGCCACGGCTGGCTCGACGCCACGGAATCCGATATGCCGCTATCGGAAGTGATGATCCGATCGGTAGAGACTGGTTTGACTTTTATCCCCGCATCGATGTCGGGCAAACCTGATATACAGCGAAAAGTCCTAAACGGTCTTTGCTCGCTCTCGTTTCAAATGAAATACGAATTTGACATGGTCTTTATCGATATGGGTTCGATCGAAAATGTTTGTGTCCATGGTTCCGAAGGCATTGACCTTGTGGATTATGTGGTGATCGTTCGCGACCCTTCGCGAACATCGGTTGGGCAATTGATGGACACTCGCAAGATTCTGGCCAATCTCGGTATGAATAAAACGGTGGTCGCCGAGAATCTGGCGCGCAATCAATTCAATTGAGTTTGGGTTGCCACAACGACCCCCAATTAAACGGACAACCTCCGGAATTGCCGGTAATTCCTGTCGCTGACGCCCGGTTCGTTCACTTGTTGCATGCCCCGTTTTCGTTTGTCCGAATCCAACTTGAATTGACACGCGGCTCAACCGGTTGAAAAGACTCGGAAAGCAACGCCCCCATCGCGATCATTCACAAATCTTTGGATTTTCCAGGGTGACATGATTGACCGCACAACGTTTTTCTGAAAATCTAATGTCGACCAGGAAATTCAAGATACTGGATTTGGATAAGATTTGGAACTTGTAACAAAGAGGAACAATTCGATGTCAAGATCTCCCTACGCGCCGCCAGCGTCGTCTTATGTCCAGCAACCTAAACCCGGAAACATGGCACTCGCATCCAAGGGACAGCGATTTGCCAATTTTTTTGTCGACGGGATCATTTGCCAGATCATCTCATTTGGAGTTGGATTGGTGATTGCAGTGTTGTTCCTATCAAGCGGCCAGCCAGAAGCAACACTGGAAGGAATGGCCTACACCCTTTTAAGTTATTTTGTGGGCATCAGTATTCTGATCGGCTATTATTTTATTTTCGAGGCGGCAACAGGAAAGTCACCAGCTAAATTCATTACCGGTACCCTGGTTGTGTCCGAAAATGGTGGTAAACCATCGGCAGGGCAAATCCTTGGCCGCAGCGCTGCACGCCTGATTCCTTTCGAGCCGTTTTCCGTTTTGTTCAATTCCGACGGAATCGGTTGGCACGACTCGCTTTCCGGGACCCGGGTTGTCAAGCAATGACCTGCCGTCGCACAAGTTAGTTGAAAAGGCGTTGGGAGTTGGTGCTGGTGTTGCAATCCTGCCCGTGAGGAGTCTCATCGGCGGCTTCGTTGAATCCGCCACGCAACCGCTCTCACTTTCCCGAATCATCGCCTATGCGATACGCTTCTTCCGTTTCCTGAGTATTGGTCGGGCGAGGAACCAAACTCGTTAGACTTTGATATTCCAAAAGCAAAGTTTGAGCATCTTCGCCAGATTCGAAACTCGTGGGTCGCTCTCCGGCAACTGCGTAACACACAATCAGTTTTTCGCCCTCGATACGGATGATTCCTTCCATGGTCATTCCGGCGTTATCCCCTTTTTCGATCACCACATCGATCGCCTGCGGCTTATCCGTTTCCGGAATTCGAATCACCAACTTTCCCGATTCGACGAAGCCGGTCCCATGAGTTTCGTAGGTACCCTTATTGACTTTGAGCAAGATTGACTCGAGTTGCTCTTTGGGCAATTCGCGACCGGCAAGTTTTCCCTTGGTCGGCTTCCATGTTCCGTTGACGGACGCCACGTCAAACGGACGGGGCAAAGCGGTCGTAATCTGCTGCTCCAGTTGCGCAATCGCTGAATTTGCATTGAACACCAGGCCAGCGAAAAGTATCAGAACAAACCATGGTTTGACAAAATAGTTGGACATATTCATTGCCTTTTAAGCCGAAAGTTCCTGAAAACCGCCATTGTCAGGCAGTGTATTTACTTGATGGCAAAGAATCATGCGAGATTGATTCCCGGCAGGGAACCGATTCATTTCCAGGAATCCGTGCAATAATTCCACCCGATTTGCGAACCTCTCACGACACTGCGGATTGCCGAAGCTTCGTCCGGTTGTAGACAGGCTGGTCAAATTCAAACAAAATGTCCCGAACGATGTGACAGCAATCGTCGCTTGCATTTGGCAGGTGACCCATGAAATTGGTTGGTTAACAATGCGCTTGGCAAATTAATGAGTCACCTGATTGAACTGAGAAACATTCAAAAGAATTATCATCGGATGATGGCGCTTTGTGATGTTTCGCTGTCAATCAGCCCCGGAATCACCGGGTTACTCGGTCCGAACGGAGCTGGCAAATCGACCTTGATCAAGGTCTTGATGGGACTCGTCAAGACAAATAAGGGGTCAGGCACCGTTCTCGGATACGAATTGGGGAAACAAGGGCGGCAGATACGTGCCCTGGTCGGCTATATGCCGGAAGACGACTGTTACATCACCGGAATGACTGGAATAGAAATGGTCCGGTTCTCAGCTTGCCTGGCAGGCATCCCGACCGTCGAAGCGTTGCGGCGGGCCCACGAAATCCTGGATTTTTGCGGCGTACATCAGGAACGCTACCGAAGTGTCGAAGGTTATTCGACTGGCATGCGTCAGAAAACCAAGTTTGCAGCTGCGATTGTTCACGACCCGCAGTTTCTGATCCTGGACGAGCCAACATCGGGACTGGATCCCGAGGAACGGGAAGCGCTACTGAATCGTGTGCGGATTCTTTGTCAACGATTCGGGAAATCGGCATTGATATCAACGCACATTCTGCCAGACGTTCAGTCGATTTGCGAACATGTCATTATTCTGTCCAACGGCAAAGTTCGCGTTGCTGACCGGCTGGCGACATTGAATCAATCCAATTCGAATTTTCAGGTTTTAACGTTTGTCGATAACGCGCAACAAGCAGCCCAGTGGCTAGTCGCTGACGGCTTCGCCGCCGAGCTTCAACCGGACAATTCGATCCGGTTGGCCCTGGATACCGCTGAGGACTTTGATCGTTTGTGGAAGTCCTGCAACGAACAAGGGTTCATCGTTCGATCGCTAACCCCCACGCGAAATTCCATCGAAGAGATTTTCATGGCCGCCATTCAGGGAGAGAGCCATGCCCATTCATGATGTGGGTTACCGACCCTGGTCCGGCCCACTGACGAACAACTTGACTCGATGGTGGACGATTACCGAAGCCGGCGTAGCGAGTGCTTTCAAAAGCCGATGGGTCCGTCGCGCAATGCTGTTAAGCTGGTTGCCGATCCTGAACTTTGGATTTGCTGTGTTCATGTTTGAAAAGATGATGGATCAACCAACCAACGAGATCCTCGGAGAATTCTCATACCAGTCGGGGTCTGACGCGTTTGAAGAAGTGGCCGGGGAGCTTAAGGACGAAGTGGCGAGGCAGGTCATTGCCCAGGAGTTGCA
Source organism: Pirellulaceae bacterium (assembly GCA_031414755.1). Lineage (GTDB taxonomy): Bacteria > Planctomycetota > Planctomycetia > Pirellulales > Pirellulaceae > CAJQPP01. The sequence goes on along the minus strand of JANNWJ010000006.1, from coordinate 4,865 downwards.
GGAACAGTTTGCTTTTCTGCCGGAAAGCAACGCGCTGGTTGACGCGGCAGCCACAAACGACAATCGAGTCATGCGACATCAGGTTTGGTCGTATATGCTGGCCATGTTTCTGCGCTACCCGCAGGGAGTTATGACCCTTTTGCTGGTGGGGCTGATCGTTCCTCCACTGATCTCGCGCGACGTCCGTTCCCGGGCCTTTCTGTTGTACTATTCCAGGCCGATTACGCGCATGGAATATTTGATGGGTAAAATCGCGATTCCGGCAAGTTTGCTGTTCTTGATCACTCTGGTTCCAGCGATGGGACTTTACTTGTTCGGACTGATGCTATCGCCCGATTTGACCGTCATTTTTGACACATGGGATCTACCGTTCCGAATTGTTGGGGCGACGGCGGTTTGCATTATTCCCGTTTGTTTGTTGAGCCTGTTATTTTCGTCGTTGACTGAGGAGAGTCGTTTTGCAGGATTTGCCTGGTTTGCCGTTTGGGGACTGGGAACGGTGGTTTGGTTGATGATTTATATTCCCAATCAGGGTCAAATGATGGCCAACAGCAACGGCCAGTCCGTTGCCGACTTCACCAGCAACTGGTCGCTTGTTTCGCTGTATTCGACGATAGGCAGGGTTCAGTTTTGGTTGTTTGGTCTGGAAAAGGACTTTATGTCGATCGTTCCCTCCCTGGCAATGCTCGTTGTTATGAGTGTCGTGTCGTTTGCCTGGTTGTATCGACGCATCTCGGCACCGGTGAGGATATAGTCGTTCATGATTTCATTTGAACATACGACAAAACTTTACAAGACCGTTATTGGTGTCAACGACGTTTCGCTTGATTTGCAACCGGGCGCTTACGGGTTGTTGGGTCCCAACGGTTCGGGCAAGACGACACTTATCAACTTGATTCTGGGACAAATTCGCCCGACATTGGGCACGGTTCGTGTGTTCGGACAAAACCCCTGGAACTGCAATGAGTTGCTCAACCGGATCGGACTTTGTCCAGCGATTCAGGCCAACTATCCGTTTATTTCCGGGCTCAAATGGGTAACCTTTCTGACTCGATTGCGTGGTTTTCGGTCGTCCATTGCCAACGAAATGGCCGAAAAAGCGCTGGCAATCGTGGGGATGACGCATGCCATGAATCGTCCCATGTCCAGTTATTCACTGGGGATGCGGCAGCGAACCGTTTTGGCTCAAGCGATTTCTCATGAACCGGAATTGCTGATTCTTGATGAACCTTTCAATGGCCTGGACCCCAAGGGGCGGATTGAAATGACGGCGTTTCTCAAGGAATGGGTTCAGAAAAAGAGAAGTCTTATTCTTGCCAGTCATATCCTGCACGAAGTGGAAGCGCTGCGACCCTCACTTCTGTTGATTTCGGGTGGTCGCCTGCTCGCATCGGGGTCACCGGAACAAGTTCGGTCCATTTTGGCCAGTTGTCCCAATTCGATCCGCATTCGATGTGACAACCCAAATCGCCTTGCCGCCCTGGCGACCGAATATTATTCAGTCAACAAAATCCAGATCGACGCCAGCGCAGGGACTATCGATATCGAAACATTGAATCCGCTGGAGATGTTGACTGGATTGCCCGCACGAGCGCGGTCAGCGGGAATCACGATCACCGAACTGCGATCCACGGAAGAATCACTGCAAGCGATCTTTTCAACCCTCATGAAAATTCACCGGGGGGAAGTTCGCATCACGGGCTAACTCGAACAACTGATGTTACACAGCATTATCGCCATCATTGAATTTGAACTCTTCCGGATTCTGACAGTCCAGCGTCTGGCCGTCGCGCTGGTCATGTCTGTCTTTCCACCACTCATGATCACGATCCTGTCGGGGACAGGCGTTTTGCTGTTCCCGGAGTTCTTTATTTGCATTTTATGTGGAATGATCTGCCTGTTATCGTTGCTGTTGTGGGCGACACCCAACGTCTATTCCGAACTTGAGGGGAAGAGCTGGACATTTGTCACCAGTCGTCCCCATGGCCGCCTGGCAATCCTGTTTGGAAAGTACCTGATCGCAGTAGCCTGGTCATTTCTAGTCTCCTGGATTGGCATGTCGCTCTGCCTGATTGTTATCGATCAGGAAATACTGGTTTCCAATTTACCCAAGTCCGAAATCTGGCTGTATTTGTCGATGATTCTGTTATTGGCCAGCACGGTTTACGCAGCAATCTTTTCGTTCTTTGGAGTTATCGTCCAGCGCCGCGCTATGGTGGTCGCCGTCGGCTATTTTATGGTTGTCGAGATTGCTGCTGCTCTCATTCCAGCCGTTGTTGGCAAAGTGGCGATGAGTTATCACCTGCTCTGTCTGCTCATACAACGGGTTTCGTGGATTCTCCCCGACAACGACAGTTCCCAAGGCTTGAGGGAATTTCAAATCCTGTACGGCATTTGGCCAAGCTGGTTGCATTTGCTGGCAATCGCAACAATGACCGTTACCATGTTAACCCTGTCTGCGTTCGTTATCCGATCTCGCGAATACCTGACACTGGAAGATTCACAAGTCTGATTCAATTGCGGCAGGGACTTATTCAGGGACCATATATATCCGGGTATCGGGGTGGTAGATTTTCCAGTCGAACCAATAATCCTTTAGGGCACCGAGTTGGGAAAGTTGTTTCCCTGCCAGCTTGCCGGATAATCCCGCACCACTAAAACTCCATCGTGTTGACGTTTCAGCATCCATGTATTGAGGAGGTTGGGTGTCCGCGATCATAGTGAGATTTAGATCTTGACCATCCATTCGAGAAATAAATGCCCGGACTGATTTTTGATCTTCCCCCAACATCACCGCAATTGGCATATCGCCCAGGACGATGAAAGCCAACCTTGTTTTCTGCAATTGCCCCATCGGAATCGCGATGGACTGGCCATTCAACTCGACCCCAACGACGAGGTCTCGGGGTTTCAATATATCTGCGGTTTCGATGGGAACAACAACAGGCAACTTTTCATAATCGGCCTCCCAATCAAGCGCTTCATAGCGGCTACTGAATCGATCGTTGAACCGCAAGACTCTACCGTCAGGATGTTCCTCTTTCCAGACCGCAAATGTTACTTCATCGGTGAGGACGGACGTCAGCTTGTTTCCTTTCAAGGGCCCATGCAATGCCTGACCGGAAACTTGTTGCCACCAGGTGCCCGTTTGTTCATCGTGCATTAAGAAGTTTTGATTGTTGATTCCCGATAAATGAAATTTCAAAGCTTGCCCGGCCACTTCCGCACCCCACACCAGACCGGTGTGACAGAGCGTTCAGTAGGTCGCCGTAATCGGCGTTCCGCCCACCACATCATTTACGATGTGATGGTAAGCCATCAGCCGTACGGGATAGGCAACGGCATCGCCATTAATTTCGACCGCCATGACCATCTCCCGGTCATCCATAAAATCCGCTTGTGAAGCGGCGGCAAATTCCGCAACCGGGAGAGGATTAAACATCCATTCAAAATGATTCTGTCGAGAAAACCATGTGGCTGCGACGATTGGCAACAGGAACAGGGGCAGGCTCAATCGACTCCACCACCGAGCTTGTGACCATAATCGAAGGCACAACCAGCTAGCGCCGAACAATGCGGCGATGGAGGTCCCAAAAGAAATTCGACGCAACCAAAAAGACCACTCGATTCCAGCCGATGTCTGTGATCTGAATGGCATGATTAAAAACACGGGAATAGCCACAACAGCTACGCTGCTTACTGTCAACACGCCCAGCAGCAGCCACGACTTCCAGCGCCATTTTCGATGTGTATGGTTTGTCATTGAAATCCTGAACCGGTCTGTGATTGAATATTATCGCCTGTCAAACGAATGCGACAAATGTTTTCACAGGAGTAAATGATAGGTCTGCACGTGCCCCTCATTGTGCGTAACTCGGGGCAGAGGGTCAATCACGACAGACAGTGACCGTTTTGTTCAACAATCGTTGAACCAAACTTGTGCAATACAAAACCTCAAATCTCAACCTCAAATCGCAAATCTGAATCCTCTCTAACCACGGCACACCCATGCCGACGCCCTGGCGTTGTTTCCAGCGGGATATCCTGCCGACAGACCAACCCTACAAATCGCTGTAACCTATTGCCATTACGCTACTTGACATCGCCAAGGCCTAAACGACAATCCATAATTTTCCGATCCGGATATCCCGATATTAACACCCACATTTCGGTGATAAGCGGGTTTGTATAATACTTGTTCGCCACTCAAAGTGTTGAGAACAGGGGAACGGAACGACATCAACCACGAAGGACACGAAGAGCACGAAGATGGAATTCGACGAGCTTTCGAATCGCGTGCTCGGTTGTGCCATAGAAGTACATCGTCACCTCGGGCCGGGATTGCTCGAATCGGCCTACGAACAATGCCTGGCCCATGAGCTGAGTCGCAACGGGATTGCATTTCAACTCCAGCATTCACTTCCGGTACAATACAAAGACGTTCGGCTCGATTGTGGATACCGAATTGACATTCTTGTCGAGAACCAGCTGATCGTCGAATTGAAGAGTGTCGAGCAGATCAAGGGCATTCACGAAGCGCAACTGTTGACCTACATGAAATTGGCGGGGTTGAAAATCGGATTACTGATAAATTTCAACGTGACAAAACTGAAAGATGGCATCAAACGTTTCGTTCTTTGATTCCTTCGTGCTCTTCGTGTCCTTCGTGGTAAAATGATGGGCCGCTACCTGCCTGTTGACCGTGGGAACGTAGAACGACCGAGGCGAAATCGGGTAAGGGTGGCCATTGCTGACCACCCTCCCCACACCACCTGACATGCGGGTCCGCATCAGGCGGTTCGACGAAGCGGAGCAAGTTCCGCCCACAGACTCTTCAGACTGGGCAGTCCTTGTAAAGCTAGCCA
>JANNWJ010000005.1:0-11893 GCA_031414755.1 Pirellulaceae bacterium | reverse complement strand
TCATTGGCTGGCTCAAAGAGAGTCGGCGAATCTTTTCGAGGTTCGAAAAGACCGCGATCAACTTCGGTGGCTTTGTGAAAATCGCGTTTATGCAACGCTTCCTTCGAATCCTTGTAAAATGAGTTTTCTGACAAAGCCTAGACTGGGCTGTACCCAAACATCGAAGCTTGCCCACGAATCGTCATCTCGTTTATTCGCACGTCAAGTCTGACCGAACCGTCCATGCCTGAACCCGCCCTGGAAATCGCTGAATTGATCGAACTGATCCGCAAACACGATCGGTTGTATTACGTGGCGGCCGAACCGGAGATTTCCGACCTGGAGTACGATCGATTACTCAAACGGCTCGAGGCGCTCGAGGCCGCCAACCCGCAGCTACGCACCAGTGACAGTCCCACGCAACGGATCGGTGACGCGCCGTTATCTGAATTGTATCAACACGAGCACCGCGTCCCCATGCTGTCGATCGACAACACGTACAGCATCGACGAACTCCGCGCCTTTGCCCAACGAACACTTTCCAGCCTGGAAACAGAAAACGCCGAATGGGTCGTAGAGCTGAAAGTCGACGGAGTAGCCGCCTCGGTAATCTATGAAAACGGTGTACTTGTTCGGGCACTGACGCGCGGCAATGGCGTTGTGGGCGACGACATTACGCATAACGTTCGAACACTGCGGGGGGTCCCGTTGCGACTCGATTCGAAATCGCCACCGGGCCTGTTGGAAGTACGCGGCGAAATATATATGACCAATGACGACCTTGTTCGGCTCAACGAAACCCAGGCGCAGCGGGGACTTCCTCCCTATGCCAATACCCGAAATGTTGCGGCGGGCAGTATCCGCTTGCTCGATCCACGCATTTGCGCCGAGCGAAATCTGCGAATGTACTGTCATGGAACGGGCGCTTGCGAAGGAATCCGCAGCGACAACCACATGGACTTTTTGCATGAGATCGGCCGCTACGGGCTGGCTCCTACGCCACACGTTCGCAAGTTCGATCGCTTTGAGGATGTTGTCGCGTATTGCGATACGGTAATCAATGAAATTCACGATCTGGAATTTGAAGTCGATGGACTGGTGATCAAGCTCAATCGATTCGATCAACGGGCTGAATTAGGCGCGCGTTCCAGGAGCCCTCGCTGGCTGGCTGCCTACAAATGGGAGAAATACGAAGCGGTCACCCGACTCAATTCAATCGAAGTACAAATTGGAAAGACCGGCACGATCACTCCCGTGGCAAATCTCGAACCGGTCGAGCTGGCCGGAACGACCGTCAGCCGCGCGAGCCTGCACAATGCCGAAGAGATCAGGCGAAAGGACATTCGCGTCGGCGATACCGTGATCGTTGAAAAGGCCGGAAAGATCATTCCACACATTGTGCGCGTTGAAAAACATCTGCGACCCGACAACTCGCCGCCATTCCCGTTTCCCGTTGATTGCCCCGAGTGCCAAACGCAACTCGTCAAGGACGAAGGGGGCGTTTACATTCGCTGTCCGAATTTTGATTGCCCTGCGCAACTGCGCGAACGAGTTCGTTACTTCGCCTCGCGCGATGCCATGGATATCGAGGGATTGGGTGACAAACTCGTGAACTTGCTGGTCGACGAGGGGCTCGTGCGGAGTTACGGCGATCTGTACAGGCTGGACATTGCAAGCGTTGCTGCCTTGCCGCGAATGGGGCAACGATCGGCAGAAAAACTGATTGCGGCTATTGAAATCAGCAAAACGCGCGGCCTTGCCCGGTTACTCAATGCCCTTTCGATTCGCCATGTCGGCAATACGGTGGCCAAAGTCCTCGCACGGAACTTCGGCGACATCAAAAAAATCGCTTCGGCCACCAGCGAACAACTTGCCTCGGTCAATGAAGTGGGCGATATCATTGCCGACAGCGTTTTTCGTTTCTTCTCCAGCCCGCATGGCCAGACAACGATTGCCGATCTGGAGGAACAGGGCATCGTAATGATCGAAGAAAACCGTTCGCCTGAATCAGCCAGTCAGCGACTTGCCGGAAAATCCCTGGTCGTCACGGGCAGCTTGAGCAAATATACCCGGGACGAAATCCACGCCCTGATCGAACAACATGGCGGCAAAACGTCGTCGAGCATCTCGTCAAAAACTGACTATCTTGTCGCCGGTGACAAGGCGGGCAGCAAGCTCGCGAAAGCCAAAAAACTCGGCGTCGCCGTTCTCACGGAAGTCGATTTTGAACAGTTGATCGTGTCGGGCGGGTAACAAGCGTCAATGCGATGGTACAAAAAAATGTTCACGGGAAATGCGCCGATACTCTCGACGCATTAAACCCATGAACATGATTTTTCAGCTCAAAATCAAGCGACCTGCAACGACCTAACGACCGTCTCCGTCGTCATCTCCGTCGTCATCGTCGTCATCGTCGTCGTCATCTCCGTCATCGTCGTCGTCATCAGCTTCAGCTTCGGAGTCATCAACTTCTTCGCCGTCAGCTTCCATCTCTTCTTCGGAATCTTCCGCGTCTTCCTCTTCGGCTTCTTCCTCGTGAACCAGAGTGACTTCATGTCCCATTTCGGCAAGAAGTTTGGTGATCTCCGTATCGATTTCGCCACCGTGACCTTTCCAGCGAATCACACCTTTTTCGTCCAGAATAAAGAGCGATGGCCAGCCCTGAATTCCCCAGTTATCCGAAATAACACCCTCGGTTCCTTCATTATTCTGAAAGCTCCTCCAGGTAATATTTTTTTCCTTGACGATTTCCCTGATTACTTCAAGCTCTTTATCGCTATTAACACCAATCAAGGCAAAAGGCTGGTTGGCCAATTGTTTTACGAGCGACCGCTCGTGTGGGTACATAGCCCGGCAAGGGCCTCACCAATCCCCCCAAAAATCGATCATCACGACCTTGCCGCGATAATCACTAAGTTTGAAAACTGTGCCGTCGAGGTCCGGACCTTCGATATCAGGTGCGACCTTGCCGATTTGCAAACTTTTGGCAATCAGGATCTTCTTAAGCTCTTTTGCCGCCATTTCACCGATCGTGGTTCCCTGGTACTCAACCTCAGCGAACGATTCCGTGGCCTTGGCCAACAATCCTTCAATTCGCTCGTCGTCGACTACGGCAAGTTTCCTGAAATACTCAATCGAATCTGGATACTGTTTTGCAAACGCTTCGTTATCGACGAGGCTTGCCACCAATTCCTTGTTTTCCCTCAGGTAGCTAACAAGGCTGATCGTAGCGACACCCTTGATTTCGTCGCTGGATCCATTTTCGGCCAATTGGATCAACAAGTTTTCAGTGGCCTCGCTTGGAAGACCGTTGGTAAACGAGGGTATCGCCTCTGCGATTTCCGGATTGTCCAGGTGGTCCTTGACCATCAGGTCTACTGCTGCCTGACGCTCGTCGGCGCCTTGGGAATTACCCAGCACCCAATTAATCGCCTTGAATGCAATTTCCTTGCTGGTTGATTCATTCCTGGCAAGTTCCAGCATCTTCGTGGCAATTTCATTTGTCTTGCCCACCAATTCCATCTGGGCGCTTTGCATTTCTTCCATGATCGCTTGACGTACTTCGTCGTTTGCATCAGTGAATTTCGCGCGCGCTTCCTGACTCCGCTCGGAGAATGCATTCATCAATGCTTCATTTTGACCGTTTAGCTCCTCGAACGACTCTTCACCGGGCAAAAGGTCGACTTTTTCCTTTTCCTGTTCCTGTTCAAGTTCCGCGCTTTCCGGTTCCGTCGACTTTGGTTCGTCTTGACCAAAACTCATGGCGACCGGAAGTGTGAGCGACATCATCGCCACAATTTTCGGTATCCAATAAAAAACTCGTCTCATTGCTTTCTCCAAATAAGTGAATCGACACGGGACCAAACAGTATACAGGCAATGTCACATCAAAAAAGGACGACGACGGCACAAAAATCGGTGATTCATGAGGACTAGTTTCCCTGAATCTCGTTTTTGTTACCGCGATTATTGTTCTCCATATCGACCAGTTTCGGAAACAGGGGATGGTCGCGCAAGGCGATCAGGTCCTGGTTGATCAGGATACCGCGGGAAGATGCAAAACCGTTCTCGAGCGCTTTCTGAAGATTCTCGATCGCCAAGTCCTGCTTTTTCTGCCGGGCATAGATACACGCCAGATTGAAAAACGAATAATCACGAAACGGCAGAAAGTCTTTTGACTGAATGTAGTTCTCGGCAGCTTCTTCGAGCCGATCCTGGCGAAACAGGCTGTAACCCAGATTGAATCGTGCCTCGGCGTGGAACGGATCCTTGTTCAGCAACACTCGACATGCCGTCTCGACATCCTGCCAGTCGTTTCTGGAAAACGCATTCGCCAATGCATCCGACGCCGTCATTGCCGATGGCGGTTCTTCGTTTGATCCTTCTCCAGTATCCGTCTGAAAGTACCCGGAGGAATAGACGACCCAACCCAACAACCCGATCGCCAGCAAAATGCCCACGAGCTTTCCAGGGAACGCCGACGTTTTCATGGTTGTCTCATTTAGTATCTGGCGGTTAAAGTTTGCCGTATGACTTGATGACAGGCTGTCAGTATAATAAAGACGTAATTCACCCAATTGCATCAAGCCTTTCCGTTCGACCCAATTGCAGTTTTTGGCCACACACAGATTCGATATGAATTGCTCTCTACCCGACCCGGCTAAGCGCTCCAATGCCGATATTGTTATCTATGACGGTAACTGCCAGTTTTGCTGTCGGCAAGTCGAGCGACTTGCCTGGCTGGATCGCGGTGGTCGGTTGGCTTACGTTTCCCTGCACGATCCCATGGTTAGCCAGCGGTTCCCGGATCTGAGCCACGAGCAAATGATGGAACAAATGTACGTCGTCGACCAGACAAATCGACGCCATGGAGGTGCAGCGGCCGTTCGTTATTTGTCACGGCGATTACCCCTGCTTTGGCCGCTTGCCCCTTTCCTGCATATCCCGGGAACGATGCCTTTCTGGCGCTGGGGTTACCGGCAAATCGCGGTTCGCCGCTACCGTATGAACCAGACACCGGAAAAGCAGCAATGCAACAAGGAAGGCGCGTGCAAGGTTCATATTAAACCGTGAGCATGGTCGCTCGGTTGATACGGATATTGCTGAGAATCATACCGGCTGCTTGTAACAAGGCGTTGACGGCGATGCCAGCACTCGTGTACCGTCCGCAAGTTTTTCTGATTGCGACGATCAAGAGACTCGCTTCCTTTTCATGACACGCCGACCAACAATTACCGAAGCACGTGACTTTCGCGAAAGCGGCCGGTCTGCCGTTACGCGCTGCGCAACGATGTTGCTCACGATCCTGGTTTCCCTGGCGTTCGAAGGAACTTTAGCGGCACAAGTCTACCAGCGACTGCCGCTGGCTCCGCCGGCCATACTTCCACCATCCCCCCAGTCCCCGATTGAGTCGCGGCTGGATCCATTCGGTATTCCACAACAAGACAATTTGTTGTTGCGTCCCTGGCATACGATGAACTCGCCGATCGGCACGTGCGGAAGCCAGTTCGGTTGGGACTATGCTTCCATGCAATCGACAACCATTCGCCGCAACCGCCGCGCCATGGTTCAAAACGTCGAACTTACCGGCGGATATATCGCCCAGGATTCCAGCGATTCATTTGGATACAGCTTTGCTTCCTCGGCCATAACGCTGGTTGCTCCACTGGGCCATGAAGACCGATTGTTGGTGGCAATTCCCCGATTCCGTACCGATTGGATCGATGGCCCGATCGCGATTGATATGCCGGCAAGATTGTACTCGGCGTCGGTCGATATCGGCTTTCGCTGGAAAATGTCGCCGGAGTGGGCCTTGATTGGTGGCGTTCAGCCAGGATGGTATACCGACGATCAAAGCGATAGCAAAGGACAACGACTCGGTGCATTACTCCTGGTAACTCATGAACTCGTACCGGAGACATTGACACTGTCGGCTGGCATCGCGCGTTTGGATTGCAATGACATCGACTTGATCCCTGCGGGTGGAGTGACGTGGATTCCCAACCCGGAAACGCGATTCGACCTGGTCTTTCCCCGGCCCAAAATCTCTCGACGCATTGGTCACGTGCCGTACATGCAGGAAGACTGGGCCTACATTGGTGCGTCGTTTGGGGGAGGAACATGGGCGGTTCGCCGCGACAGTGGAATGGATGACGAACTGACAATGCGCGACTTTCGATTGTTGGCAGGCGTCGAACGGATTCTCGATGGTGGCAGCGGATTCAATGCAGAGGTGGGCTACGTATTCAATCGCCACATCGAATATGCAAGCGACGAAATCCAGGTGGATTTTGGAAACTCGTTTATCGTCGAGACCGGAATTCGATTTTGATGTTCGCGACCGCTTGAGGGGATTCGATCCCGCGACATCTGTGACGCTAGCGTTGATCGCTTGCCGCACAAAACTGCGCTAGGTCGTTCCAGCAATTGCGCGTTAGATTTACTTTTCGAGAATCGGGTGAACTACCGCAAGCCACTTCTCCGACCCAAAAACCGCTCCTTTTCACAAACCCGCACCACATGAAGTGTTGTGCTGATCCCCAAGTGCCATTCAGGAATAATGGAGTACCAGGCATGAAGCTAACGGAAATCGCTATCAATGGTTCAGGCAACCAGCGAAATATTCACTTGCAACGTTTGTCCGACGGACTCAATGTCGTTTGTGGCCCAACGACAACCAGTACCAGCCTGATCCGGTTGCTTCATCAAATCATGTTCGGCGCTGACACGCCATCGACACAAGTTCCCGAGTCACGGTCCGCCATAACATCGGGCCACATCGCACTCGATTCCGGTGGCAACCAATACCGATTGACTCGCTCGTTGCACCACTCTGCCACGCATCCGTTTGGCGAGTTGACAGTTTCGGACGGTCACGGAACGAGCATGGACTATCGCACGCCCGAATGGCTCAAGAGCATCGACCGTCAAACATGGAGTCGGCTGTTCACGATCACGATCGGCCAAAGCGATTCGGCGGCAGTCCGTTCGCTGGTCGAACTGATGATTCGGCAATTCGATCTGGACAACACATCGCGACTGAGCGATGTCAACATGCCCTTTGCTGCCGACATGGCGAGTTTTCAGTCGTGGCGAATGGCGTCCGACGCGCGGGTGACTCGTCTGGAATCATTGCGGCGCGAACTTGATTCGATGCGAGCGCAACGTGACAAACTTGTTGAGGATACGGCTCGTCTCGATCACGAACGACGCGTTCGACTCACCGGAATTGAGAACGAACTTGCCGGACTGCAAACGAATTACGATTCGATTGTTGCGCGTATTCAATCAGAACGCGGTCAGTTGTCGGTACTGGACACTGAAATCAGCGAACTGGTGGCTTTTCTGGAGCGTGAAGAACTGAATGTGCAGCACGTACCCGTAAACCGACCACGTACCAACTATCTTGCCCTGTATTACGAACGGCTGGATGACCTTGAAAACCAGGTTTGCCGTTGGCGCAGCGTCCAAGGCGACATTCAGAAACAGCGACTGCGACTCAAGGACGAACTGACGTCGGCCGGCGCATTGAGTATTGAATCGCCTGCACACCCCTGGCACGATGCGCGGGAAATCATTGTGGCACTTGAGAACAAGGCCTGCCGAACGGACCAATTGGTGCGATCGTGGAACAAGGCGGCTACGCCCGTTTCCAGCACTCAGGAAATTACGGCGATTTGCCATGAAATGCGGTGCGATTTGAACGCGCTTTGCGATGAACTCGGACAGCAATACAAGCACTTGCGTCACCGTGCAGCCGTCGCCGAGTTGAAACAACTGCGGCATTGTTACCACGAAATGGAAGTAAGCGTCCAACAATTGCTGGCTCGTCGCCTGGAAATCATCGAAGATATTCGGGCCTTTGATCCGGCTGGTGCTCAAGCGATTGATCGGGCAGATCACTCGTTTATGATTTGCGTCGAACACGAAGGCTACCATGTCGCACGGGATCGTTTCGTATCCGAACTCCCCCTGAATCCGATATCGGAACTTGTCGAATACCGCACGGTTTATCCTGACCTGTCCGTTCAACGCAATCACCTGGGTCAGCTTCGTGGACGTCGACCAGCCATGGTCGTTAGCCTCCAGCGACTGGAGCGTGAATTGCAGTCGGTAGACCCGCATCGAATCGATCTGGTACGGCAGCTCGATGAACTGAATCGTGCTCAGGTCACGGAATACCAACTGCGACTGCAGCAGCATGATCAACGACGGGCAGCGCTGGAAAGCGAACTGAATGCCCTGGAAATCCAGATCGAGCAAGATCGACGCTGGTATGACTGGAAACCCAACTACCTGTTAACGGACGCTTCGCGATACTTGTCCAAGTTGACGGATGGACGGTGGTCGCGAATTGCCCTGGATACCCACAATCAAGTAATCGTCGGCGCGCCGACGCGAGGCAGCGATTCGATTCAGTCAATTCCAGTTGCCGACCAGTCGCTGGCCCGGCTCGGCCTTTGCCTGGCAGCAATCTCGCAACTGGGTTTGCGTGGAATTCGGCTTCCATTGATCGTCACCGACGCGATGATTGACTCCAATGATCACGCCTTGTTTGCAACCCTGGAATCATTCTGCCGTCACGGACATCAAGCGATCCTCGTAACCGGTTCCCAAACCATTGCGCAGATTGCCCGAGATCAAGGACTGGCTGTTTTTGAATTAGCCGACACGGAAATCGTAAGCCCGAACTCGTACCCGGAGCCGATGTCGATACCACGCGTGCAACCGCTTGCTCGAAACGAGTTTCCGACGGCGCCGATTCAACCCGTTTCCCGTTCGGATCGGGACTTCGAGATCGCTTCGCACTTTCCCATGGCGTTTCCAGTGGCCGACCGGGTCGTGCGACTGGAATCGCGACTTAAAAAAATTGATCTCGTCGAATCGATTTATCTGACAGCCCTGGAATCGATTGGCGTGCGATCGGTGACGCAACTGATTGATCTGAATCTGGATGATCGGAGAGCGGAACTGTCAGGCCGCGGTTTCAGTATCGAACAAATCGAACGCTGGCAATCGCAAGCTGTGATGCTGGTAAGCATTCCGGAACTTTCGCCCGCCCACGCACGCGTTCTGGTGGCTTGCGGAATTACCGACCCCGAAATGCTCGTGAGCATGGAAGTCAGTGATGTTCTCGATCGCGTCAAGCGCTATCTGGATTCACCGTCAGGTCGCCGCAGTAATGTTGCCTGTTCCGACTTCAGCACTTCACGGATTGGCGACTGGGCTGATCAACTGCGCAGCAATTCGTCCTGGAGGAAGAAAAACCGCTCCGGCAATCGCAACGGACACCCGAATCGTGATCGACTAGCCGACCGAACGACTGGTTCCGTCACGAATTACAAATTTTTCCTGCAACTGTCGGACGATCTCGGAGCAGCCCCGTCGATCGGCCCGAAAACTGCCGAACGATTCAAGGACATTCAAATCATTTCGGTCGCGGACTTTCTCGACTCGGACGCCGATGAATTGGCCTTGCAACTCGACAACCGCCGGATGACGGCCAACGTCATCCGAAACTGGCAAAATCAAACGCGGATGATGTGTTACGTCCCGAACTTGCGGGGACACGACGCCCAAATCCTTGTCGCCTGCAATATTATCGATGCCGATGCACTGGCAGCCATGGATGCCAAAGAACTGTTTGCCATGGTCAATCCGTTCATTAAGACGAAAGTAGGCGAACGGATCGTACGAAGTGGCAAGAAACCAGATCTTGCCGAAGTCCGAGTGTGGATTGACGCTGCCAAACACGGTCGAACGATCCGGGCCGCCTGATCGGCAAAACAGTGATTATTGACATCTGATGACGAGAATTGAAAAAAGGATCGGTCACGTTAAGTCACTTGGACTGTGGAGTTGCACAGCGCTGGTTGTCGGAAACATGATCGGCTCGGGTATTTACTTGTTGCCATCTTCGTTGGCGGTCTTTGGCGGAATCAGTCTGGTTGGGTGGGTGTTTACGTCAGCAGGAGCTTTGGTTCTGGCGTTGTTGTTTGCCGGGCTTTCGCGAGTTGCGCCTTCGGCGGGCGGGCCTTATGCCTGGAGTCGCCAGGGGATGGGAGATTTTGCCGGATTCCTCGTTGCATGGGGATTCTGGATATCCATGTTGACCGGGAACGCAGCGATCGCCGTGGCGATGGTCAGTTACCTGTCAGTGTTTTGGGCTCCTTTGGGCGCGGAGCCGATCATTGGGGGAGCGGCAGCAATGGGTGCGATTGCCCTGTTGACATGGATCAATGCGCAAGGTGTTGGAGTGGCCGGGTTCGTGCAGGTGGTTACAACGGTATTGAAGTTGTTGCCACTGGTCGCCGTGACATTGTGTGGGGTGTTCTGGTTTGATCCCTCCCATTTTGTTCCGCTGAATCGAAGCGACCAGTCGGTTTTCAGCGCGATCACGGCAACAGCGACTTTGACGCTGTGGGCTTTTCTGGGATTGGAGTCGGCAACGGTTCCAGCGGAAGATGTGATCGAGCCGGAAAAAACAATCCCTCGCGCGACGATACTGGGAACGTTGGTCGCAACGGTGATCTATATCAGTTCGACAGTCGTGTTGCTGGGGTTGATATCGCCGGAAGAATTGGCTGTTTCAAAAGCACCTTTTGCCGATGCCGCCGGCCGGATGTGGGGAGCGTGGGGCGGAATGTTGGTTGCGGCGGGGGCGGCGGTTTCGTGTTTTGGTGCACTCAATGGCTGGATATTGAACACGGGACAAATTCCGGCAGCGGCTGCAAACGATGGTGTTTTCCCTCGATGGTTTGCGCGAAAAACGGCAGCCGGGACTCCGGCTGTTTCGCTTGTGTTGTCTGCCGTTTTGGTCTCCCTGCTAATTATGACCAATTACACCCGCGGACTGGTGGAGTTGTTCAAGTTTGCAATTCTGTTATCAACCGTGGCTGTGCTGGTGCCCTATGTTTTTTCGGCAATCGCCCAGATGATTTTAGTAATTCGCGACGGGAAAGTTCCGGCAGGCTCGACCATTGCGCGAACCCTGATAGTCAGCTCGTTGGCGTTTGTATACTCATTGTGGGCGATCGCCGGTTCAGGACATGAAGCTGTGTACTGGGGATTCCTGTTGCTGTTGTCCGGGATGCCCGTGTATGTCGCGACACGACGACCTGATTAAGGGGTCGGCTGTTGAAACAATCTTTTGAAACACCTGATCAATACGATTCCCAACACCGAAGGTGTTCAACAACAAAGCCTTGGGTCGCGCAGCGCACCCAAGGATTACGAACCAACTCGTATCGCAACGCGGAAGGTGTTGAACAAGCTACGATGTGCCGGAGGGGAGAAAGGTGCCGCCCAACTTTTCTGACATCAACGAACCGGAAACAGAAGCGGAACTTGGTGCGTTGCGGCGCAGCACAATACGCGGCACACCCTACGGAAGCCCTCAATGGGTCGCATAAACGGCAAAAAGACTTGGCTTGGAATCCACTTTGCGGAACCCAGGCAGACCCCAAAAGCAGTAAACTGGACCTGTCCCTGTTCTCTTCTCCAAGCGACTTCGAAAGGTACAGGGCAGGCAGGCCGCCGAAGAAGTCGTTGGCGAACTGGTTGCGTTTCTCACACCGCTCAATGCCGAAGCGCTCAACACCGACTGCCAGTGCCGCGATACGCTGGACTTGCTCACACCCGGAGCGCTGTCCGGCATCACTCGAACAACATCGCGTGTGCTGACTCCGGCAACCAGTGCACTAACGATCGATTCGCGAAGTTGCTCCGGACAACTGGCCGCCTGGTAAGTGGCAAGCGGAACTTCGCATGTGCTGTGTAAGCGCCCACCAGTACCATTGTCCTGATCCATCTTGACGCTGGTCGTCGATTACTTTCTGTGCGAGTCGAGTTTCTTTTGGCGGGCCTTCCTTGCCCGGCGTTGGTCGCGTTTGAATTGTTTTTGTTCGGTGCGTTCG
>JANNWJ010000004.1:0-62864 GCA_031414755.1 Pirellulaceae bacterium | reverse complement strand
ACACAGGTTTGGTGGTGATTTTGATTCAAACGTGACGTAACCGTTTGTGTCGCCCCATCCGGGGCTTGGTTTTTTCATGCGACGTTTTCCGGTGGTTTTCACCACCGGCTGAGGTTCTGTCGGCCCGCCGGGCCTGGAACGTCTTCCGTTCATGTCAGGTGCCGTTTATCTCTTTTGCCCTTTAACGCTGGCACGTTCTGACCCGTTAGCCGTTCCTCGCAATTATACGATTGATAACGCACCCCAGGCCAAAACCCTTTTTCGTCTGCCGGATCAGGACCACCAACCGCCGTTGACGTGGATGGTCTGGCCGGTGACATAGGATGCCATGTCGCTGCACAGAAAGACAATGACGTCGGCGATTTCGTGCGGTTCGGCAAAACGGCCCAGCGGGACGTTGGCGATCATGGCCTTGCGATTCTCTTCCGGAATCGACTTGCCCATTTCCGTATCAACGACCCCAGGGGCAACGGCGTTTACCCGAATATTTTTGCGCGCCAGTTCCTTGCTCAGGACCTTCGTTAACGTGATCACCCCCGCTTTGGCCGATGCATAGTTGGCTTGACCGAAAAATCCGGTGACCGCTGACAAGGAGGCGACATTGACGATAGCACTTCCTTCCGCCAAATGTTCTACCGCCGCCTTGCAACTGTTGAATACGCCCGTCAGATTCGTATCGATCACATCCTTCCAGTCATTTTGTTCCATTTTCCTAAAGCTCTTGTCGCGCAGAATTCCGGCGTTATTCACCAGGATATTCAGCCCTCCAAACGTGCCCACTGTCTTCGCAACCATGTGATCGAGCTGATCGGGGAAACGAACGTCGGCTGCCAAAGCGATCGTCCGGTCTCCAAATTCGCGAACCACGGAATCGGCAAGTACACGGTTCTTGCCCTCGCGGTCTTCAAAATAATTGATCACAATATTTGCACCTGCGTCGTGCAAGGCCTCGGCTGTCGCGCGGCCAATCCCCTGGCTGGAGCCGGTAATGATTGCTGTTTTTCCTGAAAGATCAATTGTCTTCATCGACGAAACCCTGATTGAAATGTTTGTCTGAAATTTGTTGTTACCGGATTCAAAAAGGGATTTAACCCGGTCAATGTGTTTTCGATTTTACTTGCCACGATGGACTTCTTTTTTCCAGGAACGCTGCAAGTCCCTCGCGGGCGTCCGGTGTTTCTCGCGCTTGCGCGGAAATTTTGATCGATTGTTGCAGCAGCGAAACCACGTCGCTTGCCAAACAATCATGGATATGTTTTTTCGTGATTGCAAAAGCACTACGCGAACCGCCAAGAATCGAGTGGACCAAGCTATTGACTCGCGATTCCAATTCACTGGCTTGAACGACGTCGTGACACAGTCCCATTTGTCGTGCTTCCGCAGCACCGACTTTTTCGTTTGAAAGCAGCATAAACGTCGCCGGTCCCGCTCCTGTCCGGTGGACGAGCAACGGGGTTACCATGGAAGCGGTGATTCCACGCATCGGTTCGGGCAGCATAAAATAAGCAGAGTCGGCAGCGATAATGATATCGCAAGCACAGACCAGGCCCATTCCACCCGCCAGAGCCGGACCTTGAACCGCAGCGATTGTCGGAATCGGCAGTTCATAAATGGCAGTCAACAAATCGCAATAGACCTGCGCATCGAGCTGGTATTCCTGAGCCGCATTGCTGCTCGTCGTCCGTTCCTGCATTTGCCCCAGGTCCATTCCGGCGCAAAACACTTCGCCCCGCGCGGCCAGAACCAGGACTCGCGCCAATGGATCGGACGCAACTTGACGAACGGAATCCAGCAATGACTGGATTATTTCGCGACGCAAAGCGTTGCGTTTATCGGGGCGATCAAGCGTCAAACGCGCGACACCCGCGGCTATATTCAAATTTGTAAACTCAGACATCGACGTACCAAACCGAAAACGGACTTCTATTTGTAACGTCCAACAAGTGTACAAGCGGCGTCGTTCGGACCCAACCACCCCGTCTGATGCGCCGAACCTGAATCAGCTAGAATATGCATGGAATTCGCAGGACCTGGTTCCCCCGGTTTGCGGCGCCCGTGAGCTTGTAACAGAACTCAGTCATAATCGCGCTGACACGATTCGTAGCTGCCGTATCAATCGCCTTGCACTCAAATCAAAACTAAAATATGTCCGGAAAACAAAAAGTACTCATTGCCAACGGCCAGGGGTTTTGGGGAGACAGCATCCTTGGCCCGGTTCGACTGGTCAACGAAGGTCCCCTCGATTACCTCACTTTGGATTATCTGGCCGAAGTTACGATGAGCATTATGCAAAAGCTCAAGAGCCGTGACCCCAACGCCGGATACGCAACCGACTTTGTAACCATGGTCGATCGTGTTCTTCCCCAATGTCGCGAAAAGGGAATCAAGATCGTTGCCAATGCGGGTGGAGTGAACCCTCAGGCGTGCCGGGCTGCCGTCGCCAATGTCGTTAGAAAACACGGAATCAAAGGGCTGAAGATTGGTGTCGTCGAAGGTGACGACATACTTGCCGACCTCGGTGCATTGATCGCCAGTGGCGAGAAACTCAAAAATATGGACACGGGCGAATCGCTCGAACCGTTCCTCGATCGTGTGATGAGTGCCAACGTTTACATCGGTGCCGAACCGATCGTCGAGGCACTGAAACAAGGTGCCGACATTGTGATCACCGGACGGGCAACCGATCCGTCTGTCGTCCTGGCACCGATGATGTACGAATTCGGCTGGACGATAAACGACATCGATAAGCTCGCAGCCGGAACAATTGCCGGGCACATCGTCGAGTGCGGCGCGCAATGCACCGGTGGCAACTTTATCGGTTGGCGTGATATCCCAAATATGGCTCGCATCGGTTATCCCATTATCGAAGCTCATCCGGATGGCACTTTCGCCGTAACCAAACACGCGGGAACCGGCGGACGAGTCGACATTCAAACGGTGACTTCGCAACTCGTTTATGAAATGGGTGATCCGTCACGTTACATCACGCCGGATTGTATTGCGGATTTTACGTCGATACAGCTTGCCGCCGATGGTCATGACCGGGTGGCAGTCAGCGGCATTCGCGGTGAAGCCGCTACAGATACTTACAAAGTATCGCTTTCGTATCGCGACGGATACAAAATCATTGGGCAGCTAACGGTCGCCGGACCTGACGCGGTGGAAAAAGCCCGACTATGTGCCGAAATCGTATTTGACCGTGTCGCATTGGACGGCGTCCATTTCGCGCCTGAAGAACGGTTTGTTGAAATCGTTGGCACCAATGTATGCCACGCAGGAATTGCAACGGCTCCCGCAGAACCTGCCGAAGTCGTCTTGCGGATCGGAGCCAAGGGACACGATGCGGCCAAGCTCGATCGACTCGGAATGGAAATTGTCCCACTCGTGACAAGCGGCCCTCCCGGAGTTACCGGTTTTGCCGGCGGGAGACCAAAAGCATCCGACATTATCAGCTATTGGCCAGCCCTGATTTCAAAAAGCAAAATCAAATGCACCGTCTCGGTGGAAGAAGTTTGATCGAGTCATACGGCACAAGCCAGAATTCGATTGCCGCCAATCTCAAATCTCAAATCTCAAATCTCAAATCTCAAATCTCAAATCTCAAATCTCAAATCTCAAATCTCAAATCTCAAATCAGCTACGAATTGAAAGTCCATGAAAATTCCCCTTTCAAAAATCGCTTACGCCCGTTCCGGAGACAAAGGGGACGGTTCAAACGTTGGGGTCGTTGCCTACACGGCCAAAGGATACGAAGTCCTGAAACGTGAATTGACGGTCGAGCGAGTGAAAAAGCACTTTCAGGAAATATGCCGTGGCAAAGTCGTTCGTTACGAAGCTCCGAATTTGCTCGCCCTGAACTTCATTTTGCATGATTCATTGGGTGGCGGCGGCAGCGAGAGTCTCAAAACCGATGCACAAGGAAAAACGCACGGACTCGGAATCCTGTACATGGAAATCGAAGTGCCCGATGATATGGTGAAATCCAGTTAACCTTGTCGGAACAATCGACGTTTCTGCATTGATGGTCCTCAATTACTTGTTGCCACAACCAAATCTCTATCGTGAACGTTCTCGAACAACTTCGTCGCCGTGCAGCCGCCCGTCCCAGGCGAATTGTTTTTCCCGAATCACGCGACCCGCGTGTCGTTGAAGCCGCCAATTTTTTTCATCGTGAAAGGCTTGGCAAGGCGATTGTCGTATCAAAACACCCCATCGCCGATCTTGATCCGGCAATCGAAATCGTTTCATCAGAAAATGTGGTTCTCCGGGATGTTTGCATCGCCCAATTAATCGAAAACCGCAAACACAAAGGAATGGATCGGGCTCGCGCGGCCGAAGCGCTTTCCGATCCATTGCTGTTTGCTGCGTTGCTTGTTCGAACAGGGCACGCCGACGCCAGTGTTGCCGGCAGTCTGGCGACTACGGCCAGTGTCATACGTGCTGGCTTGTATGGAGTCGGTACCCGTGCCGATCGCAAACTCGTCAGCAGTTTTTTCTTGATGCAATTGCCGGACCGGGCGTTGACGTATGCCGATTGCGGGGTGGTCCCTGATCCAACATCCGATGAGCTTGCCGAAATCGCCATCGCATCGGCCGAGAATCATCAAATCCTGACGGGCGAAATCCCGCGCGTCGCGATGCTTTCCTTTTCTACCAAGGGAAGTGCGGTTCACCCTCGCGTCGACAAGGTCACTCAAGCGCTTGCCCGGGCGCGCGAACTTGCGCCGGACCTGATCATCGATGGCGAGTTGCAGTTCGATGCGGCGTTCGTTCCGTCGATCGCATCGCGCAAAGCCCCCCAATCACTAGTCGCCGGTCAGGCCAACGTTTTTATCTTCCCCGATCTCGACTCTGGCAATATCGCTTACAAGATCACCGAGCGACTCGCCGGCGCCACAGCACTCGGTCCCCTTATTCAGGGTTTGACGCGGCCTTGCATGGATTTGTCACGCGGTTGCCGATCGAGCGACATTGTCGATGTCGCCGTCATCGCCAGTATATTGGCGAAATGATCGCGGGAACGCATCTGCCGCCACTCCGCAGCTCGTGTAGACGCGGCTGTTTTGCGCGCTGACCCATTCGTGAACAAGTGCTGTGATGGGAGGGGGGAAAAGCGGACGAGGGAGGAGATTTTGACAAAGTCTATTACAAGACCCGTTCGCTGGTCTCATAATCGGCTTGCTTTTCAAACAACGTCAATCGAGTGAACGCACGATTTAATGTCGAATGTGATCGAGAAAGGTCCATGAAGCTTCTCCGATCGATTTGATGGAAACTTGCCGCAGCACCTGTTAAAGACTAGATTCGTTCATGCTGGTTACTGCTGCCGACGTACAAAACCTGAAATTTGATTTGCACTGGTCGATCATCGACATTCGGGAGGCCACGTTTCCAGCTCAAGCTTATATTACGCCGACTAACAATACGCAAACATGACTCATGAACGGTCTTCCCACCACCTTTCCGACTGTCGATCAAACCGGGGTCGTTGAGCGTGCAATTCGTTTTACGCAACGAAGCATCAAAAACGAGGCCAAGTGCGTTGGGCTGCGAATGGTTCTCAGCATGATCGACTTGACGACCCTCGAAGGGATGGACACGGACGGGAAAGTCCGTCAGCTTTGTTACAAGGCCCGACACCTGCACGATGCGATTGCCGGATTGCCGACAGTCGCCGCCATTTGTGTTTACCCGAATTTTGTTCGATTGGCAAAAACCGAACTTGCGGGATCGAAGATCAAGGTCGCTTCGGTCGCAACCGCTTTTCCCAGCGGCAACTCTTCGCTCGAATTGAAACTTGCTGATGTCAAATCCGCGGTGGAAAACGGTGCCGATGAAATCGACATGGTTATTTCACGTGGCCGATTTCTTGGCGGAGACAATCAGTTTGTGTTCGACGAAATTGCCGCCGTGAAACAGGCATGTGGACCAACCCGCTTGAAAGTCATTTTGGAAACCGGGGAGCTGGGGACCTTCGACGCCGTCCGACGTGCGAGTGATATTGCCATTTCTGCCGGAGCGGACTTCATCAAAACATCGACTGGAAAAATTCAGCCGGCCGCGACGATGCCTGTGACGTTGGTCATGCTGGAAGCGATACGCGATCACTTTTTTCGAACCGGAAAAATGGTCGGTATGAAACCGGCTGGCGGGATATCCAAATCAAAACTTGCCTTGCATTACTTGATCATGGTCAAGGAAACGCTTGGACCACGATGGTTGACTCCCGAACGGTTTCGTTTTGGTGCCAGCAGCCTGGCCAACGATGTACTGATGCAAATCGCCAAACAGGAATCGGGCACCTACCAATCCGCTGATTACTTTTCGATTGACTAGTGCCGTGTCAATCCACCTGACAAATTGAACTCCGAATTTAACGACCTCGCTTTTATGATCGATCCCGTCAGAAAACCGAAATCCTTGTCGGAACTCAACCCGGTTTCGTGGGACCTTTCTCCAGCCCCGGAAAATGCCAGCCATATCAAGTTGACTGACAAATACGGACTCTTCATCAATGGCGAGTTCGTTAAATCCACCGGCAACACGTTTTTTGATTCGATCAATCCGGCCAATGAAAAGCGCCTCGCTTCGATTACCGAATCCACGGACGCCGACATAGACAACGCGGTGACGGCGGCGAGACAGTGCTACGACAAATACTGGTCGAAGCTTTCTGGTGCCGAACGGGGAAAATACATTTTCCGAATTTCCCGAATCATGCAGGAACGAGCCCGCGAGCTTGCCGTGATCGAGTCGATGGATGGTGGCAAGGCGATTCGCGAATCGCGCGACATCGATATTCCGCTTGCGGCCGCACATTTCTTTTATTACGCCGGCTGGGCTGACAAACTCGAATATGCTTTTCCCAATCGAAAGCCCAGGTCACTGGGAGTGGTCGGCCAGATCATCCCCTGGAATTTTCCATTGTTGATGGCGGCGTGGAAGATCGCTCCTGCGCTGGCAACCGGGAACACCGTCGTTCTCAAGCCCGCTGAAACGACCTCGCTGACGGCGCTCAAACTCGCCGAAATTATTCGCGATGCCGACTTGCCTCCCGGTGCCGTCAACATTATTACCGGCCACGGGCCGGTGGGAGCGGCTATCGTTAACCATCCAGGTGTCGACAAGATTGCCTTCACGGGCTCGACCGAAGTCGGCAAGATTATTCAGAAAGCAGTCGCCGGATCGCGCAAAAGATTAACGCTGGAATTGGGTGGCAAGGCGGCCAACATTGTTTTCGAAGATGCGACAATCGATCAGGCAGTCGAAGGAATCATCAATGGCATCTATTTCAATCAGGGGCACGTTTGTTGTGCCGGCAGCCGTTTGTTCGTCCAGGAGTCGGTGCACGATGAAGTTATTCGCAAGCTCAAGCACCGAATGGAAACTTTGATTGTCGGTGATCCGCTCGACAAGAATACCGATATTGGTGCCATCATCAGTCGCAGTCAGCTTGATATCATTAACCAATACATTGACATTGGCAAAAGCGAAGGGGCTGATTTCTGGCAACCATCGTGCAAGTTACCCGACAAGGGTTTTTGGTGCTTGCCCACGTTGTTCACAGAGGTTGCCCAGTCGAACCGGATTGCCCAGGAAGAAATCTTCGGACCCGTCCTTGCCGTTCAGACTTTTCGTACCGTCAGTGAAGTCATTCAAAAAGCCAACAACACCCCATATGGTTTGTCCGCCGGCGTCTGGACCGACAAAGGCTCGCGAATATTCAATCTCACTTCGCAATTGCGGGCCGGTGTCGTTTGGGCGAACAGCTACAACCAATTCGACCCGGCTTCACCATTCGGTGGTTACAAGGAAAGCGGTTTTGGTCGCGAAGGGGGAAAGCATGGCCTGGCAGCGTACCTGAACGTTTGATCTGATTAATGTGCAAGCCGGATTTAGGCGCCAGCAAGCATCTTGATGCGAGCCATCAACGACCCAAAGTCGTTATGTTAAGCTGCCTTGGCCGCCACCATTGCCGTCTTTTGACATTCGACGAATAGGGAATCGGGCTTGCGCGCCTTGCTGCCCGCGACGTCCAGTTGAAAGTCTGCGAAGCATTCGATTTGACTTTCATCCGCCTGACAGACGGTGAATCCAGTGAAACCTTGCCCTTCGACAAGCTGCCTTAGTGAGAAACGGTCGTACATCCAGCGGTGAATTTCGCCCTGTTGGCGAAAGACTCCTTCGTCGAAGGCGCTTGCATACTCCGAACCCATGAGCAACCGAATGGTATGTCGAGTTATCGCCAAACGGGCATTATGAAAACGGTCCCGCATTCTCCTGGCCCAACCGGTACGATTGACGAACCCAGTCATTTGCACGGGTTCGCAAGAGTCAATTTCCCGACCGACGCGGGCTTCAACGAACTCCCGATTCGATTTCGCGTAGTCGATCATGTACGGACCCATCAACCCGCCTGATTTTTTTCGAACCATTTGGTCGAGCAACTCCAGCTTCATCCATGCATAGTTGTCGCTGGCCGAACTCTCGCGATGCCAGGCTTTACGAAGCATTTGCAAGTACAACTCGGCAATGCGCTCGAGGTCCGGTACGACCATTCGAAGGACTCCACCGGGACGAAGTACCCGATGACATTCGCTGACCAACGACTCACCATCAACGGGTGACAAATGCTCCAGCACATGCGAATGGTAGACGACGTCAAATGTTCCATCGTCAAACGGCAGTCCTTCGCAAATATCATGAGCCATCACCGAATCGTCGACTGCAACCATGTCGATATTGCACCAGTCAGGATGCCGTTGCCTTCCGCAACCGATATTCAGCATCCGTTTCAAAGCGCCTGGGTTCTGCTTGTTTTTCACGCGACCCGCCTGACTGCCAAATCGGCCGTTGCTGGACAATCGGGTTTGATTGCGATTCGACCGGTATAGTCGATTCGGTTCAGAAAGATCGGGATGTTGTTGCTCGCAAAATATTCATCGACGGCGCGGCGGCATCCTTGCCAATGACCATAATCGTCAATGATCAGTACGCCACCGGTACTGAGCCGCGGATACAAGTGCACGAGTTCGTGCATCGTTGATTCATACCAGTCGGTGTCGAGTCGGAGCAAGCTGATTTGATCGGGCATCTGCTCTGGAATCGTTTCCTCGACCTTGCCAACTACAAAGCGCAGTTTGTTCGCCGGATATTCGGTCGATGCCACGTTTTCTCGCACTTCATCCAGCGGCGAACGGCACCAGATCGAATGGGGATCCCGTTTGTCTTGCGCCATAAGCAACTGATCTGCCTGATTGCCCGCGAAATCGATATCCGCTTCATTCGGCTCTGACATTCCGTCAAAGGTGTCGTACAGCCAAAGTTGCCGCGATGAGTCCTTGTGATGCGTTAACGTCCGTGCGGCAGCCATCATGCTGCCACCTCGCCAGACACCGCATTCAACGATCGCACCGGGAATGTTATGGCGACAAATATGACCGATAGCATCGCAAAGTGCCATCAATCGTTCTGGAGAAGTCATTGTGAATGGTGAAACTGCCAGCACTGTTTCGACCAATGACGGCGCAGCGTCGGAAATCCGACGCATCAGTTCATCGCGCGGATTGATCTCGCGTTTCTCTTGTTTTTTCGGGCGAAAACGAATTCGCATTGTCTTGAGTTCCACGATTTTGAAAAAGTGCCAGCAATCTGGACTGACTCCGGGACTTTGAATAGCAAATGACGATTGGCGCGTAAATATCGTTCTTGTGGGCAGCGGCACAATTTAAGTACAGTCTGTCCGCCTGGAATCAGGCAAGACCACCATTGCTTCCCACCCAACTACAACCATGGGCTTGCAAACGCCGATTTTGTTTTGCCTGTTCAATCGCCCCGATTTAACGCGGCGCGTTTTTGCGAGCATCGCCGCGCAACGCCCCAGTCATTTGCTGGTCAGTTGCGATGGTCCGCGTCCCAATCACCTGAACGACCGCACACTCATCGAACAATCGCGGGCTGTTATCGACGCTATCGACTGGCCCTGCGAAGTGCAAACTCTTTACGCCGATGTGAATGTCGGTTGTCGAAAGCAAATGGCCCGCGCCATCTCATGGGCTTTTACGCATCACGAACAAGTTATCATTCTTGAAGACGACTGCTTGCCCGATCCGACTTTTTACAACTATTGTCAACTGCTCCTCGACCGATATGCACAAACGGATCAGGTCATGATGATCAGTGGCGATAACTTCCAGGATCCACAACGTCGATCGGCTCAAGCAAGCTATTACTTTTCCGGTTACAGCCATATTTGGGGCTGGGCGACCTGGCGACGGGCCTGGCAACATTTTGAACTGGAAATGTCCTCATGGTCGCTGGATGCACACGCGAGCACGCTTGCCCGATATTGCTGCAATGACGACGAGCGTCATTACTGGGGAGGAGTCTTCGGCCGACAACAAGCGGGCGAGATCGACACCTGGGACTACAGTTGGCAATGGACTTGTTGGCACCAGCAAGGACTGGTCATCCTGCCGCAAAACAACCTGGTCACCAATATCGGTTTTCGCGGCGATGGGACGCACACGCTCGATAGCGGGCATTGGCTGGCCAACAGTCCGGTTCGCCCCATCGATGCGTTGGTCCATCCCGAAACAATTTCACGCGACTGGCTTGCCGATTCGAATACCTGGCATCAGGTTTTTGCACCACCAGCCACGCTATCATTTCCCGGACGTCAAAGATCGTTCCTGCAAAAACTGTTCGGCCGCCGCGCCGCCTGATCCCGAGGAGCGTCCATTATGCAAGTCCTGATCATCTCGCCGTACCGAACGGTGGCACCGCATTTTGAAACGGAACTTGAAATAGCCCAGCGACATCGCGATGCGGGCGACACCGTCACTTTTGCATCTTGCCTTGGCGAACTGGATGCCTGCGATTTCAACCCGACCGCAGATCGCAAAATTTGCACCGATTGCCGGTTGCGTCGGGAGGACGGGATCAAAAAAGTCACACCAGGTTGTGCATCGCTGCGACTCGTGCCATTGTCGTCCGGCAAGAAACCATACGACATTATTCCGCGTGAAGCCTTGCGCGACATCGAATCGCTCAAAATCTGGAAAGTCCAAAACTTTGACGTTGGTTACGCTTGTCTGTCTTCGCTGGTTTCGCTCACGCGCAACCCGGCACCGGACCTGCGTGAGCATCGACAACAACTGCAACGCTTTGCCTCGGCCGCCTTGCAGACCTGGGAAAACACGCTCAAAATGCTTGCTCGACGCCGTCCCGATCGCGTTTATTTGTTCAACGGACGATTCTCAACGACACGCGCTGTTTTGCGCGCTTGCGAAGCATCCCGCGTCGACTGCTACATTCACGAACGGGGTTGCGACAGGAACCATTTCCAGCTCTACCGCAACCATTTGCCGCATGACATCGGGCAAATGACCGGGCGCATGCGCGGATTTTGGACCAGCTCGGCGCGGCGTCCAACGCGCGAGCACGACGCAGCACTCTGGTTTCATGGCCGGGTGGCGCGCGTTGAAATGGATTGGCGGTCGTTTGTTAAAGGTCAGCAACGTGGCACCTTGCCCGATGACTGGAACTCCAATCGACACAACATTGCACTCTTTACATCCTCGGAAGACGAGTTCGTGGCAATCGGAGATTCCTGGTGCGACCGGTTGTACCCGGATCAGGCCAGCGCGATCAGTCGACTTGCTCGTGACTTGAAGCGTGTGCGGGCCAACGCGCATTTGACCATTCGAATTCATCCCAACCTGATTGGAGTCGACAACGAAAGTACACGGCAGCTCGCCGGGCTGACTGCCTCGAACATCACGGTGATTCCAGCCGATCGCGATACCGACAGTTACCAACTGATGCGAATGGCGGACACGGTCGCGACATTCGGTTCAAGCATTGGCATCGAAGCGGTTTTCTGGGCGAGGCCATCGGTTTTGCTTGGACCCGGTTTTTATCAGGAACTGCGCGGCGTTTATCGGGCAAAAACGCACAGGGACGCAGTTCGGCTGCTGGCCAACAACCTCATGCCGAAAACAAATCATGACGCCTTGATTTACGGCTATTGGCAACAGAAACAAGGAACTCAATTCAAGTACTTTGAGCCGGACGATTTGTTCACGGGCCGATTCAAAGGCGCAGTGGTTTACGCCAAGCCGCGCAAGACCATACTACGGTATGTGAATCGGCGAATTGCCAGCGTTCGAAAGCGGCTACCCGAGCCGTTGCGCCGCGCCGGCTAACGCTTGCATTTCCGGACCGCTTTCAATCGAATCAGCTATTTCAACCAGTTGCATGGCCACGTCGCCATTCCTCGGGTCGCACACGTCGAATTCTCGAAGGGCGCGGCGGTTTTCCGAATATTTCGGACCGCCATAGCTCTTGTCATAATACGCCAGGCAAATTTTGACGCACGTGGCAAAGTCGCCTTGTTCAATCGCAGTGATCGCAAGTTGAGCATTCTGGCCACCCAGCCGCTTATGAATCTTTTCGACCGATTCGATCAGTTCGGTTTTGGCAAAACAACTGTATTCGGTGGTTAACAATTCAACGCGCTTTTCCAATGGAACATTGATCACGATCATCGGCGATGAAAGGGATTGCCGGAAAAACGGAAGGGGTATGTAGGCACGGCCGATGGACTGACTCTCCGCCTCCATCCAGATTCGCTTGCTTAAATCCAACTCACGCAAACGTTGGTGCAATTCGTTTTCGAATTGTTCAACCGTCGGTTGCGCGCCGAGTCCCACACTGCCAAATGCCGAACCGCGATGGTTGGCCAGCCGCTCCAGATCGATCACTTGTTCGCCCGTTTCAGCAATCAGTGCCAGAAGTTGGGTCTTGCCACTGCCGGTCAACCCACCGAGCACAATCAGTTGTATCGGGCGCGCAAACAACTCGTGCCCGGCATTCCGGTACGCACGATAGCCTCCGTCGAGCAAGGAAACTTTCAGATCAACTTGTTCCAGCAGCCAGCCAACGCTGCTGCTGCGCATCCCGCCGCGCCAGCAATGAACAAGCAAATCCGGAGTGCTTTCGTCCGACGAGTCTTGTTCGTCTGTTGACTTGTCATGCAAGGTTGCAACAGCAAGGGCTTGTTCAGCAAGTTGTTTCATCTTGCGACCAGCGATCTCCAATCCGCACAGCAACGCCTCTTGCCGACCGGTCTGCTTGTACAGCGTTCCCACTTCCGCCCGTTCGAGATCGTCAAACAAAGGCAAATTGACAGCACCCGGAATATGCCCATGCGCGTATTCGCCCGGCGATCGAACGTCAACGACAGGCCGGTACCTGGCAAGTTCGAGGAATTTCGACGGGGAAACGGAATTCATCATTAATTCGATTGACTGCATTAAAAGGTCAAGCAACCATGATCAACAACATCCGCTGCCAGTTCAATGGGCGGCAGCTACTGGCACATAGCCAAAACAATTGCCTGCGGGGTCGGAATGACCAATGCCTGGTTATTCGACGCCGTGAAGTGAACTTTAACAATCGTGACTGAAGTGTCGCCGGTTTTGAGAACGACCTCGACGTTCACGTCACGCTGAGACGAGCATCCCGTGAGGAGAATGGACAACGAAAAAGCGATTGTGATGTAAAGTGTTCTTTTCATTGTTCAAAGCTTCATATCGTCCAGGATCACGGGGACCGAGGAGAAGATTGTGAATTCAGAACCGCTTGCGCCGAGGTCTCCCCTGCATCCGATTGTTCGGACTTTCCGATGGATGTGCGATCGACAACGATGCGACCATCGCAGCCCTGGCGTGATTCCAGGTCGGCAACAATCCGTTTCAGGTCATAGCTAAGAGACGCTGCGTATGCTTCGCGGTGTTTACTAGTTTCAAGGACAATTGGATAATCAAACATTTAGTATCTCCTGCGGCGTGCAGATGACAGGCGGACGAAGGCCAGCGCCATCAAGCACACTTTCAATTTTACGCCAAAACGCGGGGTTGGCGATATGCTTGCAACTCCAAGTCAACAAATAGTCGATTTGATTCAATGCGGCTGTTGCGATATGCACGGCATCAACCGCAGCCTTTGCCAGCAATCCTGCTTGGCGGATCTGTTCCTGTGCGAGATTCCAAGTGGCAGCATTGATGGTCAGCACAGGAATCCCTACCAGAAAGTCAAGCCGTTCTTGTGCGGCCGACGGATCTCCGGCAGAACATTCGTCCACAACTGCTATTTTTGCTGTCCGAACAATTATTATACAAACCCGCTTGTCACCGGCACGCAGGTGTCAATATCGCGATATCCGGATCGGGTTATTATGGATTGTCAGTCAAGCTATTTCGATGTCAAGTCGCGTAATGGCCATACGTGAAAGTGATTTGTTGGATTGGTCTGTCGACAGGATATCCCGCTGGAAACAACGCCAGGGCATCGGCGGGGCTGCGCACGGCCCCTCCTCGTATTTCTAATCGCTGCGCCCTTCGACGACGTCTCGAAGGCTGAAGCGAACAACAAATCACTGCCGTGCGGTATGATCGATTGGGTTGTTGCCGACCCGGCACAGAACGCCGAATGCCCCGCCGACCGATAAAGCGGGCTGCGGAGCCGACCGCAAATGGCCGCGTAAAACGTCGAGACTCAAAGCGCATCATTTCTCAACTCGCTTGCACGCACTGGGGAATTAACGCACGTTCACGGAGTGAACGGCCACGTGGCTTTTCACTCCGTGAAAAAGCGATCCGGACGTAAAGCGCATGAGGAGGAGGGGGTCAGACACCAATTTGCTCCGAAGACTCCGCAAAATGGAGTCAGACCCCTGCAGCGGACTTCATCCCGCGGATTTCAGCAGAATGGATTCCCCAGCCGGATCAGCTAACAGCAATATCGCGGCGTTACCCTCTTTCCATGGTGATGTTGCTAAACTTGGTCCGTCCCGGCTTTTTGGCCGCTGCTTGCACTCCCATCAGAATCATTGGCGATTCGCTTACCGCGCCGAGGATTCGCGCAATGGCTTTTCGATCGGAAGGATTGGAAACGATTTGGCCGTCAAGTGCTTGACGCAGTCCGTTTGGGGTAATGGCGAATGCGCGACTCAACGCTCCATCCTCCCAATTTTTATGATATTCCGGAAAAACACCAGTCATATTTTTCACCTTCACGAGATTGCGCTAGTCCAGTACGGGTGGACTCCGGTTTTGGGCTATTGCTGACTATGGATCCGAAGAATTTCAGAGTTTACAAACGGGAACCTTTACGCACAACGAGGGTTGACTCGTCCCCTTTGGGATAACTGCGGTAGCTTTTTCGATATCTCAATATCCCCAAAAAACTCGGGTTGGAGGTAATGCCGGGGGCGTGTTAGCCTACTTGGCTCGCAATTGTGGCATTGCCTCAAAAACTGCAACTTAAAGGAACACGGATGTTCTGGCTCAAAGACAAAACGGTACTGATTACCGGCGGTACCGGCTCGTTTGGCAAGCGCTGTGCCCAGGTGTTGCTCGAACAAACGCAACTACGACGGCTGATCCTGCTGAGCCGCGACGAGCAAAAGCACGTCAATCTGCGACGAAACCACTTTCCACCCGATCGCTTTCCCCAGGTTCGTTACTTCGTCGGCGATGTGCGTGATCAAGCCCGTTTGCGGACAGCTTTTCGCGGTGTTGATTTTGTCATTCACGCGGCGGCGATGAAGCACGTCGATATGGCCGAGTATAATCCGCAAGAGTGCATCGCTACAAACGTCGGCGGTGCCCAAAATGTCATTCAAGCTGCCATTGATTGCGGTGTCCGGAAAGTTGTGGCACTTTCCACGGACAAGGCTGCCAGCCCGATCAATTTGTACGGCGCAACAAAACTTTGCAGCGACAAGCTGTTCGTTGCCAGCAATTCCCTGGCGGGGCATGATGGAGCGCGTTTTTCAGTCGTCCGGTACGGCAACGTCCTGAACAGCAATGGCTCGGTCGTACCCTTTTTTCTCAAGCAACGAGCGACGGGTGTTTTGCCCATTACCGATCCGAACATGTCCCGTTTCATTATCACACTGGAGCAAGGAGTCTGGTTTGTTCTGGATGCCATGCAGAAAATGACGGGCGGCGAAGTCTTCGTTCCAAAAATTCCCAGCGTGACAATTATGGATATTGCGCGGGCCGTTGCCCCCGAATGCCCAACAAAAATTGTCGGCATTCGACCTGGCGAAAAACTTCATGAATGCATGATCCCGGCCGATGAAGCCCGGTTGGCTGTTGAATTCGATGACCATTTTGTGATCAAGCCATCGCAACGAACCTGGGACACAAGCACGCCGTGGTACGAGAAAAGTGGCCGACCGTGCGGCAATGGATTTTCGTATTCAAGCGACAGCAATGATCGCTGGCTGAACCCGCAAGAACTTCGTGAACTGATCAAGGCCGAGTATCCGCGAGCATTCAGGAACGAATTGCCACAACCGATCGTTCCCTGCCAATTTCCCGCACCGCCCAACGCCGCTGTCTCTACCAGGAGTTCTGCGACATCGCAAATGAAGTCACGACTTCGAATTGGCGCCTCGGATGTCACTAACTCACAACAGCCCGTCCTCCCATACTCCCGGCAATCCATTGACGAAAGCGATATCCGTGCTGTGTCCCGCGTATTGCGCGGCAATTTTTTGACGACCGGTCCAACCGTAAAGCGATTCGAATCGGCCATTGCCGAACTTTGCGGTGCCACTCACGCCGTTTCCTTTTGCAACGGTACGGCTGCCTTGCATGCGGCCGTAAGCGCGTTGGAAATCGGCCCGGGTGATGAAGTCATCGTTCCGGCGATTACGTTTGTAGCCACCGCCAATGCTGCCGTCTATTGTGGTGCCATTCCGGTTTTTGCCGATGTTTGCCCAACAACGTTGTTGATTGATCCTGCGGATGTCGAAAAAAAAATCACTTCGAAAACCCGTGCCATCATCGCCGTTGACTATGCCGGCCAAACTTGTGACTGGCTGCAATTGCGAGACATTGCCATACGTCACAATTTGAAATTGATTGCCGACTCCTGTCATGCGTTGGGCGGGCAGTCGTATGGTCGTCCTGTCGCCCGATGGGCCGATCTGACTTGTTGCAGTTTTCACCCTGTCAAACAAATTACGACCTGTGAAGGCGGAATGGTCATCACCAATAACGACGCACACAGCGGCGCCTTGCAGCAATTTCGAAACCACGGCATCAACTCCGACCACCATCAACGAGCGGCCGCAGGAAATTTGACCTATGATATGCAGGCACTAGGTTACAACTTTCGACTTTCCGACGTTCATGCAGCACTTGGTTTGTCGCAACTGGAAAAGCTGCCGCAGTGGACTGCCGAGCGTCGTGAAATCGCCAACTTGTATCGAAGGCGACTTGGTGAAATACCTTGGGCCGAGCCGCTCGATATTGATGCCGACGCGACGCACGGTCACCATTTGTTCGTCGTGCGATGGCAATCGTGTCCGACGGCAGTCGATCGCGATAAGGCACTGGCGATGCTTCGGGAGAAAGGCGTTCAAGCAAACATTCATTACCGACCCGTTTATCAACACAGCTTTTATCAAGAGTTGTTGCGTGATCATCCTGTCAGCGTTTGCCCGAATGCCGAGCGGGCGTTCAGGGAAATCCTGTCTCTACCGATTTTTCCGGCGATGAGTTGTGATGACGTGCATCGAGTTTGCAATGCAATTGTCGAAATTGGAGGTGGCATCGGTCAAGACAGCAAATCCAACGAAAAAGGAGCTGCGAAAGCAGCTTGATCAGCACGGATTCCGATAATTGCAAAAGGGACGATCACTTCACCTGCGTTACCAGCGCGTACATCCAGTTCAATTTTCCCAAACACCGCAAAACAACAACCGTAACGAGTGATCTTGCCGAAAACCGCTAAAATTCGCTATCGTGTGGCCGTTCCACTGGTCTGAATTTTCGACCGATGAATCCGCCGATTGAGTCGCAAGCATGGACGCTGGCGAAGGACGGTCCAACCCGTTGTCGATGCCGTCGTCCAAGCAACGCGTTAACCGGATGCCGCAACCAACGCAAAGGAAGCTACAGACGATTCGATGAAAAACCTGCGTCGTGCGCTATGGATGGCTTGTCGCTACAAGTGGTCGATTATCACATCGACGATTTGTGCGTTTCTTGTTGCGATCCTGTGGGGTGCCAATATTGGTGGAATCCTGCCGCTTGTCGAAATTGTCTTCAATGGCAAATCACTTCACGACATGGTCGACCAGCGTATCGCCGACTCTGAAACACAGATCGCCCGCTCGAACACCGAAATTGTCAAATTCCGTACTCAATTGACTGTGGCCGGCGACGCCGACCGGGAATCGTTGCAAAAACAAATTGCACTCAAGCAGGACTTGATCGCGGCCGAACAGAAAAAATCCGAGTGGACCCGTGACCTGCAACCGTGGGTCCAAAAATACACACCCGACGATCCCTTTCAGACACTGATCGTTGTTTGCATTATCCTGTTCGCTGCCACGCTTCTTCGATGCCTGTTCCTTGGAATCAGCATGTACCTGGTGGCACGGGTTGGCCAACGTACGATCCTCGATATTCAGGACCACTTGTTTCGCAACACGATGCAAATGGAATTGCATGAATTTGGTGTCAAGGGAACGGGTGACCTGATCAGTCGCATCCGGGGCGAAACAGGCTCAATTGCCTGCGCCATTACCACGTTGCTTGGCAAGACGTTACGTGAACCACTCAAGATGTTTGCCTGTGTCGCCGGCGCGGCTTTTGTTAACTGGCGGCTACTGCTGTTTTCACTTGTTGTTGTTCCTGTCGCCGGCTTCGTCATGCTTTTGCTGGCTCGCGTCACAAAACGAGCCAACCAGCGTGCCGTGGAAGAATCCGCCCTGCTGCTGGACCGCTTGTTTCAAGCGGTATTGTATTTGCGAATTGTCCGCGCCTACAACATGCAAGGGCACGAGCATCAGCAATTCCGAAAAGTCGCGACCGACGTCTACCGCAAGTCCATGAAAATCAGCTTTTTCGGTGCGCTGGCTCGCAGCAACAGCGAAATTCTTGGAGTGCTTGTGATCGCTATGTCAGCGCTAGCTGGCGCTTATCTTGTACTGAATCGTGAAACTCATTTGTTGGGTATGCGACTTTGTACAACTCCAATGTCGCCAAGCGAAGTTATGCTGTTCTTTGCCTTCCTGATTGGCGTCGCTGATCCCCTGCGAAAGATGGGCGACGTATTCAATATGATTCAATCAGGTATCGTTGCGGCCGACCGGGTGTTTCCCTTGTATGACCGTGTACCGGCAATCGTCGACCCGCCGTCGCCAAAACCAATTCCGATTGAAACAGGCATCCGTTTCGAGAATGTCAGCTTCGCCTACCCACAAGCCGTCGACACCGAACCGGAGCAATCCCGACTGGTGCTCGACAATTTCTCACTTGAAATCCCCAACGGCAGTTCGCTGGCCATCCTGGGTGCCAACGGCTGCGGCAAAAGTACGCTGATCAACTTGTTGTTGCGGTTTTTCGATCCGCAGTCGGGAACGATTCGGATCGGCGATCATTCTATCCGGGATTTTCGATTGGGCGATCTCCGATCGACCATCGGGTACGTTACCCAGCAAACGATGTTGTTCAGCGGATCAATCGCCAACAATATTCGATACGGTTCACCGCAAGCAACCGATCAGGAAGTCGTCGATGCTGCGCGTCGCGCCCATGCCCACGGGTTTGTTATGCAGTTATCCAACGGATACAAGTCCTCGATTGGAGAACAGGGGAGCAACCTGTCCGGCGGGCAGCGGCAACGCCTTGCGCTGGCTCGCGCCATTCTGAAAAACCCGTCGATTCTGGTGCTGGACGAAGCGACCAGCCAGATCGACCCGGAAAGCGAGCTGTTGATTCACCGGTCTCTTGCCGGGTTTATCCAGGGTCGAACGACCATCATGATTACGCACCGATTGTCGACACTCGATCTGGCCGACCGCATTCTTGTGATGGGCGAAGGTACCATCGTCGATTGCGGCACGCATTCGGAACTGATAAATCGCTGTTCAGTCTATCAGCGACTTCGCGCATCGCAACTGGAGGACGCAGCCTGATGTCTACGGCACTTTGCAGCGAACAATCGATACCGTTTGATCAATATCGCCACGCCCGCGATATCATCATGCAGGAATCGGCGGCATTGGAAAAACTGGCCACAAACTTGCCAGGCGATTTCGATAAAGCTGTTAGCCTGATCTGTAACTGCAGCGGTGCGGTAATCGTTTCCGGCATTGGCAAAGCGGGCTGGATCGCCCAAAAAATCTCGGCAACGATGGCTTCAACCGGAACTCGCAGTCACTATTTGCATCCGGCTGAAGCTATTCACGGAGACCTCGGCCGCATCGCACCCAACGATATCGTGTTAATGCTCAGCAACAGTGGCGAAACCGGTGAAATCCTCGATTTGCTTCCGACATTCGCCAAAGCCAACATTCCCCTGGTCTCGATTGTTGCCACGGAAAAAAACTCGCTGGCTCGCGCGTCGGCAATTGTGTTGGCTTATGGCCGTTTTGCCGAAGCGTGCCCGTTAGGACTTGCTCCGTCCACAAGCACAACACTGATGTTGGCACTTGGCGATGCCCTGGCACTGGTGGTCAGCAAACAAAAGGGCTTTCGACCCATCGATTTCGCCCAACATCATCCGGGCGGAAGTCTTGGCAAAAGGCTTTCCCTGGTCGACGACTTGATGCGACCGCTGGATCAATGTCGCGTCGCTGGCGACAGCGAAACGATTCGCTCGATCTACATCCGGTTGCGCGGTCCGCAGCGAAGAAGTGGAGCAATTCTGCTTATCGACGGCCAGGGTCGGCTGAGTGGAATCTTTACCGACAGCGATCTTGCACGTTTGCTCGAGCGACAGGAGGATCACGTGTTCGACCAACCGATCGCCAACGTCATGACCCACTCTCCAAAGACTGTCTTATCCGGTAACGCCACGACGATCGCTGTCGAGATGCTTTCGATTCATAGTATCAGCGAGCTGCCGGTCATCGATCAACATGGCAATCCCCTTGGCGTCATCGACGTCACCGACGTCGTCGGACTGATGTAACTGTTTCCGAAGTCAGGGGCTTGCCGTTGTCTAAAACTTGATATTGTTCGACTGGGCGGCAGGGTGGCACTGGCTATGCCAGTGTCTTTCGTAACTGGACGCAGAATTGTCTTCGGTCAATTTGGTTGTCCCTGATCGAAAGCTCCTTCAGGGAGTCCATGAATGTGAGGCAATCTTGAAAATTGTCGTTTGGCTGGATCAAGCAAATAGAATCGGGCACTCGACCAAATCCAATCCACAGCTTTTTCACACAACCCACGTATCACCGGGTTGTTGTGGATGTAGTCGAACCGTCAACCGCTCCAACAATTCACTTTTCGACTCGATGAGAATCTGCTTGATCTCCTTTAAAAACGAAAACGTCAATTCATGAGAGTCCCCCGGCTCATGAAAGTGTTTAACCTTTTTTCGATGCTGATGTTCGGTCATTTCGTCCATTGTAACGATCCAACAAAGTTGAACCTTTGATGCCAACCCAACACACAGACCCGAAGGGTCGGCATAGCCCCAGCCGGGCTCGTAAGGGCCCGGTATTTGTGAGAGTGAATGTCAAAAGGCCCGACAGGGTCGGCACAGGATTGGTAATGATTTTGATTCGAACGTGGTTCAACCGTTTGTGTCGCCCCATCCGCGGCTTTGTTTTTTTCATCCGACGTTTTCCGGTCAATCTGGCCCCCAGCCGACGGTTTCCTTGCTTATTGCATATGGGTCTACGGCTGGTGACTGCCGAATCCTGGTACAAACAGCAGAAGTTACTTGAAAAATTTAAACGACATATTGCTCGCCCGGTTAATCAACCGAGCGCCTTGCGCCGATCTGACCGAGATACTCTTCGGCGTCGATGTCACGTTGTTTCATTCGGTATTCGCTAAAGTCCGTAAAGAGCAACATGCGGAGGCTGAACGCAAACAGCCAGATCATGGCACTAATAAAAACCAGCTTTTCCAAAACTGCCGACTGCAATGGCACGTCGGGTTTAAAAAACACGAATGCGTAAGCGGTCTCGGTCGCCGATATGCAATATCCAATCGCTAACATCGCTACGGCAAGGCTTACGAGCGGCATGACAAGCCGGACGTTTTCCCGACTGGTCAACAAACTGAATCCGTGAATGCTGGTCGACAAGAACAAGCAAAACACCCACGCGAACAGGGCAAGATAATGCTGCGACGGATACAGGTCCGTCGGATGCATCGCGGCGATCATCAGGGCAATCGATGCCAAACCTCCGATCAAGGCGGCGAAAACAAGTGGCGTTGTTTTGTCCCATGCCTGCATTGGCATGAAAAAGTAAAACGGGGCGAGGCTAGTCGCAAACACCAGCAGCGATACATTGAAAATTCGGCTGGACACCGGATTGGGTTGCCCCGATACGGAAACGGTTCGTCCGAGATCGCTGACAAAGTTCCTGGTGGGAGAATAGCCTTTGGAATGGCGATCGGCAAAATTCCCGCCCGGGTAAAGAATCATGGCGAGGATGCAACAAACCAAAAACTGCGATGCACCAAAAAAGCAAACAGCGAATCCGCCGCGCCACATTGAAATCCAGGAATCCACTGACATAGCCGATACTCCCCCGGCAACAACTGTTTATCCATTGACTTCCCGGTTGTAGTTCCCGGTCGTCGTTGTGTCGTCGAATAAACCATCGTACTCAATCCGCAGCGGGCAGGCGAGGAAACATGCATTTGAAACCTGTTCGCCCAGGTTCCGGAACATGGTAAACTGGGACCGTCGAATCCCATCGAAAAACCGTGATGGACCTTTCCATGAGCGCCGCCGAGAATCCCAAACGAACATTGCCCCCTGTCACGCTGGAGCAAAGTTACCGAATTGCCCGACAATGGGCCTTGCCGGCGCTAGGTAAATACAAATGGGCAATATCAAACCTTGCGCGCAACGATCAGCGGCACTTGCACGCGATCCTGGCACTGGGTGCCCGGACAGCACAACTTTGCGATATCCATATTGGCCGGGTCGCCAGACTGGAAATGCTGGACGACATGCGTGAGGACCTGCGGAATAACTTTATGGACGAAGAATCGACGGATCAGTTTCCGGCTTTGCTCGACACGATGCGTCGATTCGAAATCCCTCAACAGTATTTGCACGATATTGTTTCGGCAGCCGATTACTGTTTGCGGCTTGACCGATTCCACTCGTTCGATGAATGGTTGCAGTTTGGTTACCGGATGGGAAGCGGAACGATGCTGGCGGCGGCACAGGTCTTTGGCATCCATCATCAACATTACGAGCAACCTGCAATTGCGTGCGGACAAGCGATCTGGTTGACCTGGTTGCTGGACCATGTCGGGCGCGAAGTTCAAACACTGGCTTTTTTTATGCCGGCCAGCGACTTGGAAGAACTTAAAGTTGACCTGGCACGGCATAACCCGATGTCGCCCGATCCGGCAATGCTACAAGCGGTGCGTTTGCAAGTTTCACGAATTGAAAAACTGTTTGCACAAGGCAGCTCGATCGTCAGCCATTTGAATCTTGATGGGCAGCGAACAATGAAGAGCCTGATCTCGATGTTCTGGAACCGGCTGATGGAAATCAAGTCTAAACCGGCGCAGGTGCTGGGCGTTGGGCGACTGGCCAAGGGAAATCCGCTACTTCGGTTTCGATTGCGGCATTTGATGGGACTGGAAGGCAACTCACCCTTGCCATCCGGAAAAAACGGGAACAGTTCGCAGCATTGATCGGGTCGACGAATAAAGCGTGAGCGACTTGCGGGATAAAACAGGACAGCTTGGTAATCTCACCGGACTGCGATTCATCGCGGCGCTTGCTGTGTTCCTTTCGCACGTTCGCGAACACCTGTTCGATGGGGCGACGTTGTGGCTGTTTGGCGGACCGGCAGTCAGCTTCTTTTTCGTGCTTTCCGGTTTTATCCTGACTTACGTATACCATGACCGTTTGCGTGAAGTCGGACTTCGCCGTTTTTACCTGACGCGTTTTGCCCGGATTTGGCCGCTGCACCTGGTCTGTCTCGCGTTGGCATTGATCCTTACGTCACGCATTCGATGGGATGGGGGCACCACGGCGGATGGTCCAGCGAGTTTTATCGCACAGTTAACGCTGCTGCATTCGTGGATTCCGATTCGCGACTGGATGTACGGTTTCAATTCGGTTTCGTGGAGCATTTCCACGGAAGCGTTTTTCTACCTGGCTTTTCCCGTGCTGTTGCTGGCCCCGCGACGCTTTGACCGCTGGGTGTTTCCGATAACGCTCGGCGTGGCCCTGGCGATTCTGGCGATCGCAAATCATTACTTTGACGCGACCCAAACTGATTCGCGGTTGCATCTGGACGCGATGGCAATCTGCCACCCCCTGCTGCGACTTCCGGAATTTGTTTTGGGAATTGTCGTTTGCCGAAAGTTTGTATTGCCAACACAACAGCCAGTCGCAATGCCTGTCGCACCGACTCGATTCTTCCGTGATTCAATGCTGGAAATATTAGCTGTTGCGATCGTCGCCGGGATGTTTTTTCTGATGATCAAGTCGAACATTTCGATCAAGCTGGCGGGCCTGGCAGGCCCTGTGTTTGCGCCGTGGTTACGGGTCGTTTCCGGAATGTTCGTTTTTGCGTTCACTATCGTGGTCTTCGCACGGTGCCGCGGGTTGATGTCCATGGTTTTTGGTTCAACATTTTTCATGTGGCTGGGCGAAATCAGCTACGCGTTTTATCTGGTACATCAAACGATTATCCGGTCGATGCAACATTTTTCATTGCACGGCTGGCTGTTTGTTGTCGTCGCGTTTTCTATATCGCTTTTCGCTTCGGCGTTGTTGTTCCGGTTAGTCGAAATGCCTTGCAAGACAGCGATTCTGGCGATCAGGAACGAAGGATTTCGATCGGCAGGACTGCGAATATTTGCCGGCCTGGGTTCGGTCGTAAATACGCGATTCGGATTTATGCAATTGGCAGGTCTCCTCCTGTCAATCGGTTTGCTGTTTGCATTGCCGCAATTTGACAACCAGAGGAAAACAATTGCACAAGTGATCGGGAATTCCCTGGAGCGGTTTCAAAATATCGGTTTTGAAAATGAAGCGACCTTGCTGGGCGCGGAGATCGAGCGAACGACAGGGGGGCGGCGGATTCGGCTGGTTTGGCAACTCGATCCAAAGCAATCGAGATCGCGATTTCTGCATGTCACCAATATCGAAGGTGAGATTGTTGCCAAGCTCCCGTTGAATTCGTTCCGGGGTGTACGAGGCACAGCGCGGAAGGAGCCGGTGCTGGACGAAATATGGCTTCCAAATCAAAAGCTGATTCGCGGTTTTTCCGTTGGCATTGGATTCTGGTCGGAGCAGGCGGGAACCGCGCCTCTCATCCCAATCCCGTCAGGATTGCGCGAACTCGACCCGGTCGACAACTGCCTGGAACTTTTTGAGATAAAACAGCGGGAATGGAAATAATCCGTTACGTTTCGTCGAGCCCAACCAGTTTGAGAAGTTCCAGTGCATTCGTTGTCGTCGCGATTCCACCGCGAGCAACGTAGTCGAACGTCATCTTTTTTTGCCCATCAATCGTCTCGAACGATTCGCGAAAGTGAATGGGTCGGCAAGCGTCCTTCAATTCGGGTGCGCTTCCCAGTTCCAGATCGTGCGTTGAGACACAGCCAATCGCTCCATGCCGAATCAAATGGCTGACGACGCGGGTCACGGCGATACGTCTTTCACGGGAATTGGTTCCTTGCAGGATTTCGTCGAGCAAGAACAATACACAACAATCATCGCGGTTTTCGTATTGACGGGCCACATCGACGATTTGCTTCAATCGCTTGAGTTCTGCCATAAAAAACGAAACGCCATCGGCCAGCGAATCCTCGATACGCATGCTTGTTTCGATTCGCATTGGCGACAACGTCATACTCGTAGCACAAACGGGAGCGCCGAGTTGCGCCAGAATCGTATTGGAGCCAATCGCGCGGAGCAACGTGCTTTTTCCGGACATGTTCGATCCGGTCACCAGCAGGACTTTACCTGCCGGACCGACGATCGCATCGTTGGCGACACACTGCGTTGCCGGCAGCAGCGGATGACCAATTCCCTGAAATTCGATCATGCGTTCATTGTGAGCCTGCCGAACAAATTCGGGAACGCACCACGACTGGTGATCGCGGGCAAACTGGGCCAATGCCGCCAGCACTTCCCATTGCCCCAATGCATCGAACCATCGACCGACGCGACGGCCATTCCGGGCCTTCCAGCCTTGCAACAATTCGACAATATGGAAATCCCACAGGAATCCGAATTGCAAGACCAACCAGCCGACAAAAAACAATCCATGTCGTCGCAAGTTCGCGCACCCGGCAATGCGGCCCAGGCTTTTCGTAAGCGCCAATACATCACAATCATCCGATTGCAGTTGCGCATTGAGCTCCTTGAGTCGTTGGCTCGATACCGGATGTGAAACCAGGTGCCGGAACGCCGATTCATAATGTCGTATCTCGCCATGTTGCCGGGAGACTTGATTGAACTGTGTATGTATTCGACCGGCGAAAACCACCGTCATAAAAAAGTTCACAGTAAACAGGCTCAGGATAACGGGGCCTCCAAACGGCATTGCGACGAGT
This sequence comes from Pirellulaceae bacterium, assembly GCA_031414755.1. GTDB lineage: Bacteria > Planctomycetota > Planctomycetia > Pirellulales > Pirellulaceae > CAJQPP01. Next base: position 36,282 of record JANNWJ010000004.1, on the reverse strand, counting down.
CCGGTTATTACCAGCCCCAGCGCGACGATCATCGCCAGTGCCAGGGCCCGGGCTATCCAGATCAATATCCGGGCTCGATCGAATTCCCGGGGACTTTCGGACCACTCTCGCAATCGCATCGGTCCGTCGTCGCTGCCTGCCAGTCGATGGCAAAGGAATCGCAATCGATCGCGAAAATCGTCGGCCGTCCTGAGTTCACCGACAGCGGATTGTCGCTGGGCGACTTCCTGCAAGTCCGGAACGCTCAGAATCCAGTGCTTGAACAATTGAATTCCCATAGGCGTTCCAACACCGCCAATTAGTTGGAACAAGGAAGCGGAACCGAACAGGTCCAGGTCGTTGGCAAACGCCGAATGTTCAGCCGGAATTCCAACATCAATGACCGGTAGTTTGGACCAGTCGCGTTGCAAACGGGCCAGAGAACGCCGATTCAATCGCAACCAGACGCGTTTGTCATCCAGGTTTGTTTCAATTCCTTCATGAACAAACGCAACCACAAGGAATATGAAAAAAACTACGCCGCAGGCTATGAACAACAAGGTTTGCGACCGCCAGGCATCCACGGATCCACAAATCAGAAGCGCCAACGAAATCAGGAAAAGCGTTCCCCGAACCAGGGAAAGCTGTTTCCAGCGGTGCACTTGCCCTTCAATTGAGCGTTCCGCTGCATCAATGCGCACCTGATACCACTGAATGCGGGACGTCGCAGAGTCATTGCTGTTCAACGATTTCATTTTCTGCAATTCGCACCAGGATCAAACATGTAATTCCACTGGTGCCGGATTCTGACCTGAAAACCGCTCGGCGATCGGCTTGATTACACGACTGCAAAAGCTGTCAACTTGCTGCGGCGCGCGGCCGATGTAATGGGAGGCGTCTAGCACTTCGCTAAAATTGACGGCGGCGAAATCCGAATCGCCGGCCAGCCGCTGAAGCAAATCGTTGGGCTTACCAAGTTGTTTCACAACCTGCCCGGCTTCGATACTGTGTTGCCGAATTTTTTCGTGAAGCACCTGACGATCGCCACCAGCCTTAACCGCCGCCATCATGATGTTTTCCGACGCCATGAACGGAAGTTCCTCGTTGAGGTTTCGTTGAATGACTCGTTCGTTCACAACCAGTCCGCCCGTCACATTTTCAAGCAATATCAAAATCGCATCGATTGCCAGAAACGCCTGTGGCAGGACGAGTCGCCGGTTGGCACTATCGTCAAGCGTCCGCTCCATCCACTGGGTCGCCAGCGTATTGACGGGACTGCTTTGCAAGCTCATGACAAAGCGGGCAAGGGCACACACGCGCTCGCATCGCATTGGATTCCGCTTGTAAGGCATTGCCGATGAACCGATTTGTTTGGCTTCGAACGGCTCTTCGACTTCCTTGTGGTTTGCCAACAGTCGCAGATCGGTAGCGATTTTGTGTGCAGTTTGCGCGATTCCGGAAAGCGTGTCGACGATTTGCACATCGATTTTTCGCGAATATGTTTGCCCGGTAACTTCATAGGTTTCGTCAAAGCCGGCTTTTTGTGCAACCAGTTGGTTGAGCCGCTCAACTTTGGCGTGGTCACCATGGAACAACTCCAGAAAACTCGCTTGCGTACCTGTCGTTCCCGTGACACCGCGAGCTCGCAAACGGCGAATACGCGTTTCGAGATCTTCGAGGTCCAGTACCAGATCGTAAGCCCACAGCGTTGCGCGCTTTCCAACCGTGGTCGGTTGGGCTGGCTGCAAATGTGTAAACGCCAGGCAAGGCAGCGCCCGGTACTGTGTGGCGAATCCACCCAACTTGACAATCACCGATGCCAGTCGAGTCGCGATCAGATTCATTCCCTCGCGAAGGATTATTAAATCAGCGTTATCGGTAACAAAGCAACTGGTCGCTCCCCAGTGAATTATCGGGCGGGCGGTTGGACACGTGTCACCCAGTGTATGCACGTGGGCCATAACGTCGTGCCGCAATTGACTTTCGTAGCGGGCGGCCAATTCCCAATCAATGTCATCGAGGGCACCCCGCAATTCCTGCAACTGCTGGTCAGTGATGGCAAGCCCCAGCTCTTTTTCGGATTCGGCCAGGGCCAGCCACAACCGCCTCCAGGTACTGAATTTCTTCTGGTCGCCGAACAATTCCGCCATTTGCCGCGAAGCATACCGCGAGATCAGCGGATTTTCATAAGTCAATTTGTCCATGGGTCCCAGATCGATTTTGCAAACGAGGTATATTGATTCCAGATCTTGAAGGTAGCAATAAACGTCCTGTTTCGACAGGTTGCCATGCAATTGTTTCAGTAAATCAACATCGAACACCTGCCGTGCTTCCGGGTAGTTTCGCTGATTGCGAATCCGGGTTTCCCAACCTGTAGCACCGGGATTGAGACAATCAATCGCATTTCGATATCCTTGTGGAATCTGTCGAAAAGACTTTAATTCATTCAAAAACCAGTGATTAAAAGTCGTTTCTGGCCAAAATTGTCAAGTATTTCTGGCAGACTTCCCAAAAAAATTTGACAAGCTTTACTCCGACCCCGGCAATTCGCTAAAATCGCGAGATTACGTTGAAGTGGAAAGTTACTTTTGATGAATGTGTCCAGCATTGAAAATGTGTTGCGTTTACGAACGCTGCTGGTCGATGTCTAAATTCAAAAGGTCGGTTGCACAAATCGAAAGCCGTCCCCATGTTGGAAAATGGCTTTGCGAAGGGAGAATGCTTTTTTGATGACTTTTTCAATTGGCCCGATTGCGCGTGTATCGCAAAAGAACTCAAAGTTTCGTATGGCTTGCCAGGGCTTCGCTGTCGCCTTGATCTGTATGATGCCCGGCTTGGCATTCTGCCAGGACGACATTAACAGTGAACACCTGTTACCGGAAAATACCAAAGCCTGGGTTTCCGTCCCCGATATTGAATTGTTGCGGGGAGCCCTCGAAAAAACCCAGTTCGGGCTTATGACTCAGGATCCCGAAGTCAAGCCATTTGTGGATGACCTCGTCCGTCAGTTCCGGGGATTCCTCGATCAGCAAAACATTCAATTCGGTATCAAGTTGGCCGACATTGAAGCGGTAAAGTCCGGCGAAGTCTGCCTTGCCGGCGTACTGCGCCCACCTGTCGCGGGTGTCGAAGATGCCACCCTCGATCATGCCATCGTTTTGTTGGTTGATGTTCTTGATTCCCAGGCTGAAGCGCAAGCGCTTTTGGCTCGCATCGCCGACGAAATGGAAGTTCGCGGCGCAACTTCTGAATCAATGAAAATTGGCGAAGTGGAAGCCACAAAATGGACGTTGGCTCAACCGGTTGGACTACGTGCACGACAGTTTGCGTTCCAGGGAATCATTGGCCGGTGGCTGATGGCGTGCGATAACGAAGCGGTCTTTCGGGATATCGTTGCCGAATTGACCGGTAACGCCAATGCGCCAACGCATCTGGCTGATAATCCGGTTTTTCAGGAAATCGAAAAACAAACACAACCCGGTGAAAACAATGGACCGGCACACGTGAGATGGTTCATTGAACCGCTCGGGTATATGAAACTGGCTCAATCCGTTGCCGACGCAAAAAATGGCGGAAAGAGCTTGCGGAACGACTATATTAACATCCTCGATGAAGAAGGATTTTCGGCAATTAAAGGAGCGGGTGGTAGCGCCAGCTTTGCAACCGGCAAGCATGAAGTTGTTCACAAGACGTTTATCTACGCACCTCATTCAGAAGACGCGCCTTTGACACGGGGTGCACAAATACTTGACTTTCAAAACCATGAGGAAAACACCCTGGCTCCACCTTCCTGGGTCCCTTCCGAGTCGGCGAGTTATTTAACATTGACGTGGAATTTGCGCAATGCACTGGAAAACATCGGCTACGTCGCTGATTCGCTTGCCGGAACGCCCGGATCATGGCTTCGGACATTGGAAGGATTCAAGAATGATCCGAACGGACCACAAGTCGACTTGCGAAGGGTTGCCGACCTGCTCGAAAACAGGTTAACCGTTGTTTCAGTGACCGGTGTTCCCATTGACGACGACAGCGAACGAATCGTCTTTGGCATCCGAATCCTGGATGAGGTCGATTTTGTCACCGAATCCGTTTTTCGCTTTGTGAAAAACAAGGCGGTAGTCGTTCCCCATGAGGGAATCGATATCATGGTTATCGACACATCAGAGGAAAACAATGGTACAGGACTTGAAATCGAAGGCGATCCGTTCGACCTGGACAGCGAGTTTTCCGAGGAAGATGATGACGAGGGATTCAGAAAAGCCAAACCGTTGTTTGAGAAGCGGGTCATCGCAATCAAGGACGGTATTTTGCTCATTGGAAACAACGTCGATCAAATGAAGTCGATTCTGTCCGAGATGGCCGACGAACCAGGAAAGCTCCTGGCAACTGCCGAAGACTATCAACGAATCGAAGCGGCACTCGTTGAACTGGCCGGTGATGCAGCTCCAAGTTTCCGTCAGTTCGGACGGATGGATTTGTCCATCCGACCCAATTACGAAATGATGCGCACCGGACGGATGGGTCAGTCCAAAACGCTGTTGGCTCAGCTTATCAATCGGGCTTACGATGACGAAAATACCGACCCGGACACGATCCGGAAGCAGGAAATCGATGGTTCGAAAATGCCCGAAGATTTTGACGGGAAAGTCGCAAAGTATTTTGGCCCGACCGGCTTGGTCCTTCACACGACCAACGAAGGCTGGTTGATAACGGGTTGCGTGCTGGCCAAGGATGATTCCACGACTGCCGCAACGGTCGAACCCGCTCCAGTCGACGATGTTGAACCAAAAAACAACAAGTTGTCCAACGAATAATCCAGAGTCATTCGTCAACGGTCCAGTTGCTGTTGACGTACCGGACCCTGGCCCACCATGCATGCTGGCGGTCGCCACGTGTTCGAGCGTCCTCCAGGATAATCCGGCGACTTGGTTTGACTTCACCACTGAAGTTTCTGCCGACGTTTTCGATTTTGATGTCTTTGGCAAAGTCCACGATTTCCGGTGACATCCAGACGGCTGCCGCAGTGTTGCTGCGAATTCCGCGCACCTTGAGCGTGTTTTGCTCGATTTTCCGTTCGCCGGAAACGGACCAGTCATCTTTGGTTGCCACGTCCCAATTGACCTCGGGCGCAACCATCTTGGGATTGTCGTTCAGGTCCAGTTCCAGCCACCAGAAATTGTTGTTCCATGGCCGAAGTGTCGAGCATTCAAACGTTTCGATTGCTGGCTGACGTCTTAAAACAGACATCCATTGAAACAGATTGGGCAACTCGTCACCGAATTTTTCAGCCCCCCGTCCGCGAATCAACACGATGATTGTTTGATACTCCCTTGTCAGCATACGCTTGTTCCACACGTTGGCGTTCAAGTCTCGTGAAATAAAGTCCCGGCCACCATTGATAAAATACCAGGAGCTGTGCAATTTCCCATTTTCGAAAGTGTGATTGATGTATTTGCCAGCCCGTGCCGAAATCGGAATGACACCGGCCCAATGTTCCGGATGCGATTGTCCGATGTCCCACGCCGCAGTCCCTCCATCGAAGTGCCCCGTTAGAAAAACCCGATCGGGATCGATGGAGAATCGTCGCATCGCGTCGCGCAACGATTTGAGAACAATCGCCTGCTCCTTTTGGGAATACTCATACGAAAGCTGACTCGGCCGGGTCCAGCGAGGTGCGATAACAATGTAGCCGTGACGCGACGCATGCCCATTTCGAATTCCGAAACGTTCAAGCATCGGGCCGCACCACCAATCGATTTGCGATTCCGGGGTCGTTTGTGAATCGGTTGAGGCTCCCAGTGTCACGATACAGGGGTAGTTCCGCCAAGGATCGTATTCGGGAGGCAACTGGATCAGGTAACTGGCCTTCATGGGGGGCGAACCGAACTCGATGTTAATTTCCATCGGCTTGTCGCTTGTCGTTTCGCTGAGACTTGGCGCCAGGGGTGGCAAGATGTGTTTTAGTATCAAGTCAATGTATTTGACTGCTCCGCTTTCCTGCGTTTCCAGCTCCGCCAGAATTTCCGTTCGCCGATCTGAACGCGTTGTTTGCAAGTATTCCGCCACGAGTGTTCGAGCCTGCACCAGAGACTGTGCGACACCCGGATTATCGTTGGCATTCCCTGCGCCAACGATCCATCCCGTGATTGCCAATGAAAGTTTTTGGCTGTCGGTTTGTTGCGGATCATCAGCAAGCCGGGCAAACGTTGCCAGCCGATCGAGATTGGTGCTTCGCAGCGTTCCCTTGATCTCGTCAACCACTGTTTCGAACACCACTCGTATATCACCAGCGATTTCGTTGCCGGCAAAGGCCCGTGTTGCCACGTCGATCACCTGCTGTCTGGCCGTGTCAACGCCGGCGACTTCGGCAAGCAGTTCGTCTCTTGTCTGGAAGACATCGGCAAGTACGGCACCGGACAAATCGGTACGCGACAACAACGGTGCAATCAACTGTCCCGCGATCCCGGTCTGACCGGCGTCGGCTCGCAGCCTCGCCTCATCCAGCATCTGGCGAGCGACTTGACCACTTAATAATTCACTCCGCTTTTCCAATTCCTGTCGCAGACCGGGAAAGTCCCGTCGAATAGCCATCAACTCGCGTTCGGCATGACTGAACTTTTGGGCCTGGGCAAAGAAATCAACCAGTCGCATTCGTTCATTGGCGTTGTCCCGATCCTTGATTTGCAAATGCAAGACGTCCTCCAATACCTGAACGGGAACCGAGTTCAGTGCTATTCGCATGTCCCATTGTTCCTCCCGGCCTTCGCCCTGATTGACAAGTCCTTCGAGCCGCACATAACGGGGCGAAATTTCGGTGATCCCCTGCAAGACCGTTTCCGGGCCTCGGCTTGTCATCGTGGTGATCGTTCGGCGGCCGAATTTGTCAAATGCTCCAATCCCCATGATTTCGCCGACTGCCGTATTGTTGGCATCCCCCTCGTGAACATGTTGCCAAATTTCAAATTTCGTTTCCTGACGATCGAATGGAGAAATGTTGGCCACATTAAATCGGGAAAAGAATGTGTCCCGCAATTCGTCCTCGACAAGAACAATCCCGTAGCTTGTAGACTGACTGCTGACGCTGACATTTGTCGCACCCATTTCCTTGAGGCTGCCGATCCGTCCAATGATTCGCATTCCATTGCCAAGTTCAACAGCCTCCAGCTGGTTTTGACCAAGTTGCGCATCAAGCCTTTGCCCCATTCCGCCAAAAATGAGAATTACCGACGTGATAACGGCAAACGGACCAGTTCGAAATCCTGTTTCAAACAATGGTCGATTCGGATCTTCCGATTGGTTGTTGCAATACATTTATCTGTTCCGCAAATCGTGTCCCCTGCTCATGCGATCCCGTACTTGCGGCGATCACAATCCTATTTTAGTGAACTTTATCGGCCCGGACTGCGCAAATGTATCGATTGGCACAACTTTTTTTCCGCCAATCAGGTTTTGACTTGTCGAGCGCTTCGATCCACAATTGTTCAAGTCCTGTAACCATTTTGCCATTCCGCCCGCTACCATGCCCGTTCGATTCGTTTGTGAAATTTGCAAGTCCCGGTTGACCGTCAGTCGTCGTTATGCCGGACAGCGGGGGCGTTGCCCGAATTGTAAACAAAGGATTCATGTCCCTGAGATTTCCATCGAGACTCTGGTTGCGACAAGTGCGAGTGGCTTTGCAGACTCTTTGCCTGATTTTCGTAGCGATCCGTTTGACGAAGAGCCGGAAAATACCGAAGTCGACAGCCTAACGGAACTTCAAAGCGGCAAAAGCCCGGACACACCCCCAATTAATTCGAAATTCACAGAGACCATCCCGATCGCTCGATGGATCGTATACACGCAAGCCGCATTGCTCGGGATTGTTGCCACCAGCTTTTTCGTTTTTGGACTCGCGGTGGGGAACAACACTGGCCAACCTCCAGTCGGTTCGCTTAATGATTCCGAGACCGTCGTACGTGGTTCGGTCGCGTTTCGCAAGAACGGCAATGCGGAAGTCGACACGGGGGCCGTGGTTCTTTTGCTGCCCGTCGGTAATTATCCTGATCCCCGACCTGAACCGGACAGTTTGGTTCCCGAACAGTTTGTCCCACTCGACAATCCTGCCATTGAAGCGATCCGCGACCTGGGAGGTGCGGTCGTGCGAGTCGATCGAATTGGAGGATTCCAGACACGACTTCGATCAGGGAGTTACTGGCTACTGGTTTTGTCGCGCCATCAACGGGTTGACAAACCTGAAATTGAAAAACAAATCCGCGCCGATCTCGGCGACTATTTTTTCCCAGTCGAAAACCTGATCGGCAACCGGGCTTACCATTGGCAAAAAATCCGGTTGACAGGCGGCGAACAGGAATTGTCGCGAGTGTCGTTTTAGGGCGCATTTCCCAAAACGTCTATTTGCTGTCCAAGGGTTTTAGGCAATGGGGGCAGGACGACGACAAACTGAAAATCGAGAACTTGCCCCATGTACCGATGAAGCCCGGTCAACAAACGCCTTTTGATCTCGATGATGGAAACCGCCAAGATGCCAGGAACGCCAAGGTATATGAGAGATGAGAAACGAGCCGAGTAAGAGAATAGATGAACTGGCTCAAGCGGTGAAATTACAAGGGACATCCGGTTGGCGAGGGACGATTAGACTTGTTAGTGGGCGGCGAACTCCTCGTGGAACTCAAGGCAGTCGAGTCGTTGGTGCCTATTCAAACGGCCCAGGTGATTTCCTACCTAAAGATTTTGGGGCTACCGCTTGGCCTGCTCATCAACTTTAACGTGCCATTGCTCAAGGAAGGTGTTAAACGGATCGTGCGCACTGAATCCCTTGGCGACCTTGGCATCTTGGCGGTTTCCCCTCCGAATCAAGAAGATTGATGGGGGCATTTATCATCTACCTGCACCTGGCGCCTGGATTCCGAAACTTTTTCGTGCTCGCACCGAACCTGACGATTTAACGCAAGGACGAGTCAGGTTTCGGTATTATCCGATCACTTCGCGTTTGCGCTGCATGTAGTCCCAGATTACAAAGCGATCGAGGTCGTTGCCCGACGTAAATATTACCCGCCCCCTGGTGGACTCGGCGATCTTGTACGCGAATTGAATATCGGCTTGCGTTTGGTTGAAGCTTGGGATCAGAAACATATTGATCGTGATTCCTTCGCGCTGGCACAACGCTGCTTCGCGCAGCGTCGCCATCTCCGTCACCGCGTGGGGTGGATAAATCAAATACAACGTCGACTCTTCAAAATGGGCTGTTGGCAAGCCGTCCGTGATAATGAATATCTGCTTGTTGGAGGTTGGTGCCGTGGCCAGTTGCTGTCGGGCCAAACGCATTGAATGCTGCATGTTGGTAAAGTGCTGATGCACCATGTGCTCGCTGATATCCTCCCGACTCATGTCAACAGAAATCCGGACGATCGGTTCGTACAGAGTCACAGGACGGGGCATTAACGTGGCGATTTCATGGCTGCGCCGAACGCGTCCAAACGAATACATTTCGATGAAGTTCAAAACGTCACCGGGATACTCTGACCGGATCAGTCCGTCCAGGGCTAACGCCATCTTTTTGACGTTAATGTACTGGCCGTCGTACCGCATCGAGCCACTCATATCCATGATCACTGCAGTTGCACAGCGCGGCGTATTTCTTGTTCGGTGAACCTCGATGTCATCTCCGCGCAAACGCAGCGGTCCCTGATTGCCCTGTCGAATCATGGCGTTAATCATCGATTGGGGAATGTCCATTTGGGTAATCGAATCGCCGAACTCATACGGTTTGGTCTGTTGAAGCTCAACCGCCCCTTCACCCATTACATTGTCATCGTGCCGGCCGGTCCGCGATTCCTTGAGCTGACCAAAGATCCTTGCCAGCAATTTGTTTTGAAAAACCCGATAGGCTTGCGGAGTTAACTGAAACTGTTTGCCGTCGAACTCGAGTCCCTGCCGTTCTGCCATTTCCCGAACGTAGTTCTCGATGGTCCGCTTGATTTCCTCAAGCGGCTGCAAGTGTTGTTCGGGAATGAACTCACCAAGTTCATCGAGGTCGAGAATGGCGATTTGCGCGGTCTCCCGGGCTTTCTCCAATTGTTCCAGCAATTCCTCGATCTTGTCAAGTTTTTCCTTGATCGCCAGCGCTTCCTCGATCGTCAGCGGATCTCGACCGGTGAAATAATATCGCGATGCCAACTCGTCGATCTGGTACTTGTTGGCAAGGTGTTGCATGACTCCCGGCAATCGACGGGCGAATTCCGTTGACGGTCCATCGGCGGAATACCAGACTCGCTCAAGGTCATACAGTTGTTCTTCCCGTACGGCCCGTGAATACGTTGCGGACAGATGCACCGGTGGTTGCAATCGCTTTGCTGCGGTATGAAATACTTCCTCGGCCCGTTTTTGTACCGAATCCGTTTCGTATTTTTCCAGGATCTTGCGGCGGTGGTCCTCCAGCATCGCCTTGATCTGATCCAGCCCCGGACCAAGCTGGCGAAACTGCTCCGGCGTCAACTTCACCGCCCGAGCCAGTTCTTCTTCCGTCAGCTCGCGCATCGTGCCGTTGGCCAGTAACGAGTTCATCGCCGGGGAAATCAGGTCCGGCGCAGGTTGCGTGGGGCCCGGAAACTGTTGAGGGTCGTATTTCTGGTAGGTGTGAACGACACCCGACCGGCGCAGCGGGGCGGCGTCATCCAAATGCTGATTGTCCTTGTTCTGCATGGGACTAAACCTCGTAGGTCGTCACGCCATGTCGTTGTGCGCGCGATATTTTTTCCTTGGCATATAAACCGGCAAGTACAAACTCGACACACGAAGCTCGCACGGCATCGGAATCCGACGCGTTGACTTCGAATGCCTTGTCCCAGACTTGCGGGACACGCTGCAGGATTTTTGCATAATCGCTTGATGGAACCATATCGCCCACTTCAATCCGAACGCCCTTGGAAAAGACATTGGCGATTTCATCAAGGCCGTGTTGCGTGACGTATTCATCAAAGACCACGGCAATGGCTTCGGCGATGATCCCATCCAGTACTTGCCGTTCACTCATCTGGTGACTGCCCATCAAATCGAGTTCCAGTTTGCCAAGTGATGAACTGTATAAGTGCGAAAGGTCGCTGATCCGTGGCACTGCCGGTTTCTCACCCAATACGACACCCCGATGCCGGGCACTTGAAATCATCGTTCGGTAATTGGCGATGCTCAATCGGGCACTGACCCCCGACAGGTGATCGACGTACTTGCTGCGCCGCGCCTGAATCGTGACCTGTTGGCAAATCTCTTTCATGAAGTACGGGACGACGACGGAATACGCGCCGCCCAAATCGATTCCCGCTTCCTGATCAACGATTTGCACTTCCAGGTCGCGGTCGCGCGGGTAGTGGGTACGAATCAGCGATCCAATCCGGTCCTTGAGTTGAGGAATCACCTTGCCGCTTCGGTTGTAAGTCGACGGGTTGGCAGAAAACAGAATCAACACATCGATATCGAATCGGACGGGAAATCCTCGAATCTGCACATCGCGCTCTTCAAGAATATTGAACAAGCCAACTTGAACCAGTTCATCCAGTTCCGGCAATTCGTTGACCGCGAAAATGCCCCGGTGCATTCGCGGAATCAAACCAAAGTGCAATGCTTCTTCGGCGGACATGCTGGAACCTCCCGCCAGTTTTGCCGGATCAATTTCGCCAATAATGTCCGCGAACTTGGTCCCCGGTGCCAATCGCTCGGCGTAACGATCCTCGGCCCGCCACCAACGGATGCCGATTTCAGCAGCCGATCGTTCCTGAACCAGATCAATTGCACGACGGCTTAGCGGGTTCAATGGATCCTCATGAAACGGCGATTCCGGCACATCAAGGTACGGCGTCAGTGGATCAAGAAAGCGAACCAGAGAACGCATTAACCGGCTCTTGGCTTGGCCTTTTTCACCCATAAACAAAAGATCATGTCCAGACAAAAGCGCTATGTTCAGCTCGGGAATCACTGTGTCGTCATAACCAACGATTCCCGGGTACAACGGGCCGCCCGCCGCGAGCGCAACAAGAAAATTCTCGCGGATTTCCTGTTTGACGGTGCGCGATTGCCAACCATCGTTGATCAAATCCTGAAGTGTTTGCGGGCGTGTTTGGGTCGAAGTTGGCATATTCAGAAGTTTTGGGTTCATTGCTGGTTGAACGGATGGATCTTGAAATGACCGTGACACGGTTATACCGGTTCAAAGTCAGGTGGCATTATACGTCTGACCGTTGGTCGGCAAACCAGGTAACCATTTTTCGGGGATTTCCGCGTGCCGTTGTATTTCGGACACATCAGTCTTTACCCCTGCCGAAAAATTGGCGTCCGGTCTACGGGACAATATTTCTCTTTCTCGCTTATGCCAACCACGCAGGAACAGGTCATGAGCGAATTTCAGCTTTGCCGTCCAGGTGAAGCATGAGCAGGGCGACATCGGCGGGGGTTACGCCGGAGATCCGCGACGCCTGCTCGAGCGATGCGGGACGAAACCGGGTAAATTTCTCGCGTGCTTCGGCTCGCAAGTGTTTTAGCAAGTTGTAGTCAAAGTCCTCCGGGATGCGACGCATTGCCAATCGTTTTTGCCGGTCGATCACCGACTGTTGCCGCGTCACGTAGCCGGCATATTTCACATCATTCGCCACTTGCTCGGCCGTTTCCACATCGAACGCCTCCAGCGCTGGATGCAATTGAACCAATTCGGCCCAGTCGACTTCCGGACGACGCAAAACTTTTTCCAGGCTGCCGCTGGCAGTGTGGTTGCTTGCCAGAATCTGCAATATTTTTCCAATACCAGACAGCTTGTATTGTAATCTCGACAAACGAACGTCGTCGACCAAACCGGCTTGATGGGCCATCGGTGTCAGGCGGCGATCGGCGTTGTCGTGCCGCAGCAACAACCGGTACTCGGCCCGGCTGGTAAACATTCGGTACGGCTCGTCCACGCTGCAAGTGACAAGGTCGTCGATCAATACCCCGAGGTACCCCTGATCGCGATCGATCACAAGCGACGAACCATCGCGCAACATCAGTGCCGCGTTTGCACCGGCCAGCAAACCCTGGCCGGCAGCCTCTTCGTAGCCAGTCGTTCCGTTGATTTGACCGGCAAAGTACAAACCGGCAACGGATTTCGTTTCCAGCGTGTTTTTCAACTGATCGGGGGGACAAAAATCATATTCAACCGCGTACCCGTAACGAAGTATTTCCGCCCTTTCCAAGCCTGGAATCGCGCGAAACATTTCGTCCTGAACATCGCGTGGCAAGCTGGTTGAAACGCCATTGACGTAAACTTCAAGGGTGTTGAGTCCCTCCGGTTCAAGGAACAATTGATGCCGGTCTTTTTCAGCAAAACGAACGACCTTGTCCTCGATCGAAGGACAATAGCGTGGTCCGCTGCTTTCGATTTGCCCGCTGTACATCGGTGCCCGATGCAAATTTCGTCGAATAAGTTCGTGCACGGAATCGTTAGTGTAGGTAATCCAGCATGGAACTTGAACGGATTCAATCGAATTGTTCAAAAACGAAAACGGTCGCGGCACATCGTCACCGGGCTGAATTTCCGTTTTGGAATAGTCGATGGTTCGCCCGTTCAATCGAGCTGGCGTGCCGGTCTTGAATCGTTCAAGACGAAAACCCATTCGGTTCAGCGCGCCGCTTATGCCGGCCGTTGTCCCTTCGCCACCGCGACCACCGGGCGTTTTTGCCTGGCCCGTATGCATTATCGCTTGCAAGAAAGTACCGGTCGTCAGGATCACACATCTCGCGAGATATCGGACATCGCCCCGGACCGCCACACCTGCGATGCGAACTTTACCGTTTACCGATTCGGTCAGAATGTCTTCGACGACTTCCTGCCTCAGTGACAAATTTACTTGCTGCTCGACCGCGTGTTTGATCCAGCCCTGATAGCCTTTCTTGTCCGCTTGGGCCCGCGGGCTGTGCATTGCCGGGCCCTTGCGGACATTCAGCATTCGAAACTGGATCCCGGTCGCATCGATGGCCCGACCCATTAACCCACCGAGGGCATCGATTTCGCGAACCAGGTGTCCCTTGGCGACCCCGCCGATCGCCGGGTTACAACTCATTTGTCCAACGGTGTCCAGATTCGTCGTCAACAACGCTGTTTTCGCACCAAGTCGCGCGGCGGCAGCGGCGGCTTCGGTTCCGGCATGTCCGGCACCAACAACGACGACGTCATACTCATAAGTGATGGTGTGAGGCATGGATCAAGAACTTCAGCGAATGTCGGTATTACAGACAGTCAATGGGTCAAGGAGTTCGGCGTATTCGACGATTGTAACGCGAAGGGAATCGACTCAATGATATCCGTAGCGATCATTGCGTGCAGTCCAAATTGCCCGGCGGCTCGATCGCCTGCAAGCCCGTGGACGTGGCATCCAAGTACTGCCGCGTCCCACGGAACCAGTCCCTGGCCGATCAATGCGGCGGTAATTCCCGTCAAAACGTCCCCCGATCCGGCCGTTGCCATACCTGGGTTTCCTGTCCCGTTGCGACGTGATTGGTGTCCATCGGTCACCAGACTGCCATGTCCTTTGAGAATAACAACCGATCCGAGTCGAGCCGCCAGAGCGATCGCAGCGCTTTCCTGTTGATCTCGTGCGTTCAGAGTTTCGCCGATCAATCGATTCAGTTCACCGGGGTGCGGCGTTAACAATCGCAAACAAGCCATTTTCGGCCTGGTGACTTCGTGGCCCAAATTGTTCAGGCCATCCGCATCCACAACGCAGGGCATCGGTGCAATCTCAAAAATATCGCGCACCAAATTACGCAGCTCGGGACTTGTTCCCATTCCCGGGCCCAGTGCCAGACAATCTGCCTTGGGAATCTTCCTGGACAATTCTTTCCAGGACTCGACCGAAATGCGCCCATGCGTATCTTCATTTAACCCGATGGTCATAATTGCCGGATGAAATCCGGAGACCACGTCTTGCACAGAACGGGCGGTCGCGACTGTCACCAATCCGGCACCGCATCGCAGTGCTGCAATTGCAGTCAGGGCAGCGGCACCTGCCATGCCACGTGAACCGGCAAGGACCATCACATGACCATAATGCCCCTTGTGGGAATCAATGTTTCGCATGGGAAGTCGAGGCAACGCATCCAATTTTCCGGAGTCGATTGATCCGCTGCGCACGGTGATAACAGGAATTACCAGATCGGTAAATTCGGCGATGCTCAGCTTGCCGGCACGAAACTGACGGGCGACGCTTTGAAATTGATGACGATTCATCCCTGGATTTTAACAAGGATGAACAGGCAGAACAGGACCCGCGTTTAGCCGTTTAGCCGCCCATGGATTTGAAGACGGCACTAAGCGCCCCAACATCTTCCCTGTGAACCAGAATCTCGTCACCAGGGTGAATTGCGTAATTCCATTCCTCGATGACCTTGCTTTCCTTGTGATCGTAGTTTATTTCAAGACGGAGGACTTCACTCCTGTCGGGGACCTTTCGCGCCAAGTCAATTTTCATCCCCTTGAATTTGTCTACGGCTCCCGAATCGACCAGTGCATCTTGAACTGTCATCGGTTTGGAAATGTGCCCGACATAGATTGTTGGCTCGCCACCCATGACATCGGCCAGGATGACTTTGTATGTCGGCAAATCCGATTGGCTTTTGGCAAGTTCGGTTTCAAGTTTGCCTTTGGTCCCAATGGAACTGCAACCGCTTGTGAAAAAAACAGAAACTACGGCACAAGCAATTGCGAGCGCTGGAATGCCGAAGGTGAACGATTCCGATGTAGGTTTTAGGCTTGCCATGGTCACAGACGATTCCTTAACAGGCGCGGAAATGCCGGATTGTTTTCGCAGAGCCCCCGTTTGCTATAATCGCTATCGTCGTTCCAACCGTCAGACTTTAACAATTGTCAGCCAACTGGTCGAAGTGCTGGCAAACGAGTATTTTCACTTTCGTAAATTAAACGCCCACGTTTTGAAATGACCCTTTGGACCCTTTGCCCCGCAACGCCATAAATATGAGTTCCTGGAGTCAAAAAGTCGTTGCGGTCACGGGAGGCTCCGCCGGTTTGGGGCTGACGATTGCTAAACAGTTCGCGGCCCGAGGCGCGAAAATAGCGTTAATCTCCCGTACTCGGGAAACCTTGCAAAAGGCTGCCAGCAACTTCGACGCAAGTAAAGTTTTTACTGTTTCGGCTGACGTCACGGATTCACATCAAATCAGCGACGCCTTTGCAAAAATCGTCGATCATTTCGGTCAGCTCGATGCCCTTGTCAACAATGTGGGCAAGTCCTGCCGGACGGAATTATTTGCTGCGACCAACGATGATTATCGAAGCTTTATGGAAATCAATTTTTTGGCGGCCGTGAACTGCACCACGGCCGCCATAAAAGCACTTGAGCGAACGTCCGGGCACGTGGTAAACATCGGATCGTTGTCTTGCAAAACCGCCTGGCCATTCATGGCTCCTTACACAACCAGCAAATTCGCGCTGGCGGCCTTCAATCACCATTTGCGACTCGAAGGACCGTCCAACGTACATTACATGTTGGTCTGTCCCGGTCCGATCAAGCGCGATGATGCCGGCGTACGTTATGATGACCAAACCGATGGCTTGCCCGATTCGGCCCGCAAGCCCGGCGCCGGCGCACGCATTCGCGGAATCTCACCCGAAAAACTCGCCGATCAGATTATCGCCGGATGTGAAAAACGCAAGCTGGAAATCATGCCGTTGCGAACACGACTTGCGTATGTTGCCCTTGCCTGGTCGCCGCGGCTTGGCGACTGGATACTTGGCCGCCTGATGCACAAATGACATGACAAGTTCGCACCCCAGGAACTAAAAAATACATTTCCGAAGCAAAAGGGAACAATTCGTGAACGATTTTTTTGATGTGAGTCGTATTCCGTTCGAGGGGACCGGCTCGCGAAACCCGCTGTCGTTTCGACACTATGACGCGAACGGGATTGTTGAAGGCAAAATGATGCGCGATCATTTGCGATTCAGCGTCGTATACTGGCACACCTTTCGTGGGACGGGAGCCGATCCGTTTGGTGCTCCTACGCTGATTCGCCCGTGGGATGATGGAAGCGAATCGCTTGAAAATGCCAAACAACGAGTTCACGCAGCCTTTGAGTTCATGGACAAGCTTGGCGTGCCGTACTTTGCATTTCACGATATCGATGTGACACCCGCCGGCAATTCGCTTTCCGAATTTCACAAAAACTTCGACGCCATCGCGGATGTTATCGAACAGGAAATGCAACGTACGGGCATCAAGCTTTTGTGGGGAACCGCAAATTTGTTCAGTCATCCGCGCTTTATGCATGGTGCCGCAACAAGCTGCAACGCCGACGTCTTCGCTTTCGCCGCGGCACAAGTCAAAAAGTGCCTGGAAATAACGAAGCGACTGCGTGGCGAGAACTACGTGTTTTGGGGAGGGCGTGAAGGCTATCAGAATCTCTGGAACACCGATCTGAAGCGGGAACTTGACAACCTCGGACGATTTTTTCATATGGCTGTCGATTACGCAAAAAAGATTGGCTTCACCGGCCAATTTCTAATCGAACCCAAACCCAGGGAGCCAACGAAACACCAGTACGACAGTGATGCCGCCGCCTGTATCAACTTCCTTCGTACCTATGATTTGACCGACCAATTCAAACTCAACATCGAAACCAATCACGCAACGTTAGCGGGTCATACGATGATGCATGAACTCGAATATGCAGCGATTCAGGGAGTGCTGGGCTCGATCGACGCGAACCGTGGCGACTTGTTGCTGGGCTGGGACACCGACCAGTTCCCAACGGACATTTACGAAACATCGCAAATCATGCTGGTACTGTTGAAACATGGAGGACTGGGCTCAGGCGGCGTGAACTTTGATGCAAAAGTTCGTCGCGAGAGCATTGATCCCGTAGATCTGTTTCACGCGCACATCGGGGGAATGGATACGTTTGCCCGCGGCCTGAAGATCGCCGCCGCGATTCGTGCCGATGGTCGCCTTCAACAAATGCTAAACGATCGTTACGCCTCCTGGAACAGCGATTTGGGGCAGGGGATCCAGTCTGGCAAACATTCACTCGAAACACTTTCGCAATGGATGCTCGAAAAAGGCGAAGCGGAACCTAACTCCAGTGGCCGCCAGGAAATGCTGGAAAATTTGATCAACGAATTCATCTGAGAATGCGTTCGACATGACGTCGGGTGACTTTTCGTCACGCAAAAAAAAACGACACAAAGGACCTTGACCCGTTACAATGCGTTTAAGGAATCCAACACTACTGCTTCGTGACTCCTTAAACTTTGGGTGCCACTGGCTATGCCAGTGCCTCATTAACTGAAGCAACCCGTACCAACACTGGCAGGGCCAGTGGCACACAACCCTAATTCCAGGCTGTAACGCCGCAAAACCATGAGAATACTTTTGGCCAGCCCGCGCGGATTCTGTGCTGGCGTGAATATGGCAATCGAAAGCCTGGAACTTGCCTTGCAGGCTTTCGGAGCTCCGATCTACGTCTATCACGAAATCGTGCATAACAAATACGTTGTCGATTCGTTCCGCGATCGGGGAGTGACGTTTGTTGATACGCTCGAGCAAGTTCCGGAGCGTTCGAACCTTTTGTTCTCCGCGCACGGCGTTTCGCCAGAGACTCGCAGCCTGGCGGCCAGTCGCCATTTGAATGCCATCGATGCGACTTGCCCGCTGGTAACCAAAGTTCATTTGGAAGCGATCAAGTACGCCCGTGAAGGATACACAATTTTACTGATTGGCCATGATGGGCACGATGAAGTCATCGGAACGATGGGTGAGGCTCCCAATGCCATGATCCTTGTGGAGGACGTTGAAGGCGTTGATCGACTTGACCTTCCCGCCGATACCCGTGTTGCCTATCTGACACAGACCACATTGTCGGTCGATGATGCAAATCGAATCATTACCCGATTACGCCAGCGCTTTCCCCAACTCGTGAATCCGCCCAAAGACGATATTTGCTATGCAACGCAAAACCGCCAGGATGCTGTACGGAAACTGGCCGCCGAAGCGGACGTATGTCTTGTGCTTGGCAGTCAAAACAGTTCCAACAGCCAGCGGTTACGGGAACTGGCGCATGATACGGGCGTTGCGGCCTATTTGATCGATGGACCCGAAGATATCGATGCGAAGTGGTTCAGCGGCAATGAAACGGTGCTTGTAACGGCCGGCGCATCCGCCCCTGAAACGGTTGTCGAACAGTGCGTTGATTGGCTGCGTGAGCGGTTCACGGCCACCGTCGAAGTCCGAACGACACGCGACGAAAACGTCCACTTTCCGTTGCCCAGGGTGCTTCGGAAATTGCAGAAACAATAGTACGAATGGCTCGATGGCCCTTCGAGTACAAAACGGGTTCTTGTGTTGCAGGAACTGACGCGATCGGACCGATCGCTAGTTGCCGGTTCCTCAGCAATTTTTGTGGGTAACGTGCGCTTCCTGTATTTTGAAAACCATCGCGGCAACAATTGCACCGACAAACGGGCCGACCGTGTGAAGAACAATATTCTGCAGTGCAGCGGCGTTGCCACCGAGCGTTCCCTGAACCAGATTCGGTCCGATTCCAACCGCCGGATTGAACGCTCCGCCTGAAATATGCCCACCGGCAAACGCACCGACAACAACGGTGAACCCGATCGCCAGTCCAAAGTACGAATTGCCCTTGGTTCCCTCCGATGTCGCAACATTCAGAACAACCAGGCATAATGCGAACGTAAACAGTATCTCGATCAACCAGGCACCTGGACTATAAATTCCATAACCGACTCCCGGCGAGGGTCCGAAGAATCGAGCTACCTGTTCTGTCGATTCCATATCGACTGAGGCAACCGGAATAATGAGACTCACAACAACAGCTGCTGCAGCGGCTCCGAGTACTTGCGAGACCCAGTACGGGATCAACTCAACCGGCTTGAGCGCACCGCGCAGCATGGCGGCGAGCGATACGGCCGGGTTGTAATGAGCGCCAGAAATATGACCGCCCATGTACACCATAATCATCAACGCGCATCCGATCGCCAATGGAGCCATTTCGACCTTGTAATTGGCGGTCAATCCAATAGTCAAGACCAGGAAAAAAGTTCCCAGGAATTCGGTCAGGTATTTGGCCATTTGAGTCCTTTCGGAAGACATATCGGGGAGGGACGGCGTTATGGAATGACAGGGCGTCGAAGCGATGAATTCTATCGAATGCCAACTGGCCGCGGTACACCAATTTTTGGGGTTGGTACGGGGTCGGGCATACGGTTGCGAGGTGACAACTCATCGATCCAGACTTCGCGGAACGACACGTCGGTCGCCTCATCATGCGCTTGCAACATGAGAGTTCCGGGCTCAATCCTCAGGCCCTTTCGCGGATTCGGATCGGCTTCCCGCTGGTCGCTCCAATCCGTTACTTGATAACCGTTCACCCAAACACTGACGTGCGGTCCAGTAGCCACAATCGTCTTGGCAAACCACTGCTCGTCGTCAGCGACGATTCGCCGCGCTTCGGTGCGCCGAAAGATCGCGCCAGTACCGGAATTGGTTGGTTTTGAACGATCGCTTTGCCAACCGTTATCAATCTGGCTTTCGTAACCGTTTTGGTTTTCACCGGGAATGCATCTGTAGAAGACCCCTGAATTTTGTCCTGATGCGATTTTGCACTGAACTTGTAAAACAAAATCGCCAAATTGGCCAGGACTTTCCAGATAACCAGGCCCACCTGTCAGTTGCAAACTCCCGTTCTGAGGAATCGTGGTCTGTGCGCCGCCGCCCGTTCTCCATTCAGACAAGTTCTGTTTCATCACGTTCGATGACCAGTTCGGTCGCAACCAGATATTTCGAAACCGTATGGCGCCGCTATTCAGTTGAAGTCCAATGTAGCCTCGACCCAACGGGCTGCCGTCCCGGTACTCAATCACTGGCCGCCCGTCGAGCTTGACCGAAACCATTTCACCGCAACATGTGATTTCCATCAAGTGGAATTCCGCAGCGCTGGTCGCAATCTCTTGGCCAGCAGCAATTCGTTCACGGGCAACAATTGACCCGGTTGGAAACGGATTATTCCGGGGCGCGATATTGATTTCACAGCAATCCGTCGCCGGGTCCACTGGTTTTGGGCTGGTCCGTATGAACACGCCGCTGTTGGTCGATTCATTTGCCGAAAATTCGAAACGGAGCTCAAAATCATCGAACTGACTGGTCGTTCGAAGTAGTCCTTGTTCTCCTGAATCAACGCAAATACAAGCATCTTCCACTCGCCAATTGGCCTCCGATTCAGCCCGCCATCCGTACAGAGTCTCGCTATCGAACAAGGCGATCCAACCATCGCCGACCAAAGACACGGGAATCGGGCCGGTGTATCCACCGGGAAATCCCAGCAGCTCTTCCTGCGACGCCTCCTGCGATTCTTGAGGCACCGTCCTTTCTTGATATCCTGCGTGGCAAATGGTCGCAAAAGTCGTTGCCGCCAGGTTTACAACAAGGAAAAAGACTTGAGATAGCGAATGACTTCTTGCCGGCGCCGACCTTTCAGCCCCTTCGACGTGAAAATCGGGACCATAATCCTCGATTCCTGTACTCGGAGTCATATTTCCGGTCTGTATGAATTGGCATTCGTTAACTACTTTGGTACTCATTGCGAACCTGGAGAGATTGACCTTGGAAACTGTGCAGACCTATTGTAGCCGACCACGGCCCGGAATCTTGCTGACCGGTGCAACGGGTCTTCTCGGCCAGTACATCATGCGCGATATGCTGCGTTCGGGTCATCAGTTAGTCGTTGTCGTTCGCGCCTCGAAACGGGATTCCGCCTGGGCCCGAATCGAACGAATCCTGCAAAGAATCGAAATCGAGTCAGGTGTAGCAATGCCGCGACCCGTGGTACTGGAAGGTGACATTCAAAAACAAGGATTTGGACTCTCATCCGACGATCGACAATTCGTGGCAAGGCACTGTGATCGAATGATTCACAATGCCGCCATTCTGCAGTTTCATGGGGCCGATCCCTCGGGCGAACCATGGACAACCAACGTGCAGGGAACACGAAATGCACTCGAGGTCTGCCAACACTCCGGCATTTCCCACATGCACTACATGTCGACCGCTTATGTTAGTGGATGTCGAACCGGCACAATCGCCGAGGATGAGCTGGACCTCGGGCAGGACTTTCGCAATGTTTATGAGAAAAGCAAATTTGAAGCCGAACAACTCGTTCAGGAAAGCAATCAGTTCGAGACTGTGACCATTTATCGACCCGTAGTAGTCGCTGGCGATTCCGTAACCGGATACACGAGTACGTACCACGGATTGTTTGTCTACTTGCGTCTATTTGCAATGTTCGTGCCGCAACAGCAAAGGGGGCCCGACGGCCGAATCCTGACGCCCGTTCATATACCTCTCGACGGAGACGAGCCTCGAAATGTTGTTCCGGTCGAATGGGTTTCGCAAGTCTTTTGCCGGATATTCGAAAACGAAAACGCCCATGGAAAAACTTTTCATCTCGCGCCTCAGAACCGGTTGACGGCGCGAAAAGTAATCGAGGCTTGCTACGAGTTTTTTAATTCTCACGGAGTGGAGTTTTGTGGCAACGGACATTTGTTCGAATCCCAGCCGGATTTCGCCGTCCAAATCATGGAAAACGTGGCGATCTACTCGCAGTACGAAACAAGCGACCCCGAATTCGATACGACTAACCTGAACTTGTTTGCCAAGGATATTCCTTGTCCGGAAATCGACTCCGCCACGATCCAGCGCTTTCTAAAATTCGGTGAATCGGATTTGTGGGGCAAACGCCGTCCGACTGCGATTTTGCCAACAGACCCGCAAACCATCCACGAGTCCTTGTACGAAATTGCGACGGACCGGGACTTTTCGGCACCGCTGGGCGTGCGACTTCTCGGTCCTGGCGGTGGCGACTGGACAATCTCGGAAGTCCCAGGCAATGACAGGATCCGGTTGAGTCGCGGACTCGGCAGCGACCTGGCGCAACTGTTAACTATTGACGCCCGACAATTAACAAAAAACGGATTGCGCTTCACGCAAAGAAACGCGTTGGATTCCGGAATGGGTGCGATTGCGAAATAGCCAATCAATCAAAGTTCGATTGATTGATTGCGTTTTGGCGATTCATCTACCACATCCTGCATTCGACGATACTTGACCAGGTGAATGTCGTTCGCCCCCCCGATCAAGTACTCGACACCGCGCCACTGCGTTTTACGGCTTAGGATCGCTCCGAGCATCGATAACGCATAAGCAACTTGTGTAACAACAATTGCAATACCGACCGAAGCGAAGTTCTGACTGGACTCTGGCGGTTTTCCGTATCGGCATTCAATGATGCGGCGACCGACGCGCGACATGGACCGAAGGCAGAAACCATAGAAAACTGCATAGACCAACAGACCAGCCGCCGTCGTCCCTGCTGCAGCGTAATTGCCAAAAAACATCCCGAACGAAAATAAACCGAGCGCCGCCACGATTGCGCAATTGGTTGCCATGCAATGCAACAGCGCCAGCTTGAATGCCGGGTGGTATAGTCTCGTGTTAAGTAACTGGCGCCGAATCCAGCGCAGGGCCGGACCCGTTGAAATCGATTCCTGATTCGGCACCAGCAAATGCGGAAGGACCGCAATTCGTTTGCCTTGCCGCCGCGACACCGAATACAACAACGTGTCCTCAAATAAACTTGTGCTCCAGATTTCTGGCAATCCGGCCTGTTCAACAAATCCTCGCGTCATCGCCATTGAGCCACCCCACGGAATTCGATAAACCAGCATCTGCACCGATGCTGCCATGTGCCAAAGCCACCGCAGCAGGGAACCCTGACGATTGTCGGGAGGGATGTACCACCGATTGCCCGTGCTCACCGCTATGGCTGGATCGCGAAGTGGACTTGCCAGATCAGCTAACCAGTTTTCATCGACGACGCAGTCGGCATCGGCAAACGCAATTACTTCCGTGAGATCATCAAGCGATTTCAGGGCGGACATCAGGGCATTATTTTTAAGACTGCAACGACCATCAGGCGGATTCGCAACGATAATCCGAACCAGATCGCTCCGCTTGCCCACTAATCCCGCTTGCACCTGGTAAGTTACCTCTGCTGCCGGATCATCAACACTATCCAGGACACAGAGCAGGCGGTAATCGGCATACGATTGATTCGTAAGCGAACGAAGGCAATCCGGTAACAATGGATCGGCACCCCGCAAACAAAGGACGATCGTTGCCGGTGGCTGCCACGTTCTGTCGGTGGGTTCTCGAAGCGAGTTACTGGACTTCCGGCACCAAATTGCCACTAACAACCACTGAATGACGATCGTTAGGAACAAGAATCCGGCGACGACAGTTGCAGTGATCGCCATGACTCGATTGATCCCGGGGTGAATTGAAAATTTGTGTCGAACGTCGAGCCTTAATAACAATTATAAAACCGGCACGAATCGTTTTCGCAAATCCAGGTCCCATAAAACCCCTTGTGGGCCGGCGTTAACGACCGGAGTTGAATTCAGCAACTCGTCCCTGTCGGCACTTTCGTGAATATGCCCGCATACGACCAGTCGCGGTTTACAGCGAATGACGGTCTCGCGAATCGATGTGCTTCCCATATGCTGGCCACGCGATGTCAGATCGACCGCTCCATGCGGGGGCGAATGAACAACCAGCACAGCGTCGGTGGGACAACTGGCTAAACCGGCTGCGGCGTCTTCTTCGGTAAAATCATAACTCCAGGCTCCAAATGGTGTTACTGGAACACCTCCGCCAAATCCAAAAAAAGAAACACCATTGACGTCTACTCCACCGCCATGCAAGTTGTGCGCGTGCGCCCATGGAACCGCATCTTGCAATTGCTCAATCGATTCCGCATTACCCGGAACCAGGATTATTGGCCGGTCGATGAGGCGAAACGGAGCCATTGTTTCCGCAACCCCGCGCCGCATGGTTCCGAAATCGCCAGCCCCGACAATCACGTCCGCGTACTGGGCCAGGGCCAACAGCCGCCGAACCGCTGGCTCACTGCAATGGACATCACTGAACAAAAGCATTTTCATAGATCGCCTCTCACTGGATTCCTCGCGTTGGTTTACCTGGGTCCGATCAACACACTACATTGTTAATCAGCACTTCATTGTTAACATTTCATCGTTTTTCGTTTTTTTCCAACCCGGCCCATCTTCTCGATCCTGGCAATATATTCAATCGCCAACGGGACCTTGCAACTGGTATCGCCCATATCGATGGATACGATGCCGATAGTTTTCGCAGTTGCCTTGGCATCCTTGAGCAAATCATTGACGTAGGTCCCAACCGAAATGACGAAACCGTTCATGACATAGCGAATACGGTTGGGCGCTGAGTGAATTGACTTTTCAACCTGTTTCAGTAACGAACGAATCTCGGCCAAATCCAGTTCCTCGTCGTCACGCGTCGCCACAATCCCGGAATACGTGGTCCAGCCAGATGAAACGATCGATTCGTTTTTGGACTTGATCCATTTCAGGGCCAATTCCCGGGCCATGGGATTTTCGCAAGTAACCCAGGGAACTGTGTATTCAGCAATCATGTGCCAAGTTGCTTCATTGGCCCATGTCTCAAGTTGCTTTTTGGTCATCTTGCTGCCGTCGGCGACAAGCCCGGCCAAATACATTGCGTCCGAATTTCCGGTTGCATAAAGCTCCAGCGCCAAGTCCTGCTGACCTTTAAGCTTCTTGACAATCGGTTTGAGGTCACCGATTTTGACGCCAAACATGCTTTCCGGCGCGCCGTGTCGCCTAAAGGTTTTTCGGGTCTGCTCCGAACCCAGTTTGTTAAGATCCGCCATGATTTTGGAAACGTCCATTATTGGACTCCTTTGACCTGGTACTATGTTTCAGCTTAATCCTGGGGTGAGCCGAACGCGCTGGCGTCAGGTTCTCTTTTGGGTATACCCGCGGCTAGCGCCGTCGGCTCACTCCGTCAACGCTATTTCTTTGCCGTAACAAATCATTGGGGCCAATCATAACTCATCATGTTAACCTGCTCTCGTTCAATCGCATCGAAACAGACGCCAGACAGCGTGTCCGGATTGGGCGAACCAACGTTATTCAGGTACCCAGACGGTCCTTTTCGTGATTGTGAACGAACGAGCCAAATCCACCCAGGTCTACAAACTCACCCCCTGTTATCGTTTTTTCGGCATCGAAATTACATCGTTCAAAGATCTCGCGAGCATAATGCAGGGCGTGCAGGATGGTGTTTTTCCCGGCACTGTTGGCACCGAACAATAACGTGATGGGCCGGAAGTCGAGTTTCACTCGCTCTCGGATGCCTTTGAAATTCTCGATGGTGATTCCGGTGATCATTCTATTTCCAATCTTTGGCTTTGATCCACTCGGCGACTACACCCAATTTGGCTGCCCATTCTGCGATGTAGTCACGATCGATCTTGCCCCCTTGCACTTCCAGGACACCACGTATGTCGCGAAGGTGTTTTTCGGACCCGCCCTCCTGATAGTACTTCAACTTCATCAGGATTACATCTTCTGGTGACGCGAAGCGTACCATGCAATCTTCCAGTACTGGGACGTCACGCCCTCGCAACATTCGGGAAGCATTGAACTCCGAAGGGGCGAATACCATGAAGTCAACTTTCAACCCCGATGCCGGGTGGATGACGTTGAACTGGCTCTTCAACTGAACCGCAGAGATAGCTGCCGTGCGACTGAGATAAAAATCAGTTTCGGGAAACAAGTTACAGAAGTTGTCGATCTGATCGGCGGGGAGATCAAGCACAATGTCGATGTCGTTTGTAAACCGAGGCTCGCCGAACGCGATCGTCGCTGTTGAACCCGTCACCAAATACCTCAACTTGAGTTGCTCGCAGACCAGCACCACAATCCGCAGCAGATCTTCAGGTTCCATGCGACATTCTCCGGGCGACGACTTGTTGTTGTTCCTCAGCGGATAGATCAGGGAGTTCCTTCGCTACGATCCTCTGCACCATTCGATATGCCGACCGCCACATTCCCCAGGCAATCCGCAACCGCTCAGCCTCTGACTTGGCTGCCAATACGCGGACCATCTCCGGTTGGATCACGTCCGTGTTTGAATTGTCCTGGGAACCTAAACCAATCATCGTTGTCCTTTCATTGGCATTGCCGGTGTTCATCGCCACTCGCCAAATGCTCCGTTAGCCCACCTGGCTGCGTTCTGGACGATGTCGCCGAAGTAGTGAGTTGAGTGCGCGTGAATACGTATCGCATCAATCAGATCCACTCGCTTACCTTCACGTTGATTGTCCTGTTCAACTATTTCGCAAACGTCTTGATTGCGGTTCAACCAGTCCTCAACACCGTCGCTCTCAACGAATTCCAGCGGTGCGTATTGCCGAACACATTCGCGACAAACCCCGCGAAACGCGTTCGGGTGCATGTCCAAACAAAGTACCTTTACAGTTTGCTTGAAGTGCTGAAACGGGTCGCGGCAAATGCCGCATAGGTCGTAGTCACCGTGTCCGGCACTAACACCTTCAAACCGCCATCCCGTCGTTGGACATATCGAGTTGGCTCTGATGTTTTCAAGAATTCCGGGAAGCAATTCATTCACAATGCCTTGAGCATCCAAAAGATTCGCGTAATCATCATCGCTGTAACTACCTTCGGAATCTTGATCACTAAGTTCAGCAGAGCGTATCGTCTCAGCAATTTGACGAATTTGCCTGCTCGGTATCGGTCTCGTTAATTTGTCGATGCGATTATCGAGAAGCTTGATTTGGTCCTGATAGTCTTTCGGAGTCATCCTGCCCATTTAGTTTTTCCGATGTGGTTGAATGCAATGCTTAAAAACGACGCGTTGCCTTGTCTATCCACCATTTCCCATCCCATGACGTTTCATAAAACGTGGCCGGGTATCGCGTTTTGCCTAACAACAGCCAAATGGCTGCCATTGCAGGTGTCCCTGGACTTAGATGCAAACAGAGTTCGGCGTCGCCCCAGTCCGTTGATTCTTTTAGACATGACAATTGCAGGTCGGCAATCTGAAAGATCGCCGGGTAGTCTGGACGTCGGCAGAGATGCTGCCAGTGCCCTAAGGTCACTGTGCCCAATCCACTGAACCAACACTTTCCGCTTTGTCATTGCACAACCCCAATTGTGATTTCACACCGGGCATTGTACTGCTGGAGGCTACTCAAAAATAGCAACCGGTCTTTCGTTTTGCCTGATATTGTTGGGGAAATGAGCCGGGCGACAACGGTGAGGATATTTGGCATAGATGTTGCATTTGCCTTTCTTGAAATCTTCATTACCAGGTCCCAGGCATGTTCACCAATACAAACTCTGAATTGCTCGGAACATCGTTTGAACAAAACAGTGTCAACGGTGGCCATTCGGCAAAAAAGGTCCCACTATTAAACCCGGTAGCCAATCGGTCGAACCAGACGCGTGGGACATCTATGAATGCTGGGCTTTGCAACTCACTAACCGGTTTGGTCATGGCACACCAGCTCCGTCGATTCCTCGAAGTCAACGCCAGTATGACGGCGAAAACTGTGTCGATTATTGTGAAATTTGGCGAGGGTGAAAGCATTTATCCGTAATTTGCCACTTCAAATATCCCGTAATCCATCCATGAACAAGCTCGATTTATCCCCAATTCGTTTTCGCCAGCTTCGATCCACGTCGACTGAAGAGTTTCGTTCCCACGATTATCTGGTTCAACGTGCGAAGCAATACCCGCCGCAAAAACCAGGTAATGCGGTCTCGGATTTTGTTTCGTGGGTGTTTGACATTTGCCACCCCACAAAGCCTTCATATCTGGAACGGGTTGCATCGCTTGAAATGGGGAGCGATGGCGAAAAGCAAATACAGCAGTATCGAAAGCTAAATCGAAGCTCACTTCCGAAAATCCAAACATCCATGGACTGGCCTGGTCGATTGATTATGAAGATCCTCTTGATGATTCACGTGATTATTTCGAGTCTTCAAAACTCAAAGTGATCGGGATGAAACTGGTGGGTCGACCTGACCTTGTATTACGCAGAAATGGAACTCGCAATTTCATGATTGTTGAACGCAAAGTCACCACATCGTGAGTACCGCCCCATGGTTGGTCCAGCCAGCCAATGCAAATCGTATCGAGAGCAGCCCGAAACCAAACTCAATCAAGGACTGTCGGTCGCGCGAATCCATCGAGCGCCTCCGTCCACTTCACTCGCCAGGTGCGGGCGAGGACGCCCGCGTTCCAAAACCGCCTACTTGAAATTCAATGTTGACCAACTGGCCGGTTCCTGCCGTGTTTTTGACGCCACGAAGGTGCGGTCACCTGAAAAACCGGTAAATCCGGTACAAAACCGATGGCTGTGCGTTTTGATAATAGGGGTTCCAGGGAACAGGACTTGCCCGCCCGGTTTTGTAAGGCCTGGCCGGTTCTGTTTTTCGCGTAACTGTCAAAAGTCAACTATTATTGAATGGTCAACGGATGTCACGATTGGGCAATCGATTCAGATAGTTGACTAACATAATGGACTCGCCGGTGCTATCGTTGGATGCCTCGGACTCATCTCAAGAAAACCCGTTCCTGAATTTCCTCCCCCCCTTTTCGAACCTGCTTTTTGACAGCACAGCACGCCATGAAAAACAAAAATTCCTCGCGGCACTGTCGCGTTTCCAGCCAGCAACGTTTCCGCGGCCTGCAATTCGAGGTTGTCGAACCTCGGATGATGCTGGCCGGCGACGTTTCCGTTTCCATCGACAACGGTCGCTTGCTTGTTATTGGCGATTCTCTCTCTAATCAAATCCAGGTCGTTGGGACTCCTAATGGAAACGCAACCGTGGCCGGACTGGACGGAACAACAATCAATGGAGGCGTGACCGTTTTCAATGCTGGTCAACAATTGCAAGGCCTTGGTATCCAGATGAATGACGGCGATGACCAGGTGCAATTGCACGGGTTGGTGCTGGCCTCGTCGGTGGTGCTGCAAGGCAACGCAGGCAACGACGCGTTTGAAGTGCGACACAGTCACGTTATGTACTTTTCCGCCAACATGGGGAGTGGCGATGACGTCCTGCAACTTGACAATCTGTATGCAGCTCTTTCTTCCAACATGGTGATGGAACAAGGCAATGACATTGTTTCGATCAATGCGCACTCGGCGGGGCAGCATATCGAAATATCGACCGGCGACGGAAACGACGTATTGGCCGTAAACGACATGGGGATGCGTCGGCAACTGCAAGTCGACACGGGAAACGGCAATGATCAGATTTTGTTAGCTGGCGAGACGTACGCGGGCCGCAGTTCCGGATTTCGCCTTGGCAGCGGGAATGACTTTTTGGCGATTCTGCCAACACAGACACTTCAGCAATCGCGACTGCAAAAATCCTTGACAATTGATGGCGGAACCGGAAACGATGAAGTTGCCTTTGATTCGCGAGTACAGGTCGGCATGCGGTCGCTAATTGACGGCAACGCCGGAACCGACGGACTGGCTCGCGGCGGGGCCGGATTTGACCAGCCGGTGTTTCAGGGTTTTGAAAGTGGCCAGGTGGCCGGCGTTTCAGCAACTCTGGATGCAATGTTTACCACGTTGCAGGCTGCTGACATTGACACATCCATTTTCGGCGGACCGGAACTGGCACGAGTGTTGGACGTAACAACCAGCGGCAGCCCCCTGCAATTCGTGGAGAACGGCGGGTCGGTCAGTATTGATGAGAACCTGTTGGTGCGTGGACCAACGGAAGCCGAAATCACATCGGCCGCGATCGCCATTGGCGCGTTTTCCGCCGGCAATGACTCACTGCAGTTCACCAATTCGTCCAGCATTTCCGGGACCTTTAATGTATTGACTGGCATCATGACGTTCGTCGGCAGCGGAAACCTGACCGCCTGGCAATCCGCTTTGCGATCCGTTCGATTCATCAACTCCAGCGAAGCGCCTGATACGACTCTGCGCACCCTGAACATTACCGTCAGCACAGCCGATGAATCGGCCAGCGCCAGTCGGGGATTAAGTGTTGTGAGCACGCCCGATAGTCCAGTCTTGACCATCACCGCCAACATCCTGACTTTCGACATTGATGACGTTTCACTTGTTCGGCCGTTGCCCGTTGCTCCGGGATTAACGCTGGCCGATAACGATTCGGTCCAGTTTGATATGTCACTTGTGACCGTTTCGATTGGAACCGGACGGAAAACTGGTGATGTGCTTGGATTTGCACCGGAAACGGGCGTCACCGGGAGTTACTCGACATCGACAGGCGTGCTTTCGTTTACCGGCTCCCTTGGCATCGCGACGTTGGAACGGTTGCTGCGAAGCATAACATTTGACAACGAGAATTCGCGGGCCGGACTGGGAAGTCGCACGATCGTCTATTTGGTTAGTGACGGGGCACTCGTAAGCAGTCGAAACGTTTCGATTAACGTCGTCGCAACCGATTCGGTCTTGATCAGCACCACAGGTTCGTTGCTGAGTTTTACGGAAACCGATCCGGCAACCATCGTCGATCCAGGTGTCACTATTACACCTGGGACTATTGCCGGAAGTGAAAATGCGACCAGTGCCACCGTCCGCTTTGCGTCTGGTTATGCCAACGGTCAGGATGTATTGGAGTTTGATCCGACGTCCGGAATCGTCGGCACGTTCGATTCCACAACCGGGGTTTTGAGTTTCACGGGTACGGCGTTAGTTTCGCAATACCAGTCACTGTTGCGATCGGTTCGCTACTCCAATAATACCACCGGCAGCGGACTGGTGGTTGGCGACCGGTCGCTTGAATTTGCCGTGGTCAGCAACGGCGTTCAGGCGACGGCAGCACGAACGATGCGTGTTTCGACAGCTAGTCAGGAACGACTGATTCAGAATTACCTGACTGACAACGGACTGACTTCCGTACGAACGGCTTCCGGCTTGCATGTGATCGTCGAACAAACTGGAAACGGCACCTTCCCAACCATCAACGACTCGGTTCGGGTGAACTACCGGGGCTTCCTTCTCGACGGCACGAATTTTGAAAATAATGATGATGTTACGTTTCCGCTGCGCAACGTAATCCTTGGCTGGCAAGAAGGAATTCCGTTTTTCTCGGAAGGAGGGAGCGGTCAATTGATCATCCCGTCGGCGTTGGCTTACGGTGCTGCTGGAAGTCCACCGAATATTCCGCCAAATGCAATCTTGCGATTTGAGATCGACTTGTTGCAGGTAATCGATGTGACTCCGGCGATCCTGGACGTTTGCATTGACGATCACAGTGGGGCCTTGACTCACGTCCACTCTTCGCTCAGCATCGTCATCAATGGAACGCCGGAAGTGATTGAATCGAACATTGGAATTAACGATGGGGTGTGTACCGGTTTGAGAGGCATTCACACGCATGACAGTTCGGGGACGCTGCACGTTGAGACTCCGAGTTCCATTGATGCTCCGTTGGGAGCGTTCTTTCAGATTTGGGGCGAGACATTCAATTCCAACCAGATACTCAACAACTTCGCTAACTCCAACAAGGAAGTCGTGATGACAGTGAACGGCGTATTGAGTAATCAGTTTGAGAACTACCTCCTGCAGGACGATGACGTCATCGTAATCCAGTATCGCGACAGGATTTAACGCGCGCCATTTTTGACGGTCACTAATCAAATCTTGCAGCTCAATCCTTTTCTGTGGAAGTTTCCATATTCCAAAAGCAGTAAAAACTTGAAAGCACCCAAACGTATTCAACCCTTGATAGAAGATGGTCTGGTTGATGAAGTCCTTCGTTCCCTGATGAGTGGCAAAGAGGCCCAGGTTTATCTTGTACGGTGTGGGCAGGAGATTCGCTGCGCCAAGGTCTACAAAGACGTATCCAAACGTAGTTTCACAAAATCGGTGATGTATCATGAAGGCCGAAAAATCCGCAACAGTCGCCGTCAGCGAGCGATGGAAAAACGTTCCAAATTCGGTCGTGATCAACGGGAGATTGTTTGGCAAAGTGCCGAAGTCGACGCGCTAATCCTTCTCGCCGAAGCAGGAGTACGGGTCCCCAAGGCTTACGGTTGCGTTGATGGAGTGTTGTTGATGGAGCTAATTACTGGAGCGGACGGCGAACCGGCTCCGCGTCTGAACGATATCACCATGTCGGCAGGGCAAGCCGTGAAGGATCACGCAACGGTCATGAATTTTGTCCTGCGCATGATGTGTGTCGGACTGGTGCACGGAGATCTGTCAGAATTTAATGTCCTTCAGAACGCAGAAGGTCCCGTCATCATTGACTTGCCGCAAGCCGTCAATGCCGCTGGGAACAATAATGCCAAAAGTATGCTGCAGCGCGATGTCGGCAACATCACCCAATACTATGCGCAGTTTGCCCCGGAGTTGGCCCATACCCACTACGCAGAAGAAATTTGGGAGTTGCACGAAAAGGGTGAACTCAAGCCCGACTTGAAATTAACGGGTGAGTTTGAGTTTCCGACTGAGGCAGCCGATGTCGATTTGGTGTTGCACCTCATCGACGTTGCCTATGAAGAAGAACAGGAACGACTTGACCGATTGAACAACGGTTGACCCACTTGCTCTTTTCCCAATCTTGTTTGAGGCACCTTCGGCCAAGCGCAACTCGACAGGGCACGCGAGGTGCCGACCACCGAGAAACTCCACCGGGAAACTTGATCGAATTCCTTTGAGACTTGAGTTCGGCAACCCGTCAATTCAAAAGGGTCAAGTTACCAGGCCCGTCGTTCACGGCGGGTTGACGTGGTTCAAACCAGTTTCGCCAGGCCCGTTTACGGGCCTTACAATTCAGGTGCCTTGAAACGAGACAAAACCCGTAAACGGGGCTATGGTTGATTTCGTACGGTTACCCCGTGGTGAATCACAGGGCTAATATTGAAATCAATCGATGTTGATATGGCCGTGCCACTGACTACCGCTGTCCATCACAAAAACGCTGCACGATACTGAAACTCGCTCGACTACTTCGGATCTGTAACCCGCCCGAGGAACAGGATGCTTTTCGTTCGATTGTCACGGATCAGAAATACGAACGGGTGATCGGCACGAAAGACAACCGGTTCAGGCTCAATAGCGGACGTTGGCCGCATTTCGATGCCGGTCGCAGCGGCTGCTTCCGTTCCTTTCTCATTAACGTCGACAAAGGCCTTGTGAATCGCTGCCGAGATGTGCAAGTCTTCCTGAGTGCTCATTCCGGAAAAGTCAGCAGTTCCCGCCTGGAACGCATTGGTCATACCCATTGCCTGGAGTGCTGCATTCAGTTCAAACTCCGTTTCCATGTGGAATTTTGGCAGGTAGACTTCCACTTCCCGGGCACTCAGACGGGCTGTCCAGTTCTCCAGGTTTTCGTTGGTCAATTTGCTTTCCAGCTCGCCAAGTCCGTCGATCGTCCTGGGCAACAGGATGAACATGGTGAGATAATTGTGTTGACCGTAAGGCAATCCCAGGAATTGAACACCGTCAGCTTCGCCGTATTCAAAAACCTCCGTTTGAAACATCATCGGCACTTCTAATTGATCATTGGCTGTCACGTGAAACGCTTCGTTGCTCGTCGCAGATTCCTTAAACTTGTGGGTCCAGTCACCCTTGAAGTAGATGGCGTTGGTCAGCACAAGTCGGGTATCGCCAGTGAGAGCTTCCGGCGGGATCAGATCCTTGATCTTTCCTGCTGTTTGTTTTTCCACCCATTCGTTAATTTGGCGTGCAGATGCTGCGGCGTTTGCAAAGTTCACCTGTGCCAACTCGGCCCCGTACTGCTCGTTAGTGATCCGCAAAAATTCCGGCAGAAATACGTATCCGTGCTGGCCCCACAAGCGGTTGGCGATGTTCAATTGATATCCGCGCTTGTCGTCACCACTTTGTAGAACGTCGGCCAAAGCAGCAAACGATTCATGCAGTTTGTCTTGTGGAATATCGAAACCGAGGACATCCCGCATCTGCGTGGCAGTTTCGCCCCGGGCACCGGCATAAGTCATTGCAAAGGCTGTTGAGATGCTGTTTGGCGAGAAAAACAAATTGCCTGACTTTTCCTGGCCGAGTCTTGTATACAGATCAAACGCGAATTTGTTGTTGCCGGCAACGATCGTCGGAATATCAGGACCCGAAACTAACTCCTCGACTCCGTCCAGTTTTTTCAAGGCATCCGTGGCCACAAAGGTCTCGATGCCATCTTCGGATCGCACGCGTGAGTAGCTTCCAGCGTTTTCGATCAGGTTCACTCTGGTACCAATTTCGAACTTTCCATCGGGTGGCCGTGCCTGTTGAGGTCCATCATTGTAGTATTCGACCGTTGAAACGATTGTGTGAGTGAAAACCGGATTTGTGGAAATACCGGATTTTTCAGTTTGACGCCCTTTCGTCGGTGAAACTTGAATTGCACTTGAATTGGATGGCGAACGTTCAGGAACATCAGCACATCCCGCGACCAGTAATATCAGGCAAATAAATGAAATGCAGCGTGCAATCATGTGAATCCTCCAGGCGTCAATGGTCAAGTGATTCGCGGCCAGTCGCCTTCATTCTATCAAATGACTGCGGACCAGGAGGGCGTTCGACTTAATGACTTAATCAATGCCATTCATAAAAAAGTGCCCGAGGCGGGACTCGAACCCGCACGTTCTTGCGAACACAGGATTTTAAGTCCTGAGCGTCTGCCAATTCCGCCACTCGGGCAACGCCATCAGCCTGCCGACCAGGACTCCGCAGCGATTCAGTTGCAATTCGTTGCTCGATGGGTCGATAAGGGGTCGGGAGTCAATTGCCGGAACGGCCCTTGGGTTGCTTCGCACATTTGACTCCCGACCCCTTATCACCACACGAACGAAAACAGGCTAGAATAGTTGTCAAAGTAATCGTTGGCTGGAATTACGCCTAGTCCCATCCGGACCGTTCAGTTATTTGCGTCCAGTAATTCTGCCTTCGCTAACTAATAATCTCCCGCACGTTGTTTTTGGCATATTCGGTGATGGAAGCAAGTCCGTTGACTGATCTCGTGGCCCAATCGGTTGCCAATTCGGGGTTCTTGCCGACGCGCGGGTCGGTAATGCTTGATTTTGTCTTTTTGGCCATGTTCGCGATTGTCATCGTGATGTTCTTTAGCGTTTGGCTGGTCCGCTCGCGACGCAACTACCCATGGCACAAACGGATTCAAATCGTCATCGGCCTGGTCTTGCTCGTAACCATTGTCGCTTTCGAAATCGATATGCGTTTTGTGACCGACTGGCGAAAGCTGGCAATCCCGTCCGCTTACTATGAAACTGGCGTAGTGGACTGGACACTGACAATCCACTTGATGTTCGCCATTCCGACACCGCTGGTTTGGATCATTACGATCGTGCAGGCATTGCGAAA
>JANNWJ010000003.1:0-36987 GCA_031414755.1 Pirellulaceae bacterium | reverse complement strand
GTCGCTGCAGTAATCAACGAAATGAAAATCACGACATATCGTGTGGTTCGCATCGTAGGCTCCGTTATCTGTGTAATTGAATTATCCTATTAATTGTTGTAATCGAGGTCGAAACGCCAGAGTTTTGCAAGCAGATTCTGCCTGCCCCATTTCGACTAATTCGAAAACTTGTTACCTCAATGTCGTTGACACATTCCGTAGCGCGCCAAAAACCGAATTGATGTCTATTGATCCGCTGAATCGTTTGGCCTTTTTTGAGCGGCGGCGACCAATCAAGTATATCGGGGCAAACATCGAGCTGTTAGTCAATTCCGGTTGGATAATTCTCCATCGGCTAGGAATCGGCACTCGGCGTTTTTATACTTGG
Source organism: Pirellulaceae bacterium (assembly GCA_031414755.1). Taxonomy (GTDB): domain Bacteria; phylum Planctomycetota; class Planctomycetia; order Pirellulales; family Pirellulaceae; genus CAJQPP01. The sequence continues at coordinate 36,620 of JANNWJ010000003.1, read as the reverse complement.
AGTCAAGTTCACGTCGATCAACACCCGTTTATGAGTGATTCTCAATGTACTTACGCAATGCCGCGCTTTCCCTGGTGTTCCTGGTTTCACTGGCGACGGGGGTCAGTTACGCCCAGCAGACTATCTCGCGGGTCTCTCCGGAAAACGCGATGATCGCGTCGGAAGTCTCGATCGCCATCAATCCGACGAACTTGAGCAACATCGTTGCAGGGAGTCTGGTGCGGGGAATTCCTGATTCGTCGGAACCGGATTTGAGCTATTTCACTTTCGACGGAGGCAAGACTTGGGAACATGCGTCCGTTCCCAATCCGGACACGCGGACGCAAGGTGACGACGTGATTCTGTTTGCCCGCGACGGGACGTGCGTGCATGCCTTTATATCATTCGTTGGCCTTTGGGAAACGCATCCCGAACGGGCAGCCAGCGCCATTGCCTTGACACGTTCGATCGACGGGGGGCGCACGTGGCTTGATCAGGTCCATGTCGTAGATCATCTCAATACGAAAACGCCAATGGAAGACAAACCATGGCTGGTGTTTGACCGGACGCGCAGCTCGCCGAATTACAACAACTTGTATTGCAGTTGGACTCGTTTTGATGTCTACGGCAGCAAGGATCCACAAGACACTTCGCAGATCATGTTCGCGCGTAGCCGGGACGGGGGCAAAAAATTTGATCCGGTGATTCGTATTAGCGACGCGGGTGGCGATTGTGTTGACGACGATGGGACTCTCGAGGGTGCCGTGCCTTGCGTCCATCCCGACGGAACGGTCTTTGTCGTTTGGGCCGGACCGCGCGGAATGGAAATCGACCAGTCGGATGACGGTGGCAAAACGTTTGGCACCGATCGAGTCATCATGGAAATGCCCGGTGGCTGGAATAGTGAAATCGAAGGTATCGGCCGGCACAACGGGATGCCGGTGACGGGTGTCGATCATTCGTTTGGCCCCAATCGGGGGAGCTTGTACGTCAACTGGATCGACGAAAGAAACGATGACAAGGACGTTTTCATAATGTCGTCGCGTGACAAGGGTCAAACCTGGAGCGAGCCCGTTCGTGTCAATGACGATGCGGACGTCGATGGTCGTGACCAGTTCTTTACATGGATGGCCGTCGATCCGATCGATGGTTCAGTCAATGTCGCCTTTTATGATCGACGCGATACGACGGGAACGGGTACGAAGTTGACTCTGGCGCGCAGCATCGATGGGGGCGAGACTTTCAAAAACATCCCGGTTGAGTTTCCCGAATTTGATTGCAGCAATCCAGGCCTGTTTTTTGGCGATTACATTGGAATCGATGCCATTCGCGGGCGGGTTGCGATCGCTTTTATGCACTATGAAAGCAAAACCAGGATCGCTGTCTCATCGTGTTTAATGGATTTCGTACCGGGAACGATGGAATTGCGCAAGACCCCGCCTGCAGCGGACGAGCCAGAGTTTATTACCGTTCAGCACTTGCTCGTCGCTTTTGAGGGAACAATTCCCGACAAGGAAATTGCCCGAACGCGAGACGAAGCGGAAACGCTGGCCCGTGAACTGTTCGAGAAAGCAAAATCCGGCGAAGATTTTGACGAACTCGTCAAGCAGCACACCGACGACGAGCACCCGGGGATTTACCAGATGGCCAACTTCTGGTCACTTCCCGACATGACACCCGAAGTGACAAGTGACAAGGTCTTTCCGCGTACCATGTTAGTCCAGGCCTTTGGCGATACCGGCTTTCCACTGGACGTGGGCGAATACGGTCTCGCTGAATACGATCCGGAAAAAAGCAAATACGGTTGGCATATTATCAAGCGGTTGAAATGACCTGAGACATGATGATATGACCTGAGAAATGGTAATGATTGAGATTCCTGTTGGTTGCCGGGACTTATTTCGAGCGTTTGATTTCAACTGACATCGAACCGGAATTGTCGGCCAGAGTCGCCATCGTCTCGCGGCAACGCAGGTAGAGGACCCCGGATGCAGGAGCGGTCCAGTTCGTTTTTGTTCCGAGTTCGAATTCCTCACCCAACTGAAAATCGTTCATCAACACACCAACCAACTCCCCGCGGCGGGAACTCCCTGTTCCGTTGGCATCCACGTTTTTTGTCAGTTCGTCGATTTGCCATGTTCCTTCAGCCGTGATTTCATAAACGGCGCTTCCTTCGACAGCCACGCCGCTCGGTTGCCAGCCTCGATTGGCCTGAATCGTTATTTTGGCTAAACGGCCGGCATTGATCGGCTTGGCTGGTGTCGTCCAGTCCCAGGCGATCAAGTCGGCTCTCAATCCGGAATCGAGGTTGTTCAAAAAGTGCTTGTATTCAAAGTTGACCTGTTTGGCGACATCGGAAAACGTCTTTTCAAAATCGGCGTTTTTGGAAGCCATTGCCTGCAAACCGAACTTGTGGAATCGCTTGGCGTAGTTGGGGTTATTGGCCAAAACGTGACACAAAACCCATCGCCACGCATAGGCTTTCCAAAGTTCTCCATCGATTGTTGCCGCATTGATAATGTTGGGGGCCGGTTGTATTTCGCTGTCACGCAAATAGCCAACGATCGCCGGGTCGGCATTTACAGCCGTGTTGCCTGGTTCCCAAAACCGTCCCACTTCCGCCATTCCTTCCGCATACCAGAGTGGACCGGTGCCGTCAAAAACCAGAAAGCAAAATCCGTGTACCGCTTCATGCTGAACCACATTGTCATCGGCAGCCGAAAAAACAACGGAGTTCTGCTGTTGCCCCATCCGTTCATAAACGGTCATCCCTTCGCCAGCGCGGATTTTCGTAATGGCTCGTTCTGGCAGTTCATCCAGGTTCCAGTTCGACAGATTGGAAATGACAACGCATTGAATCGGCTGCGATGGACGCCGGCCATAGTAATCGCCAATCAGTTCCGCCATCGTTTCCAGTTTGTCAAGCAAAATGGCGGCGCGTTGTTCCGAAAGATCGGTTCGAAGTACAAAATGCCTTGATCGTTCATCGAGAGGGGCACGGGGATCGTTGGGCAGGTGTGCGTATTTGATTTGCAGTTTCTGATCGACGGTCAAGCATGGATCGGTTCGTTGTCCGACGAGGGCCACATCGAGATCGCGAACCACAATATCGCCCGTTGAGACTTCTGTGGCGGAAAGCGCCTGAACAATATCTCCCTTGCGAATCATTCCCGTGCAATCGAAAATGAACTCGATCTCCTTCACACCTGAAATATCCAGTGACAAACTGGTTTGGCGAAATTCGGTTGGTTCCGGAAATACGAGAGTTAGTTTGGAACCATTTAGCGATTTGACCATTGCCGAGAGAGTTGCTCTTGCGAAATCTCCATTGCTGGCCGGTTCACTCTCAAAGGCAACGCCGGTTGCCAGTGCGCCTGGCGAAGCAAGCCGGACGAGCTGGATGTTTTCGGCTTTCCCTCGATTGTTCAAATCGCATACGACTTCAACCACCATTCCGGGCACGAGCGCGGAGGGGGCCAATTTGCCTTGCACACGAATTCGTGCGGTTGCGTTCAACGGGATCGAATTGCCGCGCAACATGATGGGCTTGAGCGGATCGGTCTGAATCAGCAGTTCCGTCGTTTTTCCATCGGCGTCGGTTACCAACAGTCGGTCACCGTAGCACGCTTCGACCGTCCCCTGAATTGCAAGTTCCCGAACGCTATTGATTTCGTTTTGTGCGATTACCGGGCGACTGTGGAAAAACGCCGGGCAAATGAGCAGCCACATGGCAACCGGCAACGCGGTTGTTATTGTGGTATTGCCTGGTCGAACTTGTACGATCTTCATAAATGGAATTTACCGTCTCGCCGTTGCCCGTAGAATGTCTATCCTGGCAAAGTCCCGGCAGACAATCAAACCGTAAAATCCCGGACCAATCATGTTTGTCCTGTGCCGGAACCTTGTCCCTGTCTGCGGATCCGGGAATGCAGAACTACGTGAAATTCGGAAAGTGTCTTATGTCAAACGGCTCGCTGGCAGTAACTATTCAATTTGCCCCTTTCCGATCCATTATTGGGCGTGCTGCGGTTTTGTCACTGCTGGCTGCCCTGACGTTGGTTGGCCACGCTCAAGTTCATGGTGGTTTGCGACAAAAGGATGCGATCGATCAGTCAACAGAAAAGGATGCAACGCCGGACAACACCAATCCACTTGAGCGCACCGGAGAAATTCAGAAAGTAGGCGAAGCGGTCAAGGAACTTGTTGTCCTGAAATGGAGTGGTAAGCAACTGGAGCTGAACTTTCCAACCGATCCGCAACAGGCGAGCACGCAATTTGACAAGATTCGCCAGTTGTCCGGATTTGGCGGCGGCGGAAGTTCATGGGGAGGTGACGTTTTCGAATTCGAAGCGAGCAGCCCCAAACTGCAAACGCGCATGGCCCGTGAAAAACGCGACGGCACATCGTACCAATCCATATTTTCGATGCAGGAAAAGACCTCGCCCAATCGGCGCCTCGACGTAGTTGCACACGATGACGGCTACATCCAGATCACTATTCATGACCGCGAAATGGGATACTTGCTGCGGGTGCGTCAATTGGCCAATGGACAGTTCAGTGTCCAGGAGCTCAACGGCACAAAGGTCTTTGCCACGGCCGGAGCGACTTTTGAAACCGTCTGCCGGCAGGAACGGGAGTTTATGGAATCGCGACTGATTCCGGCGATCTCTCATTTCGGATTTGGCACTCTGATCACACTGTACAGCGAAGGAGTTCAAAAGGCGGTTATTTCATTGCTTGGGCCGTGGAGTGATGCGGAAAAGCAAATAGTAGAAAGTCTGATCGCCGACCTGGAATCGGAATCGTTCGCCGCCCGTCAGGAAGCCAGCAGGCGACTTCAAAAGGCACCGGCTGAAGATCGGCTGCTGTTGTCTCGGGTCATCAACGACGCACGTTTTTCGCCAGAGGTACGCACGCGTATTCGATCACTTGTGCGGGACAACGCCAGCAGTGAAGAACTATGTCAAATGGAATTCATGGATCAACTCGTCCGCCGGCTTGATGCACCCTACCTTCAGGAACTGGTAAAACTGCAATCCGATCCGGCAAATCGGGAAATTCTGATCGGACATCTGGCTACGATTAAAAACGGCGAGCCGATTGAAAGTACGGAAGGCGTTGATGGAACGTCGGCTGAAACGACCCTTCCCGAAACAGTTGCTGCTCCGCCCGATTTGCTCGCAGAACAGGGAACTTTGCAAACCGTGGCTGACGAAACAGCAGCACTCGTGCATTTAACCTGGAATGGAGATCAAATTTCCGTTGACCGCGATCACTGGGCCGCACCATTCGGCGGCAAGCAGATCAAGGATCTCGCAAACGAAGTGCAATTGGCAATCGAAGCGGCTCGTTTGCCGGCGGCGTGGTTCCGTCCCGGAGGTAATTTCGAAATTGACTCTGTTTTGCATCCGCAAGTTTTATTCGAACGACTTGAAGTAAAAGTCTTCAAAACGAACGATAACATCCATCGTAATGTGTACTACGGAGGTCAAAACGTTTCCCTGAACCGCGAAATAAAAACTACTTTGCTGGATGGGCGATTGCAATTCGAAGAAAATGATAACCGCCAGGTGAACAATGGTGGCAACGGAAAGGGAAATGCAGATTCTGCCAGGTCGAGTCCGTTCCTGTTCACAATTGCGGAAAATACGAATTCAGGCCGTGCTTTAACAGTTCACGAGCCCGCGCAAGGCGAATTGCATATTCTGCTAACGGGTGAGGCATCCAATTTTGTCGTGCAACTGACGATTAACAAGGATCGGGCGCTGGTTCAGGACATCCGGGGAGAAACCGTTCAGGCTTTTAGCGCGCAGAATTTTCGTCAACTACTCGAAGAACACCGCGAATATTTCGCACAATCGTTTTTCCCCCTCCTGCGGCATCTGGGCATCAGCGTCGACCCGTCGATCGTACCGCTTTCTGAAACTGCAACGGAACAAACGCCGGTCGAAGATTGACCTGGTCAGCCCGGGATTACTGGTTTTAGGAAGACAAAACCAGTCGGCAATGCGAACCGGCGATAGTAGCAATGTGTCCATGCGCGTGATGATGAAGTTTGGAGTTGCCCGGAAAAAAACAATTGGTAGGATATTGGGCGAATGACCAACAAAATCGATACATGGCCGAGTGGTGGAATTGGCAGACACGCCAGATTTAGGATCTGGTGCCGCAAGGTGTGCAGGTTCAAGTCCTGTCTCGGCTACTGATTTTGATTTGAATACAAACTTGTATTTTTGACGTTTGAAATAACAAGGGCGCTTGCCGATTGCAAGTGCCTTTTTCAGAAGACATCGGCGAAACACCCCTTTTCAAATCGCCTAAACCGGTGGCAAGCCGTGAGCGCGGCGCCAGGCGCTGAGTTGGCCAAGGTGTCCGTTTTCGTGATTGAGCATCAGATACGGAAGTAGAATTCCGGCATTGCCGAAAATCGGTTGCCAGCGCGGAAGCCGAATCTGTTGGCCGAAAATGGAGTCATTCGCCGTTTCCAGCAAGCGCGTGACGCGATCGTGCCCTTCCCTGTACTGGCTGATCAATTCGTCGGACGACGCATAAATGGAACGGACCATTTGCGGGCTGGATTGCATGCCGAACTTGTGGGTTTTCGGATCGTCAAACTCCGCGTCTTCGATGACAGCGGCAATGATGGGGAGATAAACATTGAGATGACTCAGTACCCACGCCGGGTGATTCATGGGCGCACCCGTCACACAGGCTGGCTGGGCAATCATCTGTTCGTCGGACAGGTCGCCTGCAAGACGTTGACCGTAGTCAGTGTTTTTGTTCCAGGCATTTAGCAGGCCATCAATTATAAATGACATCAATTGTTTTCCGTGTTGAGTTTGTGTTTGGAAAGTCCGCATCCGAATCGATCAGTGATTATCCTTGTAGACTTCGCCACCCTTCATGACAAAGTCCACATGCTCCAGCACCGTGACGTCGACAAGCGGATCGCCGTGGACGCCCACAAGATCGGCCAGTTTTCCAGGCTTGATCATTCCGCGATCGTCCACGCCAAGCAAATCTGTTGCGTTGATGGTCGCCGATCGAATCGCATCCATGGGCGACATGCCGAGCTTGACATAAACCGCAAATTCTTTTGCGTTGTCGCCGTGAGGATAGACGGCGGCATCAGTGCCGAACGCGATTTTTACCCCGCTGGCAATTGACTTTTTCAAATTCTCGCGCGCGACAGGGAGAATGGACTCGGCTTTGGCCCGAATCGAAGGCGGCAGAATATCCAGATCGATCGCATCGACCAGGTAACTGGTGGGTACATGATAAGTCCCCTTCTGTTTCATCAGTGCAATAATCTCGTCGGTCAGGATCGACCCGTGTTCGATCGAATCAACGCCCGCTTTTACTGCCGCAAGGATTCCTTCGGCACCATGCGCGTGAGCGGCGACTTTGAGTCCATGCCGCTGCGCCTCTTCAACGATAGCGCGCATCTCTTCATAGGAGTATTGCTGTGCACCAACCGTCTCTTCGAATGAAAGGACGCCGGCGGTTGCGCAGATTTTGATTACCTTTGCACCGTATTTAGTCTGGTAGCGGACCGCCTGCACGCATTCATCGACACCGTTGGCGGTTCCTTGCTCGATCCCCTGTTCACCAAGGTGCGGGGCATAGCCCGTTCGATCGGCGTGTCCCCCTGTGATGCTCAGTGTGTGACCTGCTGGAAACATGCGCGGCCCAATCACGAACTTGTTGTCGATCGCTTTCATCAGCGCGATATCAGCGAACCCTGCCGCCCCCAGGTCGCGAACGGTCGTGAAGCCGGCATTCAAGGTGGTTCGCGCGTTGTGTGCGCCGCGCAAGGCCCAGTCGGCTGGCCCTTCCTTGACACTTCGATGAATCCAGTCCCCTTCGATGCTGTAACACAAGTGCGTATGCATATCGATCAGGCCCGGCAACAATGTCAAATCACCCAGGTCAATCAAACGCACTTCGCCAGTGCGGTTCGCGGTTTGATCATTGATGGAAACGATTCGCTCTCCCTCAATCACAATGACGGCTGGTGTAACGTATTGGCCAGACTGAACGTCGAGGAATCGGGCTGCCGTGATAATTGTTGTTTGGACTGGTTTCGTTGGTGCAACCGTCGTTTGGGCTGATCCGAATGCTGTCACGGCGACCGCGATCGATAAGGCGAAAAAGGCAATTCGGTTATTCATTACTGGTTTAGCTCCTGGTTGAATGTCGGGCGAATTATAGCAGGCTTTTTGAAGCGTCGCCGGGTGATGAATCCGGGAAAGCGAGCGACTCCGATGGGCTTTTTCTCGCCTTATAGGTGATCGCCGAATGGGGAGGGAGAATGGGGAGGGATACTGCACCGATGCGCGTGGCGTGGTATTCTGGTTCGTGTCGAGTATTAACCAACGACCACGACTGGCAAGTGGCTCGTGACACACCCAATAAAGCCTGCCGGAAATCTATCGCCACAGTTTTTCAGGAGACACTCCCATGTTTCGCCACAATTTGTTCTCAAGTCAAATTCTTTTGCCAAAAGTGCCTATCGGACTGTTCGTATTTTTTTGTGTTTTTGTGATGTCTGTCAACAGCTTGACGGCCCAGGAAATCCGGAGTGAGCGCGAACGAGTCATGATTCAGGAGGGACTGGAGCGGGGAATACAGGCACTTCGTGCCCTGGGACGGAACGACGAAGCGGACCATCTGACCGAAATTGCAAAACAAATAAAAGTGCCAATTGATAACCCGGAACGTCGCCAGGACAGGGATGCAGCGGATCGTCCTGCCAATGACCGCAATCAGGCAGATCGGGAACAAAACGAACGGGCCGGGAACGATCGCGTCCGGGCCGATCGCCAGGCACGAAACCCTGACGGACAAAACGGGCAGATGCAGGAGATTCATCAACAACTGCGGAAGATGTCGCAACAAATCGAACAAATGCAACAACAATTGAATGAACTGCGGGACCGACGTTAGGTCCGATTCGTTCAAGCCACAAATCAAACCCAACACCGTTAATGAAGGTCCTTCATTAACGGTGTTTTTTTACGGGTTTTGTAATTGTCGATTTTTTTTGAACCCGCGTTGTCGATGCGACGGCTTTGGTTGCTACTTTTTTCGGAATGCCCTTTTTCCGTTTGCCCCGACTTGCGGCGGTCGATTGCAGCATGCCGACGTAGTTTGAAATGTAATTCCGGGCTGAAACACGCTTGATGGCCTGGCCGATGACATCGAGAGCCAGATCATCGAGTTTCCTGAACCGAATGCAACATTTGCCCATATCCAGTTTCTTGCCCGTTTTGGCCCATTCCTTTCGAAACCAGTCGTCCTCTTTCCCTTCGCCATAGACAGACATCAGATATAGCGAGAGGTAGTTTTTCTGGGAAGCCAAACCGGCGAAAGGCAACGGTTGTTTTGGGTCGCAATGGTAGCCTTCCGGATAAACACTGTGCGGCACGAAATAGCCGATCAAGCCGTACTGCATCCCTTCTTTGAAAGCATCGTCAAGATTTTTCAAAATAACAGCGCGAACCGCAGCGACAATTTCGCGTCGTTCCGATGGAAGTTCTTTGAGATACTGCGTGACCGTTTTCGCTTTGCTTTGCATTAACGCGCTCCTGAATACTTCGAACATCACTCTGAAAGTTTATTTCAATCGTGAAAGCAGTCAACAGTCAATCTACTTTCGTTCGGATGCCGCAGCCTTTGTGTCGGCGATTTGATATCATTACGAAAACCGGAAGTGAGAATCTGCGGTTGATCGACAGGAGTTTGCAGGAGTGTTTTTTGCATGGCGAAAGAAACGGCGGCGCAAGCGGATACTGGCCCATCCCCCAGCCAGGGATTGGTACCAGACGCTCGACGCCGCCGTGCCGTGGTATCGTGGTTGGGACGACACATTGCGGCAAAAGTTGCTTGACAATACCCGGATTTTTATTGCCGAAAAGAGTTGGGAGGGATGCGACGGACTTAAACTAACCGAAGAAATGCAAATGGTGATCGCTGCCCAGGCGGCCATGATGCTGGTTGGAATCGACGAATACTTTTTCGATGCAGTCCGAACGATTCTGGTCTATCCCGCGTCATTCCGCCGCGAAACACAACATGGGTTGATCGTCAGAAACGATGTACTCATCGGTGAGGCGTGGCATCGCGGCCCGATTGTTTTGTCATGGGCCGATGTCGCCCATTCGTATTCGGGAAGAAACGTAGTCGTTCACGAGTTGGCTCATCACCTTGATGGATTGGACGGTGACATGAGTGGCAATCCGATCCTGGCCAATGCGGCCGAACAGGAACAATGGGAGTCAGTTGCCAGGGCCGGATTCGAACAATTGCAAGCCGATCTTGCGGCGGGGCACCCTGCCCTGCTTGATTCGTATGCCGCCACGAATCGGGCGGAGTATTTTGCCGTTGCCTGCGAAGCGTTTTTTGAAACCCCGGTAGAGTTCAAGCACTATCAACCGGAACTTTATCATTGCCTGACCCAATTGTTTAACGCGGATCCGGCATGCTGGATCTCGACTTGATTCAATGGGGGACGAATTATGTCTATTTGTGGATCGATCCGCAGCGATTCGAGTCGTGAAAAACGTCACAATCGGCTCACGTGCAGTCAAAATGCCGCAGTGGTTTGCGTTTTAGATGGCTTCGATGTGAATTACAATGGAAAGTTCGCTGCAGACGACCTGGAGCGAGCCAATGCGCCCGTTACGACAACTTGGGTAGAGGTAAATGAACGATCAAACGGTGACAAGGAGTAGACAGGGGCGTTGGGCGCGCGTCGGCAAACGGATTGGGTTATGGCTGGGGTCGTTTTTGGTCATAGCGGCGACTCTGGGACTATTGGCTTTTCTCGCATGGTGGAAGTACGACCAGATCCAGGCCGCTTCGAAAATGCCTCCGCCACCGGAGATGCCAACTGCGGTTGGAATTCAATTGGTTGGCAGCGTCTCGTGGAAAAATTCAACATCGAGCGTCGGTACCATTCTTGCTCCGCGTTCGATCACCGTGAACAACGAGTTGCCCGGCACAGTTTCCGAAGTCTTGTTCCAGCCTGGCAGTGTCATCGAGGCTGGCGCCGTCTTGTTGCGACAGGATATCAGCGTTGAGGCAGCTCAATTAAAGGCTGCCGAGGCGCATGAAGTTTTTACCAGGTCGACGTTCGAACGAAACAAGTCGATGGCTGAAACTGCAGCCATCACCAAACTGGAACTCGAAGAGCGCGAGTCTCAATGGTTGCAAGCGAGGGCTCAAGTTGATGAATTGAAAGCGGTGATTGCGCGAAAAACGATTTCGGCTCCCTTTGCCGGTCAGGTCGGATTGACAGATACACACCAGGGGCAATACCTGGCCGCCGGAACGATGATCACGACCCTTCAAAGTATCGAGGGTTTCCTGCTGGTCGATTTCATGTTGCCACAAGGGGTCGACAATCAAATTCAACAGGGTGATTCGGTCGGGGTGATCAATCGCGAACACAAGCTGACGGCAGAAATTATTGCCATGGATTCCCAGGCCGATCGGAGCACCCGGAATGTGCGCGTGCGGGCCAGACTGGACAATCCACTGGACAGATTGCAACCGGGCGATTCGGTACAGGTCGTAATCGAATACGGTCCGACAATTGTTTTGCCGGGTGTGCCCGCCGAAGCGGTTCGAAGTTCACCGCAAGGCTCGTTCGTGTTCGTCGCCGAAAAGGATGCCGAGGGAAAACTGCGGGCAATGATGCGGCCGGCCATGACAGGTACTTCGGTCGGAAACATGGTCGGACTTGCCAGTGGCGCCAAAGAGGGGGATCAGGTCATTGTGGAGGGATCTTTCAAATTGAAAGATGGCGCGCTGGTGATGCCTGTTGAAACTGGCGAAACCACGGGCGAAAAAGGTTCGACCCCATCGGCCGAATCGGCGGGGGGAGAATAAGTTGATGTCCGAATCAAAATCAGACGACAACGCCGCGCCAACCAGCGATGTGGATGCGGACCAGTCAGGGAACCAGTCGGAACCGGTCGTCCGTTCGATCACCGACCGCTTCATTCGTCGACCTGTATTGGCCATCGTTGTCAATCTGACCATAGTCCTGGTTGGACTTAGCTCTATCGGTTCATTGCCGATCCAGCAATATCCGTCGCTGGAAAGCACTTCGATTATCATTTCGACCTATTACATCGGAGCCAGCGCCGAAACCGTCCGCGGGTTTCTGACGACGCCGATTGAACAGGCGGTGTCGAGTATCGCGGGTATCGATTACATCGAATCGAGTTCGACAGCGGGAGCGAGTCAGATAACGATTCGATTGAAGCTGAATCATGACAGCACGCAGGCGCTTGCCGAAGTGACCGCGCGACTGCAGCAAGTTCGGCGGCAATTGCCCCAGGAAGCGGAACCGCCGGTAGTCGAGTCACAGCGTGCCGACAAGCCTTATGCGACTTTCTATATCAGTTTTACCTCGGAACAATTCGATCTCCCTGCGCTGACAGATTGGTGTTCGCGAAATATTCAACCGCAACTTTCGACCCTCAGCGGCGTACAGCGAATCGGAATCGAGGCGGGCCAATCACCGGCGATGCGAATCTGGATTTCGCCGCAACAATTGGGCGAACTCAACCTGACACCCGGCGATGTCTTCAGTGCCTTGCAACGCAACAATTACGTTGCCGCGATCGGGAGGCTGAAAAACGAAAACGTCCAGATTGATTTATTGACCAACACGGATCTACGTTCAGTCGCTGAGTTTCAGGACTTGATCGTGTCGCGGCGCAACGATGCTACCATCCGGTTACGAGATGTAGCGCGAGTCGAGATGGGGGCCGAAGAGCCTTTAATGACGGCCATGTATCGCGGCAAGGAAGCGATATACGTGTCGGTCTGGCCCCTTCCAGGAAGTAACGAAATTGATGTGGCGCACCGCTTGCGCGCTGAAATGGAACGGCTTCGTCCGGGTTTGCCGGCACACATTGGCATGAACCTGGCCTACGACGGCACGACGTTTATGGAAGACGCCATTCGTGAAATCGGCAAGACGTTGACCGAGACGATCTTGATTGTGGGAATTGTGGTGTTTCTGTTTCTCGGATCAATCCGAACGGCCATCGTGCCGCTGGTGGCCATGCCGGTTTCACTGATCGGTGCGACGGTTGTTATCCTGTTGATGGGTTTTTCGTTGAATTTGTTGACGATCCTGGCGATCGTGCTCGCCGTGGGTTTGGTGGTTGATGACGCGATTGTCGTCGTGGAAAACGTGCAGCGACATGTGCAGCTTGGCAAAACGCGATTCCAGGCAGCGCTGGTCGGTGCCCGGGAACTGCTTGGCCCAATCGTGGCGATGACGATAACCCTGGCCGTGGTTTACGCACCGATCGGTTTTCAGGGGGGCATGACCGGAATGATGTTTCGCGAGTTTGCCTTTACACTTGCGGCGGCCGTTCTCGTTTCGGGAATCGTCGCGGTAACCCTGTCTCCTGTGATGAGCGCGGCTATGATCCATTCCGCCGGGCACGAGGGTTGGTTGACACGGCAGGTGAATTGGCTGTTCGAAAAAGTACGTCGTGTTTATGCGGTGTTGCTGGGCGGCGCGTTGCAATTGCGATGGTCGATCGCGCTCGCTACGGTGCTTGTCGCGCTGGCGGCACCCGCCTTGTACATGTTCAGTGCAAAGGAACTCGCTCCTATTGAAGACCAAAGTGCCATTGCGGTGATCATGCAAGCTGCGCCCAACTCGACTCTGGAATCCTCCACTCGCTGGACACAAAAGCTGGCGGTTGAACTGGAAGCTTTGCCGGAATCCGAGTTTATGTGGGCGCTTGCTATGAGCAACGGAGGCTTCGGAGGCATCACCACCAAGCCATTCGATGAACGGGAACGCAGTACAACTGAAATGTATCCGGAAGTGTTCGGAATCGTCTCGGCAATTCCCGGGATCAGTCCATTTCCGGTTTTGATTCCACCGCTGCCCGGAGCGGGACAATTCGATGTCGAACTGGTCATCAAAAGTGATCAACCGGTCGAGCAACTGGTTGAATCAATTGATGAAATTGTCAGTCGGGGCCGGAAGGCGGGCATGTTCACCTTTGTCGACACGGATTTGAAACTGGATTTGCCACAAGCCCGCGTCGATGTCGACCGCGACAAGGTAGCCGACCTTGGGTTGGATCTTGCTACGATCGCCCAGGAACTGGGTGTTCTGCTGGGGGGTGGGTACGTCAATCGCTTCAATTATTTCAATCGAAGTTATCAAGTGATTCCGCAACTGGCCGAAACCGATCGCGCATCGATTGGATCGCTAATGGATTTAAAGATCCGTGGGCCGGGGGGTGACCTGATTCCCGTTTCGAGTTTTGCCCGAATTGAATATGGTACGGCTCCGCGGATTTTGGCCCGATTTCAGCAACAGAGTTCGCTACGGGTTTTCGCCGGTGTGTTTCCAGGTGTGACCAAGGAACAGGGGTTAAACACGCTGGAAGGGATCGCGCGGGACGTTCTCGGTACGACTGCGGCGATCGATTACGCTGGCGAGTCGCGACAGTTGAAAGAGGAAGGGTCCGCGCTGGCCGTCAGTCTGGTTTTCGCGCTGATTATGATTTATTTGGTCCTCTCGGCTCAGTTCCATTCGTTTCGAGATCCACTAATTGTTCTGTTGGGATCGGTGCCGCTTGCGATATCCGGCGCGCTAATGCTGACGTTTCTGGGATTAACAACGATCAACATCTATTCGCAAGTCGGCTTGATTACATTGGTCGGTCTTGTTGCCAAGAACGGCATTCTGATCGTGGAGTTTGCCAACGGTTTGCAGCAATCGGGCAAAACAAAATGGGCTGCAATCCATGAAGCGGCACAAACGCGATTGCGTCCGGTTTTGATGACGTCGGCCGCGACCGTTTTCGGGCATTTTCCGCTGGTACTTGTGGCCGGACCGGGCGCGGAAGCCCGAAACAGTATCGGCATTGTGCTGGTTGCCGGCATGGCGATCGGTACATTCTTTACTTTGTTCGTCGTCCCCGCGCTTTACATGCTGATCGCTGCCCAACACAAACACGACGAACCCGAACCGTTTTCGAATGGGGGGTAGTCGGGCCATATTTCCCAATTGCAAGATTCCTCAATCGGTTCGAATCTACTTTGGTCCGACGCGATTATTTTTCTTCGTACAGCACGACGACCAAAACATCGCTGGGGACCCGGCCGGCCGCCAGGCTTGTTCCAGGCAGGCCCCCGCCCAGGCCCATGCCCCCGTTCGACTGCGGCGCGATGCTACTGTTGATTTGGAGAACTTTGGCACCCGATTTTCGGATCCAGTCGTTAATCCCGCGAGACAATTCTTCAGTCTCCCCTTCAAGTCCCATAAACAGCTTTACTTGTTGCACACTCATCTCCAATCGGTCAAAGGACGCTTCGTATCAATGGATTGTTCGCGCATATTGTAACGAACCCATTGGGCTCGTGCCGTGCCCAATCCATGCAACTTTGTCGTTCAGGATTTGCGGGCAAATGCTTTCGCGCGATTACGGGGGCCGACATCCTGGACAGTCAACAAATTCACCAAGGAATAACCGCCAAACAGGATCGATGTGAACAATATATTGCTGGCCAGTGTCCATTTGAAGAACACCATTCCCATTGCGAAACATGCAATGAAGCCGGCTACGTCGTGGCTATACCAGGACGTCCAATACCAGATCGCAAAATTGGTCGTCAGGTAAAACAAAACAGCAGTCGCCATCGCGGCGACGATCGAATTACCCGTCAGGCCTAATCGGGAATTTTGGAATCGGCGCAGCAGTGGCCCGATCAAAACGGGAATCGCCAGGCTCGCGTAAACGACAACAGCGATTTGCCATTGATAGAATCCCAGTATCGCATCAGACACCAGCATCCCGAACAAAACAACCGCCAGCCCCATCCAGCGCTTTGAAAAAAGGAAACCGCCCAACAAGGCGACTGCCATCACAGGCTGGAAGTTCGGCGTGTCGATTGTCCAGCGGCAAACAACGATGAGCAGGAACAAACCCAATGCAATCGAAAATTGGCGAATGGTCGAACTTGAATTTTGAGATGACAAGAGTTGAGATCCTTTGTGAGTTTTCGCAGCTAATGAAACCGACTGTCGATGGCACTCTTGAACGCCCGGTTCCTTGCGTTGAGTTGTCCGAACTTACTCCGGGTATTTACCCAAACGCCAGGTGACGCGATCACCCGATTCAAGTCGCTTCGTACCGCAGCCTTCATTGGCCAGTTGATTGTTGACCAGGTAGACCCACCACGGGTTGTCCCCTTCGCCACCGACCACACCATCAATCGCCTTGATGAAAACGGTTTCTCCACTTCCACTATAGTCGACTTTTACTCGATTAACAGCAGCGACGGCTTGCAGCAAATCGAATACCGTTTGATGTCCGCTGAATTCAAGGCTGCCGGATACAGGTTCTCGCCGCTGGCCAAACTCGATCGTCAACTGCAGCGGTTTTTTGGCCTCCGCTGCCGCGCCTACGGCAACAATACCTTGACGGGAATTGACGAGACCGATGCACACAAAGGCCAGAGTTGCGATGATGCTAAGGTAAAATACGTATTTCATTGTAGCGATAGATTCTTGAGAAAACGGAATCCTGTTCGAAGGCCGCCGGTCGGTGCTGCCTGAAAACCGCTTGATTCTATATGCTGGTCGATTCCCTGTGCAACCGAGTTTTTCATGCGGGCCCTGACATAGGCGGCCGCATTCGGCGAATGCAGGAGTTCAGGTTGCCTTAAAGTATTCTCAACGGCCTTTCTGCAGGCAACCGTTGGTTTTTTCCAGAAATTGTTTTTAAGCGGGTTTGTTCGAACGTGTCATCCATCAAAATTAAAAAATTGACTGACGAAATCGCATTGATGACGTTCGACATGCCTGGAAAAAGTGCCAATGTGTTGACCGATGAGGTGTGGGTGGATTTGTCTCGGGCGCTCGACAGGCTTGAATCGAAACCGCCTGCCGGCGTGATTCTCGTTTCCGCCAAGCCCACCATTTACGTTGCCGGGGCCGATCTCGTCAAGATTTCCAACACGCTGGACTGGAGCGACGACGAGATTATCAGATTTTGTGAAGAGGGCCGGGCGATTATGTCACGCTTCAGTCGGCTCCTATCCGTGTCCGTCGCCGCAGTTCATGGAGTTTGCGTGGGAGGAGGGATGGAACTGACGCTTTGGTGTGATCACCGGATCGCCAGCGATGACCGCAAGACATTGTTCGGATTGCCGGAAGTTAAACTGGGATTAGTACCGGGTTGGGCGGGCACCGTTCGCTTGCCCCGGTTGATTGGTTTGCAAGAAGCGATTGACCTGGTGACGACAGGCAACCTGATCGACGCAAAGCGCGCGAAAGAGCTGGGAATTGTGACCTGTGTCGGCCCCCAATCGGAAATGATCGATCGGGCAGTACAAATCATCAACGACGAATTGGCGTCCAGAGCGTTTTTGAAAAAGCGGCAGGCTATGCTCGGGGCTGTGACCGACATGCCGCACGATCTCGATGCGCTGCGTCAGCGCTTTCAGCAGCAAATCGACTCCAACCGGGAAATTGATTCCAGTGCACCGTCGATTGTTTTGCAACATATGATCGATACGGCAGGCGTCGATCAGCAAGCTGCATGTCACAACGAGTCTTTGGCGATGGCAAAAGTGTACGGAAGTATCGAGAATCAAGGACTACTCCATTACTTTTTTCTGGATGAGCGATCTAAAAAAGTTCGTTCCGATTACGGCGAAGTACAGCCACCCAGGATCGAGCGGATCGGAATTATCGGGGCTGGTTTGATGGGATGCCAGATCGCGAAGCTGGCTCTGACGGCCGGTTATCAAGTCACATTGTTCGATGCCGATCAAAACAAATTGCACAGGGAATTCGCCGCACTTGCCACCGGAAAAAACGGACAAAACATTCGAGTGGCCGATTCGTTCAAGACTTTTGCCGACGCGGATCTGGTCATCGAAGCGATCGTCGAGAAACTGACGATTAAACGCCAGTTGTTCGAACAGTTGTGCCAGGTGGTGGGTCCCGAGATCTTCCTTGCAACCAACACCTCGACAATCCCTGTCTCCGACATTGCAACGGCGGTTCCCAATCCGGCGCGGCTGGTTGGTTTGCACTTTTGTTGCCCGGTCGAACCGTTGCGTTTGGTGGAAGTCATTCGCGGCCAACAGAGTTCCCAGACGATTGTCAATGTTGCCATCGATGTCGTCCGCGCCATGCGCAAGACGCCGATTGTCGTTGGCGACCATCCAGGATTTGTTGTAAACCGGTTGCTTTGTCCCGTTTTCAATCAAGCGCTGGAAATGCTGACACATGGAATACCCCTGTCGCAGATGGACGCATCGTTCCGGGAATTCGGATTTGCGGCAGGTCCGCTCGAAATGATCGACTTCATTGGTGTCGATACGATCATGTACGCCGGAGAAACATTCTTGCGCACTTTGCCCGAACTTGTTTCGCTAAATCCGATCCTGCCCGCCCTTGTCAAGCGCGGTCGATTAGGCCGCAAGTCGAATCTTGGATTCTATCGCTACGAATCATTTGACAGTGTTGCCAGGATCGATCGGGAACTGGATCCGATTCTCGACCGTTATCAAAAAGAACCATTGAGCCTGGACAATGATCAGATTCTCGATCGGCTGCTGGAGCCAATGATTGCGGCTGGCCGGGCGGTATTGGCCGACGGCGTTGTCGACGATTCGCGCGACGTCGATCTCTGTTCGGTTTTGGGAACGACGTTTCCAGCCGTCCGCGGCGGGCTGCTTCACTGGGCCGACGAGCTTCGCCGTGCCGGTTCGTGATGCGATTTCGGTTTGATAAAGCCAATCAGAAACGAGACCGGCATCAACGACCAGAACCTGCAAACGCCTTCAAAACTCAAAGGTGCCGCTCATCAGTTACCATCGACAAAAGGCAGTCCTCGTGGACAGCATGTCCGTGTGTCGATCACTGCGAAGCGGTCAAACAACAAAGCCCGGGGTCGCTCAGCACACGCCGGGGAACCGAGAGACATACATTTGGGAACCCGGAACGGGTTCACCACAACGTCACAACTCCGCATTGTTGATTGTTCAACGCCTTCGGCGTTGGGAATCGAGATGATTCGTAGTCCTTGGGTGCGCAGCGCGACCCAAGTCTATGTTGTTGAACACCTTCGGCGTTGGGAATCGTGGGACGAATGGTGGGACGAATGGTGCCATCCACGAATGGCATCCACGAATGGCACTCCACGTGTTCAGGGCAACTAAAGCCAGGGTCAGGACTCCGATCGAAAGTGGCGGTGTTGATCGATGTACTGGCCTTTTGGGGCTGCTTTTTAGTTGATCGTTGCGGTCAAACACCATGCGTGAGCGCCTTGACCATCGTGTTGCGGTCCATCGGATTGCAAGAGGCACGAGTATCGCGTTTCGGTGAGTCCTTCGATGTGCCAAGGAGCGGAAAAATCCTTTCGCAGCATGTGTTCGCTCATCCGCAGGGGCCCATCAGAACCCGGTTGTTTGTCGGAAAAGCAAATGATGTGGACACGACCACCTGGGGCCAGGACATTTTTTAACCCGGCCACATACGTTGTGCGAATGTCATCGGGAAAAACATGAAACAAACCGCTGTCGATAATCGTGTCAAATCGTTCATCCAGTGTTTCAAGTTTCAATGCGTCAAGTATCCGCCAATCGACATGCACCTGTTCACTGGCGGCGCGTTGTCGAGCGATTGTGATCGGCTGTACAATGAAGTCAAACGCGACGACATCGAGCCCTTGCCTGGCAAGCCAGATCGCGTTGTGTCCGGTGCCGCAACCGGCGTCGAGCACGCGTCCGGTGATTTGACCTGACTTGAACAATTCGATGATGGCGGGTTGCGGTGAATCGATTTCCCAGGGTGGGTGCTCTTGATAGAGCCGTTCAAAACGTTCAGCGGCAGACGCAGGTGCCGTTTCATTCATACCGGTCTGACTCAGGATTTGGGTTTGGCAAGTGACGGGTAAACACGTTTTGCCTTGCACCATTTTTTCCAGCCCGTTTTGAGGAGTTTCGACGAGGCATCCACACGACCTTGCCGCACCCAATCATCCAGCACCGACTTTGAGATCGGGCCGTACTCGCGAGGTTTACTGGTCCGGACCAGCCACAACTTGAGAGGTGAGTCCACTTGATCGCCAGATGCCGGATCGGTATCAGCTACGAGCGGATGTGGCTTGGCGATTACCGGAGGGCGAGTCGGGCGTACCAGTCGAGTAGGAGGCATGAGCGCATCGGGACGCGTCCCGTTACCATCGCCCAACCAGGCAGAAGCCGACCCAGCAAGTGGATGATCGGGAAATATTTCGAGGACGCGATCAAATTCCTTTTTGGCCCGAATCAGGTCCCCATGCTGGATAAAGGCAATGGCGCGAGCAGACCGGGCAGCAGCCACTCCGAACGTATCGCTGGATTGCAATTCAATTACTGCCGAGAAATCGGCGATTGCCGGCGGAAACCGTCCCATCTGGTAAAAGACCTTTCCACGCATCATAAGTAACTCGGCGATATTGCGAGGCTGGTTTTCGAAGCGCTGAATGGCCTTGGTCAACCAAATCAGTGCTTCCTCATAGTTGGTTTGTTGAGCCATGCAATTGGCACGACCGACAAACGCCCGGACTTGATTCGGATCGATCGATAACGCCTGCGTGAAATCGGCATTCGCCAGATGTTGCTGGTCGTTTTTCAGATACGTTTGCCCGCGCAGGATCAGTGTTTCGGCCAATGCCGGAAACAATTCGAGGCTGCGTGTCAAGTCAGCAATCGCCATCAAGTGATTCTGGTTTCGCTGAAAGCAGTTGCCACGTTTTCGAAAGGCAAGGTGATCGGCCGGGTCAAGTACGATCGCTTGTGAATAGTCGTTAATTGCCAATTGCAGGTTGTTACCAACCAGGCGAATGTCGCCTTGCAATACGTGGTAACGGGAGCAGGTTGCTGCGAGTTCGATGGCGCGGGCAATATCGCGGGCGGCCGCGTTCAGTTCGCCGGTTTCCAGGTGAGCCGCAGCCCGCGTATAGTAGGCGGAATGGTTTTCCTGGTTACTGCGAATGACTCGCGACAGGTCGGTTATTGCACGTTCATGGTCGCCCAGTCTCGAGTACAGGCGTGCCCGCGCGATCAAGGTTTCCGGCTCGGCGTTTTCGTTTCCGAGAGCTGCCGTGTAGTCGGTGACTGCTTCCTGGTTCTTGCCGAGGAATTCGTGAGCGCGCCCCTTGTGCCGGTAATAGTCGGGTGACGTATTCCCTTCGCGAATCAATTTTTCAAAATGTTCAATGGCCTTGCGCGCCACGGGTGCCCCCAGTTCCCGGTACTTCCGGGCTGCGGCCGGACGAAGTCGAATGGCCATATGCAGGTTATCGATTACTTCCTGCCATTGATCGAGTCTTGCGCCTGTCGCAGCCAGCCAGATATGGGTACCTGCATGAGTGGGTCGATGAGTGCTTGCCAGGCGAAAGTCGTCGATGGCCTGAAGCGGTTTGTCAGATTCGTATCGGGCGACGCCACGCAAATAATAGATCTCGCCGAGCATCAAGGGATCTTCGGTCAATTCGATGGCCCGACCGAATTCCGCTTCTGCCTGTTGATGCCGTTTTTGTTCGTGGTAAATACGTCCCCGCAGCATCGAGATTTCCGGGTTGCGAGAATCAAGGCGCAGGGCGCGTTCGCTTTCAATCAGAGCTTGGGAATAGTCGTGCAATTGCGTCAAGACCTTGCATCGCCCGATGTATGCCGCAGCGCAAATATCATCAATTTGCAATGCCCGATTGTATCCGTCGCGGGCAAGTTCGACTTGCCCAAGTTGCAAATGAATATCGGAGCGTTTCAACCAGACCCGCTCGTCGCCAGGAACGTGTTCCAGGTAATGGGTGTAATCAGCGAGGGCCATTTCGTAGTTGCGGACCCGCGCGTAAGCGTCTCCTCGCGCCGAAAGAACGACCGGCAAATCCGGTTTCAGGCGCAAGGCGATATTGAGGTCTCCAATGGCACCGGAAACATCGCCAAGCCGCTCGCGAAGCGACGCGCACAATAAAAGCCCCTCGACTCCATCGGCGGTTTTTTCACGCAACCGGTGAACATCTTCTATGGCAAACGACAACTGGCCCTGCCGGGCATAGGCTTCTGCGCGGCAGGCGAGCGCATCGCCTAGCGATTCCGGATCGGTTTGCATCGCCTGACTTGCCATTCGAACAGCAGTTGCCAAATCGTTTTCCTGCAAGGCAACCCTGGCCAGCCCGATACTGGCGCCCCCGTGAGCGGGATCAAGTTTCAACACGTGTTTAAAATCGTTTTTTGCCTTTTCCGTGTGGTTGGCAAGCAAATAAATCCAGCCTCGATCCAACCAGGTTGAAATGGACTCCCTTCGATCCGTGAGCCTTGATTGCATGGCGGCCTCGGCGTTTGGCAACCAGGTTTGCATGGTGCGAACATGCAAGCCCCCTTTATTGGGATCGGCTTGACTGGCTAGCTGCAAATCCAAAAAGGCCTCTCGCCACTTACCCAATTCGGCCCGCGCGGCTGCCCGCCATGCAAGTGTCTCGGGATCGTTTCCGCGACGTCGGATCGCTTCGCTGCAATCATCTTCGGCAAGGTCAAATTGCTCAAGCTTGAGACGGGCGAACCCGCGGAGTGAAAAACATTCGGCCAACTGCACATCGCCCGCATCGACAATCGCCCGGTTCAGGATAGTCAGCGCAGTTTCGAAGTCATCCCGTCCGATCGCATCCATGGCTGTTTCCAGATACATGGAAATTGCAACGCTGGCTTGTTGAGGAGATGCGGATCGCAGGGTTTGTCGGTTTGGCTCTTTTTTGCGGGCCTGCGAGTCACTGGACATAGGAATTTCCAAATACGCTGAAATGAATGCAAATCCGGCGATATCAGCGAGGAATTGTCAAGACCTTCATTGAATGCGAGATTCGCGGTACTCAGTCGCATTATCAACAGACCGGGTGAACGGGTCAATGAAAATGGGGCCCCACGATGCAGGATTGGCTCGAGATTCACCGATTTACCGACAAAATCAGGTCACATTGCCATCGTCGTCACAATCAACAAAAATCCGCGCCACTTTAACCGGCCAGCACAACAGAAGTGCGGTTGCAGATTCCGGCAAGTCGAAACTAATCTGAAGCGGAACTTTCCCTTCCAAACGGGGTTATAATTGGAGCGTGAGTTACGACCGTACTTTCAATGCGTAAACGGGTAAGACCCATGAACGACGTTTTCAGGCCCATCCTGCGACTCGGGTTCGCTTCATGCATCCTGCTTGCAATCTTTACCCTGTTTCCATCAGCATGTTTTGCACAAAACGACGACGATGGACGTGAACGTCGCAATTGGGATCCTGTGGAGTTTATGAAACGACTGGATCGGGACGGAGATGGTCAATTGAACACTGAAGAAATGGGTGGGCGGAGTGGCCGGTTTATCTCGGAGCTTGGTTTTGACGTTTCTCGTCCGGTTGTCATTGATCGGGTGATTAAGAAAATCGATTCCGACAAAAAAGCCGAGGCTGCTCAGGAACGTCGCAAGGGATACGAAGCGACGCGCACGATTCCCGGATTCGGGGATGAAGTTATTGACATTCCCGGGATTCCTGGATTTGGAATGGAGACCGCCAATGGTTCGTCGGCGACCGGCAACGTTTCCGGAAACTTTGATGAGGAAACGGAAAACACTATCAAGGCAATTATGGAGCGGTATGACGATGATGAGGACGGATTTTTGGCGGGCGATGAAACGCGACGCGTTGGGCGCTGGGTGGGTTCGTTCGAGGAATGCGATACCGACAAGGATGGAAAGCTTGGCCCGGCCGAGCTGGGTGAAGGAATCAAAAAACAAATGCAGCGGCGCCGAAGTGGCGAAGAATCCCAATCTGCCAACGATGAATCCAGAAACGGGAATGAAGATCGCGGACGTGGGAGGGGATCGGAACGGGAACGAGGGCAATCGTCGTCCAGCGAATCCGCGGCCGAAAATGCGCCAAAAAATCCCGCACCTTCATCGTCAACCCGTTCCATGGATGGCCGCATGAGCGCCTATGTTGACGGCGTGTTCCAGAAATACGACAAGAACAGTGATAACCAGCTTGACAAGGACGAGCTTGCAACGGTGAAGGTTCAGTTCAAGGATACCGATGGCGACGGTATCATTTCTCGTGATGAGGCAACAAACTTTGTTGCCGGAGCGCAAAAATCCGGCGGCTCGGTCTCGCCAGCCTACATTGAGGGCCAGAGGGAATCCCGGAATCGACGCAGCTCGCAATCTTCAAATAACGAGCGTTCCAACGAAGAAAACGCCAACAAGGAAAACCCAAACGAAGAAAGCGCCAACGAAGAAAACGCCAACATTGTTCCAGGCGATGTCGTGATGTCAGGAAAAACCGCGTATGGCGGGGATTCGCTGTCGCGGCAAACGGACGGCGATCGGCGTGATGGTGCCTCGGATAAGTTCATGAAACTGGATGGAAATAACGACGGCCAGTTGCAAATGAACGAATTCTCCAACGGCAAGGAATGGTCGGACGATCTGTACAAGGATTTTGTCGGCGCCGACGGCAATGGTGATGGCGTTATCACACCTGGCGAATTTGACCGCTAAGCCGTTTTGGCTTATGGCTGCAACGAGAACAGGATCACGTTGACCCCTATTCGGGCGGCATCGTCATGATCGTAGCCTGCGCACTGTAACGGTGACGCATTTTCCATGGCACAGCTCAGGTCGTTGGGCGAAAAGACCACGACCCACCTCCCCTTGACCTGAATCCCTTCCAGTTGAGGTGCGGAACGATAATATTCGACGCCCCCGCCGGCAGCGGCCGGTCGGTGCATTCCAACTTGCTGCAAATCGTAACCACCATTCGTTTTGCTCCAGATGGGGTCGTTGGCAGGAATGACTTGCAATGCGGCGTCAGGAATGATTTGCCGCAATTCGTTTCGAAACGATTCGGTGAAACCGTTGGCCGAACAGATTGAATCAGCGAACAAGAACCCGCCCCGATTGGTCAGAAACTCGCGCAACGCCAACCGTTCTTCATTGTTCCAGACGAAGGCCGATCGTCCATGCATGAACACCATCGGGAATTCGGCGAGTTGTTCTTCGGTGGCGCGAATCATGTGTCGTTCGATCCGGAATCGCTCACCCAAATCGAATTGGGCCCGTCGGATAATGTTTTGCCATGCGTTGGGGGCATCGTCATCGCCCCCGCCGTGGGAAAGTTTTGGAATCAGAACCGTCCGCGGACCGAGTCCCATGTTCGTATCGACCATGGTCTGCGGGCGATCAAGTTTGTCCTTGACTTCCCGTCCCGTTGCATAGGCAACAACGTTTGCACCGAGTTGAATGCAGAGCTTGACCTCATTTTGTGGACCATTGGCCAGCATTTCCAGAGACGAGGATCGATTGTGTTTCCAGAATCCGGCGAGGTTTTTCGGGCAGTAGATAACGCTCGTTCGGCAACTGGATTGCAGCCCGTACAGAGGGCGATCCGGGTTCTGGGTCAACGTGTATTGCGAGGAAAACACCGGGTGATTTTCGTTCAGCAACTGAAGCTTGCTTCCAGGAAACAACTCGTCCATCAAAGCCCGAAACGATTGGTCAAAAGGAACGTTGTCACCGCAGCCATCTCCCTGGCAAGCTTCGGCGAAAATGAAGCCGCCATAATCGACATATTCGCGGAGGGCTTTTTTCTGATCCTCATTCAGTCGCAATTCGTCCCGACCGCTGATAAACAAAACAGGGCATTCCAGCAAGTCATCGGCTGTCGCGACGCTCCCCTCAATCGACTGCCAGTTCAGAGTCGTTTTCCAGTCTTGTTCCAGTTGCCGCGTCAGATAGTGAACGCCCTGCCGGTGCCGGTCCCAGTCGTTGTCGTCGGTGTGTTTGTATTTTCCGATGACGATTGGGCGTTTGCCCTTCGAAAGGAAAAGCAGGGCGTAGGCCGTGGAAATATCGGCGTTGGCCTCGCCGTGATTCGATGCGCCCAGCCAGGAACCGTTGGTTGTTTGTTTATCCAGCAAGTGGATGGCACCTTCGCGATACCAGTCATGGGTCCCGAAAAATCGTTGTCCCGTTAAACGGGCGGCGCGCTCCATTCCGTACAAATAATAAAGCCAGTTTTGCTGCATCTCATTGTCGGGGGGCGGGTTGCTGCGGACGGTGAAATTATTGGCCAGCCACTGGCTGGCTCCTTCGACAAGCTCGAGGTGGTCTTCGTCTCCGCAACACTGGATTTTTCCGTTTTCGACCCGCACTTGTTGCGGAAGATTTTCATCGATGATAACCAGCGAGGAAATCGCAGCGCAACTCATGCTGCCCGAGGCGGTGTTCAAAAGCGGTGCATAGAAAAAGCCACCGTTGCGCGGATCACGCAGTCGTTCCCAATACTGCTTGCTCGCCGTCCAGACAGGCACCGGGATCTCAATGCCAACCAGTGCTGCTTCATGCAAGGCCAATAAGGCGAATTGGGTGTTGGAGGAATCCGGGCTATTGCTGTTACGAGTCTTGTAACTCCAGCCACCGTTGCCAGCGTTGTTTTTGTATTGTGCATTGGTCAGGTATTCGGCGCACTCGCGAATTCGCCCTTTGTGCGTTTCGGGCAATGCGTAGCAGTACACCATGGTCATCAGGGAAACCACGTACACGGAACTGGATTCAATGTCGATCTGATCCAGCGAGGCAAAGCTCTTTACCAAACTGTTGTCATCGGCTGGTATGCCTGAATTCAACATGGCCAGTGTAACCAGTGCCGTAACGCCTCCTTCGTATGTGGCAAAGTCTCCCCATGATCCATCCTGCAGTTGCGAGCGCTTTAAAAAGTTGACCCCTCGATCGATGGAATCGCGGACTCGCACAGCCGTCAGAACTTTTTCCTCTTCAACAACCGGAGCGACAGGCCTGCGAAATATTCCCCGGTTTCCCTGCGCCGCCAGGACGCCGGGAAAGCAGCCGGCGACGAGGAGAGCCAGTATCGCGGTGCAATGTCGCAGGTCGCGATTCGTGATTGGCATAATGGTTCCTTCGAGGCAATCAGGTTCCGGATCCCGTTGCGGGCGAAACCCATGGCGGCGATTTTGGCAAATAAAAAAGTAGCAATCCATGCTCCGTGGTTGCCAAACTTGTGCAGGTTGGAATGAATTCTAGCCGGGCCGATACATCGAAGCAACTTGAGTCGATCGTGGCTGCCGAAACCTCGATCGGTTGCCACGACCTGACGACGATTTCGATCAGGATGAAGCTTTGCAAGGGACCAGCGATATGAGCCAGCGTTGCTGAATTGCGGCTGTCGGCCTAGAATTTCGTTTTCAAGCCTGCTGGCGAAACAACGCTTCATTAGCAACAACGCATTATCGCTGCAATTGTCTCCCCACAGAAATACCAGGAAAACATACGGGTTCATTGTGTCAACAAAACAGAAAAGCCTCGGCGATGTCCTGCAGGAGTTCAGTCATCATCGTCAGTTGATGAAGGACGAATTGGGCAAAATTATCGTCGGTCAGCATGAAGTCATCGAACAGGTCTTTGCTGCGATCTTTACACGCGGACATTGCCTGCTGGAAGGGGTTCCCGGTCTGGCCAAGACGTTGATGGTCAGCACGATTGCCCGCATCCTCGATGTGAGCTTTAGCCGGATTCAATTCACGCCGGACTTGATGCCGTCGGACATTACCGGAACCATGGTGCTTGAAGAGGACGAAAAAGGCCGGCGCGATTTTCGCTTCGTCGACGGTCCCGTATTTACAAACATCCTGCTCGCCGACGAAATCAACCGGACTCCGCCGAAGACTCAGGCTTCATTGCTGCAAGCGATGCAGGAACGCGAAGTGACGGTTGGGCGAACCACGTACGCCCTGCCCGAACCATTCTTCACTATTGCAACGCAGAACCCGATCGATCAGGAGGGAACCTACCCACTTCCTGAGGCGCAACTGGACCGATTCATGTTCAACATCAAGGTCGGCTATCCAACGGCGGACGAGGAAGAGCAAATCCTGATTGCGTCCAGCCGAAATGAGCCGGTGGAAGTCAACAAGATTTTATCCGCCAGATCGATTGTGAATTTGCAGAAACTGGTCGGCTCGGTTGCTGTGACTCCCTACATCATCAAGTACGTTTCTGCCCTTGTGCGATCGACGCGACCTGCCGATACGTCGGCTCCCGAGTTTGTGAAGGAACTCGTTGACTGGGGAGCCGGTCCCCGCGCCGGACAGTTCCTGATTTCCGGTGGCAAGGCACTTGCCGCCATGGAAGGCCGTTTTTCCGTCAGCCTCGACGACGTGCGCAAGATCGCGATTCCGGTCTTGCGGCATCGTGTCAGCACGAACTTTCAGGCACAGGCCGAAGGGATGACATCCGAAGACGTCATCAACAAGCTGCTAAAAGAAATCCCCGAACCGGCTATCGACAAGTTTGAACGCTCCTGAGAATGTCAGTCGAAAAGTACCTGAAGCCGGAAGTCATCAACCAGATTAAACGTCTGGATTTGAGAGCGCAGTTTGTCATCAAGGGATTCCTGCAAGGGCTGCACGCCAGTCCGTTTCACGGGTTCAGCGTTGAATTCAGCGAACATCGCAAGTACACCCATGGCGATGATATCCGCGACATCGATTGGGCTTTATATGCTCGAACGGACAAGTATTACGTCAAGAAGTTCGAGGCGGAGACCAATATGACGGGCATGCTCGTCATGGACTGCAGCGCGTCGATGGGCTACACGTACCGGCAAGAGCTGAACAAATTCGACTATTCGGTTTGTCTGGCAGCCGCGCTGGCTTATTTGATGATCTCGCAACAGGACCCCGTGGGGCTTGTGACGTTTCAGGAAAAAATCGTCAGCAGCCTGCCTCCCAAATCAAAACGCAACCACCTCGGGAATTTGCTGTCAATGCTGGCCCGGCTCAAACCATCCGGCAAGACGAATCTGGCCCACAGTCTTGGCCAGTTTGCCGCGATGCTGAAGCACCGAACGCTCGTAATGATCTTTACCGACTTGCTGGAAGACATTGAGCCCGTATTCCATTCGATGTATCGGTTGCGGCACGGTGGGCACGATGTCATTCTGTTTCACGTGCTCGATGAGGCGGAAGTCAATTTTCCGTTCAACGGCATGTGCGAACTGGAAGATCCGGAATCACTGGAAAAAGTCCAGGTCGATGCCAACGCATTTCGCAGCGATTACAAAAAACAGGTCGAGGATTTTCGAAGTGATCTGGCGATGCGAGCGGCCAAGGCCAGGATCGACTACGTGCCGATCGACACAAGCATGCAATTCGATCGGGCATTGATCGGATACCTGCACAGCCGTCGATCGAGGATGTAGGAATGGCCTTGTCGCACTTGATCGTGTTGGGAATTGGCGGATTGCTTATGGTAATTCCGGTACTGATGCATTTGATGATGCAGCCAAAACCCAAGCTACATGCTTTTCCGGCGATTCGCTTCGTTCAGGCGATGCAACGGACAAGTCAGCGAAGTCTGCGGTTGCGTCATTGGTTGTTGTTGTTGCTCCGTTGTCTGTTGATACTTGCCGTGGCAGCGGCTTTCGCGCGACCGAGTACTACTTCGGCTGCATTCGGCAACTGGCTGGGATTTGGCGGGGGAGCGATCCTGAGCATTGTTTGCGGATTGTTGCTGGCATGGTCCCTCGTCTTTTCAAAACCGGCTAACATTCCGTTGGCGTTGATCGTCGCCGCGATTCTGGCGCTGCTGCTGACGTGGACGGGATATTCGGCTTTGGCTGCTTTGGGCAAAGGCAACGGGCAAGTGCTGACCAATCGGCTCGCCCCGGTGGCTACGGTGATCATCGTCGACTCGTCACCCCGAATGCAGTACCGGTTTCAAAACATGACGTTGATGCAACGCGCTCAGGAAGAAGCGCGTTCGATTGTGGGCGAGTTACCTCCAGACAGTCAGGCGGCCGTGATTCAAAACGATGGCCAGCCACCATTCTTTTCCGTCGACATTGGTGCGGCCCGGAAACGGCTGGATACGCTGGAAACGTGTTTTGCCTGCAGTCCGCTCCCGGAGACAATCGAATCCGCCGCCCGATTCTTGCGCGACGTACCGCAGGAGCGCAAGGAAATTTACGTCATCAGCGATTTGACCCGCGGCGGCTGGAACCAGCCCGGCGATTCGCTAAAGCGCTTTCTGGAAGAACGGCCCGACATCAGTTTGTATTTACTTGATGTCGGCGTTTCCGAGCCAGTCAATTATTCACTTGATCAAATTGAATTGTCGGTGACCTCCGTTCCTGAAAACGGTTCCTTTACCGTCAACGCGCAATTGCACGCGGTCGGACCAGGTGGCTCGCTAGTCGTTCGGATGTTCCTTGAAAAACCCGATCCGACGCGACCGGTCCGGCGCGATGGCAAGACCCTGTTGCCCGAACAACACTGGACTCGCTCGGCAAATGTGACCGTCGCCGACAACGCGACAGCTTCCGTACCATTGACGATGAAAGAACCATTGCCTTCGGGTATTCATCATGGCTGGATCGAACTGGAATCAAGTGATTCGCTGGCCATCGACAATCGGCAATATTTTACCATTGACGTTCGACCGGCATGGACGATTCTGGTCGCGCATCCTGAAGACGTTGATCCGGGTAACCTGGTTGACGCACTTGCACCCGACGATGAGTCGGCCGGAAAAATCTACGATGTGACGGTCGTGTCGCAAAAAAATCTCTCGCAGCAATTGCTGGAAGATTACAGCGCCGTTTTCCTGCTTGATCCAAAACCGGTTTCCGATTCCACGTGGAAAATTATGGAGAGTTACGTCAAAAACGGAGGCGGCCTGGGGATTTTTCTGGGAAACAACGCAGCTAACGGCAGCCAGCCGGACGTTTCGTTCCAGTCCGATGACGCGGCCTCCGTGCTTCCGGGCCGACTTCAGCGAATGTGGCGAAGTCGTGCCGGAGGAGGAGAAGGAAGCGAAGTGCTTGTCGCGCTCGATGATTTGTCGCATCCGGTCCTGGCAGAATTTCGACCGTTTGCCACGCTGGGCGTGTGGCAACCGTTTCCAATTCACCGGCATTGGGAGCTGGAGCGATCGACGGACACTAGGGTTCAGGTCATCGCCCGATATACCAATGGCGTTCCCGCCGTGATCGAGCGGACGATCGGCAATGGACATGTGATCTGCGTTACGTCGCCGATCACGGAATCGGCCAGCGCCCTGAGAAACATGCGCCAACCATGGAATGACCTGTTCAACAGCGGGGGAGGCGAAGTCTGGCCGGCGTGGTTGTTGGTCACTTCGATTTCCAAATTCCTGTCATCGGGCACTCGCGATCGATTGAATCTGCAAGCGGGGCAGACGGCGGCGCTGCATAACGACCGCGACGCAATGCCTATCGAGTATCGGCTATTCTCGCCGCGAGACGAAGAGCCACAGCGCGTGATCGCCAGCGACAACAGTGTTCGTTACAAGTTCACGGATGTTCCGGGAACATACCGGCTCAAGGGCCAATTGAGCGGACCGGTTATACGGGGATTTAGCGTCAATCTTGCACCAGGAATTACGGATTTGCAACGTGTCAAAGAGAGCGAGGTTGCGGCGATTCTCGGCAAAGGGCGTTTCCAGGTGGCACGACAGCGCGACGAGTTGCAACGGCAACAGGGCACAACCCGTCTGGGGCAGGAGTTTTATCCGATACTGGCGTTGCTCATGAGTTTGTTGCTGGCGCTGGAATTGATTATGTCCAACCGATTTTACAAACCATAACGGGTTCCATTGGTGTTCGATCGAATCTCACTGCAACCGGTTGCCGACTACTGGATCATCGGCTTGATCCTGGCGGTAATCGCTGCGGCACTGTGGTTCGGACCGCAATGGAGCGGCATTGATCCATCGCGGCGGCGGCGACTGTTTCTTGTAAGAGCACTACTGGTTTTGCTGGCATTGGTCGCCCTTCTCCGCCCCGGCCTGATTTCATCCATCAAGCAAAAACAGACCGGTGTTATCGCGATCATGCTCGACCAGTCGCGATCGATGACATTACCCCATTTGGCAACAGGCCCCAATCGCTGGAATTCCATGCGCGAGATGTTGCGGCTAAGTGCGCCCGCGCTGGAAAAACTCCGTGGAGAGAATATCGATGTTCGCTTCTTTGCCTTTGGCAACAGCCTCAAGCCGCTCGAAGTCGAAGGCGTACTTCCGGTACTTCCGGTACTCCCTCCCGACAGCGAATCGGATTTCGGAACCGCCCTGTATTCGGTAATTGATAGTGTCCGTGATCAACGATTGCTTTCCATCCTGATGTCGAGTGACGGAGTTTCGAATGTCTCTGATCCCGATATCGAGCCGAACCAGGCAACACGATTGCTGGAGGACAGCCAGATTCCCCTGATCACGATTCCGTTCGGTCAGTCGGTAGAGACGCAAGAGTTTGCCGATATCTCGGTCGAAAACATGCCCGATCAGTTCACGATGTGGGTCAAGAACGATCTCGTCGTATCGGCATCGATTCGCGCACGAGGATTTGCCAACCAGGATATTCCCATCCAGTTGCTGGTCACCGATGTGAACGGAAACGAGCAAGTCGTCGACACGATCCGTCAATCGTTTACAAAACAATCTGAAGCGGTCACCGTGGAACTCAAGTACACGGCGGACAAGGTCGGACAGTTCCGTGTGAAGGTCCGCGCCGAACCGCAACCGGGCGAAGTCTCGCCGCGCAACAACGAACTTCCTGGATTCCTCACGGTCAACGAAGGAGGGCTGCGCGTTCTGTACGTCTACGGCAGCTTGAACTGGGAGCAGACGTTTCTGCAACGAACACTGGCGGCCTATGAGGACATTCAACTGGATACGCTGCATATCGACATGCGTGACCGGTCGCGCTGGCCGCTGAACCTGGTCGATTCCTTTTCCGACCCCCGCTACGACGTCTTCATATTGCACGACGTCGATGCCCGTTCGATTCACCAAAAGGACCTGCAGGAAAGGAACTTGCAATCGCTGACTGCAGCGGTTCTGGGTGGCAAGGGGCTGATCATGATCGGCGGCTATCAAAGTTTCGGTGCGGGGCTTTACGCGCGAACGCCGCTTGAACAGGTCTTGCCAGTTGTCATGGAGATTTCCGAGAAGCAGGATTTCGATTCCCCCATTCGTCCCGACGTTCACATCGATCGCGAACTCAAGGCTTCGGTCGTGAGCAAGCACTTTATCACGCAACTCGGCGACCCCGGCGAAAACGCTGCCATTTGGGACCGGCTGCCTCCGTTGTCCGGTGCCAATCGATTTGGTGGACTCAAAGACACTGCCGGCGTTTTGCTGGAAAGTTCCGGAGGCGATCCGCTGCTCGTCGCCGCGCGCGTCGGCGGTCGTGTGATCGCTTTTGCCGGCGACTCGACTTACAAGTGGTACGGGTACGGCTTCGGCGATTTGCACAAGCGGTTCTGGCGGCAAGTCATCCTGTGGCTGGCGTTCAAGGACAATCAGTCCGGGCAAAACGTCCGCATCGACTTGCCGCAGCGGCGATTCCAGCCCAATGCGACGATTCGATTTACCGTCGAAGCCAACTCGGAGGCCAACGAACAAATCACCGACGCGCAGTTTTCCGCAACGCTCGTTAATCCCGACGGCGAGCGATCGCCGATCAGCATTCTTGCCGGCGGACAATCGCACGTCGATCGCAAGCTGGTTGAAAAACCCGGTATCTACCGCATCGAAGTCGCTGCCACGCGCAACAACGAATCGTTGGGCGAAGCCGCCGCCGAATTTGTTGTCTTCGATAACGACAAGGAAACTGCCAATCCCGCCGCCGACACCGAACATCTTAACCGGTTATCCGAACGGACAAGTCAGTACGGCGGTCGGATGATCGACCCCTCGGAAGTCCCCGCTGCCCTGGAAGAAATCGTCAAACTCGCACCCAAACTCGAGATCGATGTCCCTATCAAGTGGCAATTGGGCGATACCTGGTACGACTCGCTCGTCTACGTCTTCCTCTTCGCCAGCCTGCTAACCCTCGAATGGTGGATGCGCAAGAAATGGGGCCTGGTTTAGCTGGGGGCGGCTGTTGGCATTGTGTTTATTGGCGGTTGAGTGGTCGTAAAGTACGCTCCGCATGATCGTTTTCGTCGAGTGCCAATTCCGACAAATCCAGGGGATTCCCTGGAATAAAACCGTGGCTGTACGAGTCGCGGAGCGGCGGCAATTGATAGCCCCGGACTTCAGTCCGGGGTACATTTATCAACGATCGACATCTTCACCGTCTTCAAGAGTCCGTGCATCCACATCGTCTCGCGGCCGACCGGTAGCCTTCTTGTTTCTTAGAAGATCATCTCTTCCGAGGACGGGCAATGAAATTCCGTCGATCTCGACGTTGATGCGGTTATTCCAGGCGTCGTCAAACACGACGCCGGTAATCGACGTCAGAATATCAATCCGCCGCGGAGCGATTCCAATCTGATACACGATGTCAGGAGTGTAAAAATCCTCAACCTTGAGTTTCGATACCGGAGCACCAAAATCAATCAAAGCGTGCCATACTCGATGGGCATTTTCAGTTGTTGGCCGAACCCAAAGGTCGAGATCGCCTGTGGCGCGCGGATAACCATGGGTTGCAAGTGCGTAAGCACCAACCACCAGATATTCAGCCCCGGTTCTGGACAACGCGGATAACATGTCTTTGAAATCTGGATTCAGCAATAGTCGGATCCTTGAAAGACCAGGCGTCCAGCGTCATCGGCCAAACGATGCCGAAACGCTCGGCGCGGGTGAGATCGGCCGGGATCGAATCGGATCCCTGGAGGTGCAGCGTCGTGATTTCGACGTGTGATCGATCCAACTTTGGGATGTCAGACATTAACGCGGGTTCGTTCGTAGTGGCAGGGAGTAACGAATCATTAAACCGACATCGTACCACATTCGCTAAAGCCTTCTATGGTTTAACCGGAAGCTTTATCGAATAGACCCGTTTATCGGAGCGGATGATCAACTGGCCGCTTGAGTATGCCGGGGTTCCATTAAAACGACCTGCTTCCTCCCCCAAATCATTTTCGCGGATCGCTTCGAACTTTTGATTCGTGGCAACCACTGACGCTTGCCCATTTTTGAAAAGGGCCAGCATCTCATCGCCAACGACGATGGGCGAAGCATAATCGAATCGGTGACCCGTGGCACTTCCTGCCAACGCTTCCTCGTAAATCAATTCACCCGTTTCGCAGCTCGCGCAATACGCCTTTCCTTGCGAAGTCCAGTGCAACCGGTCTTCGACAACGACGGGAGTTCCGATACTGGATTGCAGTCGCGTGCTCCATTTGACATGGGTTTCTGTGACGTTGCCACTTCCTCCACAACGAATTGCAATCGCACGTTGCGAGCGTCCTCCCATTGTCATCACGACCCCGTCTCGCTGGACGACTGTTCCGTAAATGCTGTCAACCATCGGCGAGTTGGCGAACCAAAGCTCGTTTCCGGTCACTGGGTCGAGCGAGTGCATTTTTCCGGGAACGGGAAAGACCAGTTCATCGCGGCCATCCAATGACACAATCACGGGAGTCGCCCACGAGTTCTTGTACGTGTCGTCTTGTTTGGTCCATGCGACGTCTCCTGTCTCCTGATTAAGCGCGACAATCGATCGTGCAACATTGGAAGCATTCAGGATGACGAGCCCGTTGTACAGAATCGGGCTGGATCCATCACCCCAATTGTTCGGATCCGATTGTGTCCCTGCGTTCTTGTTCCAAAGCAAATTGCCTTCGATGTCCCAGGCAAAAACACCGGACTTTCCAAAGAACGCAAAGACACGCTTGCCATCGGACGCCGGAGTGCTGCTGGCATAACCGTGCTCGGTGATAAAGCCACTGTATGAATCTTCGTCATGTTGCGAATCGACGGTTCGTTCCCAAACAATACCGCCCGTCGCCCGATCAAGGCAAAACAAATTTCGTTTCAGGTTTTGAGGTTCACCCGGTTGATCGGTATCGACAGCAAAGCCCGTGTAACAAGTCACAAAGACATGATCGTCAACGATGATCGGGCTGCTGCTCCCTGGACCGGGCAAGTCGATTTGCCAGGTGATGTTCTTTGTGGCGTCCCATTCCAGAGAGTAATTGCCGGCCGCCACGCCGATCGAATTTGTGCCGCGAAACTGTGCCCAATCGTCGGTGAAAACCCCCGAAACGAACGCGACAACCAAAAGCAAACTTTCGCAAGAGTAAGCCAGCATCAGGAAATTCCTATGTTAAATACGTATTTTAAGGATGAACCTGGTAAGGAAGTCGCGCGAGCGGACCTTGTCCTTTCGGAAAAATTCCGGTTTGTTCGTCGGAACGCAAGTGAGTGGCACCCGGACAATTCAAGGGGCTAATTCCTTGCAATGGGTAATCCAAAGCCCGCAAATCTCTACTATCCGGTTATTTATTTGCTAATTCGTTGGAACTGTTTGTAAAACAATGATTTACGATGATCCCTAAGTTCTAAGCGGCTGCGCAAAAGGGAAAAGCGCAAAAGGGGTCAGGTCGGCTCTGTAGAAAACCTCTATGCGCCAAAGAATCATGACATTGTGTGTCAGGGCCATCAAGTGCAGCTCGCGGCAGCGGCTCCAGTAAGTTCTTCCTTTGCAGAAAGAACCCTGCCTGCGTTTGATCATGGATATGACGGTTTCAACCTGAGTTCGCTTGCAATAGTTTTCTTCGTCGAAG
>JANNWJ010000002.1:0-17343 GCA_031414755.1 Pirellulaceae bacterium | reverse complement strand
GCAGAATCTGCTTGCAAAACTCTGGCGTTTCGACCTCGATTACAACAATTAATAGGATAATTCAATTACACAGATAACGGAGCCTACGATGCGAACCACACGATATGTCGTGATTTTCATTTCGTTGATTACTGCAGCGACGAAAATAGCTCAGGGACAGACCGACAACGACATTGAAAAGCAAATCAAGACCACAAGTGTAGAAGTCTTCAAGTTGGCTAATGATCATAAGCCGGCACAAGCACTGGAATTGCTCGAATCGCAGCTCGAAAAACTCAAAGATAGCAACGTGGACCTGATTGGTTTGCATTCATTGAGATCCGTAATCGCCAGTCATCTTGCAGCGGACAATGACATTGTATCGGCCATTCGTCAACAGGAAATGGCTGCCGAGGAATGGATTCAATTGCTCAGGGATCCGGCGCGACGGAATCGGTTTGCCGGGGAAGAAATTGAACAACTCGCGCACTACTATTGTGAAGCCGGGCGGACTGCAGACGCCGCGAATCTAGTTAAACAAACCATCTCAGAACTAACGCAATACGATAATGGTGACAAGATCTCCCCGATAACTCGAACTTTCGCATTTTTTCTTCAGAATGCCAGCGACCCGGAATTTGGCGTTGATTCAAATATGGTTGTTGATGCAATTGGGCAACAGCTTGAGCGAGTGGAACGACATTTCTCTGCAGATGCTGATAACGAGGAAGTAATCATTGTGAAAACTGAATTGCTTTACGCTGCTGCCAAGGCTCAGGCACATGCGGGTAACGAAAGCACAGAATTCCGGGAACGCCAGATTCAATTCATAACCGAAGAGTTCGAACGAAATCTGCAATCGGTTGAAATCGGACAATGCTTTGGTCGATCCGTGCACGAGTATGTCCGAACATTGTCCGCAAACAATCCCGAATTTGCCAAGGCGGAATTGGACAAGTATACCGAAATACTGGATCAGTCAAATGCGATCAATAACAACAGTTTGTCACATTATTCCAAATACTTTTCGGACTTGAAAAATGATGTTAACGCAGCTCTCGGTATCAATTCGATGGTTGGTAAACCGGCACCGCCATTTCAAATCGACGCATGGGTAAATAACGAATCCAAACTGACTTTGGATTCAATGAAGGGCAAAGTCATCCTTTTGGACTTCTGGTCTGTTTCGTGCGGACCTTGCATAATGAGTTTCCCGGAACTTCGTCAATTGAAAACGGATTTCGGAGAGCGGGGACTGGAAGTTGTTGGCGCAACAAACTACTGTCGCTACCGGTGGAATGCGGATTCTGAAAAGCCTGAACAGGCAGCCGACAACGACGTCGTTTCCAGTGCCGATGAGCAAGATTCGCTTATGCGTTTCATGAAGTCACGCGAGTTGAACTTTCCATCGATCGTCATGCCCAAGGGCAGTGACATGGCTGCCCAGTATGGAGTCACCGGAATTCCTCACGTGGTATTGATCGATCGGCAGGGAATTGTTCGCTCATTTGAAATTGGCTATAGCGACGAGAGCTCAAAAGCCGTTCGCGAAATGATCGAAGTCTTGATTGCTGAATAATATCAGTTGTTTTCGCGACGCTCGACCACCGGCCAGCGATTGCAGGCTATCATACGCACTGTGAGCGTGACCAACTGAAACCGGATTGGTACAATAAACTCATGAGTTCAACCCCGCAAAATAGTCTCGATCTATCTAACTTGCCGCCGATTTCCCTTGATCGAATGGTGCGTGCTGTGGAAAAAGTCCGTGAACGATTACTGAGAGCCAGTTCCGCCTTGCAAACAGCGGGGATTCCTTTTGCCGTCGCCGGAGGCAATGCCGTTGCGGCATGGGTTTCCCGGATCGATGAAGCAGCGGTTCGCAATACGCAGGATGTTGACATTCTGATTCGCCGCGAAGATTTTGATCGGGTCAAAGTGGCGCTCGAGTCTGTCGGATTCGTCCATGGATCATCGATGAACGTCGAGTTCTTCCTGGATGGCCCGGATGCGAAAATCCGCGACGCGGTTCATTTGCTATTTGCCAGGGAAAAAGTTCGCGACCGATATTTCGCGCCGACTCCCGACGTCACCGAATCCGACAACTCAGGAAAATTCCCGGTGGTCGATTTGGAAGCACTTGTGCGAATGAAATTGACTTCGTTTCGGGACAAGGACAAGACTCACTTGCGCGACATGATCGAAATCAATTTGATTGACTCAACGTGGCCTGGCCGTTTCTCAACGGAACTCGGCCAGCGATTGCAACAATTGCTCGACGATCCCGACGGGTAAGCGTTGTTACGGTTTGCGGGCGCGAAGGAGCAGGAATCCCGGTCGGTGCATTAGTTCTTTGAATCGTTTCGGATCGGCGGCACGAAACTGGTCGGTCGGTAGCGGCTCACTAATCCGTTCCAGCACAAATCCCGACTCGGCCACCGGATTCAGGAACTCTTGCATCGAGCGACGGAAACTCGGCATCATGACCCTTGTGCCGAACCCTTTCCAAACGCACTGCACAGCTTCCACAGTAAAATAGTTGTTGGTTGAGTAATACTCGGCATCAAACGACGGATGGCCAGCCGACAATACAAAATACCCGCCCGGTCGAAGCACTCGAAGAAATTCGCGGAAGACCGATAACCAGTCAGCAATGTAATCGAGACAAAGCGGCGCCAGCACCAGATCAAACTGCCCGTCGTCAAACATCGATAACGGCTGCGACAAATCGACTTGCTGAATTGCAGCATCGGGGCCGAGCCGTTCCCGCGCCAGTTCTATCATTCGATCGCTGGCATCGACGCTGACAACTCGCGCACCGCGCTTTATCAATTCTTTGGCGTAAACTCCGGGCCCACAGCCGGCATCAAGTACGTCTTTTCCATCCACGTCAGGCAGCAGCGCCAGCGTCGCCGGTCGTTCGTAGTAAGCGTTATGGGGTTTGGTTTCAACCAATCGGGCATAATCGTCCGCCAGTTTCTGGTACGCTTCGTACGCCAACGGTTTTTCCAGCATGGTATTCATTAACACAATGAGTGAACGCTTTCGGAAACGGACTCGTGAATCCTCACGAACGGCGGTTGGCGTGTCAACGGCTTTCAACTTGCTGACGCGATTCAGCTCCAGTTGGGGGATAGTATGTCATCAAATGAAAGGCCGGTAGTCCGCTGGCGATACTTTTGGATACAATTGGATTGATCGTCAATTCTGCCTGGGCCATTATTCCGATCGCTTTTCCATTTGATTTTTTGACGACAGGGAAACAGTTTGGCTCTCATAGAACTGCGCGATGTAACCAAGACCTACGATCTGGGTGAGGTTCAGGTTCATGCCCTTCGCTCGACCACTTTGACGATTGAACGTGGCGAATACGTTGCCTTGATTGGACCCTCGGGCTCCGGTAAATCGACATTGATGAACACGTTGGGTTGTCTTGACCGGCCTACCTCGGGTAGTTATCTGCTCGATGGTGAGGAAGTCGTTTCGATGAACAGG
Source organism: Pirellulaceae bacterium (assembly GCA_031414755.1). Classification (GTDB taxonomy): domain Bacteria; phylum Planctomycetota; class Planctomycetia; order Pirellulales; family Pirellulaceae; genus CAJQPP01. Next base: position 13,869 of record JANNWJ010000002.1, on the reverse strand, counting down.
GACGCGCGGGCTCGCTTGCGAAATCGCAAGATCGGGTTTGTTTTTCAAAACTTCAATCTTTTGTCGCGAACTTCGGCTGAGGAAAACGTGGAACTTCCGTTGATGTACTCGCACGGAATGTCAGCACGAAAACGAAAAAAACTCTCGCGGGAATTGCTGGAGCTGGTCGGTTTGGGTGACCGGCTGGACCATCATCCTTCGCAGCTTTCCGGAGGGCAACAACAACGTGTTGCCATCGCCCGTGCGCTTATCAACGAACCGGCGATCCTGATGGGAGACGAGCCGACGGGAAACCTGGATACGAGGACGAGCAGGGAAGTCATCGGGCTTTTCGAAAAACTCAATCGGGAACGAAAGCTGACAATCATCCTTGTGACTCATGATCAGGAGATTGCTCGCCACGCCCGTCGTACCATTGTGCTTCGCGATGGCAGTGTGATTTGCGATACACCGGACTTCGACAAGGCGGTGGAATCGTTACATTCGTACCAGGAGTACGAGGCAAGCCCCTGAATTCGTTGCAAGCATCAATTTCGAATGAATAGTTGCAATTGGCAATTCCGATTCATTCGACATGATAGTTTCAAGAATCGTACTAACAACAGTCGCTGCGCTTGCAACTGTTGTGTTATCGTCAAACTTTGCGCAATCCCAACAACGCATGCCGGGCGTTTTTCCCGAGCAACGCTGGCTCGATGTTCGTACTCCCGAACAAATTCGTTCGTATCCGGTACCGGAAATCACTCTTCCATTTACGATTGCCGACCAAACGGACTCTCGCCAGGAACAACGGATTTCACTGGATGAAGCGATTCAAATCGCCGTTGTCAATGCCAATGTGATTCGAGTCCTGACAGGCATTGCCGCTTCCTCGAGCGGTCGCACCATTTATGACGTTGCCATCGCCAATACCGCAATCGATGTCCAGACGTCCGTATTCGACCCACGATTTGACATCACGTCCACGATGAACAAAACCGATCGGCCGGGCGCAATCTTTGATCCGTTCGATCCGTCACAAGCGATTACTGTGGGGTCGAGCACTGATTTCTTCAATACGACAGCCAGTCTTTCCAAACTCATGCTTGACGGTGGTACGGTTGGTCTGAACGCCAACACCATCAGTTCGTATTTTGAGCCGGGCGTCCAGCCACTGGAGCCCGAATTCCGATCGTTCGTTGATCTGGCATTGCGCCAGCCCTTGATGCGCGGATTTGGACGTGATGCCAATCTCACGCCAGTCATCGTCGCGCGCATCGATACCGAGCGTTCGTATTTCCAGTTCAAGGACTCGGTACAGGTACTTGTGCGAAGCGTGATTGCCGCATACTGGAACCTTGTTGCCAGTCGAATCGACGTCTGGGCCAGGCTTCAGCAGATTAAGCAAGCGGAGTTTGCGAACGAACGAGCCGCTGCCAGATTGCAACAAGGATTGGCCCGGGCAGCGGATGTGGCTCAGGCCCGCTCCGCGCTGGCCAATTTCAGAGCAAGTCTGATCACGGCCCGCGCTAATATGCTGCTTGCCGAAACGGTACTGCGAAACATACTTGAACTGGAACCATCGAGCACACAGGTCCTGGTACCGACGTCCCTGCCCGTCCTGGAGCAAGTCGATTTTGATTGGGATGGTGTTCTGGCAATCGCCGAACAGTACCGCCCGGACATTATTGAGCTCAAACTGATACTGGAAGCCGACGCCCAATTATTGATCCAGGCAGACAATCAAGCCCGGCCACAACTCGACGGCATCGCCAACTACCGCTGGGACGGTCTCAGCGGTGAGATGCCCAACGGGAACCAGTTGCCGTATGAACCCGGACGATTCGCTGGTTTCAGTCTGGGAGTTAATTTCTCGGTGCCGCTGGGACTTCGACAGGGTCGCGCGTCACTTCGCCGACGGGAACTGCTGATCGCGCGTGACCAGGCGAACCTCGACCAGGGTATCCATCAAATGGTCCATCAACTGACAATCAACTACCGAAACCTTGACCAGTTCTTCCAGCAGTACATAGCATTCAAGGAAGCTCGCGAGGCTGCCCGCCTGAACTTCGAAAACCAGATCGAGGAAGTCAGGGCGGATCGACGCGAGTTTATTAATGCGCTACAGGCCATCACGGACTGGGGCAACGCTGTCTCCGCAGAAGCCCGATCGATCACGCAATACAACACCGAACTGGCCGACATCGAACGGGAATCGGGAACCATCCTGGAAACACACGGAATCCGCTTCTACGAAGAACGATTCAGCTCACTTGGCCCAGTCGGTTTGATGGGGCTCCGTCGTACAAACGCCTGTTATTCCAGCAACATCCGGCCCGAAGGCTCAACTGACCGATACACCGAATCCAACGATACATCGGACGATGCGTTCAAACTGGAAGATCTTGATTATCAGCGCGAATCGGATCGTCAACAAATGGAAAAGGGGCCGGATCAAAATCCACTTCCTCCGGCATTCGAAATTCCTTCACCTGAAATTCCTCCTGGTGATGGTGCCAACACAGCTGGTCCCGGCGACGTCTCACGTTCACGGAGTGAACGGCCACGTCCTGGTGATGCTGCCAACACAGCGGGGCCGACCGATCGTGTCTCTCGTGCAGATCCCGTCGCTCCCAAACGAAAAAGGCTTCTCGATTATCTCAGGTAGCCTGCTTCGCAATGGAACCCGTGGCGCCGATGGGGTCAGACCCAATTTTCGGATTTTGGTCACCCGCGATTGCCACGTTTTTTGACCGAAAAATGCGTCAGACCCCGGATCTCGATCACTCGTAACGCAATGCATCGATTGGATCCAACAGGCTGGCTCGTCTTGCCGGATAGAATCCGAAAAACACGCCGACGGCTGCCGCGAACAGAAAGGCCACAATGGCGGCTGGAAACGAGACGATGATCGGCCAATGGGTGCCGACCGATATGGAATTGATTAGCGTTGTGATTCCGATCGAAGCGGCAATTCCCAGGGCAAAGCCGATCAAGCCGCCGATGCAGGAAAGCAGTACTGCCTCAACAAGAAACTGCAACAAAATGTCGCGCGAACGAGCACCCACCGCCATCCGGATTCCGATCTCACGCGTTCGCTCGGTCACAGAAACCAGCATGATGTTCATGATCCCGACACCACCTACCAGCAGTGATATTCCGGCAATCGAGGAAAGCATCAACGTCATCGTACCAGTGATCATGCCCAGCATGTTGGCAATTTCCGTCGTCGATACGACTTCGAAATCTGCCTTTTGGCCAATCTTGATATTGTGCCGGTCGAGCAGCAACTGATTGATTTCGCTGGAAGCCGTGCCCATTTTCTCCGTAGATATTGCCGAGGCAATGATGACGTTCACATCGTCGAAACTGGAACCGTTTAGCGTTCGGCGGACTGACGTATACGGCATAACGACAATGCTGTCCTGATCCTCGCCAACCATGTTGGCTCCCTTTTCTTCGAGGACGCCAATGATGGTAAAGGGTTTGTTGTTGATGCGGATTTTTTCATTGAGTGGATTGGCGGTTTGAAACAGTTTTGTGACGATTGTTTTGCCAATCACGCAAACTTTTTCGGCCTTGTCGATCTGCGCCTTGTCAAAAAACGTTCCGTATTTCATGGGCCAGTTACGAACGACCAGGTAATCTTCGCCAACACCAAACATCTCATTCGGCTGAACATTGAGGTTGCCGTAGACCACTTGTCCTCCCGTTCCGACCAGCGGCGTGGTTGCCAGAATCGACGGACATTCCTTGCTTATGGCGGTGGAGTCCTTGTCGGTCAGAGTCGTGATTCGACCGGTTCGAACTCCGGCCCGTCGTCGGTCGGTAGGCTGGATCACAATGACGTTGGTGCCAAAATTCTCCAGTTCACCGCGAACGAGCGCACTGGCACTTTGACCGATGGATACCATCGCTGTCACAGCGGCAATTCCAATCACCACACCAAGCACAGTCAGTCCGGCGCGCATCTTGTTTTTGCCAAGTGCCCGTACGGCGATTCCCAGTGTCGTGAAAAAACCCATTGTCAAGCTCATTTCGTATTGGAAGTTTCGGCAGGGCCGGTCGCTCGGTGCCGTTCAATTATTTCTGGCTGTTTGAAACCAACCAGCTACTTTTCGTCCTGGGCTTTTTGACCTGTCACCAAAATCGTATTCTCATCCAGGTCGCCCGTGACCAATTCCGAATAACGACTGTCACTCAAGCCAACATGGACTTCGACGGCCCTTAGCAATTCGCCTTCGAGTTTCCAGACGTGGCGTTTTTTGGAATTAAGGCCCGATTTAAGTCGCTCGGTATTTGATGTTTTGACTTCGCCCTCATTGGTTTCCTCGCCCGCCGTGGCAAATTCGGAACCGTCAAGGATGGAAAGATCATCGGGATGAACGTACTTTTTGTCGGGGGGATAGAACCGTAATGCCGCCTTGGGAATCCTGACCGTGTTTTCTTTCGTTTTGATCTGAAACTCAAGGTCAGCCGTCATCCCCGGCAGCAGTTTAAGATCCGGGTTTGGCGACCCGACGACGACCGGGTAGGTCACCACATTCTGCGTCTCCGCCGAACTGAAACGCACTTCTTCGATCAGTCCTTCAAACAGATCATCGGGATAAGCCGTTACAGTAAACGTCACCGGTTGTTTGCTTTCAGCCGCTTCACGAATCAATCCGATTTCTGATTCGTCGACGTCGGCAAAGATATGCATCTTTTCGCGCATGCCAACACCGACAACAAACATTTCGGGCGTTGTAAATTGCGCGGCCAACGTCTGCCCGGGTTCGACTTTGCGATCGATAATCATTCCATCTTCCGGCGAACGGATTTCGCAGTATTCCAGATTGGCCCGGGAATTGGATAGCGTTGCCTTGGCCTGGTCGATGGACGCCTTGGCGATTGCCAGTTGTGCCACGAGAGAAAGCCGGTTGAACTTTACCTGATCCATTTCCGACTGGGCGATGAAGTCGATATTTTGCGCTTGCAACGCCGTCGCCCGGTTTTCGTCGTTGACCGCTTGCTGCAGCAAGGCCTCGGCACGTTGCACTTCAGCGATCCGCGTCGCCAGTGTCGCTTCGTCGCGCGCCACGTTGGCGGCAAATAACTGCGGGTCGATTTTTGCCAGCAGTTCGTTCTGTTTGACTTCCTGATTGAATTCAACGAACAGGTTCGTGATCGGACCGGAAACAAATGAGCCGACCTGAACGGACTTTGTCGGTTTTACCGTCCCCGTTGCATTCACGGTCCGCGTAATCGTTCCATGATCAATAGAGGTCGTTCGCCATTTGGGTTTGCTGCGCTCGGCCAGATAGTTAGCCGTCGGCAAATAAATCGCGTATCCAATGCCGGCCAATATGCCGACGATCAAAAACGACTTGATAAGGAATCTGGTCATGGTATTGATATCGATCGCAACTGGGAAAACGAGGGGCAAGAGCCAGTATATACCGTATATACCGAAATCGGACTGCCCTGGTTTCAAATCGCCGTTGCCAGCGGTCAGGCAACAAGCGCCGCACGAACAAACTGCGACGGAACCTGCTGGAATAATCAAAACGTATCCCAATGCACGAATTTCCCGACACATTCAGGCCAATGGGCTGTTTTCAGACGTCTCGCTTGTCGACTTGGGCTAACAACGGGTCTTTCGTATTCATCCCAGGCAACGAGAGAACGCTACAGCAATTACAATGGGATGGGGCCCTCATATCGCTTCCCGCGTAATCGATCGGAAACCCTTGACCGCGAGGTCAGCATCCAGGAAAACCCGCCATGAGTACTGCGAACAAAACACTGACAATCCTGTTGCTGTTGGCCATAGTCAATGTCGGCCATGGAATTGTCTCGGCGCAGAAGTTTGAGATTCCAGATGCCCTAAAGCCCTGGGAAACCTGGGCCACATGGGACGATGCTGATCGAAATTCTCCGCCCGTTTACAACCGAGCTGACGATCGAATCCTTTTTTGGCCGTCACAACTTTCCCTCAACACCGGACCGCAGACAGCGACCTGGAAAATCACCGTTTCGGTTTTCGCTGAAACCTGGGTTCCGCTGCCCGGTAGCAGTGATGTTTGGCCGCGAAACGTCGTTGACATTGTCGAGCCCATTGCCGTTGTTGAACGTGACGGCCATCCAGCAGTTCGGTTGCAAGCCGGCCGACATGAACTCTCGGGCGAATTTTCCTGGGATCGGATGCCGCAACGGATTGCGATTCCGAAAGAGATCGGGTTGTTGACGTTGATGGTTGACGAACTTTCTGTGGAGTTACCCAACTGGGACGCCGACGGACACGTCTGGTTGAAGCGGCAGCGTACCGAAGCGGCTGAAGCGAATTCGATTAACGTACAAGTCTACCGCGTGATCGAAGATGGAATTCCGACCTGGCTGCATACTGAAATCGAACTGACGGTTTCAGGAAAAAGTCGCGAGGAAGAACTTGGCTGGGTTCTTCCCGAAGGCTGGAAACTGGCAACCGTGGAGAGTCCGATACCTGTCGCGGTCGATGATCGCGGCCGGATGAAAGCCCAGGTGCGCGCCGGAAAGTGGACCGTCAGTGCCGATTCGTTTCGTTCTACCGATGCCCGTGAAATCCGATACGCCGACGATGCTCAACCGATTATCGATCGAGAACTGATTGGCTTTCAATCAAAACCGGATTTTCGCCTGGCCGAAATAACGGGACTTCAGTCCGTTGATGTCTCGCAAACAACCTTCCCTGAAAAGTGGCGGGAACTGCCGGTCTATCAATGGGACACAAAATCAACCATCCAGCTGGACGAAAAGATGCGAGGCATGGGGATGCAACGACCGGAAGGGCTAAGTATCAACCGGGCAATCTGGCTGGACGAGGACGGCCACGGCCTCACTTATCGTGACGACGTAACCGGTCGAATGCAGCAAATCTGGCGTCTGGACGCATCGGCCGGGCAAGAGCTTGGTGCCGTTCGCGTAAATGGCGATGGTCAGCTCATCACGTCTAATCCGGCGACCAATACCGAAGGTGTTGAGATTCGGACGCGCAATCTGCGATTGGATGCGATCGGCCGGATTCAAAGTGCGAACGCAATTCCGGCGACCGGTTGGCAAACTGACGCGGATTCGCTCGGCGTGACATTGAATCTGCCGCCTGGCTGGCGTGTCCTCGCGTTGTTCGGTGCTGATAAGGTCGATGGCGACTGGCTAACTGCCTGGACATTGCTGGATTTGTTCTTGCTGTTGATTTTTGGTGCAGCCATCTTCCGGTTATGGGGTTTTTGGTCCGGCCTGATCGCGATTCTGGCCTTCGGCCTGGCATACCATGAACCCGGCTCGCCCCGATTCACCTGGCTTTTCCTGTTGATCCCGATCGCGCTTTTGAAAGTCGTCCCCGGGGGGAACGTGCAGAAATGTATCGTAGGCTGGAAGTACCTGGCGATGGCCTTGCTGACTATCAATCTTGCTTCCTTTTTGGGAAGGCAAATTCAGAGCGCGCTGTATCCGCAACTGGAAACACGAGGAGTCAATTTCACCAATCGCGAAATGTTTTTACCCATGAGTCAAGTTAACGGGCCATCAGGGGTGACCGTTGATTCCATCAGGTCGAAGAGAAGGTCGGAAACCTTGTCAATTGAAGGGGTTCAAGGGGAAATGCCGGAGGGCGTTGTCAATGAAACGGGACAATCACAAGACGGATTCAAATTCCAATCAGGTAATATGCGTTACGATCCAAAGTCCCGTATTCAGACAGGTCCCGCTCAGCCCGAATGGAGCTGGAACCAGGTGAATTGCTATTGGGACGGTCCGGTTTCATCCGACCAGAAAATCCAGCCGATCCTGATTTCGCTCAATCAAAACCGGATCATCACCGTCGTCCGAATCGCACTTCTGCTGTTGCTGGCGGCCATTTTGTTTGGCAGCAAGATTCGGTTCCCCTTGTTGCGACGCAGCGCAGCCGGCCTGATTGTGCTCCCGATCTTTTTCGTTTCCAGTCTTGCGCAAGCCCAGGAGATTCCCGACACGAATACCCTGAAAATGCTGCGCGACCGATTACTGGAAACGTCCGATGCCTTTCCTAACGCTGCCGAGATTCCATCGGTCGTATTAAAACTGGATGGGAACCGAGTCGTCATGGCGGCTGAAATTCACACCGCCACGCAGGTCGCAGTTCCTCTGCCTGGACGGCTACCGATCTGGTCGCCGGTTTCAGTTTCCATTGACGGAAAACCTGCCGAACTAGTCTGCCGAAAAGAAGATTACTTGTGGACCGTAATTCCCGCTGGCGTGCATCACGTCGTCGTCGAATCGATGTTACCTGACGTCACCGAGTGGGAGTGGACTTTTCTGCTAAAGCCAAGAACCGTTTCTATCGAAGCGGCCGGCTGGACAGTAACCGGTGTCGGTCCCAATGGCGTTCCCGAACAACAAATCTTTTTTGCACGTCAACAACAGATCGCCGACGGAGCCGCAGCCTATGACCGCAAGGACTTTGTTGCGATCCTTGCCGTTGACCGGCAATTGGAAAGCGGGCTGGTTTGGCAAGTCCGTAACGAAGTAACTCGCCTGTCGAATTCCGAAAAAGCAGTATCGATCAAGGTGCCGCTGTTGGTCGGCGAAAACGTACTTACCTCGAATGTCATCGTCGAAAACGGATCGATCGAAGTCCGACTCGGCGCCGGCCAAAAATCATTCTCCTGGGAAAGTGAACTGCCTGTCGGTCAGGATGTCAAACTGACTGCTCCGGAAACTGATCAATGGGTCGAACGCTGGCATCTGTTGACTTCGCCTGTTTGGAATATGACCCAAACGGGACTGACTCCCGTTTTCGAATCGGATCAGGAAAATCTGGTTCCCGTGTGGCATCCCTGGCCAAAAGAAGAAGTAACTCTGGCGTTCAGTGAACCCCGGGCGGTCGTCGGCGACACGATCACGGTGAAACGGGTAAACCATCAGACATCACTTGGCAGTCGCCAGCGCACGATGCAAATGAAAGTCGATTTGGAGTGCAGCCTCGGCGGCGACTTTCTCGTTGAATTGGATGAAAGCGCCGAGATATCTTCAGTCACTGTCGATGGTCGAGTCATTCCCGTCCGCCGTGACGGCGAAGCCGTGATCGTACCCGCCCATCCAGGTAAACAATCCGTAGATATTGCCTGGCGGACCAACGAAGAATTGCGGACCGTCGTGAACTCCGGAAAAGTCAAACTGCCTGTCGAAGCAGCAAATATCACATCGGTAATAACTGTTCCCGAAAGTCGCTGGGTACTTTGGTCGCAAGGTCCGACACAGGGACCGGCTGTTCGTTTCTGGACAATTCTCGTGTTTGCATTTCTTGCGGCGTTTTTGCTGGGAAGTTTGAAAAATTCACCGCTGGGAAGAATCGAATGGGTCTTGCTGGCCATCGGCTTGACACAGGTTCACATTGCCGCTGCGATGATCGTTGTGGCCTGGTTGTTTCTGTTGGCATGGCGCGGCACGAAAGACCCTGCCGCGATGCGCTATTGGCTCTTCAACCTGCTGCAAACCTTCCTGATTTTCGTCACCAGCATCTCGCTGGGCATTCTGATCGTTGCCGTTGGTGCCGGTCTACTTGGAAATCCCCGTATGTTCATCATCGGCAATGGTTCATCGCAAACCTTTTTGCAGTGGTTTCAGCCGCGTGTCGCAACGCAACTTCCCGAACCGATGATCGTTTCCATATCGGTGTGGTACTATCGGCTGCTGATGTTGTTCTGGGCGCTGTGGCTCGCCTTCGCCTTACTCCGCTGGCTCAAAACCGGCTGGATTTGTTTCAGCCACGGCGGCATCTGGATGAACCAGCCGACGATCGCCCCCAGCACTTCGACTACCGCGCTGCAAACGGCTAACGAAGGAAATTCAACAACCTGAAAAGAGTAATGGTTTGTTGCAGATAAAATCCAGCCTGGGTCGCGGGCGTCCCGCCCGCCTGCTCGCCATATTCGGGTGAGGTCGCCAGCGAAACTGTCAAGCGAACCAGAGCTTCTTTTTTTCATGCTGTACCGCTATTCCACCAGGTTTTTCATCGTCATGTTTTCCTTTGCGTGAATCCATTGGCGTTTTCGGATATGATGGGATTATGGAAAAAAAGTTCACAACAACTTCAGGATGGGATCGTGTCGCGATGGCCATTGACGAAATTCGCGAGCGGTTATTGCGCGCTGCGGCCGCACTGGAAGCTGGGGAAGTGAAATACGCCGTGCTGGGTGGCAACGCGGTAGCCGAATGGGTTGGCCGTATTGACAAGGCGGCTGTCCGATTTACTCGCGATGTCGATGTTTTGATCCGACGCGAGGATTTGCCTGCTGCGATCAAGGCAATGCGGCCAGCCGGGTTTGTCTTCCACGAAACATTTAAGGTCCCGATGTTCATCGATGGAGAGAAGGGTTCCGCTCGCGAAGCCGTCCATCTCTTGTACGCCAACGAGAAAGTTAGAGAAACCGATGAAATCGCGACGCCCGATGTCGAGCCTTTTGAACGGGCAGATGGCTTTCGTGTCGTTACGCTCGAATGCCTGGTGCGATTGAAACTGACATCGTTTCGACGTAAAGATCAGGTGCATCTTGAAGACATGCTCGACGTCGGCTTGATCGATACAAGCTGGACCCAGCGACTGGAACCTGTCCTGGCACAGCGGTTACAATACTTGATCGACAATCCCGAATGATGTCTCTGTAGGGCGGCTAACCGGATGGAAAAGTTTCAGCCACGACGGCTTTTGGATGCAGCGTCCGACCATCGCGACGGACATCTCATCAACGGGCTTCAAATTATGGGCGGCAGCTTTCTACTTTCTTTGCTTTTTGCCTTTTTCCTTTCCATTCTCCGTCACCGCGAAGCGGTAAAACATCAAAGCCCGGGGTCGCGAAGCGCACCCCGGGAACCGGACGACAAACATCCAGGAACCCGTAACGGGTTCAACAAAACGTAACAACGCCACACCGGCAATTGTTCAACACCTTCGGCGTTGTGATTCGAGATGGTTCGTAATCCTTGGGTGCGCTGCGCGACCCAAGGCTATGTTGTTGAACACCTGCGGCGTTGGTGGACCCAAAATGCCATTCATGGACATTCATGGACATTCATGGCTGGTGCCTTTTGAGTCTTGTGAGCCGGCGCCTTTTGAGCCTGTCGGCTTTTTTCGTTCTCTGTTTCAATTGGACAATGTGAATTGGTATGGCTCAGGAACAATCGCCCGCGTCCCGCTTCAATAAAGCATTGACCCAGTTCTGATAATCGGCTGCGGACTCTTCCACAATCGCATTTGGTGAACCCTGGATTCGACGTTCGTTGATCGGCGACGAGAAATGCAGTCTAGTTCAAGGCAATCGTTTTCACCTGGGCGACGGCTGGCCTTCCGCTGTGATGACGATTCGACGCAAGTCGAATAGTGCGCCTGCTTGCCTGTTTCCGCTGAAGCCCACCGTCAAGTAGTTTTCGCCCTGAACCAAATCAACCGAGCCAACTTTCGTCCAGCGATATTCAGACCAGGCTCCTGTCGATTCAACCACACCGGAAAGTTGCGATCGGCCGACGTTTATCGAAAACTGATTGCCGGCGGAATCAGGAGCACAAGCGTAATCCAGATAGACATCGAATCGACTTGCGGCCTTGCATTCAAGTTTCCAGGCGGCTCGATCCTGTTCTCCTTGCCAATAACCAATATTTTTGAATGGGGAACTCGATTCAAAAACGATTTCCGTTCCATAGATTTCCGCTTGCGTAGCCAGGAGTTCAATGACGCCATTCCGATTTGCTTCAACCAAAACAGGCTGGTTTCCAACAAATGATTTGGGTGGCAAGCGCGGTGGGACGAGATAGGCAATCAGGTCAGCAAGGTCTTGATGCGAAAAGTCGTTCTCGACACCTTCAGGCATCGCCGACTTGCTGCCCGATCGCAGCTCATCCAGATCACCCCTTAAAAGAACATGCGTTTTGCCTTCCCGTTCCTTAAGCGTGACGCTGACGGCGGTTTCTTCTGTCAAAAGTCCAGACAGGGTATGGCCATTGTTCGTCAGAGCAACGAAATTCAGATAGCGTGAATCAATATCGCGGTTCGGATCGAGTATCGCCACAAAAATCGACTCGGCTGTTCGATTGGTCAACGCGGCCAGGTCGGGACCGACGGTGTGCCCCGCTCCATCCAGCAAGTGGCAGGCAGCACAGTGTTTTGCAAATACTGCGCGGCCAGTTTCAAACGAACCGGTCAACTGCAAAGAGTCTTGCCATAGTTCCAGCACTTCCGTTCGCGTACTCGTCGCAAAGGATACAAACACCTGTTGCGCAAGCTCGACCAGCTCGGGATCGGATTGTGTTGTCAACTGTTCCCGTTGCGTTGCATTCAGTTCACGCGGCGTGATTTGATGATTGATAACTAATTGCAATAAATGGCGAACCCAGTCGGGTCGGGTAAGCATCATGTCGACCATTTCTGCTCGTAATCCTGGCGAAGCTGATTCCCAATGGTCCAGAAATCGAGGTGATTCATTATTCGAAGTCAACTCGGCAAGTGCCCCCAGCGCCGCGGATTGTACCTCGGGCGAAAACTGAATTGCCAAAAGCGCTGATACAGAATTCAGTTCCCTGCCATCAAGTTCACGGCGCAAACCATTGGCCGACGGCTTGGCCAGCTCTGTGATCAGTTCAATGGCTGCAACCATCGTTTCATCATCAAAGGATTCCATCAGCAATGAGTTAATCGCCAGATCGGCCTGTCCGTAAATCTGGCTCTGCAGTTTTGCAAGCTCGTTTCCTTCAAGCGACGACGATCCACGCAACCATTCCGACAATAATTGCCACCGCTTCGGCAATGCGAATTTCGATTCCGCTCCCAAAATCTGATTGGCCAATTCCAGACTGGCGTTTTGGTCACTCGCAGCCACCTTGATGAGCGAACGATAGAAGTCCAAAGGCAGGATTGAGCCAGAGTGATCCATGTCGGCCCAGAACGTACTCACATCCTCTCTCTTCAACGAAGTCAAAACGGCGTATGCCAGCCAGGGACCATATGAGTGTCCGACAATGTTCGTCAGCAACTCGATACGTTCGGTTTGTGGCATTCCTGCAATTGAAAAAGCGATTTGAATCTCAACTTCAGGTGTTGAGTTCATGGCCAATTTGCGGATTGCGTCGCGAAGGGCTTGCGATTGGGTGAGCAACCCTTCACTGATTTGGACAAGGGCCCGCCGCGCTTCCCGCTCGGATTTTTCCAGTTCGTCAATCAGGATTTCTTCCGGCAGTCGACCGCGGGAAGCCAATGTCGCCAGTGCCTGAAACCTCGCTGCGGCCCAATTCGCCTCGCGGGCAACCTGCAACAAGACTGAGTCAACTTCCGCTTCGTTTGCCTCTCTCCATAAAAGTTCCTGTTGAATCAGATCCCGTAAGGGTCCGTTGGTGGATCGCATCGAATCGGAAAGTTCGCGATCGGACTTGTCATTAATTCGCGGAATTGAATTCTTCGGTTGGTCCCGCCTGGTGATACGGTAGATCCTTCCTCGATCCTGACCTGCCAACAGGTTCAACCCGGCTCGCGTCTCCTCGGGAATCCACTGCGAATGTTCGATCACGTACCGATACATATCGACGACATAAATCGCTCCGTCAGTCCCGGTACGAACTTGCACCGGGCGAAACCACGGATCCTGCGAGCGGAGAAATTCGGATTGCATTTCATTCGCGGCCCGGTTGCCAACGATGCGACCTTGATCATCGCGGCTCAGCTCGATGCGATGAACAAGTTGATTAACGGGCTCGCAGACGAACGCGTCCCCGTAATATTCTGTGCCCAATTTCTGATCGCGATAGATGTCCGCTCCACAGGCCGATGTCGGACGCCCCGGTGCACCTGTCAGTTCGAACAACACGAGGTTGGCCGGAGGAAACAGTTGTTGCCCATGGGATTCGGAC
>JANNWJ010000001.1:0-154872 GCA_031414755.1 Pirellulaceae bacterium | reverse complement strand
GAACTTCGTGAAGCGTTCGATATTCATGCCGGTTACTTATTGGACAAAATCGACGTTTTCAATGCAGCCGGTGACCGGTTGGTGGGCAAGCTCCTGGAAAAAGGGCCCTTTGAAATTCCCGACGAGGGCGTTCCGTCGATGAAGCTGATGGAGTACCACCTGAATTTGACATTCGAGTATGAACTGGCAACCCCCCCGGAATTCATTACATTTCGGCACGATATTACCGATCCGAATTTCACACGTCCGTCGGAAGTCAGCTTGACCGTCAAGCAGGCAGGTTCGGAGGCTGTTTACGGTGCGAACATGAAAGGGCTGACACCCGAGACCGTTCGATTCGACTGGGAGAACCCGCTGTCAAAAACGGCGACAGGGGAAGAATTAGCACAGTGGTTCGAACGCCAGCGCGACGAGACCCTTGGCCTGACGAATTATGGAGGGGTCTACACATTTATTTACGTCACCCCTTTCGAGACGAGACAGGAAGTCTTGATACCGATCGGTATCCTGGCCTCGGAAATTCGAATCGCCCAGGCCGATCCTTATTATCTCGAAGTCGAGGAGCAAACAGCAGCTCTTGAATCGATTCGGGGGTTTTTTTCAAGCGCGGCTCCGCTGACAATCAATGGGCAAGTTGTTCCTCCACGTTTTGACCGCATCGATTTTGGCGGGCTCGATATTCGCGATTTTGCGATGCAGCGCGAGCCAAAACGAGTCTCCGTCGCCAACGGACGAGTGGGAGTGATCATGTCCTATCCGACGCGCAAATTACCGGACAGTGTCGATGCGACCTGGTTGCGATTTAATGACAAGTTTTTTCGCGATGTCGATGTGGTGGCGTTTACGCCCGGGAAAACTGACCGGAAACAGTTTTCTATTTTCCTTGCCGACAATTCATGGCACTGGGCGAATCCGGGACTGCCTGAGTTGCCGGAAGTCGTTGCCGTCAATACGGACTCCGATGCCACGCGGCCAGCGACAACCAGTTTGCCCCTTGTTAGTTTTGCCTGCACGGGAATTGCATTGTTGATTCTGACCGGTTCGCTACTTCGACGTTTTCGCATAAAAAAGATTATCTGGTTCCTGATCCCCCTGGCGATTGCTGCGGCGGCAACATGGACATTGCGAACCGATGTTCGACTGCCGGGCAGTCAGCCGGCAACACTGGCCAGTGACCGGGCCGCCGATGTCTTTGACCAGTTGATCAAAAACATGTTCCGGTCGTTCGATTACAGTTCCGAAGAAGACATTTACGACTCGCTTTCCGCAAGTACATCCGGGCCGCTCCTCAAGGAAGTCTATCTGAAAATGCGCAAGAGCCTTGAGATCAAGGAACAAGGTGGAGCCATCGCGACAATAGACAAGATAGAAATCGTAAGTGGCGAGATTTCGAAACAACCTGCTTCCAGTACCGCTGGAGCTATGCCGTTAACTTCGCCCGGATTTGCCTGGCGCTGCAAATGGAACTTGACGGGAACCGTTGAGCACTGGGGGCACATCCACCAGCGGACCAACTCCTACGATGCGATTTTCAATGTGCAAAATATAGACGGCGAGTGGAAGTTTACCGATTACGAAACGTTGAACGAAAAGCAGGGGCCTGTAACGTTCGGACCGAGAAAAATGTAATCGAACGAATTGGATTGGACAGGGGCATCCGAAAAAAATTCAGCGAGGCGATGTGTTATTTAATGTCCATCGGTTCATCGCCACCGGTTTTGCAATATCCGGGCGTTTCGAAGCGTTTGAGGTTGACGAACCTGGGATTGTCGGGTCGGTCCAAATTCCGAAACCGAAAGCCCTGCCCAGCCGTCAACTAATACGATTTGCGTGACACCAATTCCCTGTGCAGCGGGACGACTGGCCAGATCCGGAGGAAGCAACGGGAAGTCAAAATCGGGTTTGAACAGGGCGTTAAAGACCGTTCGGACCGTGAGTTGATCGCCGAAACTGAGGTCCTGTCCAGCCAATGACACGGCTCGATCCGGGTCAAGGACCATGTCGATATGCAAGCCGGTTGCGCGAGGAAAATACCAGGCGGTCACACTCAGGTTTTTCCAATGTCCTGTTCGACCAATTTGGAGCCGCTTGATACGCAAGGTAATTGCAATGCGATCTTCATCAAAGTCGAACCGCACTGAATCGCGTGAGGCAAACTGGAATTTGACGTCTTCATATTCGCCATCTCCCAGTTCAACGTCGGTACGACCGAGAATGGCGGAAATATGCTGCATAAACTCGGGGGCTGTAAATGTGCGGCCGTTTATTTCAACGCGGTTAATGATGTTGTTAATGGCCGATTCGTGAATCTGAACTCCAACGAGACTGCCAGGCAAAGACTGCGGTCGCATGGTATTGGATGCGTTTTGATCAAGCCCGGCCAGTCGATATCGAACGAGGGCTGCACGTTCGGTCGTACGCATATTCGCAATCATCGGTTCCAGCTCCAGGGCATTGAACGGATCGACAATTTTTTGCTGAGCCCAAAGTCGTCCCTGGTCGACTGCCGCCTGGATTTCCTGATCGACGCGGTTGCCGAATTCGCTTCGGAGTTTCTGCTCAACGATTAGATTTGCTTTTTGCGACTGTTCCTGCTGTTTTTGTTCAGCGACGTGCCGTGCCATCCAGCCGACCAGGGGAACACTGTCCATCCTCGATCGAACATTAAGCAATTTCGATTGGGCGTCGGCGTCGACATCGGCAGGCAATGTTTGGATGCCTTCCGGTCCAATGGAAACACCTTTGGAGGCATTGACCATCGCATTGCCAAGGCTATTGAAAACAAATCCACTGGCGTGTGCCCTGGTTCGTGAAAGCACACTGCCATTGGAAATCAGGCGAAAACTCAAACGATCCGGGTCGGGGATCAACTCGACGCTTACCTGGTTTTGAACACGGCTGTTGCCAAAGATCTGCGCTCCCAGAATCCGTTCTTGTACCGGCTGATTGACCGTCATGTTGCGTGGTAAAATGTTGTTGATCAGGCGATCCGATATCTCGATCTGGAAGTTGGCGTTCCGGTAGTTTTCGTCGAAGACAGCGGCAAGATCCTGGACCTGCTGATAACGGCTCCAATAGAAAGTTTGAAAATGATTGTTGATCAATGCATCTGCCATCGCGACACTTCCGTCTTCAAACGATTCGAGATCGCTGAGGAACTGGCCAAGGTTTATTTCACCAGACGCGGCGTCGCGCAGTAAATTACCGAGTTCATCACCAATCAACTGTTGGGCATACAGGATTTGTTCATCGGTTAATGAAGGGGATGACACACGTCCCATGATCTTGCGTGCCGTCGTTTGCCGGTGCAATTCGGTCGCTTTTGTGCTGCTAAAAACCTCGGCGGCCTTGTCCAGCATCAGGTACTCGACCCATTCCGCAGGAACACTTGAATTGTTAAACGATACCCTGCGTTGATTGACGAATTGGGCAAGTGTTGAGGAATGCGAGCCGGTTTGTGGGTCCATTTGAGTCAGGGAAAGCTGGTGAACAGCGGTCCACATTGCGAATCGCCGCTTCATTCGCATCGAGAGTCGAAACATCTGGCTGGACAACTGTTCTTGTCCTCGCGGCAAGTTCCGCGCGTGCTCGATCAGTTGATCTGCCAATTGTTCGCAGTATTGGATATGCGAAAGAGAGTCAGGATCGTCTATTCGTATATTATTCAGTTGTAAAATTGTTGATTCTACCGCAGAAGCCCAATGGCTTGTTAAAGTTGTCGATTTCCATTCCGCGAGTTCCCGCATCAAACTTGTTGGCAAAGGCCAGCCAGTAATCTGTGATTCCTGATGGATGGCCAGAGTCGGATCGACTTCCTGTGCAGGTGTCGGCGAAAGCGATGCGGGTTGATCGCCTAGTGAATAAACCTTCGAGCCCGGCTGCTGATCGCCAATGCTGTCGATTTCGGGTGACGTTTTCCCGGTCTCCGCTTGCAACCTGTTTTCGGACAGCGCAACAGGCGACTCGTTTGGAAGTGACAAGTTCAATGCTTCCGGGAGCGTTTGCGATGACAGAGATGCAAGTTGGCCGGGCACTATTGCCGGGTCGGGCCTGGCTGTTTCGGCGATCGACGGAATTCGTGCCTCGACACGGGATTGATCATCGATGTTACCAATCGGAGCCGACGAATTCACGACCTTCGTAAGCTCGGCCATTGGTTTCGGGTGGGTGATCGTTGGTTGCACGTCGGTCGCGGGGATTGAATGCATAGCAAGATCCAGCAGCGCGTCCGGGGCCGCTTTTACCGAATCCGGTCTTTCATTCATTTCTAGTGACAACAGCCATTGTCGATCGGCTTCGATGTCCTCGGCTTTCGCCGTTGGTTGCTTGTCATTTCGGAAAGGAATCAGTTCGGTGGCGTGTTGCCTGCTGGCCGCATGGGCATTGATTTCGGTCGAAGGTTCGTTCGTATTCCGGCTTTTGTGACCGAGGATTTGTGACGCAGTAGTGTTTCCGGCGCTGGCGGAGATATTTCTTGCGGCACTAATCAAATCAATCGGCGATTGTGGCATGCCATTATCATCGTGGTTGTAACCCGCCAACGAGATCGGTGCCTGAATAGAGTTTACGGATTGTTCCGGAAGCTGAATCGGCGCTGCCAGGAAATTGACTCGCGGGTTTAACGAACTTTGAGCAGGGCGTGTCGTCCCTTGTTGACCTTGTGTATAAAAATACGCCGTCATCAAGGCTAGTGCACAAAAGCAAGCGACGAAAATCCCTGCGACAAAATAGCCAAGCGGAAGGCTTTTCGATCGTTCCATGATGCAAGCAATCATCCAGTTCCGATGTTGACGTATTTATCTTTCATCGGACGACCGGGCATCCAATTAGAGATTGCTTTGCCGTTAAAACAGCACAGAGCGGCAAA
Organism: Pirellulaceae bacterium; assembly: GCA_031414755.1. GTDB lineage: Bacteria > Planctomycetota > Planctomycetia > Pirellulales > Pirellulaceae > CAJQPP01. Next base: position 150,005 of record JANNWJ010000001.1, on the reverse strand, counting down.
CTTGGCAGTGAGTAGCAGTTCGATGCTGGCACGCAGTTACAATCAGGCAAGCATGGCAAAGTTTGCCTCCCAACGACTCGGTGGCACGGCAATTACTGGCACAGGTTGCTGTCACTTCCTGATCGGACTGGACCTTGATCACGGGGCTGGCTAGTTTCTCGGCGTATTCTAATGACCGAATGATTGCCATATTGCCAGGAATTCCACTGGTGATTTGGTACCGCAACCTATCACACGATGACTGGACAAAAATGCCCGGACGAATCAACCGTTTACTTGCTGGATTGGCGATGTTTGCAACAACATTAATGTCCGTTGCCGTTATCGAAGCCCAGGGATTCCGCATCGAAACGGAAGTGACCAATCGCGACACGGGAGAAACGGTTTCGGAAAACCTGACTTTGTTCGATGACAATATCATTGTGGATTTCACGTTGAAACCTGACAAGACACGATTTCCGATTGAGATCGTTGCCAATATCGTTAACGAAAAGCGTTTCGTACTGATGGACACAACGCGCAAGATAAAAACGGAACTTGTCGAAAGCGACTTGCTCAGGATTCTTGCGGCACTGCAAGGCTCGGCATTTGTTGACGACAGTAACCGGTTTTTGTTTCGGCCGGAATTCGAAGAGTCGTTTGACGACTCCACCGGTTGGCTTGAACTGCGAAGCCCGCAATTGGTTTATCGAACACGTGGTCAGCGACCGGAACAGGAAATGGCACTACAAAAGTATTATGAATTCATCGACCAGTTCGCACGATTGAATGCAACCGACCCGCGACGCATGCCGCCCTTTGCCCGCTTGAGACTCAATCAGGCAATCAGGAAACAGGGGATAATGCCGGACGAAGTCGAAATGACACTAGTCCCTGACAAACTTGGAAACCAGCCAGAGATTCGTATGCGTACGAGTCACGTTGTCGTTTGGGAATTGTCTGAAACAGATCGTCAACGAATTGAATCCGCAAAACGTTATTGGGTGGAATTTGAAAACATCGGCATGAAGCAGTATCGCGGTCTGGATGTTGAAGCCACCGCGATGACTGACGGAACAACTCAAAAGAAATAGCTTTTTGGACGAAATCCGCACGCTCAACAAAGTTTTTAACGGAATATTCCGGAATGGGGAGATTCGGGGCAGAATCCGGATTGATTGGTAATGGTGGAAGATCAGGCGAGATATTACGGTGAATTTTCCGAAAATTGGGGATTTTGGAAAGCAAAGTACGTTGTTGGGAACAAACTCAGCGTGGGCTTAGCACATTCGTTTCGCGAAAATCGCCACTTTTTTGTCAAAATATTGGATAGACGTGATCGAAATGTTTAGAATTAGTGGTCACTCCAATCGCCAATAAAAAATTGCTTGCGGAAATTGCCAACGTCGGAAACGAAATTGGCTTGTCGCTCGCGAGACCTGTGCAGATATTTGAGCGGGGCCATCCCGCCGTAAACGATATTGAATGCTGGTGGAATGCAAACCGGAGTTCCCGGAATTTGCGAAACCAGAAAGGGATTTTCGGCGTTTATTGTTTTGGGGAAACGGCTGGTTCACCCCTTCCTTTACCAGTCGGACGCGGAGGTAGTTGTGCTCGTTATCAAAAACAAGGGCGGAAGCCAGGTCCTGATGGAGCTATCCATCGACTCGGGGCAGGGCGTGCTTTTGTCGGGAACCAATCTGACTGGTGCAGACTTGTCGGGTTTGGACTTCAGTGGTGCGCGATTCAAGAGCTGTAATTTTACAGACGCCGACATGCGTTTCACGAATTTTTCACATGCGACGTTTCAAAATTGCGTTTTGAAGCGTGCGAATCTGGCGGAGGCAAATTTCTCGGGTGCCGATCTTTCTGACGCCATACTTGATGGTGCCTTGTTGCTGGCGGTAAATGGTCCGAATGCCTTGCTGAGGCATTGCAAGGCAAACGGCGCGGATTTTTCAGGAGCGAACTTGAGCGAGGCCGATTGCAGTTTTGCAGAATTGCGAGGTGTTTTCGCCAACGCAAATCTGAAAAAAGCCAATCTGTACGGAGTCGACTTTACGGGCGCTGATCTCAATCATACGGACTTGCGCGAGGCCGATATGACAGGAGCAAAAATTGCTCGGGCCGATTTTGCCTATGCAAAATTGCAAGGAAGCATTGGGACAAATGGCAAACTCTGGGGGTTCACCGCTCGCAAGACCGAGAAGAAGCCATGGTGGCAAGTTTGGCGCGCCGCGCTTTAGAGATCTGGACACGGTTTCCTGAAATCCGCAAGTAATCGGATTCCCTGACCGGTGATCGACAACGGTTTTTGGCGATTGACAATGGCGGCAATTAGCTACCAGGTTCAATCCGATCTGTCCAGTTTTTCGGGATGTTGATATATCCAGTCCGGTAATTATCCGTCCAGACAGGTTTGATTGTTTGTCACGTTGAATGTCCGCCGGTTCCTTGCCAGTTTCCAGTTCCAGTCGCCCGCTCGCTGTTCGGAAGCGCGCCGATTTGCTCGTAAATATCCAACTATGGCAGGGGCGGGAATACTATGTCGTCAAGGATCCGTTGGCGCTCAGATTTTTTCGGTTCGAAGCGGAAGAGTATGCGTTATTGCAAATGCTGGATGGCCGGCGGAGCGTCGATGACATTCGCGTTGAGTTTGCTTCCCGCTTCGCTCCACAAAAAATAAGCAACGGAGAGTTGATTCAGTTCGTTGGTTCGCTTCACCGCGGTTGCCTGCTGGTGTCGAACGCAGTCGGGCAGGCAACCACGTTGCTTGAACGAGCGGACGTTGACAAGAGACGTCAACGCCGGGCGGCATTGACCAATGTACTGGCAATTCGATTCCGTGGATTCGATCCGGATCGACTGCTCGTTATACTGGATGCGTGTATTGGATGGCTGTTCAGTTTGCCGGCAGTGATGGCAAGCCTGTTGATGATGATGTTCGCGCTGGGTCAGGTATTTACGAACTTTGAATTGTTTCAACAAAAGCTTCCTTCATTTGAATCGTTCTTTGCCGGCAAGAACTGGATCTGGCTTGGAATCGTACTTGCCGGCACCAAGCTATGGCATGAGCTGGGTCACGGTGTTTGTTGCAAACGAATGGGCAGTCAATGTCACAGCATGGGAATCATGTTCCTCGTACTGATGCCGTGTTTGTATTGTGACGTCAGCGATTCGTGGACGCTTGTTTCCAAATGGCGTCGCGCCGCAATTGCTGCAGCAGGCATGTATTTTGAATTTATCCTTGCCTCGGTTTGCGTGTTCGTCTGGTGGTTCAGCGAGCCGGGAATGATCAACATGCTGGCCTTGAACGTGGTCGTTGTTTCATCGATTTCGACGATCATGTTCAATGCCAATCCCTTGATGCGGTATGACGGGTACTACATTCTGTGCGACATGGTTGAGGTACCGAATCTCAGGCAGAAGGCTGCAAGTGTTTTGTCGCGGGCCGCCAGTTTTTGGTGCCTTGGGATCAAGGCCGGCACCGATCCATTCATGCCGGTTCGTCATCGGGCCCTGTTCGGACTTTATAGCGTGGCAGCGGTCGCCTATCGCTGGCTGATAACGTTGTCAATTTTCTGGTTCCTTTATCGTTTGCTGGAACCGTACGGACTGAAACTGGTGGGGCAGGGAATTGCCCTGATGGCTTTGTACGGACTGCTGGTCCAGCCGTTGATCCAGTTTTCCAGGTTCTTGAAAACTCCAGGAAGGATGCAAGCTGTGAAACCTGCCCGAGCCGGACTGACCGGCATCGCCATTGCTGTAATGCTGATTGCAATACTTGCGATTCCAGTACCGCACTACGTTAACTGCAGCTTTCTCGTCCAGCCGGAACAGGCATCAACGGTCTATGTCGAAGTGCCTGGTTCGCTTCGATCGATTGGCGTCCAGCCAGGACAATCCGTGATTGCCGGCCAGCCGTTGGTACTACTTGGAAATGTTGATTTGATAAATGGAATTGTGGCGCTTGAAAGCCAGCAGGTTATTGCCGAAACCAGGCATCGCGTCAAATTGAAACAAGCCAGTTTCAACCAGCAGGCCGAGGGGGAAATCGAAATGACGCTGGCATCGTTGAATGCAACAACGATTCAGTTGGAACAACAGCGCTACGATATTCAGAAATTGACTGTTCGGGCACCCTGCGATGGACGAGTTGTTAGTGCAAGTTATATTGCACCACAGCATGACGAGCAGACAGGGCGACTGGCCGGTTGGCACGGGCATCCGCTTGAAATTCGAAATCGGGGTGCCTGGCTGGAATCCGGGGCCGTCGTTTGCTCGATCGCACCCAACGATGCCGTTGTTGAAGCGACTTTGGCAATCGATCAGTCGGATATCGAATTCATTTCAACAGGAAATACCGTGGAGCTTTGGCTTCGACAATCACCTGGCGAGTTGCTCAAGTCGGAAATCGATGTGATATCGATCGTTGAGATGAAGTTTGTACCTCGTGGACTCAGCAGTCGATTCGGTGGCGACTTGCAAACTACCTCCGATGAAGAAGGTCGCGATGTGCCATCAAGCACCACTTATCAGGTTCGTGTTCCCCTATCCAACATTGATGCGATCGTTGCAAACGGCGCGACAGGCAAGGCGCGCATTCGAACTGGCAACCAAACAGCAGGCCAAAGAATTTGGCGAGCGATTTGCAATACGTTTCGGTTTGACTTGTAATGATTCGTCGTTCAACGGTAATTGCCGGATGGTTGAACTCTAGCTGATGTAAAAAACGCCGCGCAGTTTTGAAGTGCGCGGCGGCTCGAATTCGCGTTGGAATCATTCTGAAAACAGGTGGATTTCAATCAGGCAATCCGCTTGGACTCCATGGCTTTTTCGCTGGGTGTTCGCACGTTCCAAACCAGACCCAGCGCCTGCATGCTGCGAATGATCAGCCAGCTTGTATCAAATTGCCACCATTTCAGTCCGTGTCGTGCCGATGTAGGGAACGCATGATGGTTGTTGTGCCAACCTTCGCCGTGACTGAGGATCCCAAAAATGACGTTATTTCTGGAATCGTCGCCGGAATAAAAATCCTGTTTTCCAAAGATATGGCAGATCGAGTTGATTGACCAGGTGACGTGATGTGTCAGGAAAATGCGAGCAAGTCCTCCCCACAACAATCCCAGGCCAAATCCCGACCAGCTCATGGTCACCAGTCCGGCGAAAACTCCTGGCAAGGCGATGCTGGCGACAACCCACCAAATATATTGGCGGCCAATTGCTGCCATTCCGGGTACATTCATTAGATCAGGAACGTACCGGCGAAGTGTTTCTTCGCTCCAGCTTCTTTTAAAAAGCCAGCCGAAATGCGCGTGTATGGCACCCTTGATCGAATTCATCAGACCATTGCCGTGCAAGTGTGGGGAATGGGGGTCACCATCATGGTCGCTGTGTTGATGATGTTTTCGGTGTACGGCACACCAGGCGAGTGGTGGTCCCTCGATTGCCAGTGATCCAATCGCTGCCCATACCACCCGCACCCAGTCGTAGGTGTCAAATGAACGGTGCGTCAACATGCGATGGAACCCAACGGTGATTCCCACTCCGGTCAGAAACCATCCTCCCAACAGCATCGTCACGTACATTGGGCTCATCATTCCAAATTGCCAAGCCAGAGCAATCGCCGCAATGAAACCGGCCATGGGTGCCACGACAATAAAAGTAATGATGGCCTTGTGTTGCCATGATGCCGGTTCGTCGTCGTGATGATGGTGGTGTTCGTGTGACGGCAATTCGGCAAGTTCCTGCTTCGACAACGGATTGCGAAGCGACTGCGGCGCCACGTGCCTTTTCTTTTCCGGTCGGCCATGACTGGTTTTTTGAGGAATCGTTGACATTACTGGATTGCCTGTATTTTAAAGTTGGAATTTCAATAGGAAAAAGACTGGATGACAATTCTGCATTCAAATTGCCATTCCCAATCGGACGGCAAATTTTAGACTTGTTCGTCATCTGTTCCATGGCGGCTCTGTCAGGCATTTGTAATAGTTATGTAATCTTTTATCTGGATGCCCTAAACCGGGGCAAAACATGTCAGAAACGTTGAACAAAAGTGTTCAATCACGAACTCGCCAGGGAAAACAATTGTGCTTATTCTGCCACTTGTACTTGCACGGACGATAGCGTCGACACCGGGCAATGCCACGAATCGTCTGGAAATGCCATTGTCGATCGCCTTGCCGGAATGTTTCGTGACGTACAGTTTCACACACTGCAGCATCTGTGCTTTAGCCGCGAGATAAAATCAATTTTGCGGAATCTCTTTGGCGGATTCCGGTCAAAAAATGAGTAACTATACTGCCTGCACGGCACGAACAAAATTCTGTTGTTTAGACTTCCTCCCCCGACCGGCCAACGCTCAATTATCAATTTTTGTCGGAGTTACCAAAAATGCATTGCCACCAGTCTCGTTTCATTAACCGGACTTTGATGTTTTTTGCTGCAACGGTTGTCTGGAACGCAGGCGGACCCATTAGTTCGCAGGAACCACGGTGGCCCGTTCTTGATGCAACGACCCGGCTGGAATGGCACAAACAGCACTTGCAAATGCAACTAGACTCACCCCTCAAATCAACAGCCTGGCAATTCATCGGACCGGAGTTGATGTGCGGTCGAGTGACGGATATTGCGGTGCCGAACGGAACGCCATTCACCTATTTTGTTTCGACGGCATCTGGCGGAGTTTGGAAGACGACAAACGAAGGGACGACATGGACTCCGATATTTGAAGAGGCACCATCGGGCTCGACAGGGACGATTGCGATTTCATCATCCGGGCCCGAGACGATTTGGGTGGGACTGGGTGAAGCAAATATCTTTCGGAGCAGTATGGCCGGAACGGGAGTTTACCGCTCGGATGATGGTGGCGAGACCTGGCAACACAAGGGTCTGGCCGATACGGGACACATTGCCAGAATCGTAATTGACCCAAAGGACCCCAACGTTGTTTATGTCGCCGCATCCGGGCACGAATATCGAAACAACGAAGATCGCGGAGTCTATAAAAGTACCGACAATGGCGAGACATGGAACAAGGTTTTTTACATTGCCGACGACATCGGAGCCATTGATCTGGTGATGGCGTCCGACGACAGTCAAATCCTTTATGCCGCGATGTGGAACCGAATTCGAAAGCCGTGGAGCGATCCGCTTCCCGGACCGGGCGACGGAATCTTCAAATCGAAAAATGGTGGTGCAACGTGGGAGCCATTGACTCAAGGTTTGCCGGACACCAGTCTGACCGGGCGAATCGGACTTGCGATTAGCGATTCCCAACCGGATACCATTTACGCGATAATCGACAATCATGAACTCGCCCGCCAGGCCGATGAAAACGAAACCGACAACTACGGTCGATCGCGACAAGCGGTGATCAAGGGAGCCGAGGTATATCGAAGCGATGACGCCGGTGCTAACTGGCGTTTGGTCAGCGGTGACGACAAACAAATGCCGTCGTTGCACGCTACTTATGGTTGGGTATTCGGGCAAATCCGGGTTGATCCCAACGATCCCGAGACGATTTTCGTCATGGGAGTTGCACTTTTAAAGTCGACCGATGGCGGAAAAAGTTTTTCAAGCTGCCGATTCGCGGGATTACACGCTGACCATCATGCAATCTGGATCAATCCGGAAAATTCGAATCATGTCGTAAACGGAAACGATGGGGGAATTAACATCTCGTACGACGGTGGTGAAACATGGAAAAACGTCGAAAATTTGCCGGTGGTCCAGTTTTACAATGTGGAAGTTGACAACGCCCAGCCGTTCCGGGTTTACGGTTCGATTCAGGACAACCATAGCTGGCGTGGTCCTTCGGACTATCGGGCAGGTCGTTCGGATCCGTGGGAGTGGGAAAGTATTCCAGGTGGCGAAGCGAGTGCTATGGCGATCGACCCGAATGACGAAAACGTTTTTTACAGCGAAGGGTTTTATGGCAGCATTCAACGTTCGACCTTTGATCCACCAGAAACGAATAGTATTGTTCCCAAAGCGGCTGAAGGCGAATCTCCCTTGCGTGGACAATGGCTCGCGCCGTTTATTCTTTCGCCTCACAACTCTCAAGTTATCTACCACGGAATGCAATACGTTTACCGTTCAATGAATCAAGGCGAATCTTGGGAACGAATCAGCGATGACTTGACCAACTTCAATCCGGAAAAACAAGGTAACATCTCCTACGCAACCTTGACGGCACTTTCCGAATCACCCCTGAAATTCGGTTTGTTGTATGCCGGGACCGATGATGGTCGATTGCATGTGACGCGAAATGGTGGCCAGGAATGGACCGAGATTATGAACGGCCTGTTGCGAAAATGGGTGTCGCGAGTGGTTGCCTCCCGGCACGACGAAGGTACTGTCTACGTTACTTTCAACGGGAAACACGATGACGATTTTCAAGTCTACGTGTATCGTTCCAGTGACTACGGCGAGAATTGGGAAGACATTGGTGTTGGCATTCCGGGCGGGCCAGTCAATGTGATTTACGAAGATCCGGTCCATTCGGAAATCCTGTACGTCGGAACTGACATGGGCGTCTATGCAACCCTCGATGGAGGAGCAACCTGGTTGGTCCTCGGCGGGGGTTTGCCCATTACATTTGTACATGATCTGGCCCTCCAGGAACGCGATCGAATACTGGTTGCAGCAACTCACGGTCGAGGGATGTGGACACTGCGGCTCAGAAAGCTGTACAGTGAATACGACCGGCTGCACAAACCGGCCGCCGAGGGTGAAGAGGACGCCAGGGACGAAGGGAAAGACGACGGAGATGATGACGAAACTTCCAAAGATGGTGATGGACTGGAATAGTCGAACCGTCAATACAAGGTTCGGGTTTCGCACTTTTTTCCCAAACGAAAACCATGGGAACCGTCCTCTCGTTCACGGAGTGAACGGCCACTTGGTATTTCACTCCGTGAAAAAGCGGTTCGGACGTGATGTGCCCCCTTCAGTTCCACCGGCATTTTATTCGGACCTGATTCGGATACGTTTGGGTGCCTGCCTGGTCGTTTTGTTGTGTCTTGCAATTGTTCTTGCCGGTGGTTGTAATCGCGATCGACTCGCCTCGTCGAAAAATAATTTTTCCGGCCAGGACAACGAATCTTTAAGCCTTGCCGTAACAACTCCTGCACTGTTTTACCTGGCTCGTGAAATTGCCGGTGGTTACACGGATGTTTTTCTTGTTGGTTGTAACGAGCCCGCCAACGCTGCATGGAGTCCGGACGCGACCGCGATTTCGGGAATGCAAAAAGCCGACTTGATTATTTACAATGGTGCAGGATTCGAGACCTGGCTTCATAACATCACCGTTCCAGCACGTGTTTTGGTCGACGCAACGGCAATCCACGAACTTGAATTGATTCCCGTCGTCAACTCTCAAACGCACCAACATGGCCCCAGCGGCCAGCAATCAAAAATGGTTTATGCTTCGCAAGTCTGGCACGACCCATCGATCCTGCGCCGTCAGGCGATGCTCGTCCGCGATGAATTGACGAAATCGTACCCGGAGCATACGATCGACTTTGGTGCAGAATGCGCCAAAGTAGTTGGAAAATTGGACGAGTTAATGGAAACCATTGGAAAGGCAACGGGTCGCAATCGATCCGTTTCTATTGTCGATCCCACGAACAGATTTTCGTATTTGATACGTGCTTTTCAATTAATACCCTTGATGCCAGCGCAAGACCTGTTGTTGATCGACGCCAGGTCAATAACGGAACAGGATTTGGCGACCCTGGATGAAATCTCCGCCACGAAAGCGATCGTGTTGTTGCCCAACGATACTTCGTTCGATCTATTACAAGTCGAAATGGAACAACGTCATATCCCGGTTTTGCGACTGGATTCCCTGGAAATATTGTCGGACGACAAGGCATTTATTGACCGCCTTCGCGAAAACCTCGAACAGATTTCCAAAGCGATTTGGTAATCGCCGCTGACTCAACGGGAAAGCCACGCCAACAGAATCCGCCCAACCTTCCCATCCTAAAGTTAAACAAACGGCCACCTCGACCTCCATTCTGTTTGCATTCCAGACGCGCGCACGATTAAACTGGAGATCGAAAGGCGCTTCACGCTATGGAATCCGAATACCGCTTTCCAGCGAAGCGTCACCGTTCAACGCACAAACGATCCCTCCCAAAAAAGTCGTGGTAATTTGCCAGGCGTTCTCGTTTGTTATTCGTGCGGCCGCATGAAGCGCGTCAAGTCTTGTCGTCAGCGCACATAAACACAATTACGAAAGAGGTTAGTCATGCTTTACACTATCGCCGTTGTTCTGATACTGCTTTGGCTCTTGGGAATGGTTTCGTCATTCACAATCAATGGTTTCATTCACATCCTGCTCGTGATCGCCATCATCGTAGTTCTGTTGCGAATCATCAGCGGTCGGAAACCGATTTGACGACTGTTCACAAAAACATAGCGTTGCCGGGTCGAACCTGAAATAATTCGAAATGCCGTTCCTTGCCGGATTTCTTTGGAAGTTGGCTTAACCGGAATTTTCCATGACACGCATCAGTTTTTTAAGTTCGACCCGCTCGGTTTCAATATGATACCGGTTTTCGATCCGGGAATAGTATTGAAGGAGTTCCTGACAAAATGCCGGATTTGATTCAGCTTGCCACATCAACAGGGCGAGTTGCCCCGTGTCGCCAACATCAAACAGGCCGGGATAGTCGGTACCAAGCATGCCAAAGGACGCGTCGATCCGTGTCGCAAGGACCGGGACGTGATGAACAATCGCTTCGGAAATGACATTCGGTGCTCCTTCGAGTTTTGAACTTAGAACGAGCAGGTGACTGGATGCCAGAGTTTGCAGGGCTTGCTCGTGAGTCACGGAGCCGATCCAGTGGTACCGGCTATTTCCCGCGGCCAGCCTGTTTGCTTCGTCAGCCAGCTCGGCTTGCAATTCTGATGAACCGACTTGCGTGATCCTGATTCTCGATTGAGCAGGGAGCAGCCGGCTGGCGGCTTCAGCGCGAAACGGATCCTTGACGTCCCGCAGGTGGCCGACAACCACCACTGAAAAACAGTCGATCGGTTTGCGGGGAACTTTATCCAGTCGCGTTGCCGACTGAAAGATGACATGTACTTTTTTGCGAAGTCCCGGGTCGAGTAATCGGGCCGAATATGGCTCAAGCAAAATAATCCGGTCGGCGAGTTCCAACGAGTTCCGGACGATCAAATACGCATCAGTCGTGGGATCGGCAAAGTCCACGTGCAGGTCGGTTCCGGTCAAACAAACGGTCAGGGGACGATCGGGAAACCGCCTGCGAAACTCGACAATGGACGCGGCACTTCGTCGAGCGTGCAAGGCAATCAGGCAATCGATTCCGAGCGGGTCATCGATAGCGGACCAGGACTGTTCAACCACGACCACTTGGCCGAGTTGACGCAGGAGTTTGGCCCAGCGCAACGCCGTCACAAGATTGCCGGTATTCGACCCCGCCGGGGAAGGAGTGATGATGGCCACATTCATGGCGGATATTGTAGTCGGAATCGGCTTGTTCGAAACTGGACAGAAAAGCAGGTGCTAACGATCTAAATGTTCTTCCCACGTTTCCGCCGACGAGCGGATTTGGTACTTTCACAAACATGCAAAGCAATAGCAAAACCATTCAAGAGATACTTGCACGTCTGTGGTCGCCTGATTCCTGGCAGTCGCTTACAGCCAGCCAGCAACCGATTTACCCCGATGAAGCTGCGGTTCGACATGCCGTTGCACGACTTTCAAAACTTCCCCCTCTGGTAACGAGTTGGGAAATCGAGAATCTGAAGCAGCAACTGGCGGACGCGGCGAGTGGCAATTCCTTCTTGCTGCAAGGAGGCGATTGCTCCGAGCGGATCGCCGATTGTCATACCGAATCGATCGTTCGCAATCTCAAGGTATTGATCCAGATGAGCTTTGTACTGACCTATGCTGCACACAAGCGAATCATTCGTGTCGGTCGAGTAGCAGGTCAGTACGCCAAGCCGCGTTCATCAAACACCGAAACGCGCGATGGGGTGACTTTGCCTGTCTACCGGGGCGACAACATCAACCGCAGCGATTTTACATCGGAAGACCGGCAGCCGGATCCGGAACTTCTGATTCGCGGCTACGAGCGGGCGGCATTGACATTGAACTTTATTCGCAGCCTGATCGGTGGGGGATTTGCTGACTTGCATCACCCCGAAAACTGGGATCTGGACTTCTGCGACGACTCGCCCCGCGCCCAGCAGTTTCACTTGATGGTTCAATCGATTGTCGGGTCGCTCAAGTTCATGGAATCGATACTTGATCGATCGGTTGCATCAACGCGATCCGTTGACGTATTTACTTCGCACGAAGGGCTGCATTTAACTTATGAACAGGCCCAAACACAAATTCCGCCCCGACGAACGGGCTGGTACAACCTGAGCGCGCACTTTCCATGGCTTGGCAACCGAACACGGTCCCTGACGGGTGCCCACGTCGAGTATTTCCGTGGTATTGAAAATCCGATTGGCATCAAACTTGATGAGGAGCTATCAGGCAACGAATTGACCGACTTGCTGGAAGTACTGAATCCACGACGGGAACCAGGTCGCATTACGCTAATTCATCGAATGGGGGTCAAGGGGATTGAACGAGGCTTGCCCCCGTTAATTGCCGCCGTACAGGAGTCCGGGCATCCAGTATTGTGGAGTTGTGATCCGATGCATGGAAACACTTTTCAAACGGCAGCAGGAATCAAGACACGGAGTTTCGACGCCATTACGACTGAATTGCAACGCGCATTTCAAATTCATCGCCAGCTCGATTCGCGACTTGGCGGCGTTCATCTCGAATTGACGGGGGACAATGTCACCGAATGCGTCGGCGGCGCTGGTGGACTTGCAGAATCCGATTTGTCCCGCGCCTATAAATCGCCAGTGGATCCCCGATTGAACTACGACCAGGCCATGGAAATTGCTTTTCTGATTTCAGAAGAGTTGGCGGCATGACCGGCAATTCGCCAATCGAGCCGGCGGCTATGGTCATTCCAGTGTCGCCACGATCAATTCGGTTGCGAGGAGTTCACGTTAACAACCTTAAAGGAATTGATCTTGATATTCCGCACGGCCAGTTGTTATGTCTGTGTGGCCTGAGCGGAAGCGGCAAGACGAGTCTGGCTCTTGATACCTTGTTCGCCGAAGGACAACGGCGCTTCATCGAGTGCTTCTCACCCTACACTCGCCAGTTTTTGAAGCAATGGGATAAACCCAATGCGGACCGCATTGATGGTATTCCTCCTGCGATCGCGGTGACCGCAACGCGAGGAAAGGGATCGAGTCGGACAACAATTGGCGGCGCGACCGAAACGGTCGAGTATCTGAAATTGCTTTTTTCACGAGTCGGGATGCCTGTTTGCCCGGATTGCGATTTGCCTGTCAGAGTTTACTCGCCACAATCGATTGCGGCGGAATTGAATCAACGTGAAATCGGGACGCGTATTCAAATCATTTTTCCGATTCAATGTCCGTCGCTGCAGGATTTCGAATCGAAAATCGAGGAGCTCCGGGCAAGTGGCTTTCGCCGATTGATCGCAATGGGCGGTTCCCACGACATCGACAATGCGGGGCAGTTGGCACTTGATTTCAGCCTGGATCAACAACCGATGTGGGTTGTCGTCGACCGACTGGTCGTCGATTCATCCGTTCAAAAGCGTATGATTGAGTCTTTGGAAACCGCCATGCGACACGGGTCTGGCTCGGTCATTGTGCTGACAGAATCCATCTCTGCCGGGACCACGGAAATTGATGGACGGCGTTTTGACGTCTGGCGATTTCAAAACCGCCTGGTATGTGTGAATTGCAATCGGAAGTTTCAACCGGCTGAGCCCAATTTGTTCAGTCACAACAGTCCGCAAGGCGCATGCCCCGGGTGCCAGGGCGTTGGCTACATGCCCTATTCCGACATCGACAAGATTTTACCTGACCAGGACAAATCGATCCGGCAAGGTGCGATTGCGCCTTGGAACACTCCGGCATACCTGGCGCGATGGCGGTCGCTGAAAGCATGTGAATCGTGTCACGGAATGCGCTTGAATCCCACAGCTTTGGCCTGGAAAATCGCGGATCACAACATTGCTGAATTGACCCGCCTGCCGATTGCCGAGTTGAAACACTGGCTAACAATCTCCTTTCCCGTCAACGGTGAACCTGTCGATGGCGTTTTGAACAACCTGTTGCAGCGACTCGGTTACCTAATTGATAGCGGACTCAGCTATTTGAGTCTTGACCGCCCCATGTCGAGTCTGGGGACCGGAGAGCGGCAGCGAGTTGCGTTGACCCGGGCATTGGGCTCCGCCCTGGTCAATTTGCTTTACGTTCTGGACGAACCATCCTCTGGATTGCATCCTTTTGACATAGAAAAACTGATTCGGCAAATTCAACGACTGCAATCACGGCGCAATACTATCGTGATGGTCGAGCACAATCCACGTCTGATCCAGATCGCCGATCGCGTTGTGGAAATCGGCCCTGCCGCCGGAGAAGCGGGTGGCGAAATCGTGTTTGACGGATCGCCGGCGGCGCTGATCCGTGATGGATCAACGGCAACGGGTGCGTACTTGTCTGGCGAGCGGGGATGGGCCATTCCCATCGATCGTCGCGTCAGGACACGTGGCAGCCTGCGATTGATGGGAGCGCGGGGAAACAATCTGAAATCGATCGATGTCACATTTCCACTCGGCGTATTGTGTGTCGTGACTGGTGTCAGCGGTTCCGGGAAAAGTTCGCTTGTTCGTCAAACGTTGGCACCAGCCATGCAGCAGTTGACCGGCAACAGCGGCAGTGACTCGCCACTTCCATTTGATGAATTGCGCGGGAGTGACCTGATTGATGAAGTCGTCTTGATCGACCGGCAGTCGTTAATAAAGACTTCGCGGAGCAACCCCGCCACATACATCAAGGCCTTTGACGAAATCCGCAACGTCTTTGCCACAACAGCCGACGCAAGAGCCCGGGGGATGAAGCCAGGTCATTTCAGTTTCAATGTTGCGGGGGGGAGATGTGAGACATGCCATGGCGAAGGTTTTCTGAGGATTGATATGCAATTCATGGCCGACGTGCTGAAGCGCTGTGATGAATGTCAGGGGACCCGTTTTCAACCGGGCGTTCAAGAAGTCCGTTTTCGCGATCGCAGCATTTCGGAAGTGCTAAACATGACAGTTGAAAAGGCGTTTGGCTTTTTTCGCGGGCACAAAAAAGTCCAAAAGCGATTGAAGTTGCTGAAAGATGCCGGACTGGACTATATGAACCTCGGCCAACCGCTGAGCACATTATCGACCGGTGAAGCCCAACGACTGCGCCTCGCTTCGTTTCTTGGCAGCAGCACCAGCAAGCGAACGCTGTTTATTATGGACGAACCTGCCAGCGGCTTGCATCTGGCCGATGTTCGCCGACTCATTACAAGCTTTAATGCCTTGATCGATGTCGGGCATTCGCTTATCGTGATCGAACATAACCTGATGATGATGGCGTGGGCAGATCATCTAATCGACCTTGGGCCGGGACCAGCCGACGACGGCGGGCAGGTCGTAGCGACGGGCACGCCAGAACACGTTTGCACTGTTACGCAAAGTGTAACTGGCCGCTTTTTGAAGGCGACATTGTATCCGGAGTTTGTTTCACAAAGTCGAATTCAAAAAACATGATCGTGTCCGGACCGGTAATCCGGCACGCCTCGCCGACGGTTTTCGATTTGTTCTACAATATAATAAGGCGAAAACGACTCGTGTGTTTCGTAGCAGCAAACGAACTTGAATCGATTGAAACCGTGTTTTAAGAGTGCCATCGATGAATTTATCCAACAAGGGATTCAGTCATTCTGGCAAGATTCCGCGCGAGCTTACGCGTTACTCCCGGCAGATTCGTTTTGCGCCCATCGGTATCGCCGGTCAGGAAAGGCTTTCCGGCAGTTCGGCCGTCGTAATTGGATGCGGCGCGCTGGGAAGTGTTGTTGCCGAATTACTTGTTCGGGCCGGCATTGGAACGATGCGCATTGTTGATCGGGATTTTCTTGAACTACACAATTTGCAGCGGCAAGTACTCTATACCGAATCCGATGTCGTCGCTGGACTTCCCAAATCGATTGCGGCAGCGAACCATTTGCGCCAAATCAACTCGTCGGTTGTAGTCGAACCCGTGGTTGCCGATGTCGACCATCGAAATATCGGCTCGCTCGCTGGCGGTGCGGATGTTATCGTCGACGGGACCGACAATTTCGAAGTCCGGTTTCTGATTAACGATTATTCACTTTCGACAAAGACGCCCTGGGTTTATGGAGGTTGCCTCGGCGCAGAAGGACAATCGATGACGATAATTCCCGGAGAGACAGCCTGCCTGCGTTGTCTGATGAGCGATGGACCGCCCCCGCCTGGAACAACTCCCGGTTGCGATATTGCCGGAGTCGTAGCGCCAATCGTCAACGTGATTGCATCGATCGAATCCATGGAAGTGCTCAAGTTGCTGACTGGGAATCATGCCGCTATCAATCGGGGTTTGATGATCGTTGACCTGTGGAACGGGCGCATGCGGCAAATGGATTTGAAAGCACTTCGCGATCGAAATTCCTGTCCAGCCTGTCAGGGCCAATTCGAATGGCTCTCAGGAAAACACGCTACGCAATCGGCATTATTGTGCGGTCGAAACTCCGTTCAGATCCGCGGTACCAGCGCTGCAACGATTGATTTGTCGGCGATGGCAAAACGACTGGCATCCTCCGGCAAAGTCAGCGTTAACGAGTATTTGCTCAAACTGGATTTAGGCGATTTTCAGCTAACCGTTTTTCCCGATGCCCGGGCAATCATTGCTGGCACTGATGATATTGGCAAGGCCCGTTCGTTGTACGCGCAATGGGTTGGCAGTTAACAAGCGGGCAATCACGATATCCAACTCAATCGCACTGGCCCGGAATTGACTTGTCGGGTAAAACCTTGTCAGGCCAAATCCGGTCTATTTCATTCGTTGCTCAAGTTCGTTTATCCAATAAAAAGAATTTCTGGATCAATCATGAAAAGATTTCTGTTTATCGTCTTCGCGTTTACTTTGCTTTTTTCCGCCAGCCCTTTTACCGGATGCACCAAACCAGTAGACAAGGCCAATGAAACCGTTCCCGGTGTTGACATGGACGAGCCACCACTCGGTGGCGAGGCCAAGTAAACCTAGGGGGGCCGGGGAAACGAATCTTCCGACCCATGTGCAAGTTGCGTTTGTGCAGTCTGTGCACAACAAGACTCTGTTATCCGGGATTTGCGACAAACTTCGGGCACGGCCCGCCGTCGCTCCTTTCGTCAATCATGAGCCTGAATGAAAATGAGTCTATGTCGCGAATTCTTGTAATCAGTGGACCCGATCAAGGCAAGGAATTTGCCCTGGATGATGTCCTGATAACAATTGGCCGCGATCAGCGCAACACGATTCGGCTTACAGATAATGAAGTTTCCCGAACGCATGCCTACATCAAGCGATTTGATGCCGGATTCATTATCGCTGATCGAAAGAGCTCCAACGGCACATTTGTCAACGAACAGAGAATCCTGAAACAAAAACTCGCCCCACAAGATTTGATTCGTGTCGGCCAATCCAACCTGTTGTTTGACCATTCGCCTGTCCAGACAATGGTTGATGTCAATCGCCTGGTAACGATTCGCCGCAAGCGCTCCGATGATTCCAGTGCAAGTTCACAAATATTCCAGACGGTCAAGGCCAAGGTGGCCATGCCTGTTTACGACGATGACAGTCAGATCACCGATTCGTTTCTCGATCATCTCGAAGAAAATATTCACGTCATTTATCACACGGCGGTCGCGACCAGCCGGATCATGGACATCCGGGAATTGCACCAGAAAGTTTTGAGTCTGGTGTTTGAATGGACCAAGGCGGATCGCGGCTGTATCTTGTTGTTCGATGAGGACAAAAAATCGGCAACTCCGGCGGCCTTTCGCCAGCGGGAGAATCTGGCATCTTCGGATCCGATTCAGGTCAGTGAAGAAATACTGTTGCGCGCTGCCGAAAAAAATGAAGGTGTGATTACATCGGACGTTATTTCCGAGGCCAAAAAACGGCGTGGTGCGGTTGACCTGAAACCCGGAAGCGTCTTTCAATCGATGTGCGCACCGATGCAGGGGCGCATGGGAATCGTCGGCTTTATCTACGTTGACAATGTGGTACCGGCACCTCAGACGCCATCGGCGAAGGGTTCGAAACCCGCAATGGGCCCTTCCGGCAACAGCCCTGTGTTTGAATCCAGTTTCACATTGCCTCAGTTGAAAATGCTTTTGGCGATTGGCCACCAGGCAGCCCTCGCCACTGAAAACGCCACTTACTATTCAGCCATGAACCGAAACGCCCATATGGCGGCAGTGGGCGAGACCTTTACCCAAATCGCCCATCACATTCGAAATATGTTGCAAGGAATTGATATCGCCAAACGCCGCATGAATCAGGGAATTGATCGAAAAAACTGGGACCAAATGCATGAAGGCTGGCGCGAAATCGAACCACTCACTTCCCGGATTTATGAGCTGTCGTTGAACCTGTTGACGTTCAGCAAGCCACGTGAACCGAAACTGGAACTTGACAGTATCAACGCATGTATTGGCGACGTGATTGGAACGGTCGAGTCGCGAGCCCAAACACGAGGAATCCATCTCGATTGGGAGCCAAACCTGTCACTTAAACCATTCCTGTTCGACGCGGAAGCCTTGTATCGGGCCATTCTCAACGTTGTGCAGAACGCGCTCGATGCCTGTGAACTCGGTTGTGTGGTCAAAATCCGGGCAACAGAAAGCGAAGGCAAGATTTTCGTTACCGTGATCGACGATGGCATGGGAATTGATCCCCGAAAGATCGACATGATTTTCAAGCCTTTTTCGACGACCAAGGGAGAATTGGGAACGGGAGTCGGATTGCCCGTGACGCAAAAGATTCTGCGCGAGCATGGTGGCGAAGTAAAAGTGACCAGTACGCTCGGCCATGGCAGCAGTTTCTCGTTAATTCTGCCCGCCAGGCGTGCACCACGTCTCGAGTCCGGCGATGATGGTCCCGATACCGGCTCCAGTCAGGAAGCACGGCCAAGCGACACCAGTCAATGATGCGCTTCGCCGGATATTGCGAGGGAAGCGACTGTGATATTATGAAGCATTGGCGGCTGTTTTAAGACAGGGATGTGGCCACTTTATTTTCAAAATTTGCCGCCTTGACTGGCGCAAACCAATCACGCGATTCGATCGGTCTCGCCGGGTTCAACGGGAAAGCCAATGTTTTGTTATGCGGCCACAGTCTTTGTCAGCGCGTTTCTGTTGTTCCAGGTCCAGCCGATGGCAGCACGATTTGTACTCCCCTGGTTCGGCGGCACGTCACTGGTTTGGACAACGTGTATGTTGTTCTTTCAAGTGACACTCGTTTTGGGATATGCATGGGCACATATCATTACGCGCTATCTGCGCCCCAGGCAACAATGGATTTTGCATTCACTTTTAATGGTTGCGGCCCTTGCGACACTCCCGATTCGGCCAGGCAACGAGTGGAAGCCGCCAGATGGACACATGGCGACATTCCGGGTGTTGTTGCTGCTGGCAATCAGCGTCGGTTTACCATTTCTGCTTGTTTCGACGACGGGTCCGTTGATTCAGGCATGGCAAAGTGTGACACATCCCAAACGATCTCCATTTCGACTCTTTGCACTTTCAAATGCCGCGTCGCTTGCGGCGTTGATCAGTTATCCCTTGTTGTATGAACGTTACCTGACTTTGGATGCACAGTCGTGGACCTGGACTGCCGGCTTCATTCTGTTTGCCGTGCTGGTTTTTATTTCCGGGTACCGGTTTTATTCAACTTGCCGACAGTTGCCGGAGTCCAGTTGGCGACCAAAGGCTGCGACGGATGGCATCGAAGACACCTCGATTCGAAAAGTCCCCTTTGTCTTGTGGATTGTATTACCCATGTTGGCTTCCGTTGTTTTGCTGGCAACAACCAATATGATGACTCAGGAAATTGGGGCAATTCCATTGCTGTGGATCGTCCCTCTCAGTTTGTATTTATTGTCGTTCATTATTTGTTTCGATCACCAATTCTGGTACATCCGCCTGGTGTTTCATCCCCTGTTTTTCGGGTCCGTAATCTTTGCGGTGATCCTGCTGGAACTGGGCGTAAGCGCACCGATTTCCATTCAGGTGATTGGTTACTCATCACTTGTTTTCGGTGCATCCATGTGTTGTCACGGCGAACTGGCGCGGCTCAAGCCTTCGCCCAGGCATTTGACCTTGTTCTACCTCATGGTCTCGATCGGTGGGGCCCTGGGTGGAGTTTTTGTTGCCCTGATCGCTCCGCAATTATTCCCTAATTACTACGAGTTTCCGTTGGGAGTACTGGCAGCGGTACTGGCGGTAATGTTTGCTTATGGATGGCAAGTCCACGGCAGTATGGACAAACGGTCGATCACCAGCGCGGGGCAACGGGAAAAACACAAAACCACCGTTGGCAACCAATGGCCCGAGCTGGCGACGTTTGCGTTTTTGTTGCTGGTCGGATTGATCGTTGCCGGACTGGCGGCCTTTGCTTCCTGGCGCATGTACGAACATGACAATCATGAAGACGTTTTGGTCCAAACAAGAAACGAATACGGCACGTTGAGAGTCAATGATTACGAAAACCATCGAAAACTCAACAACGGTCGCATTCAACACGGAATGCAATATAAAACGAAATATTGGTCGCAACAGCCAACGACCTATTATTGTCCGACAAGCGGATTGGGTCGGGCCATCGAATTCCTGCGCGATTCCGCTCCCGAATATTCAAACGAAGGCTCATTGTCGTTTGGTGCGATCGGGCTGGGGGTCGGCACGATTTGTGCCTGGTGCAAAACAGGCGATTATCTCTGTTATTACGAAATCAATCCACGCGTGGTTGAAATCGCGCACGAACACTTCACTTATTTGCGCGATTGCCCCGTCGTTCCCGAGATCCGGCTGGGTGACGCCCGCATTCAACTGGAACTGGAGCTAGCCAGGGGAGAGGGAAGACTTTACGACGTGTTGATCGCCGATGCGTTTTCCAGTGATTCGATTCCCGTGCATTTGCTGACGCTGGAATCGATGGCAATCTACAAACAGCGACTAACCGATCGAGGCATTTTGGCAATCCACACCTCGAATCGCTTTTTGCAATTGGCAAATGTGGTTCACGAACTGGCCAACAACCTCGAAATGCCCTGTGTTTTTATCGATGATGATCCAACGGAGAACAGTTACAGTGACAGTTCATGGGTCCTCGTAACGCGAAACGACGCCTTCATAAACGAAATGGAAGTTTTTGGCTACGCATCCGCCTGGCCGGACCCCGATCGTGTCGCTTTCTGGACCGACAACTACGCTTCAATTATGCCACTGGTGAAATGGGATAGCAGCAGTGGTTGGTGGCCGGAATTTCTGGACGATATCGGCTGGAAGAAGGAAGCTGCCGCTGCAGAACCGGTCGAGCCTAAATAGAATCTTTAACCTCCCATCATCGATTACAAATTGTCACTGAATCGTCCAGCCAATCGATGTTCCGAGTTCCAAAATTGAAAACGTCCGCGACGAGCTGGCCTGTGGGGTCAGCCTGTTTTAACGCCAGGATTCCGGTCCCGGAATTTTTGTCCGACCATCTTTCGAGCTCCTCATCTCCCAAAACAAATAGCGCCGTCGCCATTGCATCGGCTGTTGCGGCCGTCGATGCGATAACGGTCACTGACAAGCGATGATCGGCCGGCCACCCGCTCCGCGGGTCAATGATATGGCCATACCGCCGTCCATTGTGAATAAATGACTGCCGCCCGCTCCCGGACGTACCTAACGCTTCATTGTGCAGTGCAATGGTTGCAAGTCGCTTTGCCGGTAACAACGGATGCGAAATCCCTATTCGCCAGGGGGTCAATTCACCATTCGTTTCATCGCGATGACCGCGTGCCACAATACTGCTTTGACCACCGTGAATTACAAAATCCGCTCCGCCCCGTTCAACAAAAAGTTGCGTCAATTCATCAAGTGCGTAGCCCTTGCCGATTCCGCCCAAATCAATTCGCAGATGTTCGATTTCAAAGGCAACGGTTTGGCCTTGCGGGTCCAGCCGAAGATTTCGGAAACCAACTTGCCGGACGACTTCCTCAATCGAATCCGTGTCCGGCATCCGCCCTGCCCGTTGGTGGAAATTCCAAAGTCGCGACAATGGAGCAGCAGTAATATCAAATGCCCCATTTGTCGTTTCGGAAAGGGCTATCGCACTGCCAAGCAATTCAAACAGATTCCGGGAAACACTCGTTGGCCGCAATGCGCCGCACTGGTTCAGTCGCTCCAGTTCGCTATTCGAATCATAGGTTGTGAGCTGTTGCTCGAGCTGTAAGATCAATTCGAAACCGTCATGAATTGACGGGACTAGTCCGCGCTGTCCTTTAGAGGTCGAAATTACCTGAAACTGGCAGCCCATGGCGTTGATCGAATACGTCATCAATGGCGCGGAGTCGGCCGATCGCAGTTCCGCAGGGCCAATCATTGATTCCAAACCCGGTTCGCACGGGTCGACAGGTGATGGGATATCCGGGTTCGTCCCGGTCAGGAATTGCCGCCGATCAGGTGTGGTTCGATCATTCATTGGTGTACAATTTGGTAACGACCAGGAAACGCGACAGTCTCCATCTTAACTCGTTTCGAGTCTCGTTGGGGCGAGCGGAGGTTTGTTTGCGAAACGAAAACATTAGACCCAACGACCGGGAATATTCAGGTACCGCGACATGAATGTGAAATATGCTTTTCGAAGTAGCATGGGTTTCCGCTGGTACGTTTCCGTTGCAATAGTGATTCTTGCCTCATTTTGTTGTCGGAACGCGACTGCCCAGGAAAACGAAAAAGCTGCCGACACTCAAGCACCACTAGCGACGCCTGATCCAGCCAACAAGACCACGGCTCGGCCTGAACCTCTTGTACGGAAAGTCAAACGCGCCGCGCGTCCCGCTTACCCGAACGAGCAAACAGGCGACGTCTTCTTCAACGACGTATTTACCGAAGCGTTACTCGGTGCCCGACCGGCTACGGCTGGCGATAAAGCCGTCCCCGTGATCGTTGGCTCGAATATGTCGCAATCCAGCAGTGTAAACGCTGTGTCCGATACGGCATTGTCCGGTTCGGCTTGGTCAACATTTATCACGGCATCTATCCTGGAAGACGAGATCAAGCGGCAACAGATTCGTTTGAGCGGCCTGGTCACCAATCCAGGTCAATTCAAAACGCGAAACGCTGAAATTGGCGAGACGTTCCAGATGCTTGCCATGACTTTTGCCATCGTTAGTCAATACGATGAACAAGTTCGCTGGAAGGACCAATCCGTATCCGTTACGACCGCCATGATCGAATCCGCCAAACAGGCGCGTGGAACCGACATAGCAGCATTTGAAAATGCCCAACGAACGACGCAGCGACTTGCCGATCTGGTGCGTGGCGGAAACTTTGGCGAAGAAGTGATCGTTACGGCAATCGAGGACTGGTCTGGTGTTGTCGACCGGACGGCACTTATGAATCGGCTCGACGCAATCGTAACCGGTCCCCTGAAAACAGCCACTTCCTCCAAAGACGGATTTGCAGCGGAAACCGAGTCGATTGTTCATGAAGCAGCGATCATGGCGGCGGTCGGACGCGTTCTGCAATTGCCGGCAATGGATGACGCCGACGATGAAGTCTACAGCGCGTTTGCGACGGAGATGATTGCTGCTTCGCGCCTGATATCCAGCGCTGCCATCGCCAATGATTTAGAAGCTGCCGCTATTGCCCTGAATCAAATCAGCCAATCCTGCGTTCGCTGTCATGCGGATTATCGTTAACGATTTCGCCAGCGGCGAGGTGGACGACGCGATCAGCTATTCGGACCGCTTCGGCCTGATTGTGGGTGACAAAGACGGTTGGAACTTGCCAACGTGAAATTACTTCCGCCAGGTAGTCCAGAATCTGGTGTTTGATCACTTCATCGAGCGACGCCAGTGGCTCATCCATCAGCAACAATCGTGGTCGACTTGCCAATGCCCGACCAAGTGCCACACGGCTCTTTTCTCCCCCCGACAATGTCGCCGGCGATCGATCGAGCAGCGGGCCCAACGCCAATGCGTCTATCAATTGATCGTGATCGACTTCACGAAAACCCAATTTTCTCGCGCGCCGTCCAAATTCCAGGTTTTTCCGAACCGTCATGTGAGGAAACAGTTGCGGCGTTTGCGCTATCATTCCAACGCCGCGCTGATGAACCGGAATCTGGATACGTAATTCCGTATCGGTAATTGCTGTGCCATCAATGATTATCGAGCCCCTGTCGGGAATGATCAGCCCTGCGATTAACGACAACACGGTAGTCTTGCCGGATCCGGATGGGCCGAACAAGGCCGTACAGCCGTTTTCCAGATTCAACCCGATCTCGACAGAAAATCCGTCGGCGTATCGATAACGACAATTGAATTGCAACATCAAACGGCCCGCCGCTCCAGCCAATGTCCAGCCAGCAACGCGGCAAACGACAACAAGATCGCGACGATCACCAACGGCCACGCATTCTGATAACCGGATAACCCCGAGTTGGCATGCGAGTAAATGGCAAGCGGAATGGTCTGCGTTTGTCCCGCAATGTTTCCGGCAATCATAATCGTCGCGCCGAATTCGCCAAGGCTTCGGGCAAAGGCCAGGAACCACCCGGCAATCACGCCACGCCGTGCAAGTGGAAGTGAGATTCTGGCAAATGTCGTCCACGGCCCCGCGCCTAGTGTCTGCGCAGCGTTTTCAAGTTCCCGATCCGTTTGCCGAAAGGCAAGTTTTACAGCTTGAACAGCCAACGGAAAACTGACAATCGCCGCTGCAATGACTGCGGCATACCAGTTGGCTACCAGCACAATTCCCATTGCGCCCAATCTGCTTCCCAGCCATCCTCGCGGAGCAAACAAAATAAGCAAAAGAAAACCTGTGACCACTGGCGGCAGAACAAGTGGCAAGTTCACGACCGTCTCAACCAGCCAGCGCATCGGGCTCTTCGAACGGGCCAGCCACCAGGCGACGGCGATGGCGGCCGGCAACAGCAACGTCGCAGCAAGCGTCGCCACCTGGCAACTCAGGAGTACGGGCGTCCAGTCCAGTTTGCCGAGTGGATTCAAGATCGCGTCCTTTGTCAAGTTGCTTCCGTGTCCGCAGATTGCGCGGCGAATAAATACCTGGAATTACTTTACCACCGGCCCGAGACCGGATGGAACTGGCAACGCCTGGAATCCATGGCTCTCGAAAACAGTCCGCGCGGCATTGGATTGCAGAAACTCAAAAAAGGCCCGCCCTTCCGTCGACGCTTGGGGAAACAACAGCAATGGGTAGATAACCGGGTCGTGCCCGGTCACTTCAGCCACAACCCGAACGTGCTGGCTGCTGCCAACATCCGTTTGATATACCAGTCCGCAATCGACCACGCCGTTTTCAACCATGGTCAACGCCTGCCGAACATCCATGGTACCCACCAGTTTCTCCGAAACCGACTCCCAGAGGCCGGCATTGTCAATGGCTTGTTTGGCGTAAACGCCTGCGGGTACCGACTTGTAATCGGCAATCGCGATCTTGCGAATTTCTGCAGATTTCAGATCGGCGATGGATTGAATCGTCAATTTTGAATCATTTGGCACGATTAACACCAGGCGATTTCCCAATAACTTCACCACTTCCGCATTCGGAAATTCCTGCTTGACCGCTTCGCTCCATTGCACACTGGCAGACAAAAACAAATCGGCCCGGGCACCCTGAATCAGCATTGCCGCTTGCGCTGAACTCGCTGCAAAACTTGTTTCAACCTGAATGCCTGCCTCCTTGCGGTACAAGTCGCAAATTTCAGTTACGACATCGATCGTACTGGCGGCGGCGTACAAACGAACATTTCTTCCGGAATGCCCGACATTCAGCAACGATTCTTTACCGGACTGACAACTCGTCAACAGGAATGACGCAACCAATCCGATTGCGAGAATAAATCGATGAGCACACTTACTTCGAATCCGGAAGCAGATTTCGTGTCGATCGGGAACAAATCGGGACTGGGCGAATCGCATCGAAGACTACATTCCTGAAAATTCGGCAGCTTGCAAAGTCCAGTTTTGAATTTTGGAAACTGTATCCTTGTATTCCGGTTTGTCGCGCATTTCCGGCCAGCGAGGATCGTTCAGAAATGCTTGCCAGTGCGCCTTGTGAGAATCCAGATCGGCCGCGCTCAGCATATAAACGAGACATGGTACATCCGGTCCGGCAATTGCTTCGGCGAAAAACACCGGCCCCATCTCGACATCTTTCATTAACTGAATTTCGCCGGCGTTGAACATTTGAACTTTGCTCTGTGCGTGCCGAAGTGTGTGGCTTTCGTAAATGCGAAGTTCAAACACACGTTTCGGATCCTTCTTGATGGAATAATCCGCCAACTCCATCACCGGCATCCCGGAAAAGGATTTAAGCAATCGCGTATCGATACGAGTGAATCGGGGTTCAGCAAGTTTGATATCGGACCACTCGACAACACCCGTTTGATACGACTTGTCGTTTAGCAAAAACTCGTTCAACTCCGCAACTTGTTGAACCGATTGAAACGGAACGAGTACGAACACATCGCTGGTCGCCGGCTCTTCGCTGGTATCAAAAAAGACCCCCACGGTCTCAATCCCAAACCGGTTCATGGCTGGCAAACTATGGTCCTTTAGAAAACCGAGAATGGAATCGCGATTCTCCGGTTGCGGTACACGGTAGATTTGCAGTTGATAAAATTCGCGTTGTTCAAGCGACTGCTCGTCCGCCAGAACTCCGCTGCTTGCCGAAATCATCTGGGTGCAGCATACGAAAGCGATCAGCAACCCGTTTCGTGGGGAGTATTTATGTTTCAATTTTGATGGGGAGAGTGGCATTTTTTTGGTCATCGGGTTTTACTAAAGAATTGTGATTGTGAAATAATTGTCCACTTGGGCCGTTTGGTACAACTTGCAGGCTGATTTTAGCGTCAAGCACCTGAAACAGCTCCGTTGTCACCCTGAAATCTACAGATTTCAAGGATAAATGTGCAGCGCAGCCTTGATTTCCGTGAACCCGACTGGAATTCTCCTGGTCATTCCGAAAATGGGACTTGAACTCTATTCCGGTCCGTTGATTATAATAAGTCTGTCGTTCGCACTAACGCAGTGCGAGTAACTACAGGCCCGGGCCGTTGCGATTCTTTTGGCGCCGCGACAGTCGTGGGATATCCCTGATTTGAAAGGAGGTGATTTGTGCAATATTGCTGTACGAGCCAACGAGGTGGCCATTCTTGATGGCGACTGGCGGGTTGTCCGTCGTGGCCACCCATCGATTGGATCTCCTTTCAAAAAAGATCCGAGCGATAAACAGAAGTCCGGAAGAGCCAATCGGGTTCTTCCGGGCTTTTTTGTTTGCCAAACGGTTTTCTGGCGGCGGTTTGGACCGATTGTACCGATACCTTGCAAACAGCTCGATTAAACGCCGCGCCCGTACATAGAACGAATCTCGTCGTTGGAACGCTCGTTTTGCTGCGAATTGCCCCGCTTTTCCCCGAAGATTCCTGCCCAAATAGCGTTGTCGCTGTTGTGGGGTAGCGCTTGCTTTGATAAGTTGGCCGATTGTTCCTGTCCGACAATGCTGGCATCTCAGCGAGTTTGGCCGGAA
This sequence comes from Pirellulaceae bacterium, assembly GCA_031414755.1. GTDB lineage: Bacteria > Planctomycetota > Planctomycetia > Pirellulales > Pirellulaceae > CAJQPP01. Next base: position 122,310 of record JANNWJ010000001.1, on the reverse strand, counting down.
TTCTTGTAGATTTTTGTTGTTTCAATGGCAACTGTCACCTTGTCGGACGACTGCGTTGGTCGTCGCATCGTGCAACCCCACACTGGCGGCAGTCGAAAACCGACTGTCATTTTCATCACCATGGTAGATCGTAACTTAATCCGCTCACTCGAAGACGACGACATTTCTCAAATGGTCCTGGACATGTTTCCAGGAGACGACCTCGAATATGAGTCGTTATTTCCGGAAGGCGACGAAGCCGCTCTGGATTACCAGGTCAATAAGATCATCGAGGGCAAAATTATCCGTGTCGACGCCGACACAGTTCTTGTAGATGTTGGATACAAAAGCGAAGGCACGCTGTCTCGCTCGGAATGGAAAGACTCCGAAGCGCCCCCCAAAGTCGGGCAAACGGTCAAAGTCCTGATTCAGGATCTTGAGGACGATACCGGAGTGGCCGACGATCCTCACGGCCAGATCGCAATCAGCAAGGAAAAAGCTGACATCATCCTGCATTGGCAGGATGTAATCTCGAATGTTCAGGAAGGCCATATTGTCACTGGTACCTGTACAAGAAAAATCAAAGGTGGCTTGCTCGTGGACATTGGCGTCCCCGTTTTCCTGCCAGCCAGTCAGGTCGATATCCGTCGTCCCGGCGATATCGCCGACTTTATTGGCCGAGTTGTGCAATGCGAAGTTCTCAAGATTGATGAACAGCGCCGCAACATTGTTGTCAGTCGCCGCAGCCTGATTGAAAAAGAACGCCAGTATGCCCAGCAGAAGTTGCTGGAAGATCTTGAAATCGGCCAGGTCCGGACCGGCGTCGTCAAAAACATCGCCGACTTCGGTGCCTTCGTTGACCTCGGTGGTATCGACGGCTTGTTGCATATCACCGATATGTCGCACTCGCGGATTCAGCATCCATCGGATATGGTCGCCATCGATCAACAAATCGAGGTCAAGATCCTCAATGTCGATCGTGAGAAAATCAAGGTTGCCCTGGGCATGAAACAAATGCTGGCCAACCCGTGGGACAACGTCGAAGAGAAATACCCGGTTGGCAGTACGCAAAAAGGCGAGGTCGTCAATGTGATGAGCTACGGTGCCTTTGTGAAACTCGAACCCGGTATCGAAGGCCTTGTTCACATTAGTGAAATGTCCTGGGTCAAACGCGTCAATCATCCATCGGAACTTGTTCAGATCGGTGATGAAATTGACGTGGCAGTTCTGGGCATCGATCGCAAAGGCGAACAAATGTCGCTGGGTATCAAGCAAACCCAGGCCAATCCGTGGGACGATGTTCTCGAGCGATACCCTGCTGACAAATTGGTCAAGGGGCGCGTTCGTAACCTTACCAACTACGGGGCCTTTGTCGAACTCGAAGAAGGGATCGACGGCCTGTTGCACATTTCCGATATGTCATGGACCCGCAAGATCAGTCACCCCAGCGAGATGCTGGAAAAAGGCCAGGAAGTCGAATGCAAGATTCTTGCCGTTGACACCGAACGCCGTCGTATCGCCCTGGGCATGAAGCAACTTGCCAATGACCCGTGGTCGACCGACATTCCTTCCAAGTACCAACCGGGACAACTCGTCAAGGGTCGTGTCACAAAGATCACCAACTTTGGCGTGTTCGTCGGACTCGAAGACGGCCTCGAAGGACTTCTGCATATCTCCGAGTTGTCTGACCAGAAAGTCGAGAACCCGGAAGAAGTCGTCAAAGTTGGCGACGAACTGGAAGTCAAAATTCTTCGTGTCGACACCGACGATCGCAAGATCGGCTTGTCGCGTCGCCGCGTTGAATGGAGTGAGGAGAAGGAAGCAGCCGAGAACGCCAGGGAATCTACGGGTACCGTCCAGAAAGCCGACCAGAGCGAACTTAAAGGCGGACTCGGTGCCAGCGGCCCATTGATCTCATCCAGCCTTGGTAACGATGCCAACGGCGATTAGTTTCGAGTGCTCATGCGGCAACTGAAACAAATTTCGAATTTACTGACACTACCGGAATCTATGTACGTTTTTTTCCGGCCAATGAGGCTGCGATCATCAGGTTTTGCAGCCAGTTTTCATGGTATCGTTTTTTGTTCAGGCGATGTGCCGGACTTTGGAATTCCCTGCTGGTTGCGGCACGTCTGGCAAAGGCCCGGAAGTTGTTTAGTAACGCCCAACCCCTCAAGCGCAGTTCGCTGGACGCCAGATGACCGTGCAACCCGCGGCCGGCATACAGGTAGCGGGTCATGCGATTCATCAATCGATCAACCTGATTGCTCGTCCGGTAGCAACCTGCCTGTTGGTAAGCGATCCGGTATTGAGAGGATCGTTTCCAAAGTTTGGCCGTCATTGCATGGACCGATGAAGACCAGGTTTGTTTCTCAAACCATTTCCGAAACGCCTTCATGCGTTGATCGAACATCCGAATGTCAAGCGAATGATAGACGTTCCAGATACGTTCGTGCAGATCATGGTCTTTGTAACAGCGATCACGAACTTTCAGGAAGCCATGCAGGAAACACAACACGGGCACGATGCTGGCGAAAAGCGCTTTGAAAGCGTTTTGGGTCGCCCACCAGCCGTCGGTGTTGACCGTCTGCGGTTGATAGTCAGAAGCAAGCTCACGCGCTTCTTCCGCGAAAACGCCATAAGCTTCCTGCAAATGAGCCTGGTCGGCCTCGTCCGTCAAAGCCACGCCAAGCAAACAACCCTGGGAAGCGATCGTTGCAATGTAGCCCTTCTGGCCTTGCCAGTGCGCATGATGTTCATCCGCTGCCAGGTGCTGCGGCAAACTGTCGGCAACGCAAATCGTGGTTCCCACCAGCGAGTTCCGCCCCAGCCGTTCAACCTGTCGGTACCAAAACATGTCGTTGTGGCCAAATAGTTGCGTGACCAGCCAACACGGAACGCCATAGCTCAACAAGAGCAGCGGTTTCTCAAATTCCTCCGTGATTCCGGTAAAATAAGGCATTACAAAACTCGGACGCAGTGTGTAAGCAATTCCCTGAATGCGGATCTGTCGCAAACAAATCCCAGGCAGCTTTTGCGAGCCGGGCAACGAACCGGTCAGCGTGAAGCCTTCTTCAATACCAGCGGGAAATATCTCCGGATGTACCGCAATCATTGTTTCTAACAGCGATCGGACTTTCGTCGAATCTCTCCAAATGTCATCATACGTCTCTCGATCCATCGGAATACAAATCTGACGGCTTCCATAATGGGCCGTCACTTTTGCTCCATGACCATTTCGTTGACGATTCAATTGCCGGCGTCGTTGTTGAGTATCCATCCTCATCCTTTCTGCTTGGTAACAAAAAGGATGACGGAAACTGAAAATTAACGCGACGCCGGTTTTTTGACTTAAACTCTCACATAGAAAACGGTAGTGTCAGCGAATTTAATATTGATAACAATCAGAAACCGGCGGAACGATGCTTCCGCCGGTTTTTTTGTTTGAGCAACGTATTGCATTCGACGAACGCGACACTGGTGCTTTGTTACTCGTTTAACTCAGGGTGCCAATGGCTATGCCGGTGCCTCATTAACTGAAGCAATCAAAGGCATTCACGAAGCGCAACTGTTGACCTACATGAAATTGGCAGGCGTGAAGATCGGTTAATTAATGAATTTCAACGTGACAAGACTGAAAGATGGCATCAAACGTTTCGTTCTTTGATTCCTTCGTGCTCTTCGTGTCCTTCGTGGTAAAATGATTGGCCGCTACCTGCCTGTTGACCTTGGGAACGTGGAACAACCGAGGCGAACAAAAAAATGCACCCGAGTTGCCGATCGGGCTTTTCCTCAAATTAAAATCTCTTGGCGGCAACCGGGTGATTTTGGGCGTTACCCCACTCTTTCTGAGCTCTCAATGAGAATCGTCAACTGGAACGTCGAACGTCCTGCAATCGATAGCCCGAAAAACGCAATCCGAGTCAAGCACCTACTCGATCTGAGACCCGACATCGTGGTGCTTACTGAAACCAGCACGGCGGTTGATCTTGGGCCTGACTTCATCGGCTTGTTCACCGAACCGTCCCCTCGAAAGCCTCGCCACGGAGAAGCCGTTGCTGCCATCTGGATTCGAAGAGAATCCCTTGCGGTCATTGACAGAATTGATACGTCAGATCCTCGCGAAGCCGTCTGTTTCGAACTCGACGCACACGACACTCGTCTAATCGTTTATGGCTCTATCATTCCGTATCACGGTGCGAAAGGGGCCGATCGGAAATCATCGCCGTGGCAGGAACACAAGAAGGCGATCGCATGGCATCGTCAAGATTGGATGGAACTGCGTGAGTCATTCCCTGATCGCCGACTGATTGCCGCTGGCGACTACAAGCAGCATCGAGACGGAGTCGGGCATTATGGAACAATCGAAGTTCGGCGAATGTTGTCTGACGCACTCAACGATGCCAGACTGACCTGCGTGACGGAGGCCGATCTTGTTGCTTCGGTGGGCCTGTCACGCCGGAATATCGATCACGTCTGTTTGTCCACGGACATTGCGTCCGCCGTCACCGACATCCAAGCGTGGGAGGGGACTGTTGCAGGCACAGGATTGAGCGACCACAATGGAATCACCGTGGACCTGGACGATGCGATGGTCCGTAATGGGGTACGGTAGTCGATACCGCAAGAAATTCATCGCGCTGTGCAATCAACTCCGTCCGCAGTCGAGCGCAGTCCAACTGCCAACGACTTCGCCAGAAACAAAAAGCGAAGTCGAAGCAGAGACGAACCACGAAGTCGAAACAGAGATGTGCCACGAAGTCGAAAACATCGTTGATCAACGCGCGCCTTCTTGTCCGAAATGTGGGCAGCCGATGCATCCAATCAGCGAAACGCCTCGACCCTCGTGGCGCGATCTGTTCTACGGTCCCGCTCACCGCGCCTGGTTCGAAAGCTAATGCCCTACAATCCACTCCGGGAAACATTGCATTCCAGTTTCTCCCATCGTTCGATCAAGCATTCCACCGCGATTTCCCTCGCGCCCGATCGTTGTTGGCTTCACCTGGAAGCCAATCCGCTCAGGCCGGTTCAATCCGCGTTATCCTTGCGGTTGCCCGACGAAAAAAGTCAACTTCGACCGGCAATCTGCTTGCCCGTCAGCCGCCCGCTACATTAGACTCAACCAACACAGTCGCTCCGTCCCATGGAATCCGCATACCGCGCTCCAGCGAAGCGTCTCAGTCCAACGCACAAACTATCCCTCCGTAAAAAAGTCGGGATAGTTTGCTATTCGTTTTTTCCGCCTTAGGGACATCGAGGGACTGACAATTGGGAACTGACTTGAGAGTGAACCCTGATTGGAACTGCGGTGGTCGAGTGGACCTTCACATCATCCTCGTTATTGCGTTCATGGGGCTGTGTTTCTGCTCGACTTCTCGAGACTTTTTTTACCTTGCCGCTTACTTTCCCCCTATTTTTATACTGCCTTTCCTTGCAATGGCGATCATTGTAGTTTCGCTTTCCTTCACATTTGCGAGCAAAACAGGAAGGAATTTCCATCTGCTTGGCAGTCTCGTAATAGCTGTATTTTTGTTCTTTACTTCCCTAGTAATTTGGAAACGGGACTTTGAGAACGGCTACACCGCCTCGTATGACGGCAGACTCATACTTTGCCTGAGTTCATGCGTTGGATTTGCCGCCGGGGTTTCCTGGTTAATTCGCCGTCAGCGGAAAACGATTTCAATGCGCCAACTGGCGGGTTGCACATTGTTCTTTTCGTTCGTGCTTGCTGCGTCACAGCAAATCCTTCGATTTGACAAGATGGCCTCTTACAATCATGAAATTGATGCCGCACGCGAACTGGAGCGAGCAGGCGTTCAGTTGACGTGGGACGATTGGAGTGTTTCAGGAATCGCGATTCGAAAGGCAGGTATTCGAGATGAACAACTTGAGAGAATAGACGAGTTTCCAAATCTTCGGTCGATTTCTCTGGAGGGGAATCCAGTCACCGATGTAACTCTAGCTTCAATTTCGAACGTCCGAAAACTACACGGTCTTTATTTGACTAACACGAATGTTGGCGATGCTGGATTAACTTATCTCGAAAACGCTGTAAATTTGCAACAGTTGTGGTTGCGGGGGACGGCAGTCACTGACGAAGGTCTTTCCAGTTTGAAAAAACTTAAATTATTGGGTTATGTTGACCTTTCAAATACAGATATCTCTGACGCCGGATTGAAAACATTGACGCACTTAAAGAACATGTATTATCTCCATCTTCCTGGAACGCGCGTTACAAAATCAGGAATGGAATCACTGGGTAATGAACTGCCGGGCTGCAGAATATATGGAACACCCGGCGGAGAACCTTTCACCGTGGAATGGAATCGATTGACCGGTGGATAAATCGGGAAAGGGTGGCCATTGCTGACCACCCTCCCTACACCACCTGACATGCGGGTCCGCATCAGGCGGTTCGACGAAGTGGAGCAAGTTCTGCCCACAGACTCATCAGACAACAGACCTTGTAAAGCGAGCCAGGCATTGGACATTCCGACGCCACTGGCAATAGTTTTCGACATGTGCCAGTGGCCTTTGCGGTTCTGATTTGCCACGGCGCCGTTGCCTTCGCCTCGTACTTTGCCAATCGGAGTTTTCACTTGGTATACTGATCTCCTTGAGACTCCCAGTCTCGCACAGGGGACTTGCACCCAATAAACTCACGCCCATGACGGGCGTACCAAAATGTTGCACCCAAGTCGCGTTGGTTGCCGCAAATTGAAGCAAAGTTCACTCACGCGACTGGGTGAACATAACCGTTATGTCGCTTGGACCACTTCGAAATCTGCGGGAAAAATGCGTTTGATTCGGTTGATGTTCTTATTGCTGGTTGCCGTTTCGATCATCGCGTCGATGGCATTCGCACATTGGGAGTCTCGCCTCATATACGGGAATGAAACATTCATTCTTGATCTGCCTCCGTCTTCAATCTGGGTTTCACCTCCCGTGCCGGACTACTCTAAATTTGAGGCCTTGTTCAATGATTTGCCTGAACTTCAACCTGTTGATTCCAGGATTGGCAACTTTGTACGATGGGACAGTGTGTTTTTGAGTTTTGCCGCCTGTATCGCAGGCATTGGACTAATCGCTGTTCCCGTTGCAGTGCTCTCGAAGAGCAGAGACCGATTTTTGTTCCATTTGACATGCATTTCGATCGGCCTGTTTTGTGGATTCGTTGGCAGTTTTGTTTTTTGGCTCATCATCGGTGGATGGGGACCGCCATTTCTTGTATTTTTTGCCGTTGTTGGGATGTTCGGCGGTTACGCAGTTGGAGCAATCACCCAGAGGCGAATCGCGACATAAATCGGGTAAGGGTGGCCATTGCAGACCAACCCTCCCCACAACACCTGACATGCGGGTTCCCGGCGCGCCGGGATTCGACGAAGCAGAGCAAGTTCCACTCACCGACTATTCAGACTGCTCAGTCCCTGTAAAACTAACCACGCATTCGTCATTCCAACACCACTGGCAATGGTTTTGGCCATGTGCCAGTATCCCTTGCGACTCTTCGTGTGACGTGATCTGTTTGAAGTGGACCCCAATTGTTGGACCACGGGGAGCGATTCCTGAATAGAGACAAGAATGCACTGGATGCTTTATTGATCTATCAACTTGAAACGCTGGAACACGAAGCCTTGTTGCCTTACGTCGATTTGATTCGATCCCGGCAGTCAAGAGATAGCGCCTGGTTTATTGCTGAGGGGCGCTGGGTTGTTGAGCGGCTCATCGCAAGCCCGCACGAAGTGCTTTCCATTGTCGTCGGCGATCAGGTAACCCGTTCGTTTGTCGAAAAAATTCCGGCAGGAATTTGTACTTATCGTCTGCCTCGCGAACTTGTTTCGCAACTGGTCGGGTTTGAGTTTCATGCCGGAATCATTGCCTGTGGCAAGAGAAGCCCGCGTCGTTCGCTGGCCCAACACGATCAGGCACTCTCGCAAACACCGGCGACGATTGTTGTTTGTCCCAATACAACCTTGCCCGATAATATGGGTTCGATCATTCGGGTTTGCACAGCTTTTGGTGCCTGTGCTCTGGTTGTCGGTCCGTTGAGTGTTGATCCCTGGTCACGCCGTTCGATCCGGGTATCGATGGGCAATATCTTTGAACTGCCCATTATCGAACCGGAGACTCCAATGGAATTGGAGGCAATGCTGGATGAACTTGTGCAGCATTACGGATTTCATTTATTGGCGGCGACAGGTGCCTCGAATGCTGTTTCGCTACCAATGCCTCGTCCCGCAGATCGAATCGCGATTCTTTTGGGCCATGAAGCGCATGGCATCCCGAAAGAGTTGATTGGAAAATGCCATCAAAAGGTTTCTGTTCCAATGTCCGGCTCGACTGACAGCCTGAACGTCACGCACGCGGCATCGGTACTGCTATATCAGTTCACAAGAGTAAGTCCAACGGGCCCCGGAAAAGTCTCCGGCTGAATCGACCTGGATCAGGAATGGGAGAATATCGCGACGGGCTTGAGATTCTACCAGGGGTTGTGGCGAAAACTCTCGACCGTCGTCGACCCATCAACATCAATGGTGAATCGAACGGCACCATCTCGACCTGTATGAAGGACCTGGGTTGCCGCCGCTTTATCTGCGGGCAGATTTTTGCCAACGCCTTCATTGACACTTCGTCGGCAGCTTACAACTGCCAACCCTGGCCTGGCCCATTCCAGAAACTCATCCGGTCGGCTATTGACGCTTCCGTGATGCGGGACCATCGCCAGATCGAATGCCGACGGATTGACTGATTCAAAAAGTGCATCGAGTGGTGTCCCTTCGATGTCTGCCGTTAACAGAATGCGTCTCCCGGCGAATTGAATGACAAGTACAATACTTTCTTCGTTATCCGATTTCGTTTCCATATTGTCAGCCGGGCCTATCACTTGCATCGTCACATCGTTGTGGAAGACAAGTTCGTCACCCGCCGAAACCGATTCGGAAACAATTGCATTTTCATCGAAAGCGCGCAATAACCAGGCGACATCTGTACGATTCTGCCGCGCCAACATTTTATTGGAAACGATAATACGATCGATGGCGAATTTTCGGCTGATCTCGGGAAGTCCGTTGAAGTGATCGGAGTCAGCATGCGAAATAATGACGGCATCCAGTCGCTTGATCCGCCTGTTCCAGAAGACTCCACTGGCGTTTCTTGCGGCGTTTCGCAACGAACCAATACTTCCACAGTCGTACAAAATGTTTTTGCCGCCGGGCAACTCCAGCAGAACACAGTTGCCATGCCCCACGTCGACCATGGTGCAAATGAGCGTCGTTCTGTGGCGGTCCTGGTATTGGTCGATCAGCGATGGAATCCAGCACGCGGCCACCAGCCAAACCAGAAATAGCGCGGCAGCCGGTTTGAGCGGGATTCCGTCCGGTCGCAAGGCAAACAACCCGATGAGTACGGTGTAAAAAATCAGCAAGGCACCTGGAGTCGGACCAAACGTCCAAACGTACCCCCACGGCACCGATTCACCCATCTCAATGATGGACGTAAGAAACCCCAATGACAGGTCGCAGATCTTTCCCGCCAGAATTGCCACAGGCGGCAGCCATCCTCCAAATATCAACACCATGAATCCACTTACCAAAGCCACAGTTACTGGTAACAGCACAAGGGGATTGACGATCAAACCAATTGGCGATGCGAGATGGAATCGGGCTGCCACGAGCGGAAAGGCAAATGCCCAAATCACGGTGCTGACCATCAATGAAGTAAAAATGCTTCTTCCAAAAGACGCCGCGAACTTGATGTACCATGGTCTGGATCGGGCTATCAGGACATCGATGGGGTCGTCGCTGGTTGGCCAAACCATCCATTGACGACCGAAAATTAACGAACCGACAGCCAGAAATGACAACTGTGTTCCGGACGAAAACAATTCCGATGGGTTTTGCACCATCACAATCAATGCGGCAAAAGCAAGCGAATTGAAACTGAATGATTCCCGGCCGACCCATTTGCAGTAACAGTAAAGGCAAATAAGGATTCCGGCTCGCACGACAGGGGGTCGAAATTCCACAAGCCATGCGTAACCCACTACAAAGGCGGCTGTTGCGAGCAACCCGATACCGCGAGGGACAAGTCCTGTTCGCCCGAGCGCGAGAAACATCCCGGCGAGTATCGCTACATGCAATCCGGAGATTGACAGCAGGTGAACTGTGCCGGTCACCATAAACTGTTCGTGTCCTTCAAAGTCCAGTTGATCGCGATTTCCAAGCAACATGGCCGAGGCAAGCCCCGCTTGTTGCGGTGAAACATATTGCCAGATCAATCCGTTCAAATTCGCCTTCAGGCGACCTCCTGTTGAATAAAACGTACTTTTTGATTCGTTCAGTAACGTAATCGCTTCGACATTCGTCACACTCATCCAACAATCGATTCCTTGTCCGCGAAAGTGATTGCGGAAGTCAAATGATCCTGGATTTCCTGGACTGTTGATGCGCGAGAAATTACCGGCGATCGAAACCCGGTCGCCCGCCACGAATCCATGCAATTCACCATTGACGAAGACTTCGATCCGACCACTAACCGGTACCAGTTCGCCCCCATTGCGAATGGCATTTGCTGAATACGTGAATCGCGTGCGGGTTTCCGAGGCATTTCCGAGGACATCCTTGGGGTCGCCTTGCACGACCCAATTCGGATTGGTTTCAATGGTGCCGTGCAGGAAAACGGGTCGGGCCACCAATTCGCCATAGCGATAAATGTCGTTGACCGGTATCCGGTGCCAGTTCACGTTGTGCCATCCGGCACCGAGACAGGCGATCGCCAATAATGAAGTGAGCAGGGAAAAGAATGAGTTTCGTCGCCGGAAACTGTATGACCACAATCCTGCCGAAATGACCAGAGCAATGGTCCAAAACGGTATCGAAAGTGGAAGCAGGCGGTCAGCCACAACACCGGTCGCCATTGCCAACGCCACAAAAACCAGGGGTTGATAACGCGTTCCCTGTTCTTCAGGAAAATCAATGGATAGCGACTGCCTGGCCATTCCGGAAAAGCGGTTCGCAAAAGGAAAGCGACCGAATTGATGGACTCTATTGTGACGCAGGGTTATGGTCTTGAACAGCCAACCCGACATCATTGCCAGCAACTATCGCAACAACTTGTTTTCGATGTTTACCCCTTCGGCAACGGATTCCCAAACTACCCCTTGCGACTTCCGTTCGACGGATGGCATCGGGAAATGACCATGCATCACTGTCGATTCTGAATTTTTCGAGGGTGCCGATGGACGCTGGGACAATTGCGTCATTTGGGTCTGTGGACTTGACCGGTTGAATTCGACCAAACGACCCAGTGCCGGTTTGGCAGTCGGTTCCGTATGATCCGAATGGCTCGGAATCATCGTCAACGATTCAATTGGCGCTATTTCAGGTTCTCGTTCGATGGGTTGTTGCAAACCAGCGGGGCCCAATTCGCGTTGGCTTTGGCCGACGTAGCCAAACGGATCGCAGTGGGGTCCGGAATATCCGTTGTCGCATCGAAGCGGTGCGAGCAATCGAATGTTCGCAAAGACGTCAAGTTGGTCTCGAATTCGGCTGTTTCGTGTATCCGACGTGCAGCGCCTTTGGTCACCGCATCGACCATAGTCCATCAAAACCGAAAATGGCGAAGGCCAATTCGCCGAGAAATTGTAGTTGGTTACCTTGCGACGACTATCGCATTCGCATCCACCTGGAACGGAATCGCGCCACGGATGTCCCTTCCAGCCTTTCACATCCAGCGCAGGCAATTCACGATTGCAATTCGGGCACAAACTGTTAACGATCGGGTCAGCGTAGTTGTTGTAATGTTCCTGCGACTGTGCCACGATGGATATCGCGAACAACGTCCCAAGAAAAGCTGGAAAAAATGCCGCCAGTCGCGAAGGCATCGCTACGTTCCCTTTATTTTTCAAATACAATGGATCCGATGCAAAAAACTGCATCGGAACGGAAGTTTGTGACTACGGAGAACTCGTCAACGGATCTCTCCCTTCGTAATTATTTCGGTTCCGAAAAGGACGGTTTTGCCGTTAACTTCAAATGATCGGATTGTTTCGATAAGCATGACTTTGCCGCCTGTTGTCTATCCTGAATTCCCTGTCCTGGAAATCCCTTGTCCCGTACCGGAATTACTGGAAATCCAAACGTCCAACCTGTTGCCCTTAAAGATGTCAAGACCTCAACCCATGATCAGCCGTATCTATCATCCTCTGGTAATCGTCAGCCTCTGCATCTTGCAAGCTACTGGTTGCCAGCAAGGCAACTACGACGTGGTTGTCCTGAAGTCCGAGGTAAAAGAGCTTCAGCGTGAATTGGAGAAGCTGAAGGAGACCCACGAAGCGACCGATGCCGCCGAACATCGTGTCCGGATTTCAAATCTGGAATCGGAACTGATTCAAATCCGTCAACAACTGAATTCTCGAATTTCGCAAATTTCGTCCGAGCCAGACGGTGCGAATAACGTCGCTATTCCGAATAATTTCGTGTTGGGCGATCCGGCAAGTGATTCCGGAGATTCGGAACCAACCACTCCTGACTCGAGCACTCCAGTTTCATCCGAGCGAATTGAGACAGCAATATCGGCATTTGAATCCGCCGGTCATACATTGGTCCTTGATGACAAGGGTAGGGTTGTCTCGATTGACGCGAGTCAATTTCCGCTGGAATTATCGACGATCCAGTTGGCCGAATCCTTTGAGAATCTGAAGCAACTGGCCGTGTCCGGACCACGGGTCACGTCGGAAATGTTTGACGTTTTTTCCCGGTTGACATCACTGGAACGACTCGATCTGGAAGTAACAATCGCCAATACGGAGCAACTTGAAAAACTCACTACGCTGAAGAACCTGAAGTTCATTCAGTTGTTTCGCACGGATATTGACGATGACAGCATGGCTGTATTGGCACGGTTCCCGGCGTTGGAACAAATTCGCTGCGGGCAGACGCGAGTTGGCGATGCCGGTCTTTTGCACCTGTCAAACATGAATCAATTGCGGGCCCTTGATCTCAGCGACTGCAATCGCGTTTCCGCTTCCGGCGTGGCGGCGATTGCCCGATTGCCCAATCTGAAGTTTCTGAAAGTCTGGGGTTCGCAGATCAATGATGCTGTGATGGATTCCATTGCCCAAATCAAAACACTGGAAGTGCTTGGACTGAATGACACGATGGTTTCCGATGCCGGGATTGAAAAACTCGAGAACCTGACTGCGCTTAAGGAAATACACCTGGTACGAACCCGTGTCGGAGACAGCGGAATAGCGGTACTTGCCGGCTTGCCAGAACTGTCGACTCTCGGGCTGCGTGACACGCAACTGTCGGATGAAGGTTTGAGTCACATTTCGCACATGAAGAAGTTGACCAACCTTGATCTGAGCGAGAACCGATCGCCAGGAATCACCGACGCTGGAATGGCCCATCTATCAAAACTTGACACGCTTTTGGAATTGAATCTCTGGACAACAGCGGTCGGCGATGCAGGCGTTGCCCAGTTGACCGGTCTGACAAAACTCAAGTCGCTGAATCTTGACAAGACCCGGATTACCAATGCCGCATGCGAGTCCTTAACGAAAATGCCCCAACTGGAATGGCTTCACCTCGGTTCCAATCCGCTGGGAGATGAGGCGATCGAGCCTTTGACACGATTGCCAAATTTGACCTACCTCAATCTTTCCCACACAAATATTTCAAGTTCCGCATGGATCGATGTGGACGACGCGATTTCCGATCGAGGCGGGATCCTGATTCCTCCATAGATTTTTCCAATACCTGCCCTGAGAGCTGCTTTGAGATTACCGGTTTTCGTTTGGTCCGTTTGGCGGTGGGGGCAGGGCACCGCACGTTTATGTGCCAGAATTGGCCAGCGGTGTGATTGCAAACACCATTGATTTGAATAAACTGGTCACCAGTTTCGGGTCATTCGGCTGCTAATCGTCTGAATGTGGCGGCTCAACGTCTGCTTGTCTAAAAGGGGCATTTGAATGAATTTTCGTTTTGTGATCGTCGTCATTGTTTTTTCGGCAATTTTGTCTATTCCGGATTCAACGGTTGGATTTCAATTCCAGTCGGTTACCGACTATGTTGATCAACATCCGGGTGTCCGGTTCCGTGGTACGCCGTTTTATCGACAAGAATCACTTAATGATGAATCAAATTCATTTGGCGCGATCTACGGTACCGTGCTTTCAACTGGAACAACTCCCGAGGCAAGCGCCTGGAATCACGTCGCACAAATTGCGCCTTTGTTGGGAAACGACTGGGGACAGCTTGTTGCCGAAGTAAAACCTGACGGAAACGTTCTGCTGCCTATCGCCGGAGATGCCGCAATTGGCCAATCCGGTTTTTTCACATTTCGATTCAATCAGGAATTCCAGGAGTTGCCTGTTTTTCGTTCCGGTGTCGGATTCCTTGTACGCAATGAAGCAAACAATCCGGTAGTCGTTTCCGGAATTGATATCAAAAATCTTGACGGCTTTGATGCGGGAGGCGTCGATACAAGCAATCCCGTCGCTACAGCAGAAATGATCGAGAATGTACAACGGCTAATGGGTGTTGGCACCGATCGCGGAATGAAATCTCTCCTTCGGCAGGCCGTCAAAATTGAACTGGTCGTTTCAGACGAGAAATACGTTGTCTTTGCCGGCAGTAATGAAATCGATTCCAATCCGGAAGTTGCATTGCAGTTTATAGCTGAACGCGGTTCAATTCAAACACTACCCGATTATCACAAATATCTGATTGTCGCTTCGGTTACGACTGGCGACATCCTGCTTGCCGAAACGCAAATTCACGAAGTCGACATTACGGGAAAAGTAAGTGGTCGGGCCACCAGCGGCCTGGCGTCGCTCGAATGTGATCCGGAGGTTTCCGTCGGTCTCCCTTTCGCTGAAGCAAACGTCGTGGGCGGAAATAGTGTATTTGCCAATGCCAGTGGAAATTTCGTAATTCCTCATGCTGGCTCAACGGCAGTTACCGTTCGATCCCGGTTACGCGGGCAATGGTTTGAAGTCTTTGATCAAGCCGCCGGGAATACCATTCCCGAATTGACACAATCGGTCACACCCCCAGGCCCTGCCAACTTTTTGCATAACCCTCTGGCCAACCAGTCGTTACCAACCGCCAACGTCAATGCCTATCTGGAATCCAACGTGGTTCGTTCGTACGTACTGGCCCACCAGGCAGCCTACCCGGTCATCGGCACTCAAACTGCATTTGACGTTAACACGAACATTGCCGACAGTTGCAACGCGTTTTACAACGGCAGTTCGATTAACTTTTTTCAAGCAGGCGGCGGATGCAATAACACTTCGTTTTCTGACGTGATCTACCATGAATATGGGCACCACCTGATCAATGTTTCCGGTAACGGCCAGGGCCAATTAGGAGAAGGTTCGGGAGACGTGATGGGAGTACTTATCCAGGACGATCCGATTCTCGGAAACGGTTTTCAGGGAGACTGCGGCGCTGGTATCAGAACCGCCGACAACAATTTGCAATATCCCTGCACGGGTGCGATTCACACATGTGGTCAATTGATTTCCGGAGCAGTCTGGGATACCCGACATCAGTTGGCAATAACCGAGCCGGCCAATTTTCGGACAATCAATGCCAGACTGTTTTTAGGAATGTTGATGGCGCGCGGCCAATTGGTTCCGGGTAACGGAACCATCGATCCCCTAGTCACGGTATTGTATCTGGAACTGGACGACGACGATGCAGACATTGGCAATGGCACTCCGCATTACACCGAAATCGCAACCGGTTTCGGCTTGCATAATCTCGATGCCCCACCTTTGACCTTTTTGGAATTTACTTACCCAACCGGACGGCCAGAGAAGATTTCGGACCATGGTGGCGTGCAATTCAATGTCCAGGTTTCCGGATTGAACGAAACGCCGCAGCCCAATACCGGCGTATTGCATGTCGATCGTGGAAACGGGTTCGAAGCGTTTCCGATGGCTCAGGTATCGGCCAATCTTTATGCTGCGAATTTTCCGCCATCGGACTGTGCACAAATCGTTTCGTATTATTTTTCAGCTCAATCGACCAACGGCAACACCCAGTTCGATCCGCCGGATGCTCCGGCAGCATCATTCAATGCAATTGTTGCGACAGGTATCACAACGGTCTTTATCGATAACTTTGAAACGAATCTCGGCTGGACCGTTAGCGGTGATGCGACCGATGGACAATGGGATCGAGGCGTTCCCGTCGGTGGCGGTGACCGCGGTGACCCTCCGACGGACGGAGACGGATCGGGACAATGCTTTTTGACCGATAACATCGATGGAAACTCGGACGTTGACGGCGGAAGCACGATTTTGACTTCGCCGGTACTCAACGCCACGCCTGGCATCGGTCAAATCCCCGTGATGAATTATCGACGCTGGTATTCCAACAATTTCGGTGGAGATCCTGAGAACGATATTTTTGTTGTTGAGATTTCCAACAACAATGGTTCGACGTGGGTTAATCTGGAAACAGTCGGCCCGGCTGGCACCGAAGTTGGTGGTGGCTGGATTGAAAAATCGTTTGTCATTTCTGACGTCATCGCGCCGACCAGCCAAATGCGGATACGCTTCAATGCGTCTGATATTGGTGTCGGTTCGGTTGTCGAAGCAGGTGTGGATGCTGTCGCAATCAAGATGGTTGTGTGCGAGCACCCAACGTTTTTTGAGTCTACAAAACTCGCGGATGGTGTTTTGCTTGCCGGACCTTATTCCCGGGTAAACGCCAGTGACAATGTCCGTGCATCGCTTGGTCCACAACCAACAAACAACCCCAGAAAACAGATTACGGATTTGATTTTTCAGTCCACCAGCCCGGTACTTGTACCGACAAGTGTACGATTTCGTGTCGAAGCAAAAATGAATGGTGGCCCGGCTGGACCTGTAATTCAGACGACCAGGTTGTATAACTATCTGACCAACAAGTTTGAAATAGTAGATGTTCGTGTGGCGACGGTTGCCGATTCGATCGCCGATATCCAGGTTACGGGTAACCCGGCAAGGTTTGTTAAGTCCACTTTTGGCGAGATTACTGCCAGAGTCGTTTGGACCAGCCCTTCGTTTAGCGGCACGCCATTCTTATGGACCGTCGATGTGGACGAAGCAGTCTGGATTATTGAATGATCGCCATGCGATTGCTAATTCGGAATGTACTTTTCAAGTAATGAATACCGGGAGGTTATCAAGCCATGAGTTTGTTTGTACCAACTCGCGTGTTGCCGGCAATTCTGCTCTCGTTGTTTGTTGCTTTCATGCTGCATGACGACGGCAAGGGCTTTGGTAACTCGGCCCTTCCCGGGATTGGAGGAAATGGCCCATGGTCGTCACACAATATGCAATTACTGGGCCGACTGACGTTAACAGAACTCGGTAGCGGCGGCGGCTCCAATGTTCTCGGCAATGACTGTTGGGGATGGACGGATCCTTTGACCGGAAAAGAGTATGCAATATGCGGACTAAGTAACGGAACTTCGTTTGTCGACATTTCGAATCCAGCAAATCCGAAATACCTGGGACGTCTGCCTTCGCAAACCGGCAATTCCGTCTGGCGTGGAGTAAAAGTCTTCAACAACCATGCATTTGTTATCTCTGACAATAATGGATCGCATGGGATGCAGGTTTTTAATTTGACCCATTTGCGCACCGTGGACCCTGACAACCCGCAAGTGTTTTCCAACACGGCCTGGTATGGCGGAATTACAAAGACGCACAATATTGCCATTAACGAAAACACAGGATTTGCTTACCTGGTTGGTTCTGACCAGGCCGCCGGCGGGTTACACATTGTCAATATCAACAATCCCGCCAACCCGGTACTTGCAGGCAATTATTCAGCGGACGGCTACACCCACGATGTGCAGGTGGTTAACTACAACGGTCCTGACCCTGGCTATGCCGGTCGGGAAATTGCCTTTTGCAGTAATGAGGATACGGTCACAATTGTCGACGTAACCGACAAAAACAATATGGTGATGATTTCCCGCAGTCCTTACAGCCAACATGGTTACACGCACCAGGGCTGGTTAACCGACGATCATCGTTTCTTTTACGCCTGCGATGAACTCGACGAAGTAAATTCAGCAGGCCCGACGCGGACGCATATTTTCGATTGCCTGGACCTGAATAATCCGGTTTATCGAGGCCATTTTTTGGGAACCACCAATGCGATTGATCACAATTTGTTTGTGAAGGATAACCGGATCTATTTGGGTAGCTATGCGGCCGGATTGCGAGTACTACAAATCGGTACCGACCCATCGCAACTTTCCGAAATCGCCAATTTTGATACCTACAACACCAACACCGCCGTCAGTTTCAACGGGGTTTGGTCAGTGTTTCCCTATTACAACAGCAACGTCGTGTTGATTAATGACCGCCAAAACGGAATGTTTCTGGTCAAGTTGTCGCCAATCACGATTGATTATCCAGCGAGCCGTCCTGACGTGATCCACTCTGGTGGCCAAGCCGAATTTCAGGTACAGGCAAATGCTTTCGTCGGATCACCTCAACCGGGCAGCGGTGTCTTGCACGTGGACAGGGGCAACGGATTCGAGGCTTTTCCAATGAACCAGATTTCGGCCAATCTTTATCAAGCCGCTTTTCCATCGACTCATTGTGGCAGTGAAGTGAAATATTACGTCAGTGCATTGGCTACCGACGGATCTATGGTTTGCAGCCCCGCCAACGCACCGACTGGTTCTTGGAATGCGGTCAGCGGATATTCAAGCGATCTTTCCTTTACAGATGATTTTGAAACTGACAATGGCTGGTCGGTTAGCGGAAACGCCAGCGACGGGCAATGGAATCGCGGAATCCCGGTAGGTGGTGGGCTGCGAGGAGATCCCTTGACTGACGCCGATGGCTCCGGTCAATGCTATTTGACAGACAACGAAGCCGGTAATTCCGATGTCGATGGGGGAAGTACGATTTTGACTTCACCGTTGATGAATGCTACAGGACCGGAAGCGCAAGATGCATCGCTATCCTATTATCGCTGGTTTACCAATGACCTGGGGGGCGGCGTGAACATCGACATCTTTGTTGTGGAGATCTCCAATAATGATGGAGAGACCTGGGTCAACGTTGAAACCGTTGGACCAACAGGAAACGAAATCTCGGGTGGCTGGATCAAGAAGTTATTTCGTATTGGCGATTTCGTTGTTCCGACCAACCAAATACGTGTTCGGTTTACAGCATCGGATTCGGGTGACGGTACAACCATCGAAGCCGGAGTCGATGGAGTAGAAGTCCGGACGATCAACTGTCTGCAGACAATCACACCGATGTCCAGCAAGATTCGGGACGGTGTCGTGTTGTCAGGGGCGCTTGCCGATGTCTATACGCCCAACAATGTTTTCTGGAGCTTTAATCCATCGCCAACCGCAAATCCCAGGAAACAAATAGTCGATTTGATTGTTCAATCGGAAGTTCCCGGACTTGATCCAACCGAGCTTCGATTAAAGCTGGAATCACGAATCATTGGCGGGCCCGCAGCCAATGTGTTGCAGCGGTCATACATTTACAACTTCTTGACTGGAAAATTCGAACTGGTCGATTCCCGGGCCGCATCGAATATCGATAATTTGATTGATATCAAGGTCAATGGCGACCCGGGTCGTTTCGTAAACGCATTTGGCGAAATAATCGCCCAGGTCAAATGGACCAGTCCGACTTTTGCAGGAACTCCGTTTACGTGGAGTGTTGATGTTGATCAAATAGTATGGGTGCATTCCGACGCACCTCCCAATTCCCTCGATTCCGCATCGCCATCAAAAACCCCGGTTGATTCAGGAAAAACCATCATGACAAAACCTGGTTCTCGGTAACGACAGAATTCACGGGAATGTCCAGGCGATCGACCGGAATCGCCTCGACAACCTGAACTTCAAACGCCAGCGCAATCTTAAGTGAATTGGGCGACTGGGCCAGCAATCGGTCGTAATGCCCCCGCCCGTATCCAAGTCGATCTCCGGATTTTGTAAACGCCAGTCCGGGGACAAGAAAGATGTCGACCTTGCCTGGCGACACGACTCGGCTGGTATCCTCCCTTAATGCCTGAACGGGTTCGAGCAAGCCAAGCGTTCGCGGCGCAAGTTCGCTCATGGACACAATTCGTGTCAAATTCAAACGGTCACCTTCACACCACGGGACAATTACCGTTTTTTCCTGGCCGAGCAAACATCTAATTAATTCGCGGGTTTCGACTTCGCTTCGAAAGCTGACGTAACAGCTAATCACCTTGGCACCTTCAATCGATGGCAGCGCCAGAAGCGTGTCGACGATAGCCTGGCTTTTTGCCAAACGACCTGGTTCCGCATCACGTCGCAAACGCATGGTTTTACGCAGCTCGCGTTTTAGTTCGACGGAGTTCATCAGGACGGCAACATTTGCATAATAGTTTTGCTAATCGCAGTATCGGCGATCGCTGCATCAAGTAACAAACCCGCGCGGCTGCAAACAAGTGCCCCCTGCTGATCCGCCGAGATTGCCGGCGCACCATGTGAACCCTTGACCAGCGATGCGTCCAGTGGAATGGCGCGGGTTGCCGGATCAAAAAACAACTCGACGGGATCGTAGCCCGGTTTCCTGTGAATATCGACCGTTCGCGCGAACGCTGGTGCCCGTTTATCGTCAAACCACCAGTAGTAGGCCATCCAGCTATTGGGGTCTGAAACAAGAATTACGTCGCCACTTCGTTTGTGATCCATCCCCAGGTGTTGCCGATCGTCTCCCTGCAAGACCATTTGGAATCCATCGATTTCGCTAAACAGGTTGACGATTTTATCGATGATCAGGGGGTTCATGTCAGCCACAAACACGTGGGCAAATTGATGATCAACCAGCGCCCAGGCGGGGCTTTTCACAAAATCAATTTGTTCGGTTCCGTCTTCCAGTTCCATTACCGTCAACAGGTTGGCATCACGCAAGACACGATTGGGACAAGTAAAATGATCGACGGGTGAAATAACATATTCGCTGGCAACGACAATATCAGGATTCGAAGCGTAGACCAGGGCGAACTCGCGAGTCAGATCGGCAATTACAGAATCGAGATCGACGAGCGCCTGCAATGCCTGAAGACTATCCGGGCCGAATTTTTGTGCGGCATAGTCGAGATGTGGCAGGTAGATGTACCAAAAGTCCGGTTTGAATTTTCGGGCAGCTCGAATAGCCGATTCGGCAATCCAGCGGCTTGACTGGATCCCGGCCAGAGGTCCCCAGAAATGTTTTAGCGGGAAATGTCCAAGCTCATCCAGCAACTCACCGTAAAACTCCTGAGGTCGAGTGTAACACCACATTTCTTCCTTTCCATCCGGTTTGTGAATGGGTGCCGGCATGCAAATAACATCAGCGCCACATCCTTTGGCCAGCATGGGAAACCATGCCGCCGTGGTGAATTCGGGCCGCGCGGCCTTGATCAAGTCCCACAATTGGGGCCGTTCGATAACATCATTCGAGGCTGTCCACATTTCTACTTCGCACTTTTCTCGCCAATAGAATCCATTGGCGACGACGCCATGACTGGAGGGAAGGGAGCCCGTCAGCAAGTTGCATTGCGATGGCCAGGTGACACACGGGAAACTGTGCTGGATTCTTGAAGTCGATCCTCCCCTGGCGATCCGATCCAGTGTGGGCATTCGCACCACATCGGAGCAGCGAAGTCCCGGAATCGACAGAAGCAAAATGGGGCTGGACATTCGAGTCAAACTACTTTCTGTTTATCGGACTTTTGGATCTGGAAGTTGTGTCGGGCGGTTCTGGCAAGTGTACAAGCGGTCTCAGGAATTCGTACGATCGTTTTGAAACCGACACTGCGTCGTGACTATGCCGGCTCAGTTCCACAAAAACGCCCCCTTGATAACCACTGGTATGCAACGCCTCGATGATTGGCGGAAAGTGCATTTGCCCGTCACCAAACATCAGGTGTTCATGCACACCGGCCCGCATATCCTCAATGTGAACATTGACCAGGCGGGAACTCCAGCGTGCGATGTAGTCGGCAATGGGGACGTCTCCCTGGCAAAACAAGTGCCCCAGATCGAGAGTCAACTGCAACGCCGGCGCGTCGACCCATTGTAACAATCTTTCCCACGCCGACATCGTGTCGATCAACATTCCCGGTTCCGGTTCAAATCCCAAATGCACGTTGCTGTTTTCGGCGTATCGAATCACAGGCTCCAGAGATGACGCCAGTCGATCCATGGCCGTTTGCCGATCCACTCCGCTCGGCACCACGCCTGACCAAAGTGACACGCAGTCGCTTTTCAGGACCGCCGCAATATCGATGCAGTGTTTAAGAAATTCGATTCGACGCCATCTCTGCGACATGTCTTCGCTGATCAGGGTCGGTTCATGTTTCAGGTGGGGGTCAAGTAAAAACCTGGCACCGCTCTCGACAACCGACTTCAGCCGATAGCCCCCAATCAAACGTGCGATTTGTTCAAGCTGTTTGTCAAATCCCTTCGAATAGGGATTCAGCCACTGATGATCGACAGTAATCCCGATCCCCGCATACCCCGTCCCGGCAATGATTTCGATCGCTTCCACCGGGTTATGATGGGCAAATCCGTTGGTGTTGTAGCCGAGGTACACGAATGATTACCTTTTCCAATCGGTCGAAAACGGATTCAAGTCGATGCAATAAAGCGACCCAGTATTGCTCGCGGTATAACCAAAAGCGCGACAACGATGGCGTACGCGGGAACCGTGAAACTGAAAAGGAAACACACGGCTGCATCGATCATAATCAACGCTTGCAAACAGGCAATAACGCCGCGCTGAACATTAAAAGACCCCGGTTCATAAATCGCAAGCGTTACCTTGCGGCAGGCCGGAATCAGCATAATGACGATCATTCCGCAAAAGGCATAACGTACTCGAACCGGTGTATTGATTTCCCTGTGAAGATCATTGATCATTAAGTAATTGGTGAACGGCAAATACAATATCGCGCCAAGTGCAACTAGCATCAGCAACGCGCCGAAAACCAGCCGACGTCGAGGACTCGTCCCCTGTTCACTTTTGGCAAACAGCGTTATCCCCGACACAAACAGACCGATGCACCCGGCGATATACCAGTTCAATCCGTCGGGGCCGGGAAACGCAGAATTCCATTCGCCCTGGGAGGTTCCCAGCAATACGTTCAGAAAACGGCAAAACCCCATTAAAATCGGTCCGAATACGCTGTCTTTTCCACCAAAGTTGTATGCCATGATCGTCACGCCCAGTACGAGGGCAATACCAGCGGTCGGCTTTCCGATTTTCAAAACTCCGGCATTTCCCCACTCCAGTGTCGACAGAGCGGCAATGATGGGGCCAAGCGCCAGCAGCACGTAAGCAACTCGCGACGCCATACGAGTCGAGATTTCTCCACCTGGCAACACACGATTCGGACGCTCAATTCGGTCTCGCTCGACATCGCAAACGTCGTTGAGAATCATTCCTCCGAGGTACATACAAGTACTGACCGTCAGAAGCAAAAGGACCGGAAATATTTCCCATTGTCCAAGCGAAACAACCAGTCCCATCAAAATGTTGGACCACGCGGTTGGCAAATTGGAGAGTCGCATCAGCCGCGACCAGGCAAGCAACTTGTTCATGCAACCATTAGAACATCTTCGACATTCAGCGTGAATGCACACACGGTGCATTTCGATACGCTTTTGTTGCCGGGCAACTTGTTCAACACCTCCCCTGTCACTTCTCAAATCTCAAATTTAAAATCTCTGACATCAAACGGAGTCGTCAGCATCACAGCTACCAGCGACAGCACCGTTAATATCGTCTACGAACTGGCCGCCAATTTTCCGACGGCGGGCTGCGCTGGCAACAACGGTGGCTATTTCATGCTTTACCGTCTTTCACAAAGTCTTTTCATTTTACGTAACCGTTCACAGATGTTCCGCGATTTTTAAGTCCCGCCCGGGACGGAAGCATTATCAAATTTAGCCGCGGAGCGGCGACAGATTGCGATGATATTTTGTCCTGTCACCCCGGACGGGGTTTTCTTGATGTTGTTCGTTGGAAGTTGTTCGTTGATTGGGAACAGTTACATTTTTACAACGGGGTCGTAACATTCTTTCCGAACAATCCGCCGATGATAGAGACAGTACCGTCACGTTTAGTAACGTCGATCACGTCCTGTCCAACGTATCGGCTGTCAACATTGCAAAAAGGGCTTCTATCGTCACGACTTTG
This sequence comes from Pirellulaceae bacterium, assembly GCA_031414755.1. Taxonomy (GTDB): domain Bacteria; phylum Planctomycetota; class Planctomycetia; order Pirellulales; family Pirellulaceae; genus CAJQPP01. The sequence goes on along the minus strand of JANNWJ010000001.1, from coordinate 98,138 downwards.
TTCGAAATTGGACCTGGAATCCTGCATTTGAAGGTCAGAAGAAGTTGATTACGTCTTGAAACAACATCGTTTAAGATTCTGTCCCCGTTCTATTCCAGAGAGACTTGCGGCGACCAAATTCCTAGCGGCTTGCGCACTGGAAAACGCTGGCGCAGTGAGGACAGGCTGCGAGATGCCGTTCGATCGATTCTCGCAGGCATCCATCCACGAGCCCCGCGTGGTAATTGTCCATTTGACCAAGCGCCGTTTTGCAACAGACACGCTTTTTTTGGGGAGCCGAAATCATTGTGATATTGCGATCGTCCATTCCGCCTATCGAAGAAGAAAATGATTGCAATGAGGTTACACCAGCGTAAGTCGCGCATGACGCTGCTAAAAAAAAGAAGCCAACGGTCAACCATTTGTTGCGCTTTCCATGAAAGACCATGCGGCCAAAAGTTCCTGGCGGGCAGGGAGGCCAGCCGGATTTTTCCGGATTGTTGTCGCGATTCATGTGCGAATAAAAATCATTAACGAGGGAAGTAGAGGGTGGTTTTCCCTTGAAAAGCGTCTCGGGTGCGATTGACGAACAATCACAACCTATTGAGTAAAGTAACCTGAATCGAGATTCACGTGAATATCAGGGAGAACCAAATTCCGACATGGCAGCCAGCGCAAATCGGCTGTCGGATTCCTGGATTTGAGTGCGTCGCCAGACGTAAGCTCGTGTTGCGTGCACGCTGGTTCGCAAAACAAACCATGGGCGTCCGGTAGTTTTCGTATGACCGCCAACACTTGGGTGGGCCCAAACAGCCATGAAAGACCAGGATTTGGTGGAAAAAATCAACCCAATCAGCGACTATTTAACCAAAAGTCATTGGGCGGCGACAGCAACTCGTCGAACGGGTTCGACGCCACCAGCCATCTGGGAAACTGGCAATCGAGGCTCCATGTTGACCTGTTTTGCCAATTTGTCGAGATTCAGGATCTTGACCCGGCGTCGAGCGATCTGAATCAGATTTTCTTTTTGCAATTCACCCAGAACCACCGTCACCGTCTCCCGGGTACTGCCGATGATGTTTGCCATTTCCTGGTGAGAAAGCTTAATACTCAGTTCGAATCCGTCATCGACTCGTCGCCCATACTGTTCGACAAGTTCAAGTAACAAATGAACAAGGCGTTCCCGGTTGGAATGGAACAACAAGTTACGAAGTCGTCGTTCTACGCGACGGCGTCGCATACCAATCAATTTGGTGATTCCCATTGTCAGATCGGGATACATCCGCATGGCCCGTTGCAATTCTTCGCGAGGTATAAGGACCAACTGGGTCGCTTCGACCGCTTCGCTGTATTCCTGGCGGATTGTCGGGTCAATTAAGGCAAGTTCGCCGAATATTTCCCCTGGTTCGATGAACACCAGTATGGACTGTTTTCCGTCATTGGTGACGTGGCATATCTTGATGCGACCGCTGACAACCAGCAATACGCCGTCGGCTGCATCGGCTGGCAAATAAATCGTATCGCCGCGACGCACTTTTTTGATACGAGAAACCGCTTCAATTCGACGGAGTTCGTCAGGAACAAGCTGACTGAACAAATCGCACTTGCTTAGGTGCCAATACATTTCTGGCATAACATATTTCCTGATGGTTCTGGTCTGCACGAGCCTGTCGCGTCAAACCCGGTTTTGCGTTTCCCTTGTTAGGTCACCGGCAACGTCACCATTCTTACAAACAAAAACGACATTTGCGGGATTTTTTCCACGGTTCGACATCTTGCCGGATACCGATCGAGTTATCAAGTTACTGACAAGTTATGAAGTTATGGACTAATAACCCCATTCGTTCGATTGAGTGGTGCCAAATGTCATGGAAAAGGCGATTTCTTCAAAAATAGTGGTACCGAGGTCCTTTCGTGGAGATTTGGCTTGCGATTTGGTGGTAACTATTGGCGAAAGTAACAGTGGCGGCAATTTCACCTGGTTTTTTGACCCGAAAAAATACGCCTGAACACACCAAAAAAAAGGCACGCCATTATTCATGACGTGCCTTTGGAAAAACGTGGTGCTGTGGGCAAAAAACACACGTTTCAATAATCTTGACACAACAAGTGTCGCAGGGGCTTCGAAATTCAGGCAATTGCCTTTGCCAATACGACGTTAGTTGTTTTTCGTCATTGTTAAACAGTAGAACTTGCCTGTGTCTCGCCTGAAAAGAGGCGAAGGACTTGTGATTGAACCTTTATTGCACGAACAAGAATCCAAATTTGATCGGGCGAAAATTTTCTCGGGTCACTGCAGGCTAACTGTTCCAGTTCACTTGTCATTGCGGCATGCTGGTCTGTCGCGGCCTTGAATTTTAATTCCACATCGCCGCTAACCTCGGCGAACACATCGTTGCTCGATAGCAACTGAGGGTCGTCAACGGCATTAAGGAACATCAGACACTTTCGGGCGACATCCGCCGTTGTCGATTCCGGAGACATTTTCTGAATTTTTCTGGCGAGATCTGAACACTTCACAATTTTGTTTCCTGATAGGGTCTATTCTCGGTTCGGCTCCAACTGAGTCCTGGGTCATGCTCATTTGGAAAACGATTTTTGTGACAGGAAATCGTTGTTCGCAGTAAATCAAAAGCCAGTTATTAATTGGGATTTGCCCGGTTTTGCGAAAATTCAGGATTTTTGCCTTGAGGTGGCATTTAGACACCCGTTTCATTGCTTCAACCAGCGATGAGGCGCCGGATTGTCCACTTGCTGTTGCGTTGCTGTAAAAAAACAACAGCCGCAATCGGCAATTCGCAGCAATCAGCTTCAATGACAGTCTCGTGCATCGCACTGGAAGTTGTAGAAGGTAGATAATGTCGAAAAAACTCCACACTGATTTCTGAAAAGTCCCTGGTGGGTCATGCAGACGATTCCGATTATGCGCCCCTGGAATCCCTGGGCACGTTTTCCATTCGACTAACCAGGCCCGTCATTTTCGGTTTCAGCCTATTGGTCACTGCCATCGGGTTCTGGCACCGCGGAAGGTTCGGACGGCGGCAATTGAGGAGGAAGTGAAATGTCGGGCCGGTGTGGAACAGGATCGGACGATGGGAATGATGGACCGTCGGCAGGTGGGGGCGGGGTCTCGCGGACTTTCACCAGATCACTTCGTTTAAGCTTGATTGTTTCCAGGCTAGACGAAGGAACAACGTAATACCATTGTCCAAATCGTTCGTTGAGTTCCTTGACCAGGTCACGACCCGCTTTTTCACGGGCAGCATAGGCTGACTTGCCGGAATCATAAGTTTCCAGATCGGTTGTGTACTGAAGTTGGGTTTGTTGAAAGGCAACCATAGCCAATTCGTATTCGGAAAACTTTTCGTCCGTTTGTGTTACGACATCAGCGGGTGGCGCAGGCGAATCGTCAGCGACGGGATCGGCAGCGCTTTCCGCTGTGGCGGGAGCCGAATCTGCGGCATTCTCGTCAGGTTGCTCGTTACTGGTCTCGGGTGCCTGCAACTTTTGTTCCTGTTCCGCTTTCCATGAATCGTAGCCTTCCGGCTGGACAGGCGCGACGGGTTTAACAGGTTCAACAGGAACGTCGCCCATGGCGGCCTGGTCGAAATCAACGCGGATTGCCACGAATCGATTTTTTTGATCCGGATTGGGTGTCGTTTCATCAAGCGGCTTATCATCGACTACCGAATCGTCCGGAATGTCGACAGGACTATCGGTCCCGGGTTCTGCATCGTCATTTATCCTGATTTCCGATTCGTCTCCCGAAGTTGCGTTTCCATAGAACAAGGTATAGGCAACTCCGTTGTTCGTTGTGGCACGCAATTCTCCCCGCGTCGCGAGCAACATCAGTTTGTCGGGGTCTTTTTCATCGGCTCCAATCACAAACCCCTTGTCTTCCAGATCTTGCTGCAATGAATGCATTTGTTCCTGAAAGGATTCCGGATTTTCACGGGCCAGTTCAACGTTGACGGTCAAGTCCGACCGGACGAGCGGTTTCCCGCCAATAGTCGCTTTTGGGCGGACGCCAACGATATTCATTTCGTCGATTAAATCGAGCAGTTCGTCAACACGCTTCGTATCAAGTTCCTCGGTTGTTTCGTTGATTCCTTCAATTGTCCAGGGCGAGAATCCATCACGCGTCAGGCGAAATTGTCCATCGACACGCTTGGAAAACTGCATCTGCCGATCGACTACCGATTCGACAAGTTCGTAGCTGTCGATTTCGATCTTGTTGATTTCTTCCCGATCCACCTGGAGCAGGTCGGGTTCAATCCAGTCGGTAAACTGTGTAGACAGTTCAATTTCAATCGCTGCCATGTAGGTTTCTTTTTCGTCTGGAACACGCACGTAGAAATATTTGCTGGTTCGGTTGGCGTCGCGGACGGCAAGCTCCAGATCGTCGTCGATCCCTGGTTTCGATGGTTTGCCAATAATGTAATCGGCGAGCGTCTCTCCATTTCCGTCGCGTAACGTAATGCGTTTTCCGGCGTTTTCGGAATCGGCTTCATCACCAGCGGGATCGACGACTCCGAACTTCGAATGTTCCGAATCGCGGCGGGAAACAACGCTTTCACGTCGCACACCCAGCAACGACGTGGCTGTTTTGGCAAGGCGATCGGCAGCTTCTGCCGGATAACCATGGTGCGAAGGTATTCGCCACAAGCCATTCGAATAACTGACCTCAAACGACTGTGCGGTACCGGTTTTTTCATCGTAGGCACTGACGCTGAGTGACCGCGCGAGTGACGGATCGGTGAACGACGCAAAGAATTCCTCGCCGACTTTTTCAAAGCCATTTACCTCCCGTGGCTGGGTCGAGAAGTATGCGAAAGTGGCCCAGGCCCCAAGAAGTCCTGCAGCAAGAATAAACGAGACGGTTTTGGATATTTCATTCATGTTGGAATCGCAATTCAAACCATGTTGAGAAAGTTGGGTCTTGAGTGATCAAGCGGTGAAAACGAACTCTAATTTGAAACTCGCCGATTTGGGTCGAGATATTTTTGTTCCCGCAGAGTTCGAAACAGCAAAACGATACTGCCAAGCAATAGTGCCGGGATGCCCGCCGAGATAATGGAAATCCAGCGAATCCTTGACTCGACCCCGTCGATCTTTCGTTGTTTCTCGGTGGCGATGTTATCCGTTTTCTTTTCCCGTTCTCGCGCCAGTTTTTCAGTTTGTTTTTCGAATTTTCGATTTTCACTGGCAAGGCTCAATCCGGCCTCTTGTATTTTTTGCCATACGGACATTTCCTGATCGTTTTGAATTCGTTGTGTTGTCTTTTCGATTGCCGCCTGGGCATCAGCAAGTTTTTGCTCGATTTCAGCATCCAGTTGATCCTGTTCAATCGCTGCTGCGATCTTGCAGGACTCGGTAGCGTTCTCGATTGCCGTAAGTGTCCGCGACACGGCGCGTCGATTGCGCAAACGAACGAAGTCCTCGACGCCGGCGAGTGTTTCGATGGCATTTACCAGGAAAGTGAGGTTGTCGAGCGGTGCATCAAGTGCTGATTGTTGTTCGACAACGAAATCCGAGGCAAAGTCTGCATCGGCAATGAACACAACATTGAGCTTCGGTTTGTTGCCGTCGGCGGAGCCGGAGTCGGCGTCAGCAGTCGTCCCTGTAATTCGGGCAGCAAGTACGTGTTGGAAGTCGTCGATTTTCGATCGGCCCCTGCTTTCCGAACCCGAATTGTCTGAAGCGTTAGTTTCGGCCGTGTTGCCCGAATTAACGGCCTCGGAACCGACAACGACGTCATCGGCTATTTCCAATCGAGATCGCACCAGCTTCGGTGAATTTCTCAGGACCCGGACGTTGTTTCCCGTGTACCGGCTGGGAACAGGACCCGTAATTTGTTCAACCTCGCCAGTAAATCGGTTCACTTCCTGTCGCGTCGATACCAGGTCCTCTGTGATCTCGTTCCAGTCGTAATGGCCAGCGGTGCCAGGTTTCAGCATAACCAATGGCTCGAATTTCGTCTTGGCATCGTTGACCGGTGCAAGAGAGCCTGGATACGAAAACAGGACTTCCTGCAAACCCGAGGATATCGGATTTTCAGGATTAAAGACTTCAAAAGTGCCTCCGTCGAGGGCAAACAAAAGCGCGCTGTCGCGCGGGCCATAATTTTCCGGCCATCGACCACCCAGTCGTTCCGGGAAAACCGGTTTGAATGACAGGTGGGGATTGTTCAAACTCCACACGACCCGATCGTGTTTCCACGAAATGCCCAACAGGTCCAGCAAGGGACCGGCCGTTCCATTTTCGGCTTTCGGCTCAGGTGTTGTTGCGACCGGACCCCACGCCGCCTGCGGACTGATACGAGGCGAAGCAGGTGCGTTGACCACACCCAGTTCACGAGGAGCCTGAAAAGTAAACCAGTGAAAGGGCAATGGGTCTGCAAGAATCAACGTCGGATTTCCCGCTCCGATCCATGCTACAAGATGAGTCATTCCCGAGGTCGTCAGGCTGGACGGATCAACAACGATCATCACGTCCGGTCGCTGCGTCGCGGCCCTGGTCGAAGGACCCTGCTCCTTGATTTCTTTCTCTTTCGTTTCAACGGCCATCAAGGTCGGCAGTTCGCCGGGATCAATATCGATCAAATCGTATTGGCGGGAAAGCTCCTCAATCGCCGTTGGTGATGTCCAGTCGTAAACCCGGCCTTCGACTTCCAGGTTGTTGAAGTGCGCGTCGGTACGAAGTATTCCGACCCGCAATTTTTTGGCCTTGTTCGTTGTCGTCGCGATCGACCGGGTCAATTCGTATTCAATCGAAGTGTCGCCATCGATGAACGGAAGTGTGATCTCATCGAGCGTACTGGTCACAACCGTGCCGAGATAAACGTCCTGCTCGACAACTTTGCCAGCTACGATGTCCCGCGAAGGCTGAGGATTGATACCTAGCGATCGGGCTTCGTCAACCTGATCGCTGTTCGGATTGACATCGACAATTCGGACATCAATGTTACCGGTACCAAGTCGTTCGTACTGGCGGAGCAGTCCGATCAGTTGTTTTCGCGTGCTGACATATTTTGTCGGGACCTCGGGGCTGATAAAGGCCTGAATCATGACAGGTCGGTCATTTTTCGCTGCTGCGGCAATCGTGTTTCGAGTTGTTTCGTCCAGGGAATACAGTTGCTCTGAAGTCAAGTCGATCCGGTTCTGAAAAATGGCCGACGAGCGATCGGCTAGCAAGTTGAGAGCCACAAGTCCAATCGCCAGTGCGGCGACTCGTGTTGAGAAATGCCCGGCCAGTGTGACGCTCTGGCCCCTGCTCCAATGTCGTTTGCTGATCACGACCAAATTCAGGTAAAGCATGAAGAACGTAATCGAAAGAAAGTAAACAATGCCTGGCAGCGAAATCAAGCCTAGAGAAAAATCACGAAGTTGGGGCCCGACACCGTATGAGTCCAGCGTTTGATAACCGGCAAAAACGTATCCGATCATAACCGGGATTGCGCACAGAATTGCGCCAATTACAAACGCCACCGTTGTGCTACTGGTCAATGAGGAAGCGAACATTCCCATCGCCAGCATTGCCACGCCTGCCAGCCAGTAACCGATATAGGTTGTGGCAATAACGCCCCAATCCGGAGAGCCCAGGGTTTCCAGTGCGATGAGTTCGGTCCCCGAAAACAGCAATGCGACGGAGTAGACGGCGACCACAGCAAAGTACTTTCCGGCAAGGATTTCCAGATCCGACGCTGGTAGTGTAAACAGGATTGCGTCGGTCCCCTGTTTCTTTTCATCAGCCCAAACGGACATCGTGATGGCTGGAATAAAAATCAGTAAAAGCACCGGAAAGTACTTGTTAAGCTGGTCGAGGTTGGCAAGATTATCGACAAAAAACTGCGGGCTAAACGTTAGTATGGCACACAACGTTACAAATACGAAAATAAACAAATAGCCAAGGACGCTGGTAAAGTATTGCTTGAAATTCCGGGAGAATATCGCAAACACGACGTAGAAACGAATCATTGCGTGGAGATTCCTGAATTTTGACAGTTGATGGTTACGGTTGAATCTACAAGGCAAATCGGTCAGGTTGCGCCAAACCCTGTCAGTTGATGGAACCGCGATTCCATCTGTTCGCGTTGGCCCATTTCGGCAGTAGGTCCGTCAAATACGATTCGACCCGTGTTGATAAGAATAACTCGATCGCAAAGCTCTTCGACTTCCTGCAACACGTGTGTCGACAGCAATACGGTCTTGCTTTCGCCCAATTCACGAATCAGTTTACGGATTCCCACCAATTGATTCGGATCCAGTCCACTGGTGGGTTCGTCGAGAATCAGTACGTCCGGATCGTGAATCAGTGCCTGGGCCATCCCCACACGCTGACGGAAACCGCGAGACAACTTGCTGATCGGCTTATGCCAGACTTCGCCCAACGCACATCGGTCGGCAACGAAGTCCATGCGACTCCGCAGTCGGGACGAGTTCAGTCCCCGTGTTTTTCCAAGGTACGACAGTACGCTGCAGGGGGTCATTTCTTCATAGAGAGGTCCATTTTCCGGCAAATAGCCGATGTGCTCGCTACCAGCTATTCGCTCATTGTCCATTCCATGCCCTGCAATCCGGATCGAGCCCTGCGTCGGCGCGAGCAAACCGGTCAACAGTTTCATTGTCGTTGACTTGCCTGCACCATTCGGGCCCAGCAATCCACAAATCTGTCGCAAGGGAATCGAAAACGTAACGTCGCTGATGGCCGCGAAGTTTCCGTAGTACTTGCAAAGTCCGGTCGCCTCGATCATTGCATTTCCTGTCGAGGTCGTCGCTGGATTCTTTTTGACTTTCATGAGGCCTTTGAGTCTAAAACAGGCAACTGGAAAAGGGGGAGTTCCACAGCCAATTGATTATCGTGATCTGTTTTCGATCAACAAGGCCATCACCGACACGAATTCGACGATCCAATGGACTTCGCTACACAATCTGTTTGCAAAGTACGATTCCTGTGTCGATCGCCTCGAAGCCCATTTTTTCGAAAAGGCTTGTCGCCGCCAGGTTGTCGTCTGCTACCTGGGCTTCGACCAGGTTGATGCCTTGTTGCTGCATGCATCTGAGCGACTCTCCTGCCAGAAAAGTCCCCAAACCTGTTTGCCGGGTTGAAACTTCGATGGACAAGTCAAACAGCCCCATAGCGCGCACCCCCCAATTTCGTGCCAGTGGTTCGATGTCCCAGTACGACAGGTTGCCGCGTTGCTGGTTCGTCTTGCGATCAATCAGTTGAAAAACGGAACGGTTGGTATTGCCCAGTGTGCAGGCTTCCCACCAATTGGAGGCCAGTGGGTCCTGGTCCTGTTCGATGCGGTAACTGCGTCGAACCACCGTTTGCTGGCGGTCCAGAACCGCCTGGAAATTGTGCAACGAACGCTGCATAACGAGAATGCGACTTTGTTGGGAATAGCCATGGGCCTCAAAAACGTCAATCGTCGCGTGGTGGGCAGAAAGTATTCCTGGAACATTGCTTCCACCATACAGCCCCAGATAGAACGGACTGTGGGGAAAGACCGTTCCCGTTGAAATGGAGGTGCTGTTTTTTTTGCGCAGGTAGTCTTCGGCATAGGCGATCAAGCCATCGCAAAGTTCTACTTGTTCCGGTATCGGCAATGTTAACAATAGACAGATAATTCCCCGGGAGTAATCCAGATCCGAGCGAAGTTCGTTCGGCCCGAAACCGCAATGGACAAAACCGGCTATCGCTTTGTCACGCAGTGCGACAATTAAACCTGCATGTTCAAAATAGGGCTTGGAAAGTACTGTTCGTTCAAACAGGTCGTTGTACATGACCTGAGAGAACGCGCGGTGCGAGCGCTGTTGCTTCCAAACGGAAACAATACCGGGCAAGTCGGTATTCAGATACGGTCGATACTCGATCAAGATGCAGTTGGCCGATACACTCAAAATGCAACGATTGTGAAAAGCGGGTTGCCGATACAATCGTTTATCATAACGGTTTTCAGATAAATGCTCTATTGGAGGTTGCCGAAAAACCGTTCCGTTGTCAATTCGCAAACGTGCCGGCCAGGCACCTCGGAATCCAATGTCCTTACGCCGCTCGTGATTCAATTTCCTTGTTCATTGCCTGTGCCCGGGTTACGCGACGTGGTTTTTCTTTCCACCGTCGATGGACCCACCAGTATTGTTCCGGATACGATCGCACGAATTCTTCCAGACGTTGATTGTACCACTGGGTCAATGAGCCAACGTCGGAGAGTTCCGGGCTCAAATTCGCCGGATCGGCGATCCCTTTTTGGCCGTTGCAACCGACGAGCAATTGCAGGGGGCCGCCATTTCGAACGGCATGGGTCACAATCATCGGCGCGCCTTCGGACAGCGTGAACAAGGCAAGCGCCTTGTGGCACGACGCGGGTCGGCCCATAAAATCGACCCAGCAACCCTTCGTCCCCGCGTGCTGATCGCCCAACAGTGAAAGCATGCCCCCGCCATCAAGCACCCGCTGGACTTCCGGAGCGCTGCCGGTCGTTGGCAAAATAAACTGGCCGCGACTTTCACGAAAACGCTTCAGCCACCGATTGAGATACGGGTTGTCGAGCGGACGGGCGATTGCATAGGAAGGTATCCCCAATATTCCTGTGACAAATAGCGCTAACTCGAAATTGCCCAAGTGACCCGAGACCAAAACAACCGGTCGCCACGCCAGAAAATAACTGGTCATCAGTTTCTTGTCGGGGATCGTAACGTAATCGCGCCAATTGGTGTCGTGGATCTTGCGCGGTGCCTGGGCGATTTCACAGAGCATCAAGAACAGATGGTGCCACATTTGCCGCGAGATTTCGTCACGTCGCGTTTGCGATTCGTTTGGAAAAACCAGTCGCAGGTTTTCGTCGATCGTTTTCCTGCGTACACAAAAAACGCGACCGGCCAGCCAGCCAAGTGCTCGAGAAGCCTTGTCACACCACGACAAGGGAATTGTCTGGAAAATACAAACCACGATTCGGGCAGCCGAATACTCCAGAAAATGCCGGGCGGTTTGTACCAGCGTCGTATCCCGATTTGTTCCGTTGTTACTCAATTACTGATCAGTTCCTGAATCGATCTTGATTTATTTCAGTTCGAAGTCTACCGAGGCTTCACGACGGTTTGCCTTTAAATAGGGAATCTTTTCATGTTTGTCCGCGTATGCCAATTGCTGACGGGCTTCGTCTTCCGTTATGCCATATTTCGCCGCGTGGTCTTTGATACGTTTGGCTTTATTATTGACTCGTAACTCCTTCAGCGTTTGCTCGAAAGTCTGTCCCTTTTCCTTGGCAACCTTTTCCAGCCATTCGGTTGGCACCGCGTTGCCGTTGCCCACAGAGACAAAGGCATTGTTACTCCTGACGCATCCTGTTGAGATTACAGCACAACCGATTAGCAAAACAATTCGCATTAACAGGTCCATTTTCGTGCCATTTCAATAGCCGTTTTTTTAAGATTCAAGACCAATTCAACTTCAGGAAATGCTCGATCAGGAATCCTGCCATTTCGGCGGATTCTGACAGAGCAGCCGACAAAATCCAAGGCGAGTTTTTACCCGGGAAATAAGCACGAAAACGTTTAAACTCGAACAGGGCGACCTTCGCGAACGGATTGATAGATAGCGGCAATCAAGGTAACGCTTTTTTTGGCTTCCGGGCCATCAACAACCGGGGCCCGGCCGGTTTTTATCGCCTCGACAAAATCCGCAAGTTGTTTTCGATGGCCAATATATCCGATGGCTGCCGGATTGGTTGCTCCACCTGAATTGGCTTCGTGCTTCGTACCGTTGCCAGCAGGCATTTCATCATCGGTTGAAAGCCGTTCAGCAAACTTCCACCAAGTCAACGAATCGTCTTCCAGAATGGCACTCCCATTTGCGCCGCAGATTTCAAGTCGTTTAAGCCATCCGGGATGAGCAGCCGTCGTGGCTTCGATTGTTCCCAACGCCCCATTTTGGAATTTGAGAATCGCAACGAGAGTGTCTTCGACTTCGATTCGCTGGTGAGACAGAGTCGCGGCAAACGCGGAAACTTCGGCCACCGGTCCCATGATCCATTGCAACAGATCGATATTATGAATTGCCTGGTTCATAAGCGCTCCGCCACCGTCGAGATGCCACGTCCCTCGCCAGGCACCACTGTCGTAATACTCCTGGGTACGGCACCACTTGACGTAGGCACTTCCCAGCGAAAGTTGCCCAAATCGGCCCAATTCTACCGCTTGCTTGAGCTTTTGCGCCGCTGGATGAAAACGGCTTTGAAAGATCGTCGTCAACAGTACATTGTTTGCCGCACAGGCATCGATGATTTGATCGCACCGCTCAGGAGTAATTTCAAGGGGCTTTTCAATCACCAAATGTTTCCCGGCCTTTGCCGCCGAGAGGGCCGGTTCCAGATGGGCACCACTTGGTGTACAGATGCAAACGGCATCGACCGATTTGGATTTTAGCATGTCATCCAGGGTTGCGAACGAAAGACAGTTATGTTGTTTCGCAAACTGAATGGCAGCGTCCGGCGAACGGCTCGTGCATGCTACAAGTTTGGCGTTATTCATTTCCGCGAGAGCGCGAGCATGGAATCCGGCAATCATCCCGCAGCCCACGATGCCAAATCCGATCGTCATTAAAGTCCTTTCCCTTGATTTCAAAAAGTCCCGGCTGGATTCCGGATTGATCCGCGAATCAGTAACCGGCGGTTTCAAGTGCAATTAGGGTAAGAGTAAAGAAATTCAATAACATATGCATGACGATGCAAGCCAGCAAACTGCCAGTTCGTTGATAAAGGTAGCCAATACCCAGGGACAACACGAACAAGGCTACAGGCGCGGGACCTTGTGAGGCATGCATCAATGCGAAAATCAGCGAAGTGACCAAGATCGCCGGCCAATGAAGCGGTCGTCCGGGAGATTCTGTCAGTGATGGAATATCGAATTCCTTTCTGTCCCGCGAACCAAGGAGAATCGATTCAGGCAATTCGCCCGCAACTGGTCGCCCCAGTCGTTGAAGCCAGCCTTGCAACACACCACGAAAAAGAAACTCTTCCACGATCGGGGCTACGATTACCGCACCAAACCAAAGTTGCAGCATTTCCAGGGGCTGCGGTTGTTTCACGAGCGAGTCAATCGTTGGATGCTGGTAATCGATGATTTGTACCATGAGGAATTGAATCAACCAGACAATCGGGATCCACATTGCGAATCCCCTGGCCCCAGCCACGATCCCGGGCCAATTTTGCCCATCCGCCATTCCGAAATCCCGAGCCGCATAGTTGTATTGAATACAAAGGTACCACCAGGCGAACGCCATTGTCGTCACCTGAGCAAATCCGGCACTCCAGGCGACCCATGTCATAACTTCCGGGTGATCAATTAACTGTTCAGCGGAAATTCCGGTAGCAAAAACGGCAATCAACGCAACGCTGGACTGGGCGAATAGCCAAAATAAGCCAATCCCGACAACGTCCAGCAGTCCCCATCTTGCCGCAGCGCTGCGATCTTCGCCTGGAAAGTTAATTGTTCCGGAAGGATGCCCAATGATCGTTTGCTTCCAAAACCAGCAACCAACAAGCGTTGTCACGGCGAACGTTGCGGTCAAGATGATATTGTGAAGCAACAAAATCCGGATTCCCGTTGAACGCTTTTAAATTGGATTTTGCACCGATTGACGAGCTTGATGGATTCTCGCCATGTAAATCACCGCAATATCACGGCATGGATTGGACTCTATCGCGATCCGAGATCGATAGTTTTTACAGCGACGGCAACGTACTGCCAGCCCGAATAAATTGTCGACACAACGGCAAGCCACACCGAAGCAATGATTGTAATATTCAACCAGGGCGGAAGTGCAACAACGCGCTCGGACATCGTCCCGTCGGTTTGACCATCGACTAGCGCCAAAGCGACCAGACACGATCCGGCGGCGATACATTGAAACCACATTTTCAGTTTTCCCGCCATCTTGGCCGAAAAATCACCGCCCGATTGTTCAATAAAGCTGCGCAGGCCAGTCACGAGCATTTCGCGCCCCACGACAACCACCGCCATCCACCCTGCAATCGACGCATACCAGCTAAATTCTCGCATCGCGACGGCGAGCAAAATAAACGTACCGCAAATAAGAATCTTGTCGCAAAACGGATCCAGAATCCGTCCAAGTTTGGTGACCTGGTCATACTTCCGGGCCCACCAGCCGTCGATCCAGTCCGTTCCTGCAGCGACAACAAACGCAACAAAAGCGGCCCAGAACCAACCGAGCGGTATAAAGGTAAAAACAAGAATCGACAGAATCAATCGCGCCATCGACAGACGGTTTGGCACGTTCCAGATGGTTGCGGAGGACTTTGAATTCATAACTTGTTCGTCTGCAAGTCGGATGCCCGTTGTTTGAAACTTACGAGGGTCGACCGGTGGCGACCGCAACCAGATCATATCCCTGAGTGGCGACGATTTCGCAATCGACAAAATTTCCGGGCTGGAGTTTGTCGTCCTGCTGCGTGACGAACACCAGCCCGTCGACATCGGGTGCATCCGCCCCGCTTCGAGCGACCCATGCTCCCTTGTGTTCGGGTACCGCCTGATCGATGACGCAGCGAACACTTGATCCGATCATCGATTCGTTTCGATCAAAGATGACTTTTTGCTGAATCGTCATCAACCCCTCCTGGCGTCGCTGCATGGTTGCCGAGTCGATGTGATCGGGTAATTTAGCGGACGGGGTATCTGGCTCGAACGAGTAGGTAAACACGCCAAGCCGTTCGAATTTTTGTTGCTCGATGAAATCGCACAGCTCGAGATATTGCTCTTCGGTTTCGCCTGGAAAGCCCGTGATCATCGTCGTCCGCAATGTGAGGTTGGGAATGCCATTGCGTAACTCGTCGATGGTTTGTTCGGTTTGCTGGCGGTTGACACGTCGGCTCATGCGTTTCAACATTGTGTCGTTGATATGTTGCAATGGCATATCGATATAGGGAACGATTCGCCGAGCGTTGGCAATTGTTTGAATCAACCGCTCGTCGATGTACATGGGATAAAAGTACATCAATCGAATCCATTCGATGCCATCGACTTGATCGAGCTCCGTCAGCAGCTCCGTCAATCGCGGCTCGCCGTACATGTCGATCCCGTAATAGGTCGTGTCCTGCGCGACAATGACCAGTTCACGCACGCCGGTACTGGCGAGCTGTTGCGCTTCGGAGATTACACGATCCATCGGCTTGGTCGCGTGTTTGCCGCGCATTTTCGGAATCGCGCAAAATGTACAAAGTCGATCGCATCCTTCCGAAACCTTCAGATAGGCAAAGTGCTTCGGGGTGATTTGCAATCGGTCGTCGTCGGGAAGTGCCCGGATCGGAGCTGGCTGAAACAAGAAACGTTGTTCGGCCTGGTCGCCCATCATGCGATCGACGATGGTTGTGATCTGCTCGCGACTGAAAACGCCGACAAGGCTGTCAATGTCCGGACGCTCTTCGAGCATCTGTTCTTTTTGCCGTTCGGCGAGGCAGCCGGAAACAATAACACCGCGCGTCTTGCCTGCGCGCTTAAGTTCCAGCATTTCATCAATCGCGGAATACGATTCCTTGCGTGCCGCTTCGATGAATCCACAAGTATTGACGACAACAAAATCGCTATCGACCGGGTCGGAAACAAGTTGATAACCGTCCAGACGCAACAGCCCCATCATCCGTTCGCTGTCGACAGTATTCTTGGGACAACCCAACGAAATAAAGGCATATCTGCCCTTGAAGTTTTTTTCGGTCGGTGGTTTTTGGTACGTTACGGACAAAACAAGTGCCTTGGCGGAAATGAAGTCGCGGAATTCGCCAGAATTCCGAAAAGATGACCCCTGATCCTATCCAATTCACTACCCCCTGCCCAGCCGCAAAATCCACGTTCGACTGCAAATCAGTGGAGGTTTTCGCCAACTTCGGATGTGATTAACGCTTGCAAGCGAGCGTCCGCATTTCTCACAAACGAATCGTAACCCGACGCGTCAGCGTGAAAATTCACGCTAAACCTCACTTACGATTCGGGTTACCACGTAAACACTCCATGGGTCACATTCCCGGCTTGCGAGAAATGCAGGATAGTGTCGATGTTGACTCGATTGATCCAACGTACGGAAACCGTAACGGAGAGATCCATCGAGTACGAGTACCGTCCCGGCGCGCCGGGACTGAGTACGAGTACGAAAAGAAACTGCAATTCAGATACCCGGCAAGCCTCCACAGCCCTAATCGGGCAAGGGTGGCCATCGCTGACCAACCTCTTCCTGGTTACGATGTGCAGAAACAACTAACGCAGAAATAGTGGCGGACATCGCAATGCGCAAGAATTCGCGGATCGGCCAATTCAGTGCAGATTTTGCTTGTCGCGACTGTGTGAATAACGGCGTTAGGCCTCGGGAGGATGAAAATGGGGAAGAGTGAACGATCTGGTTCGCATGGCCGTAACGGCTTGCCGGTCAGAATCGGCGGCGCAATCGGGGGCGCAGCCGGCGCGGCAGGAGCACTGCTCTGGCGCCCCGATCTGGGAGGGTTCTGGCAAGGGTTGGCCGCGTTCGTCATCATGAGCGGCGTCGGGATCGTGCTCGGACAGCTCGTCGGCAGGCTGTTTTTCAGGCCGTCGTCCAGCGACCCGCCCAAAAACAAATAGGCGATATCCTGAAAAAGGATCCGACAACCCAATCGAACCGTTAGGAATATCTGTGCCTGAAAAAGTTGTGATTATTGGAAGCGGCCCGGCCGGTTGGGCCGCCGCCATTTATGCGGCGCGAGCCAGTCTCAGTCCTCTGTTGTTCGAAGGGACGGTTAAAGCGGAAATGATCCCGCTGGGACAGCTTGCATGGACGACGGAAGTCGAAAACTACCCCGGATTTCCATTCGGCAACATTCGCGAGTTTGTGGAAACGGCGGTGGACAAAGATCGGCATTGGAACCTCCCCCCTGCCCCCGATCACAAACGGGATGGCGTTTATCATTATGCAGTTCAGGGGGTCGAATTGATGGAATTGATGAAGCAACAGGCCCTGAATTTTGAAACACGCGTCGTCGAGGATGATATTGTGGACATCGATGTTGAATCGCGTCCATTAAGAGTCATCCCGGCCAATGGCGAACCGATCGAAACGCACACGATTATCATCGCGACTGGCGCTCGAGCGAACTACCTGGGTCTGCCATCGGAAGAAAAATACAAAAACAAGGGCGTTAGTGCCTGCGCCGTTTGTGATGGAGCATTGCCGATATACCGTAGCAAGCCCCTGGCGGTCATTGGCGGAGGTGACTCCGCCATCGAGGAAGCGACCTACCTCGCCAACCTCAAGGATGCCGATACGATTTATCTGGTCCATCGACGCGATCAATTTCGCGCGTCGAAAGTCATGCAGGAACGCGCACTTTCACATCCGAAAATCAAGGTGTTGTGGAATCGTTCCGTCTCCGAAGTTCTGGGCGATGGCAACAAGGTCACTGGTTTGAAACTGGCCAGCACCGTTGGGGACGATGAACTGGAATTGCCCATGGGTGGGATGTTTGTGGCGATCGGTCACACACCCAACACAGCGTTTCTTGCTGGAAAAGTCGAAACCAATGCCAAGGGCTATATCAAATGGACCAAAGGGTTTCGAACGAACACAAGTCGCGAAGCGGTATTCGCTGCCGGCGACGTGGCCGACGACTATTATCGACAAGCGATCACGTCTGCCGGAACCGGGTGCATGGCGGCCCTCGATGCCGAACGATACATTGTCGAACATGGACTTTAATTGCTGTGAACGACCAGCGCGGCTTGAAACTGCCCTTTATCGTTCCAGTTCTTTCATCAATTGCATCAGCAACGACATGGGCTCGCCATCGTTCGTCGCGACCGGCCTGGTCAAGTCCCAGGCTGACAACCACGACTGTCCGGTCGGCCTGAATTCACGTGTCGCCAGCCGCTCCTCGAAATCGGGGAAGTGGGCAGCACCATAGAAAATGGCAATTCGTTTTGTCCCTTTGCCAAGTTCGTCATCCAGAACCGCCATCGCCGCTTCGTTTCGGTCATTGACGATGAGTTGATTCAGTTTTTTTCCAAGCCCCAATTCCATCATGGCCGGGTCTCCGAATTGTCGAGCCATAAAGAGTTTGGCTTTTTGCGGATTGGAAAGCAATTCGAACACGTTTTCCCCATCGGTGTTTTCCTCGCCGGAGAATGATTGCCTGGCCTTTGAAGACCGATCCATCATTTCGGACATCGCGCCAAGCGCCAGGGACCAGCCGGTGTCTCCTCGTTCTTTCATCTTTGTCGCAAGATCAGCAGGGCTCAGGTCGGCGTGGCGAAAGTTGGCGGGTGAGTAGTCAACTTTTTCAAGTTGCGAAGCCAGACCCAGAAACTTTTGCGCCGATGTTTGCAGAAACGAGATTGGGTTGCCAGTTCGATCCCCTCCTCCATCCGGTACGCGAGTTCCTGCTTCGGCCACTAGTTCATACAACATGACATCGTAATCCTTGAACAACTCGTTTAGCGTTGCATAGTACAACTCGTCCCCGATATGAACCGCTCCGACCAGGTCAACCGAAATGCCCGGATGTTTGGCACTGGTGTACCGGGTGATGGCCGTTTCAAGCGCCGATGGATTGTCGGACGGACCGCTCAATCGGATAAACTGCGATCGGCTGGTTGTTTCGGCTGGAGCAATGGCATCCAGTTGCAGGGCATAACAGAATCCGGGAAGCAAAACACCAACAATCGTTGCAATGCAGATTGCGCCGGAATAAAGAACTTTGGTTTTCGACACGATGGTACCTCGTTATGGTCGTTGATCGCTCCGCGATCATGGTTTTGGTTTTGATCGCGGAGCGATCAACGACATTGGCATGGAGCGGTTCGTCGCAAATGCCGCGATATTGGCGAATGGCTGCCAGTTACCTGGACTTTTTTGATTTAGTGCTGGAAAGGCCAGCCGGTTACGATGGAGACTCGCTTTAACAAGTAGCCAACCGATCGACCGATGCCATCAACATCGCATACAATTCCGGCATCCATTTTTGCTTCAAACCGTTTTCAAGTCCGGTCATTCCAATCGTTGTTTGGCAGCAATGCCCTCGTTTTCATGGACACGAACATTAAAAACAAGGTTGCTGTTATTACAGGTGCCAGTCGGGGTATTGGGCGAGCCATAGCCACTCGACTTGCGAGCGAGGGTATGCGACTCGTGTTATCAGCCCGATCTGAGGAAGCATTAAAAGAGGTTGCATCGACGTGCGAAACTGACACGCGCATTTTCGTGGCCGATTTGAGGGAGAAAAACATCCCGGCCGACCTGATCGAATTCGCCGTCAAGCAGTTGGGTGGAATTGATCTGCTGGTGAACAATGCAGGGGCAACCAGGCGTGGCGATTTCCTGAAGTTAACAGAAGAAGACTGGGATGACGGGTTCTCGCTCAAGTTCTTTTGCGCCGTTCGGTGCTCCCGGGCCGTCTGGGCTCATTTGATTCGATCGCAAGGCGGGATTGTGAACATCGTTGGGGTGGGTGGTCGAACTGCGTCCGCTGAGTTCACAATCGGTGGTTCCGTTAACTCGGCGCTCCTCAATCTTACAAAGGCACTTGCACATCGTGGACAGCAGGATGGTGTGAAAGTGAACGCAATAAACCCTGGCTCAATCGCGACGGAGCGATTGAAGGGACGAATTGCCAATTACGCAGCTGAACGGGGACTGAGTGAAGCCGACGCTGCTATTGAAATGGCTGAGAAGCTCGGAGTTTCCCGTTTTGGTGAACCTTCGGAAATCGCGTCGGCAGTGCTCTTTCTGGCCTCGCCACTTTCCAGTTATTGTCAAGGCGCGATCATTGATATTGACGGTGGACAAACGAGGACACTTTGAGGCACGAGTGCGGGCAACAAGGCGGTTAACCCACGTTGCAGATCAGACTGCTGTTTATTCAAGAGCGATGCCCGGTACCGGATTGCAGCGGACAATCTACGACTGGGAATGGACGTTGTTGCCGATTCCTGCAATCCTCTGGATCTTACGCGACGGGAATGGGAAAACGTGGCCTGTGAAAAGGGTGCCTTGTCGATCAATATCGAAGTGGTGTGCTCCGACAAAAGCGAGCATCGTCGTTGAATCGAGTCACGAAGTTCAGTCGAAAGGCCGTCAGCCTGTTGCTGTATCGGTTCAGTTACTGGAGGGTGCGCGATCGGCACAACTAAAAGCGAAAATGAATGCCGGCATGAGGTGCACAATGCCGCGGCCCGTAATAATAACAATCGGGTCCATAGGCCGGTTCGACCCAATGTTCGCGAACAATCACTTGACGCGGCGGGATGGCAGCAGGCTGAATCTGCGACTGTTGTTGCCAGGCAGAAATGACGTTGTCACTTACTCCACTTTGCTTCAGCATCACCAGGTCGTTTGTTGTTAACGGAGCGGCGACCCCCTGCGTTCGAATCTGGTTCGAAATAACTTGCTCCCCAAGCCCTGACTGCGTCATTTGGATGACTTGATCCATCGAAACAGAACGGGCAAGCACTTCTTGCTGGTAAGCAACCTGGTCCGCTTCCCAACGCTCGGTGTCACGATCGGCTGAGTTTCCAATAGCACCACCCAATGCCGATCCGGCCAGAGCGCCGATTGCTGCTCCTTCCAGTGACTTGCCTTTTTGTGCGCCGGCTGCGGCGCCAACAAGGGCACCTCCCAGGCCACCAAAGGCTGTTCCCGTTCGTGCGCCTGGTCCGCTAATGCATCCAGCACTGACCAGGCTGATCAGGGCGACAAAAACGACCATCAATCGGAACTTCATTGAGAAACACCTCATAACAAGGGGCGGACGTGTAGCTGAACAGACACGGCGAAGCGGCAAACAACGAACGAATGGAACGGGTTTGTGCCGGGATGATTTCAACAGTTGATCCGGGCGTCAATAGAAAGCCAGCGACCCGTTCCAGGGATACAGCATGCAATCGCTGCTGCTGTTATAATTTACAACCGTTGTTCGTCCAGGAATCGTTTCAGCCCGTCCGAAGTCTCTACCAGCACGAGTATGCTTGCATTGCCATGAAGGTTGTCCAGGACACTGCCAAAACGATCATTCGCAACGTAGAGAATGTCATTGTCGGCAAACGGCAGCAGATTGTTTACTCGCTGGTGTCGTGGTTTTGTGAAGGACACGTCTTGTTGGAAGATGTTCCCGGTGTGGCGAAAACGATGTTGGCCCGAGCGCTCGCCCGTAGCGTCGGATGCGAGTTTCGTCGGATTCAGTGCACACCCGACTTGTTGCCGTCGGATGTCACCGGGGCATCGATATTCAATCAAAAAACGATCGAGTTCGAATTTCGCGAAGGTCCGGTCTTTTCCAACATTGTACTTGCCGACGAAATCAACCGAACGACACCCCGAACCCAGGCGGCGTTTCTGGAAGCTATGGCTGAAGGCTCGGTTACAGTCGACGGGACGACGCACCAGCTTCAAAAGCCCTTTTTGCTGATTGCCACGCAGAACCCGGTTGACCACGAAGGAACTTTCCCCCTGCCCGAGGCGCAACTCGATCGATTTCTGATGAAATTCAATATCGGGTATCCAGCCATGGTCGACGAACTGGCTATGTTGAGCAAACTGCAACTGCAACATCCCATCGAAACGATTCAACCTGTTGTTGCCGCCAGTGTAATCATTGACTGTCAAAACGCCGTTCGTCAGGTTCACGTCGATCCAAAAATCAGTCAGTACATATTGCAATTGGTAACGCAAACCCGCGATCATGAACATTTGAGTTTGGGTGCCAGTCCGCGGGCCTCAATAGCACTTTTTCGGGCCGGTCAATCGTTGGCCGCCATGCGTGGTCGCAGCTTTGTTTTGCCAGACGATGTCAAGGCGATAGCCGCGCCTGTGTTGACACACCGGGTGATTTTGAAACCGGAAAGTCGCTTGCGAAAGATCACGGGTGCACGAATCATCGAAGAACTTCTTGATCGAATCGCCGTCCCCGTCATCGAAGCCGGATCCGCCCAATGATCGTGATCGTAGCCCTGATTCTGCTGGCGGTCGCGTGGCTGTTGAATCTTGGGCTGCTGGTTTACGCGGCCTATGTACTGGTGGTCGTTTTCTTCCTGAGTCATATTTTTTCGACGGGTTGGATCAATTCCGTTTCGGCGAAACGGAAAATCAAACAGCGGGTCGCCGAGACAGGGGACGTAGTCTCCGTAGCAATCAAGGCGACAAATACGGGCAAGCTGCCAATTTCGTGGGTTCTGATCGAAGATATGTTGCACGGTGCCGCTCCGGGAACTCGTGGTCAAGGACTGGAAGTCACAGGCCGACATATCGAAGTCACCGATTTTCGCGACGGCCAGCAGCAAATGTTTTATCAGTTGAAATGTCATCGTCGCGGCTATTATCAAATCGGGCCCATGGTGGCTGAATCGGGGGACTTGTTCGGATTGAACCGCCGTTTTCGGGTATTGCAGGAACCCGATTATCTGCTTGTGCATCCGCGTTTCATTGAACTGGAGGGTTATGATCTGGCCTCACGACGGCCGATCGGTGAAATCGTGATGACGCACCGGCTGTTCGAAGACCCGACTCGAATCGCTGGCATCCGGAATTATCAAAACGGTGACTCGCTATCCAGAATCCACTGGCGCGCCACGGCGCGAACGGGGCAATTGCAAAGCAAGGTCTATGAGGCATCGTCGGTTGCCGGTGCCTCGATTCTACTTGATTTTCACACGACGTCGTTTCAAAAAAACGACGAGCCGGTCAGAAGTGAATTGGCGGTTTCCTGTGCGGCAAGTATCGCCAATGCGGTTCACCAGATGCGGCAGCAGGTCGGACTTGTTTCGAATGGACGCGACGCCGCTGACAGGATTCGTGTGGAGGGATGGCAAGGTGATCGGCGAACGCGCAACGAAGCGCAGCGATCGGCAACAATGGATACTGAAAATGACCGGCTCCAACCTGTGGTCGTGCCAACACAGCGCAGCGATCACCAGTTCATGACGATTTTGCAAACGTTAGCTCGGCTCGAGAAATCGGACGGTTTGGACTTTTTTGAATTCGTGGCCCAGGTCCAGCAGCGCTTGCCGCGAGACGCGACGATCATCGCGGTTCTTTCGCGAGTCGACCTGGAGGTCGGCGTGACACTCGGGCAACTGCGCCGTCAGGGCTTTGCCGTAACGGCGATTATCAACTGCTTCGATGAAGAGCAATTCGGCAACATGTGTGCACCACTGGTCGCCGAAGGAATCGAGACGCGCCATCTGCGAGACGAAGATTCGATTCGACAAATCTGCCAGCGTCAGGTGCTGATGGCCTTTCGATAACCGGAAACGGGGAATGGTTGCAATATGAAAAAGCCGTTTGACTGTGCGGTGATCGGAACAGGTGCGATGGGAAGTGCTGCGCTGTTCCATGCCACACGGCGCGGATGGTCCGTCCTTGGGTTGGATCGATTTCCGGCCGGGCACGATCGAGGAAGCAGTCACGGCCAGACTCGCATCATTCGTCAGGCGTATTTCGAACATCCCGACTATGTGCCGCTGGCTCTGGAAGCGTATCGATGGTGGGCGGAACTTGAGAAAGCAAGTGGCGAACACTTGTTTGAGCAATGCGGATTGCTGCAAGTCGGTCGACCGGACGGTCCGATTATTGGTGGAATCCGCAAGAGTGCCGATTGTCACGGATTGCAATTGCACTCATTCAGTTTCGCCGAGTTGCAGTCGCAATTTCCCATGTTTCTTTTTGATTCAAATACCGTCGGGCTATTCGAGCCGGTCGCTGGATATCTGCATGTTGAGCAATGCGTGAAAACAATGGTGGCACTTGCGAAACGTGCAGGGGCACACGTTTTCGATGATGTTTCCGTGCGTGGTTGGGAATTGAATCAAGATGGAATATGGGAGATTGATACGGACGGGGGAGAATATTTGACCCGGCGGCTGATTGTAACCGTGGGTGCATGGGCCCCCGAGTTTCTTGCAGATATTGGATGCAACCTGCAAGTGCTCGCAAAACACCAGCACTGGTTCCAGACCGGTCAGCCAAACCTGACGCTTGCCAAGCGCTGTCCGGTTTACTTTTTTGAAACGGAACAAGGATTTTTTTATGGGTTCCCGGATTTCGATGGCAATGGAATCAAGGTCGCGGAGCACAGCGGAAAAACTCCGGTCGCCGATCCGTTGAACCTCGATCGAAGTCTCGACAGCCATGATTTGGAACGAGTCTCCAGATTTGTATTTCAACATTTAGATGCGCCGCAGGCCACGCATTGCGGACACAGCGTTTGCATGTACACCATGTCTCCCGATGAACATTTTGTCGTTGATACAATCGATCCTGCGGGAACTTTGGCTGTGGCTTGCGGGTTTTCCGGACACGGTTTCAAGTTTGCACCGGTGATCGGAAAAGCACTGGTGGAACTGGTCGAGGGGAAACGGCGAGAGGAAATGGAGTTTTTACGGATAAACCGGTTCAAAATTTCAACGCCAGCGGCATAAACGGAATTCGACAACCAGAATATTGCGACAGGTCAAGGCACCGGGTTCAGGTGGTTGAAGGGGATCAACAGGATTTCTTGGGCAATTCGGGCAGTTTTTGAATTGTCCTGAGGAGAATTCTCCCTTTCGCGGGAGGCCGAAGGGCTTAGGATGGCTCTTGGTGTCCTTCACCTGTTTCGATCCATGTACGATATCGAACCTATTGGATGTTGATTTGAATTGCCGATTGGCATGGTTTTGTCGGATACGCGCCGTGTAAGGAATTCGGGTTGGCGAAAACGTTTCCGTTATAGTGAGTCGAAAGCTAAATCTCGACAAAACAGGGGTTTTGTCGCCAATTATTATTGTCAAGACATGCCGAATCCAGATACGATGTGGTGTACCCATGTGGCGTACCCGATTGGCTCGGCTTGACCAAAATGGGGTGAAATCAAGAAATTTCGCGATCGAGTCAGGAACGAAACGGCCTTCAATAAACGATTGCTTTGGCAGTTTTTCGGAAAATTTGCTAAAATCTCGGCAGTTGGAGTACACCATCCGCCACGGATCGTTATTAGACTGGTTTCATAAACACATAAAAACCTGGAACGGATTAGTTCAATTACTGACCGTCGTTGACGAGTGAAACAATCATCTTGTTGAGAGGCAATGGAAGATGGCACTACCGATCGTAACCGCCGCAGACCAAACAGTCCTATTGGGCACAACGGTCGAACTAGGGGACCTTTTTACGGTTTCCGATTCCGATGGCGACTCACCTACCCGGCTTCAGATTCGGGATAACAACAACAATATCAACTCCGGCTACTTTACGTTTAACGGAGTAGTGCAGCCGCCGAATACGTTGTTGACGTACAACTATTCCGATTTAAACCTGCTGGTTTATCATTCAGGAACTGCCATTACCAAGGAGCAAATCGACATTCGAGTCGAGGCGGGAGGACAGTGGAGTGATTACGCAAAATTCCTGCTATACACGGTCAAGGAAAACCTGAATCGACCGGTGATTTCGGTGTCTGACAGGACCGTTGTGCAGAGCGAATTAATCAGTATTTCGGACTCGGTATCATTCAACGATCCTGACGGCTATCCCGTAGCTCGTTGGCGAGTTCGTGACCGCAATCCCGGACAGTTTTCCGGCAAGCTGGTTTTGAATGGCAGTGTGCTGGCACCTGTTGACTGGCATTACATCGAAATTGCAGATTTTGCAAATCTGATTTTCACCGCTGCGTTTTCCGCACCAAACAACGACGTCATTGATATCCGCGGATTTGACGGAGTGGATTGGAGTTTTGTCACCACATTCAATTCCTTTACGGCGCTCAATTTTAATCGACCGGTTGTCTTGCCATCGGAGTATCAGATGGCGACCGAGGAAACGGTAGCGATGAAGGACCTGTTTTCCGTTTCGGATGCTGACAACAACACAATCAAAAAACTTCGTTTTTGGGACGTGACACCCCATTCCTGGTCGGGACATATGACGATCGATGGAATCGAACAGCCCGCAAACAAATTTATTGAGGTCAATTTTGCGGACTTGAGCCGGATGGAGTGGTACTCGTCCAGTCGTTCGTTCAACGAACAGATCAGGGTCATGGCCTTCGATGGCAACCATTGGAGCGATATCCAGACCATTCGCGTTCGCACCAACGAAAAACCGGTTATTTCGGTTAGCGATGACTACTCGATTCGCGAGGAATTGTTACATGTAAACGTGCCAGCATTGGTGGTCAAACTGGACGACGGACCTGTTTATACGAAGTATGAACTTTACGATTCCAGCCCGAACAGCCTTTCTGGTACTTTCAGAAATGGTGCATTGGTGTTGCCAGCGCTACAGGTACATAATGTGACTCCAACTCAGTTTCAGGGAATTACGTTCAAGACTGGTGTTCACGAAGTGCGCAGCCTCGACGAGATTTATGTTCGTGCGTTTAACGGAACATTTTGGAGTGACTGGACCCGGCACACCGTTCGAACTGAACCGGACTATATCGAGTCTTTGGCAGCAGAATCGTGGCTCAATTACCTTGCTCCAGCCAGCGATGGTCGTTTGAAGTTGACATTCAGCTTTATGGAAACCTATCCTGATTACATGCAGGGGGAAGGCGCGATTCCGGACGAATTCGTTCGCCCGTGGATCGAAATGAGAGATTTGGTCCGACAATCATTTGTGCGGATGTCCGAATTAATAAAAGTTGACTATGAAGAGGTTAACGACCATGATCCAGGGATTTTCGGACAGGGTGGCATTATTCGCATCGGTACTTATTGCCTGATTTCGGGGACAGCAGCTTATGCCTTTTTTCCCGGTACTGCCCCGATCAACGGCGATATGATGTTCAATCGGTTTAATATGGGTGGTCCGATAAGCCCACCGCCACCTGATCCACCGTGCCCATCGTCATCCGATCCATACGATGCATGGGATGTGGGTGACTTTAACTACTTTGTTTTTTTCCACGAATTCGGCCACGCAATGGGATTGTCACACCCATTCGATACCCCTATCGTTTTACCAGTTTCGACCGATACCAACGACTTCAGCGTGATGTCGTATACCCCCCCAACAAATGGTCGCACCCCGCAGGGTCCGATGCTGTACGACATCGCTGCACTGCATGAAATTTACGGGGCGAACAGTTTCAATACCGGAAACACGGTTTATAACCGGGCCTATTTCCGCAATGCATGGGATATGTTCGATGCCATATGGGATACCGGAGGTAACGATACGATCGATGCATCCGACGTGCTTACTGACACCTCAATTGACCTCCGGCCTGGTTCGTTCCAGTCGATTGGTGGTTTGCAAAACAATCTCGTTATTGCATTCAACGTAGAAATCGAAAACGCGACCACCGGGGCTGGTAGCGATACCCTCATTGGAAATGAATCGGTTAACCGATTGATCGCCGGTGCCGGAAACGACACTTTCAACGGGTACGCTGGTGACGACTTTTTGTCGGGACAGGCCGGAAATGATACGTACAACTACAAGATGTTTGACGGCCGCGACTTGATCGATGAAGCCAATGGTGCAGGACGTGACACGGTTGACGTTGGTCTTTTCCTTGGCCTTAACAACTTTACCGACGATTTATCCTTCACGAAAACTGGCAATGACCTGATTATCGATTTCACTATTGATGACGGTATTTCACGGGGGCAGGTACGAATCAAAAATCAGGCGTTTGGTGGATACCGAATCGAGGAATTCGAAGTACTTGGCCAAACTATCGACCTGAAGTATTTGTACTCCAATATTACGACGCCCGGACAACAGTTTGCCGTTACGGCAACCATGGGACAGTACGGATTGTTGGTCGCTCCAGCCTGATTAGGCCACTTTTCCTTTTCAAAAAACGAAAACGCTTTTCCTTGTCGAGGAAAAGCGTTTTTTTCTTGCGCGAACTATCAACCTGATTGCATGCGTTACGCTTAACGGCCACTAAAATAGTCGCCAATGGCACCTGAGGCAGGTGGTGCTGGCGGTGTGACAGGTGTCGACGGGACGATAAACGATCGAGGGGCACCGGAACTG
Source organism: Pirellulaceae bacterium (assembly GCA_031414755.1). Lineage (GTDB taxonomy): Bacteria > Planctomycetota > Planctomycetia > Pirellulales > Pirellulaceae > CAJQPP01. The sequence goes on along the minus strand of JANNWJ010000001.1, from coordinate 70,160 downwards.
GCGGGCAGAACAGGGACCGCGGAGTTGGCCGGAATAACAGGCACGCTGGATCGTATCGGTACTGCGTAAGCAGGCAAGGATGCGGATCCCTGGGTAACTGGAACTGATTGCGGGTGACTCTGGTTGAAATAGGCAGCGTCGCCGGGTGCAGGTTGCTGGAATTCCGGTTTTCGGACGGTCCATTCGTATTTGCACTTCGGGCATTCATATTTTTTGGTTTTGAGCAACTTGACCGAACGTACTTCTGCACAAACGGGTTCGCAACATTGACGCCATGGGGGCACGACCTTGGGGATACAAATTGACTTGTAGTCGACCTCGAAGCAGGTCCGTGACTCTTTTCCTTCGGTGATAGCCAACTCACAATATTCCTGAGGAGGCGGAACAAACGATTCCGAGCATTCCGGGCAATTAACGCAGCCACCATGCACGCAGCCTCCACTCCGCTGACACGAAGTGCAGTTTTTGCTGGAACAGTCACATCCTTGTTGAGGTGCGGCTGAAACCAGTGATGAATTCAAAACGAATCCGCAACCGAGTGTTACAGCGATTGCAATCAACAATTTGCGGGTATTAAAAATTGTCACGATGGGGTCCCTTGACTTTGGTTTTCTATGTTTTTTTGACTGGTTTCAGATCAATCCGACTGCATCGACCCGTTCCACCGTTTAGAAATCGATCATGAATCGGACGCCGGCGATCTGGTAATCTCCACCACCAATCGGTTCGCGATCGATATCGCCAATCAGGTAATTGAACTGCATGTGTGCATAGGCGTTCCAGTACCAGTTAAGGCCGAAAGTCATACTGTTGCCAACGCCTCCGATGATATTGTCATCAGTGAAGTCTGCGTATGAATACCGAGCGGCTACTTGCCATGCTCCCAATCCTCTCTGTGAGTATCCGTCGCAGTCACAGACGGCGAAGAAGTTTTCAAATGGCTTGACGCGTCCCAATGTTCCAGTCTTGCGATCCCAAGGCATATGTTCGCCCGTCAGGAAGTACGATGCATAAACGTAACCTCCGTGGAATAGTGTGTTGGCACCGACGGCTCCTCGATCAACGTCAACGGCCTGATACTCACCAACAATTTGAGTGGGACCCACGTTTAGAACGCTTTCAAGTCCGCCAAGTACGAAGGATTCGGCGCCGACAATTGTCCCGGTATCAATCCATCTATTGGTCGAAGCAGCTTCGGGTCGGGTTCGGTATCGAGACTGATTATTTGCGGAATCGCCGTCAGGAAAACCCCAGGAACTGGAGGCCGCAATGTGTCCATAACCCCTTCCGTCAGTTGCTTCATCCCACCACCATGTCTTGGCAAGTCGGCTGGCAAATTCCAGTTGATAGTCGTCGCCCGTATAACTGCCGATCGATTGCACATTCTGCTGGTTGAACACGCCATAGCGCCAGTTGTAACAAAGGTCATCGCTGTAACCACTGGATGAAATTCCCAAACGACGTGCATCCTGATTGAACGCTTCAATTGCAAAGGAGCGTTCCATAAAAACCGTGTATCGGCTACTGTTCAAGTGATCCAAACCATAGGGTCGTTTGTGGTTGCCGATGGTAAGGGTGTTAAACAAAGGAAGGTCTTTGAATCCGAGATAGGCGTCGCGAAACTGGACGTTGTTTCCGCCTGCGAATTCCATCTCGATTCTGTAAAACATATTATCGTCGAGATCGCCCTGAACGCCGATACGCAAGCGACGAAAGCCAAACCGGTCTTGTGGATCGCCACCTTCTAGCGTGTCGATGCCAGGTGACTCAGACAGGAAGTTCCAATAGTCGGCGTGTATTCGACCAATCAACTGCAATCGGTTGTCGGTATGACCACTTTTTACGTAATCATCCAGCGAACTGTCGATCGCCCCTATTTCTTCGATGCTTTTGGCAACGTCTTTTTCTACAGCATCAAAACGATCGACAAAGCTTTTGTCTTTTTGATCGTTGTTCAGCGCTTCTATCGAAGACTCCAGCGCTTTCAGGCGACGGTTGTTGTCGTCCAGCGTTTTGGCAAGCGCCTGTTCCTGGGTGTCTTCCTGGCGGTCACCGATACTTGTGGAGTACGCAGCGGCTTGAACTGACGAGTTGTTCGTAACAACAGGCGTTTGTGCCGAGACAGTTGCTGTCGAGCAAGACAACAATACCGTCAAACATATTTTTCCGGGGCAAAACATCATTTTTCGTGTCCTAAGGAATGAATCACTCGTCGGGGTAATTCGAGATATCCCAAAGTTCGGAAAGTTAACGCTGGTGCCTTGATTGTGGATTGTGCATTGGAACCGGTTCGTCAGGTTTTTGTTGGTCGTTACACCAAAAAACCGTCAAAGTCTTCGCAGACTAACGCGCAGTTCAAGTGGCTCGCAATCGAATTGCTATCAATTCTGCAAGTCGATTCAGGTCGTTTTCAGAAAGTGACAGCACTTTATTGCTGGAAGATTCGGGGGCTTTCTCCGATGAAGGAAAGGCGTTTTGCTGGACTCCGGCGTCCTCCCAGTGTTTTCCGAAGGATTCATGCCCGCAAACATTGCAGCCTGCACGGGGACCATGGATTCGCAAGTCGCTGAATCCCCATTTCAGTTTGTAGTCCAGCAGTTCCGTGCATTTTTGTTCGTCAAATCGATGAAGGCGTCCAAGCTGCCGGGAAAGTATCAACGTACGGCAATAGGCATCGAGAATGTCCGTAAACCACCATGCCAGTTCCATCGTGGGACCAAAACTCAACGTTCCGTGGTTCGCCAAAACGATTACATTGCATTCCCGGACAAATGGAACAATGGACTGTGCGAATGCCTCTGTGCCGGGCGTTTCATACCTTGCCGTTGGCACCTCTCCGAGAAATATCTCGACTTCCGGCAGGACACACTGCGGTATTGGCTCGCGAGCAATGGCAAATGCGGTTGCATGCGGGGGATGGCAATGAACAACGGCCGTCACATCCGGACGGTGCTTGTAGACTTCCAAATGCAGAAGAATCTCGCTCGATCGTTTTTTGCGGCCAGAGAGCTGTTGGCCTAGAGAATCAACGACGCACAAGTCGTCCTTACTCATATCACCTTTGCTGTGCATCGTTGGGGTACACAGGAAGTTGCCATCGTCGAGCCGGATCGACAGGTTTCCGTCGTTGGCGGCTGCGAAGCCTTTGTCGTACAGAAGTCGACCAAAGTGGCAGATTTGTTCCTCCGGGTTCATAAGCCAGTCCAGGGCTGAGTCATCGCTGCTTTACTCAAAAATCTCGACCGGAATTCGTTCGCGAACCTGGTCGGCATAACGTTGAAACTCGGCTTCCTGTTTCGTTTCAAGCAATTGTTTTCGGATCTCCGGTTGTGCTTTCTCAAACGAAATGAAGCCCGCTTCTTCCCGATCAAGGACGCGCACGATTTCCAACCCGCGATCGGTTTCCCGAATGTCACTTAGTTCATTTAACGCCATCGAAAAAAGTTCATTCTCAAGCTTTTTGTCTGCCAGGCTGCCAAGGTTGGTCCATCCCTGTTCGCCACCCTGACTTGCCATGGGATCATGGGAACCACGTTTGGAAACGGCGGCCAGCGGAGCACCGTATACCACTTCGTTTCCCATATCAGCAAGCGCATCCCAGGCTTGTTGCCGTGTGGAAAAACGGTCTAAACGAACGGCAAGCCGCTCCCAGCGAACGCGGGCGACGACGGACCACTTTTCATTCCGTTCAGAAATATACGTGTCGTAAATCTCGCGGTGCGAAACTTCCGGGTCCGTGTTGATTTTTGATCGAACCATGTATTTCACCAGTTCGTTCTCGGCCCACGCCTCGCGCGTCCGACGTAAGGAAGAGCCGAGTGCCCGATAATGAGCGTCAAGCATAACCTGGGATTCGACACCGGCCTTTTCCATAAGCTTCGGCATTACGCTTTCGTCAAACTGTTCGCTGGCCGTTTTCATGATTTCCTCGAGATTCGCCGTTTCGGGCAAGTCGCCTACGACATCGACGTACAGGAGTTTTGCCTGAATGTATTTTGGAAGCAGACGCGGTATTAGTTTGGCCATTTCCTGCTGCTTTATGGACTCCGGTGCGTCCTGGATGTGCTGATCTAAAATCTGCCGGGCTTCCAGCGTCAGATCAGCCACAAAAATGGGATAGCCACCGACTCGCGCGAGCACCCTGCCCTGTTCAAACAACTGACCTGACGAGACCGAATCTGTATCGATTAACGGCGAGGATGCTTTGGGTGTTAGAGGAGGTAATCCGGAATGGTCGGGTGACGCGCCGGTGATTGGCTTGTCGATGGAACTTACGTATTCCGATGAACGCGAGGAATCTTTCGGCGCCGGTTGATTTGCTTGAGAAAGTTCGGTACGCGGAGTGTAGTAAGGATCAGTCGATTCCTGGGGCTGTTGCGCATGACTGTCATTGCCCCCTGCAAACAGGATGATTGAAACTCCGGCTACAAGGGTCGATCGCAATCCGGGTAACCAATGAACGCTGTTTTTATTGATTTTCGACATGCGGCTAACCTTTTCCTGGAATAGGCAATCTTCAGCCGCAGGTTTGCGGAAACCATCTCGGCGAAAAACCGTTTATTGCTTGCGGAGACTAGGAAATCACTTGGGGTGCTTGCAAGACCGATTTCAACAACGCCATCAGTTGATCCGGGGGAATTCGTTCGGTTTTCAGGGTCAACCAGGCTGTGCTGTCATCGGCAATTCGCAGGTTGAAACGGGTTGCCGAAGCCAATTGTCGCATTCTGGAAGAATCCCGAAATCGAAAACCAAGATATTTTTCTTCCATGAATACATGGCTAACCCGCCACAACGTAGCTTCCAGTCGTATTTCCGAGAGTTTGAGAAGCCGGACAACGGGTGCCGGAAGTTTTCCAAATCGGTCCCGCATTTCCTTGCGCAAAGCGACGACGTCTTCAAAGTTTGAAATACGACTTAGTCGGCGATAGAGTTCGATTTTTTGTTTGCTGTCATTGATGTAGTCATCGGGCAAGTACGCTTCGATAGGTAAATCGATATCGACATCGATGTTGACCGGTGCCGGCACACGCTTGAGACTGCGAACGGCAGCTTCAAGCAGTTGACAATAAAGCTCGTAGCCTACAGACGCGATGTGTCCGCTCTGTTCAGTACCCAACAAGTTGCCGGCACCCCGTATTTCCAAATCGCGCATGGCGATTGAAAATCCGGCCCCCAGGTCGCTGAATTTCTCGATTGCATGAAGTCGTTTGGCAGCATTTGGATTGAGATGTTTTCGCGGGTCGATCAGCAAATAACAAAAAGCCCGATGCTTGTAGCGGCCGACGCGCCCGCGCAACTGGTGCAGGTCGGAAAGTCCGTAGCGATCCGCTTCATCAATGAAGATCGTGTTCGCATTTGGAATGTCGAGGCCATTCTCGACAATGGTGGTTGCAACAAAAATGTCAAACTGGCCATTGATGAAGCGGGTCATTGCCAATTCCAGTTCCGACTCCGGCAGTTGTCCATGACCGATTCCGATCCTGGCTTCGGGAACGATTCTTTGCAAACGGTCGGCGACAGCCTGGATGTCCACCACCCGGTTGTGCACGAAAAAAACCTGCCCTCCCCGTTCCAGTTCGCGGAGGACTGCGTCCCTGATCAGGTTATCGTCGAATCGGGTCACGCGCGTTTGAACGGCCGATCGGTCTTCCGGGGGCGTTTCCAGATTGGAAATGTCGCGGACGCCAACCAGCGACATGTGCAGAGTTCTCGGGATAGGTGTCGCTGACATTGTCAAAACGTCGACCTCGGCACGAATCGACTTCAATCGCTCCTTGTGCTCGACACCGAACTTTTGTTCTTCATCAATAATGATCAAGCCGGGATTTCTGAACTTGACGTCACGTGAAGCGATTCGGTGGGTCCCAATAACAATGTCAATACTGCCCGCTGCAAGTTTTACCAGTGTCTCTCGTTGTTCCGCGGGGGTGCAAAAACGACTGAGTTTGGCGATATCGACCGGGAACTCGGCCATGCGTTCGCGGAATGTTCGATAATGCTGTTCGGCAAGGACAGTCGTGGGAACAAGTATGGCAACCTGGTAACCGTTTTCCACAGCTTTGAACGCGGCGCGCATCGCCAATTCGGTCTTGCCGTATCCGACATCCCCGCACAGCAGCCGATCCATGGGTTGTGGAGATTCCATATCCGATTTGATCTCTTCGATTGCTGACAACTGATCAGGAGTCTCGTGATACGGAAACGAATGTTCGAATTCGTGTTGCCACGCCGTATCGATGGCGAATTTTATGCCGGGTCGCGCCGTTCGTTTGGCCTGCATTTGCAGCATGTCAGCCGCGAGGTCGGTCACAGCTTCCATAGCCGCCTGTTTCTGGCGTTGCCAGTTTTTGCCTCCGATCTTCGCCAATTGCGGTCGATGTTTGGTCGAACCCACGTATTTCTGGATCAAGCCAAACTTGGTGGCCGGCAGGTAAATTCGCGTCCCGCCAAAAAATTCCAGTTCCAGGTGCTCGGTGCGATGCCCGTCCTTGTCAAGCACTTTCAGGCCCCGGAATCGACCGATGCCATGAGCAAGATGGACAATCAGATCGCCAAACTGCAAATCAATAAAGCTGTCGATCGCCTTGGCGCTTTTTCGCGAAGCTCGACGCCGTACATCGCTTCGATTGAACAACTGGTCGCTGCCCAAAATGATTGTGTCGAGGTGATCAAGCCGAAACCCGCCATGAATTTGACCAGTCACAAAATGTAATCGATCTTCACGAGCGACCGTTGTTGTTTTCAGGATTTCGGCGACGCGTCTGATTTCGGAGGATGAATTGCCCAGTAGAAAGAGCTGACGTCCTGAGGCCTGCGAGTCGACTTCGCGCCGAACCGAGTCGATGTCGCCCGAGAATTGCTCCACTAGTGTCGAAGGAAATCGGCAATGAGCCAAATCCGATTCCGCAAATAGCCGTCCGGCAAATGCCACGGCATGCCGAAGAAACGACTTCTGTACAGTCGCGAATGAATAGAGCGGATCCGTTTCGGAATGCTGCGAAATCAGCTGTTTTGATTGCGATTCAATTTCCTGCGGTTCAAACAGGACTACGATGGACTTGTCGGGCATAAAGTCGGCAAGGTGCCCAACTGGCGTTTCCTTGCCCGATGGCAGGCCCGCAATAGCAAGACCTGAACAGCGTTCCGTGCTGCGCTGGGAGTCAACATCGAAAAACCGAATCGACTCGACATGGATATCGAACCATTCAATTCGGGCCGGGGCCGACCAGTCGGGTGCATAGACGTCGATAATCCCGCCGCGGACCGAAAACTCGCCAGGAATCCGAACCGCCGGAACTTGCTGATATGCATTTTCGATCAACCATTGCTGCACCTGTTGCATGGGCAGAAGCTGGCCAACTTGTATTTCAATCGCCTGGCCGGCGATTGCATTGGGCGACTCGAGCGGGTGTGAAAGCGCTTGAATGCTTGTGGCAATCATTATCGAACGGTCGCGATTTTCCACAACCAGCTGCTTCAGCAATTTGAGTCGCTGTCCGTAGCGAGGATCAGTCGTCAAGTCATCGAGATGTCCGGTGTCAATTGTCGGAAAGAGTTGCAACTCGGCAATTGAAAAAACTGCCCAATCTTCGGTGAAGGAAGACGCCTGTTTCTCGGTTGGGAACACAAAAACAACGTGCTTGCCAGTCAGTTCAAGTATGGAAGCCGCCAGCAGCGCGCAGGCCGAGCCCCAGACGGAATCAAATGAAGCCGGTTTGCCATCAAGCAACGAGCGAATACACTGATCCCATCCTGAGACGTTTGAGAACGATCTGGTTAGTTGGCGAAGCCGATCAGCCTCGCCAACGATAATTGACTCCGCAGGCATGCAGGAATTCCAGGCAACAACAATTCAATGTGCAACAATTCTCCCGGAAAAACCGGCTATTTACCCAAAACCGTTCGGGCCGCCCCGGCAATGTCGCGAATCGCCATTTGCATCCGGTCAATATGCGTTCGAAAGCTCATGATGCATATGCGCAATACAAATTGGTCGTTCAGGACTGTGCCGCTCATCATCACGGAGCCAAGTCGGTTGATTTCCGCCAACCAGTTCCGGTTCAAAATGTCAGTTTGTCGCGGGTCCAGTCCATCCCTGGAGAGGCGAAATGCCAGGATGGTCAATTGCGGAGGAGCCACCCATTGCAGGGTTACCCCGGAATACTCAGCCGATAACTGCGTTCCAAGTTCCAGCAGTTGTTGTTGTGTCCAGGAACATAAGGCGATTTTCTCTTCGAGCAGTTCCCGAAAAACAGAAATACCGTGACGTTTGATTGGAAACCAGACTCGCATGGCGCGGTTGTCGCGTGAAAGTTCCGGCGAGATTTCGCAAAAGTTCACTTTGCAGGGGTCAACTTCCGATTCCGGCATGTAATCTGACGTGAAATGAAACGTGGAAGGCAGATCGCGTTGTTCCTTGACCAACAGGCATCCTGTTCCATAAGGAAGGAATATTCCCTTGTGCGGATCAAGGACAATCGAATCTGCTGTATTGATTCCTTCCAGCGCCTTGCGGCCCAAATGGGTCATCATGAAAAAACCACCATAGGCCGCATCGGCATGCATCCATAAATTTCCGGCAGTGCAAATTTTCCTGATGCCGGGCAAGTCATCAACCGCGCCCGTGTTCGTTGTTCCCGCGTTCGCCACAACCATGATCGGATTAAATCCAGCGGCTCGATCGGCGTCAATTGCCCGTGTCAGTGCATCCAGTGACATCGTCTGGTCATCATTGACACTCACATACCGGAAATTGGATTTTGGGAATCCGGCCAAAAAAGCCGCCTTGGGAACACAATGATGACACTGCGAGCTTGCGTAGATTCTTGCAAGTCGAAAATCCTCGCCCGCCATTTTGACTCGTGCCACGATGACGGCCGACAAATTTGCGGTTGAACCGCCACTGGTCAAAAATCCGCCAGCACCCGGTCCGTAACCCATGATTTCAGAGAACCAGCGTATTACCGTCGATTCCATTTGGGCCATCGCCGGAGCCGCTTGCCAAACTGTGACAAAGCGGTTAGTCAAATTCGAAATCAAATCGGCAATGCCGGAATCCGGCAATCCACCCCCTGGAACATAGGCAAGGTAGCCGTGGCTGGTTGTGTTAAAACTTGTCGGAATATACCTCGAAACGATTCGATCAAGCATCTTGTCAGTGTCGGTACCGGTCTCTGGCAACGGCTCGTCGATTTCGCGTAATAGTTCTTCAACGGACCAGCCGGATGGAGCGTTGTTCAAAACCGGATACTCTTCGATATTATCGAGAGTATGAGCCAATCGTTCGCCGACACTTTTCAGGATCGACGTAAAGGACTTGCCATCCAGTTCCAGCCGGGATGGAGATGACTCGGAAAACGGCCAGCCGGCTGATTCTGCCTGGTCGCCTTTTTTCGAGCCTCCTGCCCGTTGTTGACTTGATGGGCCGGAACGGCCGTTTAAATTCGGGAAAGTACTGCGTCCATCGCGCAATTTTCCGTCGGCCCGAGCCTGCACGAATTCGCCAGTATTCACGTCAAACGCCGTCAGCCATCGGTCGCCGTAGCAAAAAGTATCAATGATTTGAATGTGACCCAGATCCCGTATTTCGCCATCCATTTGAGGCGTATGTCCGCAAATCACCTTTTTCCCGGAAATATGCGGGTCAGGAGAGAAATGTTCGTCAACATGTTGCCAAAAAAGCAAGTCATCCGTTTGTCGATCAAGTGGTGTGACCGAATCATAGGCGGCGTGCAAGAAAATATGCGAATCGGTTTCATGGTACCGTTTGCAAAATTTCAGAAATGTCCGATGGTGCATCGGCATATTATTCATGTCGCCACCATAGCTCAACACCGTGGACTTGCCTCCATTGAAAAGCCAATACTCAAACTCACGCCGGTTTTTCAAGGCGTTCTGCATCATGACTTCGTGATTGCCCAGTATGGGAATCAGCATGCAAACCGAAACAAGCTCCGTCAGAATTTCGATCACTTCGGAGCTGGCGGGGCCCCGGTCGACGTAGTCTCCCAATGTGACAATGGTGTCAGTCGAATCAGGGCGAATGACATCCAGCAAGGATCTGAGCGCTGCTGAGCATCCGTGGATGTCACCAATTGCAATCGTACGATGGGACATACTGAATCGACGGATACCGGGAATTTGAGGGCAATGAAAAACGGCCGCTCAAATTGGCGACTCGCCCAACTATCTTAATCTGATCTATCCGCGTGGAGAATGACGGAGTAACGATTGACATTCTGCAGGAATCGCGACTAGTTGAGTGATGGATCCGCAGGAAATCGGACCGGCTTGCTTCCCGAAAACAGAATTTCGCGACCCACCTCTTCGCAAACGGATTTGTAGACGATTTCGGGATCAGAAAATACCAGTTCGAGTCGAGCCGGCAGAATCAGCCAGCCCCCCACATTCAATTCGTTTTCCAATTGGCCCTTTCCCCATCCCGAGTAACCACTGAATACCCGGCACTTGTCAGTTGCCCGTGCCAGTAGCTGATCAATGTGACTGCGATTCATGGACAAATGAACGTCAGGCAAAACGGTTAATTCCGACAAATTCCGGCAATTGTGAATGACCGACAAAGGCCCTTGTACAGGGCCACCACGGAAAAGCTGCCTGTTTTCACCTAGCGGACTTTCCGACAACTCCCCCCAGATTTCACTCAACCAGACGTTGGAGGGTTGATTCAGGATGACACCGGACGCACCCTCATCGCCGTGTTGCGTGATCAGGACAACACTGCGAAAAAAATTCGGGTCCGCCATCCGCGGGTCAGCGATCAACAGGTTGCCGGCAAGAGCGTTCATTTGAATTTGTTCTAACGAAGGAGACTGAGTCAACGATTATATCCACCAATTCAATTCAAGGCAAAACCCGGCGTTGTTTCCGGAAAACCGATGACTGTCCGTAGCCAAACGCTTGCAGGATCGGCGCGAGTTGTTCATCCAGTCGCACGAGGGTTTCGCGTTTGAGCGAATCGCAATAGCCACCTGGAACAACGCTTCGTTTGTGTGCATTGGGCTCCGGATCCGGCCGAAATTCGTTTCGGTATTTGAAAGCGTATTTACTGCAAATCCAGCGAGGACTGGAAAAACAAAATGCCGGAACAACTCTTGCCAACCAACGAGGAAAGTCCGTCACCATCTCCTCGTAGTGGACAATTTGATCCGTTTCGGTCAATTGATAATTCATCAACTGCTCATAGCGCGCGACGAGTGGACTGATTGCCAGCCGGGCGTCCAAAACGTATTCATCAATTGTCAGTTGCTGGATCGTTAACCGACTATCCCGTTGATTCGAACTAAAGCCTTCGTCAGTATGCCGCCAGCCAAGAGAATGAAATTGCGATACGAGCACATCTCGCGGGTCGCGAACCTGAAACAATCGGCAAATGCGATGGCGGGAGCTGATAGCGAGGGTGTTGGTTTCAAATGTCCGTATCGGTCCGACACAAAAGTCAAAATCGATATTCGGATTAACAAGGTGATCGTTGGGTTCCGGATGATTGGCCGAAAAGAAACGGATCCCGCGCTCGCGACACAAACGATACATCAGTTGATACAGAAACATGGTGCCGCTTTTGTGCAGACCATGTACAAAAACCGCGCAACGTTCATCGCTCAAATCCGGATTGTTCATTGCGTGTTGCAACCAGGGTCCGACCCGTCCAGCCGTGCATTAACAGAGGCAATTCCAATGCCTTGGGGGAATTCGTGATGCCTTATTGTTACCGAGCAGGAAATCGTCCACCAGACCGGTTGTCGATTTCGTTTCCGGTCTCGAGGCGGTTGCGATTATCGATTGACAGAGATACCCGCCGTATCAATAACAGGTTCCGTCAGGATACTGCGAAGTTTGAAGCGCATCGTTTCGCCTTCGACATCGAATGTAACTAGTTCCCCGGCAATCACAGTCACTTTCCATTGTTTTCCATCCAGTTCAAACGATTCGCCAACAATCAGGCGGTGAGTCTGGTTATCGGGTTGCGGGACCTTGATCCAGACAACCGCAGATCCGGTCAGATTGGTGGTGAAACCGGAAACAAAGGCATACCGCGCGTATAAAGGGGGCGGATCGGCTTCGTGCGTCACGATGGGTTCCGGGTCATCGATATTGATGCTCAACTCGAGATCGTCAGTTTTTCTTGGCCAGCCATTGTCGGTAACTCGTACGAGAAATTTGTGTCGGCCTTTGGGTAAGGCAGGCGCTGTCAACGTCGCATTGGAAGTGTCAATTTCCAGCTTCGCGTCGGTTGCCGAGGATTCGACAAGTTCGTACTTCAGGGATTCTGCGCCACCGTCATCGTCAACTTTGAGTAAAACCGATACCTCCTCTCCCGTTTCGAAATCATGCGAACCCGAAATTGAGAACGCCGGGCCGGCGTTTGGAAGCCCGAACAAATTGCGACGGGTCACAACATCATGATACTCGTCCAGCGAGCGCTTCATGAATTGACGTTTTTCACTGGCAAAGTCCCGTTCGGCATCGGCATTGGCAAGTGCCGCTACTTCGACACCGAGTGTAACCACCAATCGACCCGTCATTTTCTGTTGCTCACCTGCGCCCTCAATTTCTGGTTTAAGTGTCAGACTTTTTATGCGATGCAAAAGTCTTGCTTCGTTGAATCGGTAGAGAAGCCCGGTGACCTGTCGGAGGCTTGCTGTTGTCGAAAGTGTGAATTCCTGGCGGCTGAATATCAAATCACCGATCCCCTGGTTCTCCGCTGTCAACATTCCTTTCGTGATTGTGAATTTGGCACCTCCAAGACAATCTTCAGCCAGGTGGCTCAACCAGGCATAATAGTCGAGCAGCGAACGATTGATATCGGAAGGCAGACTCTCCTGCCGATAATATTCTCCTCGATTAACAACACGCTGTGCAATCGCTTTATCCAATTGCAATTTCTGCTGCTCCAGTGTTAGCGCATCGATTTGAACTGCCTTGTCGGATAACGAGCCGCTGACCGTGACGACCAGGTACATGATAATTGCAGCCGGGAACAAGAGGCCTGCTGTCATGGCCATCATTCGTTCGCGCTGTGAGAGTTTGCTAAACATCAATTATTTCGTTTGGGTTGTGAATATTATTTGGACCGGACCGGCATGCCAGGTAATTATTGTCCGACCGAAGTTGTTTCTGAATCGTCATCGACTTCGAGAGGATCGGCTACAGGCAACGGTTGCAGCAACGCTGGTATTCCGAGCCTGTTTACGTCGAGCAACGGAACCTGGACATTCACGTCAATGGAACGGGTAAGTTCAGTATCTTTCGATGCGGAATTCGACAAATCAATTTTTTCGTAGGTGCCTGTGTGAAGTTTTTGAATCAGCTCGTCAACCTGATTTTGGTCGCGAATCAGTCCTTTGGAACTCAAATTGGCAGTGTTCGGCTGTCGGTCAAGCGAAATGCTTGACAAACGGACATCTTCCGGATCCGGGAACATAGTGCTTAATTGATAGAGTTCTTCAAGCCAATCTATATTGAACGACTGCCACGTATCGATTTTGGCAATGCGTTTGGCAAGTGTTTCCAGTTCCTCCACTTTGGCTCGCGTTTCCGAGTTTTCCTTTTGCAAACGCGCGATCTCGGTACTGCGGCTCGACATGGTCCACCAAAGCCAAATGATTCCGGACAACAAAAGTGTCGCCGCAATACCGCCGATGACAGCCAGTTTTCGCTTGTTGATTTGCGGTTGGGGTGGGCGACGTGGTGCCAGGAAATCAACGGCGTAATTCCCGCCGCCGCTTGTCTGAATAATGCTGCCCAGCAATGACGTATATCCATCGACTTGTTCGGGTCTTTCAAAACTACTGCCCGTGGCAACCGCCGAGAATGGGTCAAGAAAACTGGCAGGTATGTCAAACGAAACACTGAGTTCCTTGCTGAGTTTTTGATGCATGGACTCGCCGCCGCAAACGACGATTTCTTCCACAGGGCGGGAGTCGATCTGATTACTGGCCGCTGCAATCGTTCGCTTGATTTCGTCGGGCAACCACGCATCGAACTGTTCGTCCGAGTAGGTTTCGGGAACACGGACCGTTCGCGTTAGCACCACGAAGTCGTTTCGCACCACGGAAATGTCGGCCTGCCGCCAAAGCGGTTCAACAATGACACGACACCTGTTTCCGGTCCCCTCGCCGCGCATCAATTCCGCCGCCGCAAAAGGCCGCAACACGATGTGTCGCAGCTTCAGTCCTGCATGTTCCACGGTTTCACGAATCGATTTAGCGCGATCACCGGAAATTGCGACGGCCAGCACGGAGGTGCCGGAGATCGGTACGAAGTCCAGCAGCCAGTCTTCGGTAAATGAAGTGAAAACATTGCGTGCCTGAAAACGGACTACGTCGGGCAGTTCTTCGGGAGGTACCGGAGGCAGGTCCAGTTCCCGGATCTCGACATCGCTTCGCGACAGAACCACCGTCGCATCGCCCCGGGTAACTCCGAAACGGGAAAGTACGGCGCGCAGCTTGTCCGCCAACTGTATGGGTGACAAGTCGTGAATGGATTCATCACCGTCGCTGCCGTTCAAGACAATGGTCTCGGCCCGATCAAACCGCACCTTGCCAATCGCCGCTTTTCCTCCAGCGGCGATCACCAGGCGAATTCGATGCGCGTCCCAATTGAGTGCTACGTGTGGCATGATTTAGTCTTCTGAACGTTAGTTATGGAGATTGATATTCCGCCCCAAGCTGATCGACCGAATATCCACTTTGCAAGTGACTCTTGTCTCTCCAGAATAATAGGCGAGGGATCGGCAAGGTAGCGTCAAAAATCACTTCGGCCCGACTGGTTGCAACGCTGTCCTGAAAATAACCGACAACTTCCGCACGGTAGACGTCACCATCCGCGCAAATAAACGGCGTCATCGCCTTCATGGTCGCCAAATCCACGATGCCTTGCACCAAAATCCACGTCTCGTAACGGCGATAATTATCGGCAAGTCCCGGATCGCCAAGCTCCTGCTCGCGAAGTTGAATGATCCGCTCGGCAACTTCCTCGGTCATGCCCGGGACGCCCAATAATATTTGGCGCGACGTTTGCATAATATTGATTCGACCTGGAATATTGTCACCGGATACCGTCGTCAGGTTCTCCATCAACAACGGGATAGTTCTTCCCATATTGAGTTCATTGACCGGTGAGTCAATGACAATTGAAACGGTTTCACCATCGGAGTTCTGAGCGTCGGCTTTCGTCCTTGCATTGATCAGGTCGATGACCTGCGAAAAAGTATGCTCGGCCGCTTTGGTGACATCGACGTCAACAAAACCTTCCTCCTGGTCTTCGGGAGTCTCACCGGTAAACGGCCCATTTTGTCTGTAGGCAATAATAAAGTTCGTCCACTCCTCATCGAAAACGCTGCGAAGATCGTCGTATAACTGTGCCAGATCTTCCGAGTTGATATTGATTCGTTCCAGGCCCGATGGATTCAGATTCGATTCCTTGCTGAAAAGAGTCAGGTAGTTGCACCACCCCAACTGCATTTCTGGCGGAATCGATCCGGCGTCACCGGAATATTGTTCGTCGATATCAAGAACACTATTGTGATTGTTATCCAGCCCAAACAAGAGTTGCGGCGTGACTCCCCTGACCAGCAACAATTCCTCTATGGAATCCATCGGTCCATTCTTGGGTGCATAGGCTGGGGACATTCCGGCATAGTAACTGAATTCAGCACCGTATTCACGGATGTCGTCATCGTCGTCCATCCAGTCCAAAATTGCATCCGCGACCTCTTCGGTCATCAACGGCAGGCTCATGAGCAGTTGTCGCCCCCCTCCAGGAAGCCAGCCATCGGCATGAATCAAGGTGTTGACATTAAGTTTTGACGACTCGTCGACCAGGCCAAAACGCATTCCCTCAAGATTCCCGTCCGTATCAAGGCCCGGGGCAACGATCGAGAATCGGCCGATTTCTTCGGGCCGCATCGGGTTAATGCTGACCGCGATCCCCTGAAACTGCCCCGGATTATTCCAGATTCCACCCATTTCCTTGATGGTTGCGTCGTCGTAGGACAACATCATTCTGGTAAAATCAACGCCGGACTCGACGAGGTATCGTGATTGAACTTGTCGACCAGCCAGACGTGTCACCTGATCCTCGGCAACCATCAGCAGCGAAAACGACCAGGCAGCCAGTGAAAGGGCAATGACCGTTACCAGAACGATCAACAAAACGAATCCGGGCTTCGGCGAATGCGGTGATCGATTTTTGTTCATGGGTCACCGCCCGATTCTTCTTCGGCGACGATTTCCGATACGGGCAAATAGACGACCGACCGGTACGCCTGGACTTCTTCCAATTGTGCGACTTGCCCGCTGGCCCGCAACGAGCGCTGCGGATCGACGACAATTGTAATTTCAATCGCCGAAGGAAATGCGCTCATCTCATCGGAATCCCAGCTCGTCTGAAAATCATTCCCGTCAAAGTATCGAAACTCGATGGCGATGATTTCAGAGGCGATTAATCGCGTGTAGCCCTCGGCAGCAAGTGTTCCCGAAACATTGAGGTTGAATGCAGCAACTGCCCGATCAAGCTCGCGTCGATAAAGTCCGCCAGGCAGGGTTTGTCCGCTATTGATTACAAACTTGTCTGTTTCCAGTTGTTCGTTATTGACGAAATAAGCAATTGTTTTGATGTCCGTCGGCAGACTGACTGGCCCGCTGGTCCCGAGTACCACGGGACTGTATTGATCAAGGCGAGGCAATCGGCTGATATCAATCATGATTTCCGTCGAGTTACCATAAAGTCCAGGACGAAGCACTTCCGATTGACCTGATGAAATGTTCTGCGAGGCTGTGGAAGGCGCTTCCGCCTCGGGTTCGTCGGTCGCTCCGCTGTCGGTCGCTCCGCCTCCAACGGCTCCCGCCAAAGCCGTCGGATCGATTTGGCTCAAATCCGTTTCACTCATGTTGGCGCCTGACGCAACGTTTGCGATGGCTTCCTGTGAAACGGCGAGTTCATCAAGGCCCGTCACGTCGGCCGGCATGTACTGGATGGAAGCCCGCAAATCATTGGCCATCATCATCAAAACGTTGCGAGCCACCTGGGATTGTTCAATACGAACTTGCTGTCGTTGCACGACATTGATATTCAGGTAGATCGCCGTAGTGATTGCCGACACGAGAATAACCGACAGGGAGATCGATAATACGACTTCCAGCAAAGTAAACCCGGATTGAGTCCTTCTGTGTTGCGTCATGGAAATACGATTCAACGATGCCTTCGCTCCCCCTCGTACACATGGATTTTTGATCATTGCAGCACCGATTGTTCGGGTTCATAGTCCGGATCGGGAATCCAGCGCATCAAGCTGAATTGCGGGGAAACTCCAGTTGTCGTGTCGGCCTGCTGCACCGTTACGGTCGCACTCAACAATCCATTTACATTGGTTGAACCGATATCGATCGAATAGGCCCAGACCGGGTTTTCCTGAATGCTGGTCATACCATTGGATTGCAATGGAATAACTCCTGCCGAAAGTTCCGCCATTTTGGTATCACAAAGTATTTGCGCCTCGCTCGTCCAACGTACGTTTCCCGCTGATTTGGAGCCGATGTAGATCAAGTTGGCGATAACGACCATCGCACCACCGAGAATCGCAATCGCAACGATCACTTCCAGCAACGACAGGCCTGCACGCGACTGGCGTTGACTGACGTGGCAACAGATGGCTCGCGTGGGGAATAACAGCAGGAATCGCGTTGACGTTGAAAAATGCATTAGTTTGCCCCCTGTCCTGTCAAAAGTCGCGACTTCGTCGAGACACCGGTCAAACCGCGTAATTCAAGTTGAATTTGCAATCCGTTTTTTGATTGCACAATGACGACAGCATCTTGCGAAGTGCCATCCGGGTAAAACAGGATCGGTCGAAAGGTCAGGAATTCCCCGGCGACATTTTCGGCTGCGGCCATGCTGCGACCATCCTGCATCGTTTCGCCAGCGATAAAAACGACTTCGTTTTCGAGAAGGTGCTGGTTGGAGGGTGGTGAACCATTTAACAGAGATCGGAATCCGGTGTTGACCGGAGCCATCCAGTATTCACCACCCCCAGGTTTGTAAAAGAATCCGTATACGTCACCCGATTTGATGGCGCGAATTCGGCAATCGGCAAAACGGGCCCGAATCACATCTCCAGTCGTTCGCAGTTGCTGGCCGGAAAAGACCGTCGTTGCAGCGGGAACCGCCAATGCAGTGATTACCACCAGAACCGCCAACACCAGCAAAATCTCCAGCAAAGTGAAACCTGACTGCGTGCCGCGGCTTTGCAAACGCCTCGCGTTCAGGTTTCCAGATTTTGAGTGCATGGCATTTCATGAAACAGGATTCGTGGGTTCGTAAGGCGCACCAGTCTCCGCCAATTAGTTTGTACTGGACAAGTCATCCTCCGTCCCCGACTGGCGATCAGGCCCTGGTGAACTGATAAGCACCCTTTCATTTACTTCATCGACCGTGTACTTATAGGGCTGCCCCCATGGATCATTGAAATCTTCTACTATTAAATACGCCCCGCCCCATTGTGTTTTGGTCATGCCTTGAACCGGCGTGATTAACTCTTCCAGTTTGTTTGGGAAATGCAAGTGGGTTATTTTGAATTGCGTACAGGCACCTTCGATTGTATTTATTTCGCTTACCGTCAATTTGGAAATGGCTGCCTTTTGTATTGCTGTAAAACCATAGATTGCCATTGATGCCATGATCACGAGAATCATGGCGACGAGCAAAATCTCCATCAGTGTAAAACCGGCACGACGGCCTTTTCGACGATTGCAGGGGTTTCTGGTCATTGTCGACTCCTTGGTCTTGGAATTTAATTCCAGTAATATTTTTCGGGTTTTAGAGAAATGATTCAGACCGATCCCGATCTCATTGCGATTCAGATCCCGGTCACTTGATTTAATTTTAATAATTGGGAACCAGTGCAGTTTAGGCAAATGCACTTCCCATGTTCAGGATGGGCATTAGCAGCGCTACTACGATGAACAAAATAATAATCGCCATCACCATCAACATAAGGGGTTCAAGCAGGCGAACCATCAGGTCAAGTCGTCGGCTTGTTCCCTTTTCCAGGGATTCAGCAATATTCACCAATACCTTGTCGAGTGTGTTGGACTCTTCTGCGACTGAAATCATTTCTGTGACGGTAACCGGAAATCGACCTGACCTGGCCAGTGGCGTTGCCAACGTTTGGCCAGCAGAAATATTTTCTGCCGCTTTTTCAATTGTTTCCGACAGGATCATGTTTCCTGCCGCGTGCCGGCTGATTTCCAACCCCTTGAGGATGGATACCCCATTGCCAAGCAACGTGCCCAGCACCCGGCAAAATCGGGCGACCGCCAGGTCCTGAATGATCTTGCCAAACAACGGAACCCTCAGTTTGAGTGTATCCACCAGGCGTCGTCCTTTCTCGCTTCCTAATTTAACCCTTAACCCCAGCAAAAGTAACGCGACAGTAACCGCGAATATCAGACCGTATGACCGGATAAAGTCACTAAAACCCAACAGGGCATCGGTCGCCCATGGCAGCTTTCCCTGCTCGCGAAGGAGCGAAAACAACTCGCCAAACATCGGCACGAAAAAGACAATAAGTATCGTCACAATCAGCGATCCAGCAGCACACAGAACCATGGGATAAATCAAGGCACCCAGCGTTCGCCCCCTCAGTTCTGATTGTTGCTCGGTGTACTGTCCAACCCGTTCCAGCGCATCTTCCAGGAAGCCACCTTCGGCGCCGGCGCGACTCATATTAACGGCGATATCATTAAACACTTTCGGGTGTCGGGAAAATGCATCGCCGATCGACGTGCCGTCTTCGATTCGAGATGTCACATCACCCAGTACTTCCTTGAGAACCTGGGAATTCGACTGTTCCCTGAGTATGTTCAAAGACCGCAACAACGGGACGCCATTGGTCAGCAGTGATGCCAGTTGGGAATAAAACGTGCTCATCGTCTGGGCGTTGGGACGGCGCCGAATCTTGATTCCTGCTGCTTCTTTTTGTTCCGAGACTTCCAGCGGAAAAAGTTTGCGACCGGAAAGCAAAGAAATCACATCGCGCTCGGTTGCAGCAGACATTTCGCCCGTGACCCGTTGGCCCTGCATGTCTCGCGCTACGTAAACAAATTCGGGCATGTCAAATCGCCGCAAAAACTTTGCAAGGGAAACAACAATTGAATCGAAACAATGGAAAACAGTTTCCCGGGAATTCTCAGCCGCCCCTGAATTCTCAGATGCCTCTGAAATTTTCATCCGCCTATTCGATCACTTTTAGTAACACGCATTATTTCTTCAATACTGGTGTCTCCGGACATTGCCCGAAGCCAACCATCGTCTCGCAAGGTACGCATGCCTTGCGCCAGTGCGGCTTTCTTGATTTCCCAGGTCGTGGCACGAATATGGGCCAATTCGCGAACCTTTTCAGTTGTCACCAGTAATTCGTAAATACCCATCCGGCCGCGGTAACCGACATCCCGGCATTCCCGACACCCCTTGGCCCGATACAACGGGCGTCCGTCCAGCGCGTCCCAGGGGAAATCATCTGGAACGTCTTCAGCGATCGGTGAGTACGACACCCGACAAAGTGGACACAAACGCCGCACCAGACGCTGCGCCATAACCGCTTCGACGGTGCTTGCCACGAGAAACGGCTCTACGCCCATATCGACCATCCGTGTGTATGCCCCCGCGGCGTCATTGGTGTGAAGTGTACTGAATACGAGGTGGCCGGTCAGCGACGCCTGGATGGCATTTTCTGCCGTTTCCATATCGCGAATCTCGCCGATCAGCACGACATCCGGGTCATGACGAAGGATACTGCGCAGCGTATGGGCAAATGTCAGGCCGATTTTCGGATGGACCTGGATCTGGTTGATCCCTTCCAGTTGATACTCAACGGGGTCTTCGGTGGTAATGATTTTGGTTTCGGGACTGTTGATCTCAACCAGAGCGCTATAAAGCGTCGTCGTCTTGCCGGAACCGGTCGGGCCTGTCACCAGCACGATTCCGTGCGGCAAACGAATCAACTTGCTGAATTTTGCATAGGTCTCGGCATTCATGCCGATTTTTTGCAAGTCGAATACCATTGCGCCCTTGTCCAGAATCCTCATGACCAGGCCTTCGCCGTGGATCATTGGAATCACAGAAACACGCACATCGACTTCGCGGCCGCGAACCTTGAGCATGATGCGACCGTCTTGCGGCAATCGTTTTTCAGCAATGTTCAGTCGCGCCATAATTTTCAAACGACTGATGATTGCCGATTGGAAATGATTGATTTCCGGTGGGGTCGGTTGCCCGTGCAAGATTCCGTCGATTCGGTAGCGGACGACGATGCCAGACGCCTGGGATTCAATGTGAACGTCGCTGGCTCGCGATTCAATTGCTTCCAGCAAAATTTCGTTCACCAATCGGACAACCGATGCCTCCTGAGCCATTTCCGAAAGTTCGGATCCGTCCGTTTCAAGTTCTTCAAGCAGCTCGATGCCGTCCTGCTCGATTTTTTGTTCGATCAAGCCGCCAACAGTTTCGCCGCCAACGCCAAAGTGCTTTTTGATCAGTTTGCTGATTTCGGCTCGTTCGGCGAGCACTGGCATAACCGACAGTCCGGTGGAAGCGCTGACTTCATCGAGCGGATACAGGTCAAACGGATCATTGGTTGCAACGATGATCGCACCGTTCTGGCGGCGTACGGGGAACAGCGTTTGCCGGAAGATGATTTTTTGCGGAACAGTTTTGAGTACCGACAAATCGATTTCGGCTTCACGCAAATCGATGAATTCAATGCCTACCGATTCAGCAAGTGCCTTCAGGGCATCGTCTTCACGGACAAAGCCCATTTCGACTGCGGTTCGCAGCAAATTGCCCCCTTTGCCGCGGACAAGCTCGAGTTGGACTTCACTGAGCAACCCTTTGGCAAGGAGTATTTGGCCAGCTTCCATTTGTTTTGGTGTTTTGAGCACAGAATCGGGCAAAGCAAGAGAATTAGAGGATCGCAATCGATGAAGTGTAATTCCATGAACGGTTTTTACACATAACTCGTCGCGCCAACCAGGCTCGGCGACCGGACAAAAAGCCGGAATTAGCGATTTTTCCAGTCAAATGGACGAAACGCACCAAACTTGCTCATTGTTGGGGGGAGAAAGCGTCTGGGTCGGGTGCGTTTCGTGCAGTTGACCGCACTCAGAAATAAACCCTGCCAACCCCCTCAAGTTTCGAAAAACCCCTGATTTTGTTGACCTGAGGCGCACGAAGCCCGCGAAGTTCCCGATTCGCTCACTGCAGAACTGCAGCGATCATGAACAGATAAACATTTTCTGCCCCCATTTCGCCCTTCTACCAACAAAACGCCCCGATACTTCTTGGGCCAAATTCATCGCCAGCCCACCCCAGCCACAAATCGTTTCCCAAATCGATTTGCTGGCCGATATTGCGACGGGAACGGCGAAAAGTGTTGCAATGCGGACGCCGAATCCTCATCGGGAACCTCTCCAGCAAGGAAACGCTGCCTTTGCCATTCAATGCGCCAATGATCGCCGAAATCAGTTTTTTAATCGCCTTCTTAATCGACTCGGCCATCGATCGACATATGCCGGCGCAAACTCAAAAAACGGGTCATGCGCCAGCATAACGACCGTTTTGTATTCACGGATTGCGATCGTTCCAATCAGCCAAGTGGTTTCGTTCGATTCAACATGCTTCGCATTTGGAAGGACAACGTGAAGGGGCGGGCTTCCGCATACAGTCAAATATAATGAACGGAACAATCGTGAAGGCAAATTCCATACCATAGAAATTCGCAGTGTTTTCGCCGAAGTAATTAACCGCCTCCCGTACTACAAAGTTTCGCGAACCGATCGATTCCCGGCACTGCAATTACCACGAAATGTCGACGGATCGAGCGAATTCGCGAGCATCGCCCATGCCATGATTGTCGGAGTTTTTCGAAAGGCTGTAAATCGATTTGCCAGATCAGTTCTTGTAAATTTCAGTTGAATTCCCATGGAATTCCGGTTTCAATAAGCTTCAAAAATCAAACCTCAAATTGCCGGAATCGACCTGTTGCCATTAAGGGGAATGGCACCAAACCAGCATGTCCCTGTCTTCAAGTCCATTCTGACAAGATAAATCCTGCACCCTCAAACTTTTTCGTTTAATCAGGTATTGGAAAGGTTAAAGGGGACAAATACGTGCCGCTTTACCGGTTCGTGTTACCGTAAAGTTTTTTGCGGAATCATAGCGCCGGTTCAAACCGATGAGAAACACCGATTTACGTCTTTTGGCACAGCATTCGCGACCCGTACTTAATCCTCGGTTCCATGCCGTCACCGAGACGACGAATCCGCGGTCGATGCTGCTCGGCCAGGGAGATTCCCCGAATCATACGGAACTCCCTCCGTGGATAATCAGCAATCCCGATGCCGACACCAGGCAGCATGAAACCGACTAACGCAGGCGGCCGTTGTCATACTTTCGCATTTTCCAGAAGTTCCTGTTTGGGCCCGAAGTACTCGAAATGGATTCGCGATTCGTCAACTCCCAGTTCCTCCAATCCTGAATAGACACTTTGCATAAACGGCGCTGGACCGCAGATGTAGAAATCCGCTTCCCGCCAGGGCGTCCATGATCGCAACAATTCGCCATCCACCCTGCCGGATCGATCGCATTTTCCACTTTCAACATCGCCTTCCAGCGGCGCGTCGTAAAGGATACAGGTTTGCACAAAATCCTTATCGGACACCATTTTTTGGACTTCGTCGGCGAATGCGTGCGTAGCACTGTTTTTGACGGCATGCAAAAAATGGATGGGCGCAAGTACGCCTTCGTACACCAGCGACTTTGCCATCGACAATAACGGGGTTATTCCAATGCCGCCAGCAACAAAAACCAGGGGTCGATCATCCACTTTTGTCGGGTCAATCGTAAACTCGCCGCAAGGTGGACCGACTTCCAGCAAATCTCCGGGATGAACTGCATCATGAAGATAGCATGAAATCAATCCGTTCGGTTTTTCTGCGCCGTGACCGGACTCTTTCTTGACACTGATACGAT
Source organism: Pirellulaceae bacterium (assembly GCA_031414755.1). Taxonomy (GTDB): domain Bacteria; phylum Planctomycetota; class Planctomycetia; order Pirellulales; family Pirellulaceae; genus CAJQPP01. Next base: position 46,115 of record JANNWJ010000001.1, on the reverse strand, counting down.
AATACTCGTTGCCGGGCCTGTCAGACAAACTGTAGTTGCGAGGTGAAGTTGGCGCAATGGGATGATCGACACGGAGAGTGATAAACTGGCCCGCCTTGAATACAGGTAACGGGCCGTTGTCTTGCGGCTTCAGATAGAAGGATGTGATGACTTCGCTTTCCGGGACTTTGCGATCAACTACGAACGGCCGAAAGCCGTTCCAGCCTCCAACGACCGCTTTTTGCGCCGTGTAGATTTCTTTCTCCCGATTGATGCAAACATCAGCCAGAAGCCCGTAGGCATCAGCGACCGCCGCAATGATTTCATCAGTCGCGGCATCGCCCATGACGCCCTTGATTGCGACCAACAAGTGTTTGCCGACGATCGGATAATGCTCGGGCTGGATACCCAACGAGCAATGTTTCTGCGCGATGATTTCGACAGCGGGGCCGAGCACACCGAGGTTTTCAATATTGACAAAGTACGCACAGATTGCGGCGGCGAGAGCTTTTTGCTGGCCACCCGAATGCTGGTGGGCCTGATTGAAGAATGCCTGGACTTCCGGGTTACCCTGAAACATCAGCTCGTAAAACCGGCGGGTGATCGTCTCGGCGTTAGCGGCCACGACAGGCGTGATTGCCTTGACGATTTCGATCGTTTTCTCGCTGAGCATGGACAGAATTCCGTCTGTAAAAGTTGTTTTTCTTCTCCGAGTCGGATAGTCTAATAGCTGCATGCCAATGTATAGAACTCAATTCTGCACGTCAAGGTGCATGTTTTGCCTGCGGCGATTTCATACGGTGAGTAAAGTCATGTTGTCAAAAACTGCCGAATACGCTTTGCGAGCGGTTGTCCTGATGGGAGGGCTATCGAGACAATTAGTTTCGGCTGATGTGCTGGCGGAGAAAACGAAGGTACCGCGACGTTACTTGCACCGTGTGTTGCAGGATCTGGTTGCTGCCGGACTTATTAGTTCCCGTTCCGGACCTGGTGGAGGATACGAGTTGGCCGTGGAAACGAACAAGATAACCATCCTTGATGTGGTCAACGCCGTCGGATCGATCGAACGCATCAATGCCTGTCCCCTGGGCCTGAAGTCCCACACCAAACTCTGCCCGCTGCACAAGGAACTGGACAAGGCCTATGCGGCGACCGAAGCTGCATTCAAACGGGTAACGATCAAGAGTCTGCTCGATTCCACCAGCCCGATTGTACCGCTGTGTTTCGTTAAATAGAAAGGCTCGCGTGAAGCCGTTGTACTGTGACAACTCTTCCATTATGCATCGATCGATTTTATGCTGGTCGCCCAGATCGAATAGACCGGCTTGTGTCGAAATTCCTGTAATCATGTTAACCGTCAACCAAGCGTCCATTCAAACCGTCAGGCACCTTCCATGAGCAAATCTGCTGCCATCCGATGCTATGATTACGTCAACCATCCTTACGAAAACGTTTGCCGGACACTGGCTTCGCTCGGTAACGAGGTCTTTCATCGTGCCACAAGATCGGCTGAAACCCGCGCTGAGAATGTTGCCGCGGGACTGCACGTCAAGATCGCCGGTATTGAGATTGGAAAAGAGATTCTGATCGACATCAAAAGCACTACAGATTTCGAAAGCGCCTCTAAAAAGGAAATGACGATTCAACTGGCATGGAAAGCCGCCTCAACTCCACAGCTTTTCCCGATAATGGTTGCTCAGCTACACGTCTATCCAATCAGCTCGACCGAAACGCAGCTTGATTTTGAAGGTGAATATGAGCCGCCTATGGGCGTATTGGGCAAGGCGCTGGATGCCGTCATGGGTCGCCGGATTGCCGAAGCATCGGTTCACCATTTCGTAAATGAAGTCGCTGACTATTTACGAAAAAACGTGGAACGCTAATAACGCTTTCTACGGCAAAGTCAGGACGAATTCCTGCTGCTGCCGAACCGATCCAACGACCCGGGCGACATGGAATCCTCCGTTCTCGTTGAATCGGTCGGCCAGTGCTTCAGCATGTTTCTCGGGTACCGCCACAAGCACTTGCATCGTTTTCACTCCAGTGATTCTATGGGATCAATACAGGCACAAACCAGAAACTTCCTGTTTCCTGAATCGGATCGAACTCCCGCCCGAATTACCAAAGTACATTCCAAACGAATAGATTGCGGAATCGGGATCTCTGAAACTGTGCATAAAGTCGGTGTGCAGCCTCTGACCTTATCGGGCTTTTCCGCACGGTGCCTGCGAAGCGAAAAACCTGACTCCCGACTCAAAAAACAGCGCGCCATTTCGCACGGCTCGCATTTGTTGGAATCGTTGTGATTCAGAGCGATTCGAGTTGACGTTGATGTCAGACTGCCTTAGCCTGCGCTCTACTATTAGTCGGTGCATGCAGTGTTGGGGAAGTGAAATGACTTTGCACAACGGAAGACACCCTCGCGGCGAAGATGCCCGAATACTTTTGACCAGCGTCTTCGGTCCCTATGCACAAAACGACGAATTCGGCAGTCAAAAAATCAATCCGATGGAACTTTGGCACAACCAGGTCACCCGAGTTCAGGGCCCATTCTCTCTGCGAATGTTCAATCGATCATTTGGCATGTTATTCATCCAGGCGAACATCAAAGCACCGTGCATCATGCTGGATTTTCCGACGTTGGATCGATTTATTGAGGAGATCAGGCACACCCGGTACGACATCATCGGTATCGGCAGTATTACGATCAACATATTGAAAGTCAGGAAGATGTGCGAGTTGGTGCGGCACTATCAGCGCGACGCGACGATCGTCGTGGGCGGGCACGTAGCCAACCTGCCAGACCTCGATGAGCGCATTGATGCCGATGAAATTGTGAAGGGCGAGGGCGTTCGCTGGTTCCGGAATTACCTGGGCGAGGATCCGAATCGTCCCCTTGTTCATCCACAGATTCCGACGTATATCGACTATCGCAATATGGGAACGACGGTAAACATCAAGCCGCGCGATCGAACGGCAACCTTGATACCGTCCGTGGGCTGTCCGCTCGGCTGCAATTTTTGCGTGACCTCGGCCATGTTCGGAGGCAAGGGAAAGTTCGTGAACTTTTACGACGCCGGCGATGAACTGTTCGACGTCATTTGTCAACTCGAATCCGCCATGAACGTCAAGGCATTCTTTGTGATGGACGAAAACTTCCTGCTTCATCGCAAACGTGCCTTGCGGCTCCTCGAGTTGATGCAGGAGCACGACAAGTCCTGGTCGTTTAACGTTTTCAGTTCGGCCAACGTCCTCAGCAAGTACAGCATGGAGCAGCTAATCGAGCTGGGCATTTCATGGGTCTGGATGGGCCTGGAAGGAGAATCCAGCAAGTATGCGAAATTAAGGGGCATTGATACGCGTCCCCTGGTTCGCGAGCTTCAAGGCAACGGTATTCGGGTTTTGGGATCGTCGATTATCGGAATGGAAGATCATTCACCAGAAAACATTGACCGGGTCATCGAGTACGCCGTCAGTCATGATACGGATTTCCACCAGTTCATGTTGTACACCGCCCTGGCTGGCACGCCACTTTACAACGACTTGAAGAATCAAGGGTTACTTAAAGACGAATCGGAAGTGCCGCTAAGCGACAACCATGGCCAATTCCGGTTTAATTTCTCGCATCCGGTTATCAAGAACGGGCAGGAAACCGAATATTTGCTGCGGGCCTTTAATCGCGATTTCGCCGTGAATGGCCCAAGTGTATTGCGAGCCATGTGGACGACATTGAAAGGTTGGCGCAAACACAAGAATCACCCGATCGCCCGCGTCCGAAAACGATTCGAGTGGGAGGCACGGGACCTGGTCAAACATGGCGGGCCGATGGTCGCAGCCGCTCTGGAATATTATCGCGACGAGACGGAACTGAAGAACCGTTTCTCGCAAATGCAAAAAGAGCTGTACGTGGAATTCGGAGAACAAGCCGAACACTTTTCTGCGGCAGCCGGCCCGTTCGTTCTGGAGAAAATACGAACGGAAGAGCAACGGTTAAAGGAAGGCTGGACCTATGAGCCCCCCACGTTCTATGAGAAAAACGCCGCTTGGCTGAAAATGGAAAAATCGGGTTTGGCAACGACAACGTCAGCCTGATTTATTTTATGGGGAGAACTTGCCAATTCGCCTTTATTCATCGGTCGATGGGTCAAGCAGGTCGCCGCTATTCAATTTTTGCAAGCACTTGTTGCATTCCGGCTAAATCAAATGCGGGCATGGTCTCGGTGTTGATATTGCCCAGAATTGAGAGTTGGAGCATCAGGGCCGAAGCCGTTTCGACATCTGCGGCCTCAAAGACGATTAATCCATCGAACCGGCCGGTGAGCCATAGCAGTTCCGTAATTTTGATGCCGGCTCCCTTGGCACATTTCCTGAATGCGGCTGCACGACTGGTGGTTTGCTGGATGTCGCGCAGTCCTTGCTCGGTGTATTTAACCAACGATATGAATTTCATGGAAGCACCTGGTGGTTCGAGTGTAGCAAAATTGTTACGTCGCGAAGAAGTAAAGCGAATTGGTAAAAGCGTCAGGCGACACTGATGGAATGTTCCAGTTCGGCTGCCTGTGGAAACAGGATGTTGTTTTCCTTGTGGATGTGCAAGTGCAAGTCCTGTTCCAGGTTTTCCAGCGAATCGAGCATAACCCGGTACGTCGGACAGGCATCGGCGGGTGGCGAGTAATCCACTGTCAGCTGACGCAAGCGGCGTAGTGCCTTACCGACTTCGTCGTGTTCGTGCACCATCATGCCGATCGGATTTCCAATGCTACCGAATGGAAATAAGGCTGGTCCTGAATTTTGTTCCAGCGATTGAATCGCCGGGAACAAGATATTTTCTTCCTTGGCCATGTGGGATTCGAGTTCCTCTCTCATCAGCCTAAACGTCTCGACCACGCTGGCAAGTTCCGGTCGCTTTTCGCCGTGTGCCATGAATACCTTGGCAACCAGCCCTGAAATTCTTGATAATTCCGTCGCCAGAAACGCGTGGTGCGTGTCAACAATGTGGTTGACCAGTTCGGTTAGTGTTGACTTGTTCCAGTTGGTTTCGACAGGCGACTCACCGGTATCTTGTACAAGCTCGATTTCGCTAATGACCTGTTCCATATCAACGTTTTGTATCTTGCACGCCTCGCTCAACGTCGTCCCGCCGCGACAGCAATAGTCGATCTGGTATTTTTCAAAGACGCGTGCAACACCTGGTTGCCGGGCAACAAGTTTTCCCACTCGAGTGTCTGCCAGTTGTAAAATATTCATGATCTCTCCTTCTCGGTTTAGATCGAAATCGCAGTGGACTTCACCTGGAATTGTTTGATTGGAGCGTTACAAGATCGGGAGCACCGCATTCATACGGACTTTCCGGTTCGGCACAAATGCCAAGAACATCAGCGGGTACCTCGTCGACCACCCAGTTGTGCCAGGCGATCAGGGCAGGCCAGATCTGATCAAGCAAATTTGCGGCTTCAATCAAGACGCAATACGATGTCGTTTGCCGAATTTGCCCGGTGAACAGCCCCAACCAGTCATTCAAGTGATGGCGGGTGAACTCAGCAAGTGCCAATTCGGTCGTGGTTCGCTGTTCCTGTGTTTCCGCCCTGGCCGCCATCACCAGCAACATGGCGCAAAACTCCAGTTCGACGAGCAAATGATCGGGGCGCTCGCCTGAGTCCGCGACGGTTGTCCAGCCGAACGCGCGGTAGAAACCGCAAACGTCGCCTATGATCGCCCCTTTGTCTCGCCGGATATAAGCCGCTTCGTTAATGGGACACCGGATCGCGCCATCGAACAGTGACCGATAACAGCCCGACCAATCGTCCGGAATGGCGGTCCGTGCCTGGCTGACGGCGTCATGCAACTGGTCACCCAGCAATTTCTTTCCGGGCAGTCCGGTCGACTTTACCAGCATCTTCAGATTAGACCTCTTGAGATTGCCAAAGGCATGGCGGATTTTTTCTGGCGGTCGAAACAGGTCGGCAAGTACCAACAGCAGATCGGCCTGGGCCAATAACTGGATAGGGCGTTTCATTTTTCAATCCTCATCGGGAGCCAGTTGGTGATATGTTTTTTTCCACCACGGTTTTGGGCTAACCCATCCCAAACAGCCAGTGCAAGCAATTGCTGTTCGGGGTTTTCAAAAAACCGTTTGATCAGGGGATCGACAATATCGTTTGGCCGTTCAAACACGACATACCAACGGCCTTCCTTCCAGACACCCCGGGCCGAAACGGGTGAGTCCGGCACGGGAGTCGAACTGCCAAATCCTTCTGCATGAATCTCCTGCACCGGTTGTGTCCGGTGGGGATTGGACATCGTATTCCCCGCTGCCATGCCGCTCATAAATTGTTTCGAGGCCGGATCCTCAAACGCGGTCGCGACCGGTTGCGGTCCCGTCCCTTTGGCGAACCAGTACAGGTCGTACCAGGAATTGGGATAAACCTGTGTGACATCCTGAAAGCCTTCGTCGATATCCTTTTGCCACAGGGCTTTCCAGTACATCATGGCGACAGGCATATCCGGACCACCCATGGTGAAAGGTGCTCCATCCTTCAGTGGAAACTGGATTGCAACGGCGTCAGAGAACTCGGATACATTGCTCTTGTGGGAAGGCTCGGCCTGCTCCCATGACAACCGCCAAACGAATCGCTGTGCATCGTGAACTGCCTGTAGTTCCACTTCATTGACCGTTTGCGATTCCAGCATCGGCTCGGCCGTTTTTTGCATCTCGACAGGAATCTTGAAAGAAGCGACGGCATCCCAGGCAGGGTCCAGCGGATTATCGATTGCGGGCGCCGATTCCATTCGAATCAGCGAAATCGTCGGCAGCGGGGCCGGCAGTTCGCCCGCTGAAACGGGGGCGCCTGAAGCGTTGGAGGCAAGGCCCGTGACCGAAGCCGCGCCCCCGGCAGGATCGGGAATCACGACGACGACGGGGCGGCGTGTTGCCACAAAAACGACGACGATCATGGTAATCGCAACAACGAACAACGATCCGACAAACAGGACGATCATCCGGGAATTGTTTTGTTCAGTCATGTGACGGGCTCACGCTTAAAGCTTGTTGTTACCCTTGTTTCTTCTCGGGCTGGCAGCCCAAGCTACATACATTTCTCAATAGTCTGCTAACTGCCTGTCCCAAAAGGGGTCAGACCCTGTGAAACCAGAAAGGGTCAGACCCCTTTTGGGCTCTAAACAGTGTTTTGCCGATAAGCGCCGTGTTGCTCGTCCAGATGATTCCGGAAATAGGTTGGCTCGGTAAATGGGACTCGAACACATTCGACATCATCGACATCCCAGCCTATGGCTTCATCTCCTTCGACAGCGAAGCGGGTGATGATGCGAGGACTGGCTCCAAATAACAGCAATGCCCCCAGGAGTTGCCTGTCATTTCTCAGATTGCGATAGATCTCCTTGGTCTCCTCGACTCCCGGTCCAAAAATCATTTCCAGGAACGGGTCGGGAACATGGACTGGCGGGATGTAGAAAACATTGGGGCCGGTTCCGAATTGCGGATAACTGGGCAACGCCAACTTGCGAATTTTGACGATGTAGTCCAGCGGATTGTCTTCGCGAGGTGGTCCGTCCGTCGTCAGAAAACCATGCATGCGGATTTTTCCGATGCACGACTCAACACACAACGCCACGTTGCCCTGTTCGACGCGCGGGAAACAGCCGATACATTTTTCACTGGCCCGATTTATGACGTTGAAAAACACTTTCTTGTAGGGGCAGGCTTCGATACAGTGCTGGTAGCCCCGACAACGCTCCTGATCGACCAGGACGATCCCGTCTTCCGGCCGTTTGTAAATCGCTTTTCTTGGACAAGCGGCCAGGCAGGCAGGATGATCGCAGTGATTACAGATACGGGCCAGATAAAACAACCAGCCTTCATGGGTCCCGTCAAAATGCGACCCCTGATCGATCATTTTCGAGAGGTCGTCTTCGCCCAGATTGGGGGCGGAGTAATCGCGTTGTTCGGGAAGGTGACCCAAGGGCGGTTTTCCCTCGCCGTTTTTCTCGAAAATGGTTGGGCTGTTCAGGGTGTAAAGTTTCTTGTCCCCTTTCCACTCACAGCCACCGCATTTTTCCATCAGCTTGCTGTCCCAGGCGTGGGGATAACCGCCATAGGGTTTGGTTTCCACATTGTTCCAGAAGATGGTCTCCTGCCCCTTGCCGCTGGTCCAACAAGTTTTGCAGGCGACGGTGCAAGTCTGGCATTCGATGCATTTGTTGGTGTCAAATACATAGGCAACCTGCCGCTTGGGAGGAGGGGCGTCGTAGGGATATTCCTGCTCGCGTCCGATCTGCCAGTTGTAACGTTTCACCATGGTCAGTTTTCCTGTTGTTGATCGAAACATTCTTCTTGATCACGAAACTATTTCGACATACCCTGCTGCCAAATAGCGTTTCATCACTTCGTTTTCGTAGGTGGGGCGCAAACCCAGGGCCGCCGGCCGCCACAAGCCCTTGCCCCCGATGCCTCCTGCTTCAGCTCGCGTAATACGAACCATCGATTCGCGAGGTGCACCGGTTGGACAATGGACGTCAGGCACAAATCCCTGCGTGATTTCCTGCGTGAACTGTTCTTTTACATTTAATGATTCCGTCATGTGAGTTGGTTTGATGAAGCCGCGAGTGCAGCTTTGATGACTGCCGTGACGGAACATCGCCTTGTAGTTTGAGATGTTCGACTGGGCCAAACCCGTGGGATGCTGCGAGGCGCCAAGAACCGATCCATAGGTGGCACCGTGAGCGTTGTGCCACATCCGTGTAACACCGCGAGGCGTCCCGGGATAGTAGCGGGCTCGCGCCATCAAGCGGGCGACCTTGTACCACTCCGGATTGTGTTCCCAACCATGGAAAGGGCGGTCTTTCGGGTCAGCGTCGATCCAGACATAGTCTCCCTCCTCAATCCCAAGATCTTTCGCATCGAGCGGGTGCATATCGACATACATATCGACCACCATCGGCATTCGCCGATCAGCCCGGGTCATGTCTCCAAACGGACCAAACCAAACGGCGATGATGTCGAGGTCGGTCGATGTCGAGTGGGCACCGTGTCGGTATTTGGGTGTATGAAAAATCAGGTTGTAACCATATTTTTTCAATGGATGTTGCGACTGGAGCATTTCATCGACCGTCATGATCACGTGCCGGGCCTGACGAGCGTCTCCCGACAGATCGCTGCGCAGCGCTCCATAATCCTCCGGCGATTTGGGGCGAAGCAGTGGATGGGGGGCCGCGACGATCACGTTCGGCTCATAGAACGTGGAGTCAATCGGCTCGCGATGCAGTACCATGTTTTCGCCGCTGTCGATGAACTCATCTTCGTCGCGGTAGAACTCCAGCCGACCGGTTCGCGTGTACCACGGACGATCTTCATACGCTTGCTCGAAGCCAACGAATTTTGGATAAGTTCGCGTTTGCAGGATCGCAGGAATTCCCTGGGCGGCCTTGGCCTCCAGGTCTTCGATTTGATAACCGCGCATGGAACTCGAGCCGTTAATGATGCGTTGCAGGTAGGGCCGGACATTCTGTTCATGGATAATGTGGTGCCAATAATCGATGAACCGCTGGTCACCGGTCAAACGCGCCATTGCCTGGCTGAGTCCGGCCGCCACTTCGACATCGCTGCGTGTGTCGTGAATTCGTGGCAGCGGTGTGGCCGGAAAGACATAAAGGAACGGATTGGTGACGCTGATCGTCAGGTCGGGGTACTTGAACTCGGCCCAGCTATCGACCGGGAACACAATATCTGAATACTCGCAACTGGCTGTCCACCACCATTCATTGATGGCCACCATCTCTACTCGACGCAATGTATTAACGACGGTCTCGTAGTGTCCCTTGGCGTTGCCGATCAACGAATTCGAATTGGTGACATGGATGGCCTTGGTTGGCGTGGGAACATGCGACTTGCCGGTCAGCACGGCATCGCCATAACGCAAAATCGTGTCGCCATGGTTGAAATAATGCACCGACTCTGGGCGGAAGTAGCGTTTGGGGCGACCGGGTTTGCTCGGATCAAGTTCGATGTCGAACGGATTTTCGGTGTTGTACTGAACGGCACCACTTGCAAACGCCACACGGTAATTCCCTGCATACGATCCCACATTGCCTCCAAGGAAACCGACGTTGCGAGTCAAGCCTGCAATCAGAAAAACCGCGCGATCCTTGAGGTCATTGTTAAAGAACTGATTGGGACCCATGCCCAACACGAACGAGGTCTTTTCCGGATTGGCGGCGATCTGTCTGGCGAGGGAGCGAATCGCATCGGCAGGAGCCCATGTCAATTTCTCGACCTGTTCAGGTGTGTAAGTCGAGTCGAGCAGTTCGCGCGTTACGTCGAATACTGTGCGGCATTCGATTTCCTGTCCATCGACAAGGCTGACTGGGAACGAACCCGTCAGGGCTGGCTCGAATCCGGTTTCGAAAAAGAATTTGCCGACTTGGTCACGATTGACGACCGCCGGTCCCCGTGTCCGTTGATCCCAGCAGACATAGTCGCCCCATTCTTCCCGGCGTTTTTCGCTGACGTAGGCACCGGCCTGCAAATAGGGAGTTGGCGGGCGTTGGCCATCGGGCAAAACGGTAATTCCGTTTTTTAGTGCGGCCAATTGATAGTCCGGAATGATGTCTTTTGCTTGCAGCATCTTGCCGTTGTCCATTCGCACGAGGAGCGGCAAATCGGTATTGCTGGCAACATATTTTTCATCGAATAGCCCCTCGGAGATAACAACCTGCGCCAGCCCCAATGCCAGCGCAGGTGTCGTTCCAGGACGGACGATAAACGCTTCATCAGCTTTGCTGGTCGTCGCCGAATATTCGCAGGCGATCACTACGACCTTTGAACCCTTCATGCGGGCTTCGGTCAACCAGTGCGAGTCGGGCATCTTGGTGCAGATCCAGTTCATGCCCCAGACAATTATCAGGTTCGAATGCTCGACATTGCACAGATCGAAATCGACTGTCTGTTGTCCGGTGACCATTGGGTGACCAGGAGGCAAATCGGTATGCCACGTGTAGTTGTCCCAGCCGCCCGCCCCTTTTGCCTGATCGGGGCCGAGTCCACGCAACTTGCTGTCGAGCAAAGCCATCGAATTGGCCAAGCGGTACTGGGCCATGATCCGCGAGATCCCCAGTACTTGCATTCCGCCACGGAACTTGAACGTTCGCACGCCCGCTCCTTCGGTCGCATCAACCATCAGTGGGTCGTAGCCTTGGGCGGCCAGTCGTTCTTGACCTTCGCGGCCATTGTAGGTTTCTGCGATATTGATCAGTGCGCGACCCATGTAATCGAAAACTTCGTCCCAGGTTACGGCGACAAACGGTTCCTTGCCGCGTTGCAGATATTTTTCGTAGTCAACGGCACCGGTTTGAGGATCGCGAGGAAAGCCGTCGTCGATCCACTGCTTGAAACCCTTGCGCATCAACGGCCGTTTGCATCGTCGGTCGCCGTAGAAGCGACGGACAAGCGCCAGTCCTTTTTGGCAGACGCGCGGCTCCCAACGTTGACTGGCGCGGTTCCCCTCCAGATCGGTTGCTTTGGAGAATCCATAGGTCGGACTGATCCGCGTCACCACACCGTTTTTCACGTGCGCGTTGAGCAGACAGTTGTGGGTGTCATTAGGCGCGCATAGAAAGGTAAAAGAGGAGTCGGATTTGTAGAGATCGCGATAGACCTTTTCCCATTCGCGATTGGGATAACTTCCCAACGGATTTTCGACGATCAGGGGTTTGATGTCCTGGGCGAATCCTGCCACGGCAAGATTGAAGGTAGCTGCACCCGTACCGGCGGCAGCAAGTTGAAACAGGAATCGACGTCGATCAGGCAGAATCGTTGTTTTAGAATCGGGAATTGGATTTCGACTGACCATGCCACTGTATCCTTTGGCTGCGAGTACCGAAAGGCTGCTAATACAGAAATCAAGAACTGTATTTCGTTTTATTCCTGGCGAGCTTGCTTGTCAAGCCATCTTCACGGTACAATGCAGCAGGCGTTTCCGATGTCAGCCCGGCAAAATGCTGCAAAATGCGGTATTCATCGGAAAAACAGTCACGCCTCATCTGTGGTGCGCCAGTTTGTCGCACGGCAGAAAACATGCGGGGCGTCCAAGTCTGAGCGAAAGTCGAACGACAAAAACATGCTGCACCAAAAAACAACCCAGAATGCCATTGCCGCAATGAGCCGACTCGCCGAGCTCTATCGGATCGACCAACCGGCATCATCGTCCGACATAGCCAAAGCGCGCAATCTGGCCCAGCCCCTGGTCGCAAAGGTTCTCACGACGCTGGCGCGGGCGGGCTTGATTAACGGTTCGCCAGGACCTGGCGGCGGTTACCGGTTTGCCAAAGACCCAAGGGAGATTTCGTTGCTTGATGTGGCTTCGTTATTTGAACGGGATGCCGATACGGCCTGTCCGTTCGGTCCGGGCTGGTGTGGCAGCAACCAACCGTGCCCACTTCATCGATCGCTACTTGCGATGAAACAGATCGAAACAGATTATCTGAAGAACACAACATTTGACGTGTTTATTGGGGAGTTTAAAGCAAAGCTTCAAAAATCGCCAAAAAAGAAATAGGATCGAGGGCACTTCGAGCATCAAGAGGTTGGGCTCAAATTGTTAGAAGTTTCAATGGGGCGCCGACTGCCAGGCCGGCTTCATTCTATTGAGCCTGGTCTTGCTCTTGCACGAAACGATTGATCTGTTCCGGTTGGTAATTGGCTCCGGATTCCACGACCGCGTAAGTCAATATGACGAGAAGCAGCGCGAGCAATCCCAACCCGCCTATCCAAACCATCGGAGTGTCCCACTGCCTGTCAGCAACCATATTTCGATACCTGTTTCGGTAATTCCGGTCGAACTCTTGCTCCCCAAAAATATTACCCTTTGCCACTTGTCAAATCAAGAATAAAAGAGTATTTTATCGGTAATCAAGCTTTGTGCAGGATTTTGCAGCGTTTGGTGTCCGATTGCCGGCACGACGGCATGGAATCACCGGGGAATCAGGGCTCTAGTTCGTACCATGAATAACATGGCGCAATCAACAACCGCCTCATCTCAACCAAGGCTGCCTGGAATGGGTGTAGCCATCAGGCGTGCGATTTCGCTAACAGGCGGCCTGTTTTTTCTGTTTGCCATCGAGCTTTTCTTAATGGGTGCCGTCGTCTGGCTGTCACTGATAAGCCGGCACCTGTTTCCCGATTTTGTCAGCCATCAACCGGACCAGCTGTGGGGTGTGATCGCACTGGTAGCCGTTGGCTGGGGGACGTTTTACCTGATCTTGTCTTTCCAGGCTGCAAGGGAGTGGCGGGTAGCCCATTCGCAACATCTGCTTGCGATTGTCGTTGGCAGTGGTGCCGTCCTGATTGGCGTGCTTTTGGTACACGTCTCTCGCATCTATGTCAAACAACCCTTGATCATGGACTTGCGGCCACAGTTTGCTGCCGCTGCCAAAAGTAGTTCCAATGAAATAACGACCGTGGCTGTTGGTGATGCAGTAAATGGGAAAAAGTGGTTCGGCATGTCTTGCGTTACCTGTCATGGACCGACGGGAGAGGGAATCGCCAATGCTGCTCCATCATTGCGACAAAGCGAATTTCGGAAGACCGCTGACAACAATGCGATCGCATCTCTTATTCGCAATGGCCGAGGCGTCACGGACCCTGCCAACAAGACGGGCAAGGTAATGCCTGCCAAAGGGGGCAATCCTTTTTTGGAAGAGGCCAAGATTGCCGATCTCGTCGCTTTTTTGAAAGACCTGGAAACGCAGTTTGCTGGTCAATCGTCGCAGGGTGCATCCAGCGTCTCCACGGACTTCACCGAGTTGCAAACAAAGTTTGGAAACGAGCCGGCACCGATTGTCAAAAAGTGGAAACTGGAGGACTTTGCGACAAGTTACATCGTCGTCGACGAACAGTCCGTTTCCATCGGAATGCAAGCGTTTGTGAAAGCCGCCTGTTACAAGTGCCATATGGCCGAGGTCGGGAGGCAAGAACTGGGGCCAACGCTTGATCAAGTCGTCAAAAAATACTCCCGCGAAAAACTCCTTCAACACATGCTTGAGCCGTCTGCCGAGATAAACGAGAAGTTTCAGGCGCAAACATTTTTGTTAATCGATGGACGAACGCTAACGGGAATCATCGTCTCGGAATCGGATGTCAAGATCGAATTGATGACCGATCTGCTAAAGCCGGAAGAACTCAAAACAATTCTGACAGCCGAAATTGACGATCAAGTCAAGTCAACCGTTTCAACGATGCCCGAAGGATTGATGGATGTGCTAACGCAGAAAGAAATCGAAAGCCTTGTCGCTTATGTCGATACCGTCGGAAATCAGATTGCCGAATTGTCTGCCCCGCAGTTGAGCCGTTGGGTCGTGCCAAATCCAACCGATGGGGCATTTCCGACCCTTTGGGCACCTTCGGTTTCGGCCGTTTCACGAACTTGGGCCAACACGTTACGAATGCGCGATTCCAAACGTTATGCGTCAATTTTTTCCTGGCTGTTCGCGATTGCAACGTCAGTGTTGGCCCTGCATTTTCTGTGGGTTATCGGAGCAGGTACGGCCATCGTCATGCACCGTGAGTTGCAACTGGGTTCCGCTATGCAGGTTCGCCTGGCAAATCAAACTTACTTGTTTTGGACAATTGGAGTCGCCTGGCTGGCATTGTGGTTCTTGCTTTTTTTCCTGATTGGCTGAAAGCGGAGCCGTGAATGCGCACCAATACAACAAATCGAACGTCTCACGAACGATTTCTGTTCCTGCCCTGGGCCAATTATCTGGTTCCTGGAATGGTGATTTTTGCCTTCGGCCTGCTTACCTACTTCCCGCTTGTCACCTGGTTGTTCATTTCCCCCGAGACGACGGATGTGGGTTATCGACCGAACCAGCCAGTTCCGTTTTCACATGCTATGCACGCCGGCCAATTGAAAATGGATTGTCGGTATTGTCACTCAACTGTTGAGTCAACGTCCTTTGCAGCAATCCCCGACACGAAGATCTGCATGAACTGCCATGCGAGTATCAGGTCGGATAGTGAAAAACTCAAACTGATCAACGAAAGCTATTTGACTGGCATGCCGGTCTCCTGGCTGAAAATTCATGACCAGCCGGACTTTGTTTTCTTTAATCATTCGGCGCATGTTAATCATGGCGTGGGTTGCGTTACCTGTCATGGTCGCATTGACGAAATGGAAGTGGTTCATCAAGACAAACCGCTTTCCATGGCCTGGTGTCTTGAATGCCATCGTGATCCAGTACCTTTCCTGAGACCGCGATCAGAAATCACAAATATGACCTGGGGTGCGGAACAAATCGGCAAATCCCAAACAGAACTCGGCAAAGAACTGTTGCAACTGTATGAAATTCACACGTCAAGATTTTTAACGAATTGCACAGCATGTCACCGTTAGAACAACAACCCGATCCGACCCAAACGGCAGACCGTTTTTGGCGAAGCATCGACGAGTCATCGCAAACTCCTGAAGTGCTGGAGCAGTTGCATCGCGAGTTTCCGGATGCACTCAAACAGGATTTGACCGGGCTGAGTCGTCGCCAGTTCACGCGATTGATGGCGGCATCGCTTGCCCTGGCAGGCGCGGGGTTCTCCGGTTGTCGCCGATGGCCGGTGACTTTTGTTCGTCCACAGTCCTCTCGCGCCGAAGGGTTTCTGCCCGGTGTTGCGGAGTACTTTGCTACACAATTTGAACTGGGCGGGGTCGCTACGGGTATTCTGGCAAAAAGTCTGGACGGTCGGCCAATCAAGATTGAAGGCAACGACCAACATCCGTTTTCCAACGGCGCTGCCGGTGTTTTTGCGCAGGCGAGTATTCTGGAGCTTTACGATCCTGATCGAACGCGGGGATACATCTATCGATCTGCCAACGTCCCACCTGATGCTGGACAAATGGAAAGCAATTCGACGGCACAACAGGCGACCTTGAATTCAAGGGAACTGTTTGAGCAACAGATGAAGCTTCATTTCGCGTCGCTGCAACAGCGCACCGGACGTGGACTCCATGTATTATCCCAGACGAATAGCAGCCCGACATTCGCCCGACTTCGCCTGCAATTCCAATCGACGTTTCCCGAAGCGCGCTGGCACGTTTACCAGCCACTTGATCGTGATCATGAACTTGCCGGTTCTAAACTGGCGTTCAAGCGAGTCGTCCGCCCGCAGTATCATTTGCCGAATGCCACAACCATTGTTTGTTTTGATGCCGACTTGTTGGGTTCTCATCCCGGACATCAAAAGTGGTGTCGCGACTGGGCGGCCGCGAGAAACCCTGACTCACATCATTACAGTCGCCTGTGGTCATTCGAAACGGGCTATTCAGTTACCGGTGCAGCAGCGGATATCCGGCAAACAATCCTTCCATCACAAATGTCGGGATTGATTCAGACGATTGCTGCCGGCCTTGGTTTAACGACCAACTCAATAGAGCTTGAATCGCGCTTGCAAGAGCAGGCAATTCAGTTGATTGCTGAACTGCGAACGTCAGCGGCGGCCAGCCTGTTGATCGCTGGCTCGTCTCAACCACCGGAAGTCCATGCGTGGGTCCATGCAATCAATCAACATTTGGGTTGTATTGGTTCAACAGTGACATTCACAGACGAGCCCGGCAATGAAAACCAATCGTGTGTTGATTCGTTGGCAGACCTTGTTGCGGCATTGCGAGGCAAATCGGTTGATACGCTTTTGATTTTGGGCGGCAACCCGGTTTATGATTGCCCCGCAGATTTAGAGCTCGATTTGCAGGGCAATCAACGACTGACCTCAATTCACCTGGGCCTGTTTGAAAATGAAACGGCCCGGCAATGTACCTGGCATGCAGCGGAGGCTCACTACCTGGAAGCGTGGTCTGACGGACGAGCATGGGATGGATCCTATGGAGTCAGTCAACCTTTAATCTTTCCGCTATTTGACGGCATTTCAGCGATTGAAATGTTGTCTATGGCCGTTGGTCAACCCGTCAAGAATGGAATGGATCTGATTCGTGAGACGGCCCGGATACAGTTCGGTGTGGAGGGGGAAAAGCCATGGCAACAGATATTACATGACGGGATTTTGGCGGCCTCGCAGTTCGAAACCATGGAAGTACCGCAAGCCATTTTGCCGGCGACAGCAAACGACACGACGGATGGCGGATTTGAGCTTTGTTTTTCAGGCAGCTCGTCGGTCCTCGATGGTCGCTTTGCCAATAACGGCTGGTTACAGGAACTTCCCGACCCGCTGACAAAATTGACATGGGATAACGCCGCCCTGATTTCCCAACAGGATGCTGACCGGCACAAGCTCACAAACGGTGACGTGATCGCGATCGAGATTGATGCGGACCACCAGCTCGCCGCGATTCCTGTTTTGATTCAACCAGGGCAAACGCCAGGCTCCATTTCATTGGCGCTGGGTTACGGTCGACAAACGGGTCATATTGCCGAGGGTGTTGGCACCAGCGTCTATCCCATCAGAAATTCGCTGCATCGCTATTTTGTCCGAGGTGCAAAAATAACGCATACCGGCATGCGACAGGAATTGGCATGTACCCAGGAACATCATTTGGTCGATCCGGTCGGGATGGCAGGACAAATCGTTCGGGTCGGCGAAAGGGCCAGGTCTGGAACACTGGTTCGGGAAACGACGCTTCAAAAGCACAAGCAAGACCCGCTCGCCGTTCACGCCAGTATTCATCTCCCACGGGCTGCGCCGCTATTTGATCAACCCGATGCGTTCAATTCACCCAGTGCTTGGGGCATGTCCATAGATTTGAACGCATGTGTGGGCTGCAATGCGTGCGTCATGGCCTGTCAGTCGGAAAATAATATTCCCATCGTCGGCAAGGTCAATGTTTTGCGAAACCGCGAGATGCACTGGTTGCGGATCGACCGTTATTTCAAGGGCGATGTTCAATCACCTGATGTTGTGCATGTTCCAATGGCTTGTGCCCATTGCGAAAATGCGCCCTGCGAGCAAGTCTGCCCTGTTGCTGCAACGGTTCATGACACCGAAGGGCTTAATGCGATGGTTTACAACCGTTGTGTAGGAACTCGTTATTGTGCCAACAACTGTCCCTACAAGGTCCGACGCTTTAACTACTTTGATTTTCACTGCAAGGACCCCAAGGCTCCTGCACAACCCTGGCTGGGTGTCCCTGACCAGCAGCAAAAAAATGAAATATCCGAACTCAAACAAATGGTGTTCAACCCGGAAGTTTCCGTGCGGATGCGCGGCGTCATGGAAAAATGCACTTATTGTGTGCAGCGAATTAGTGCCGCAAGGATTCAGGCAAGAAACGAACACGCCAGAGGCAAACGGGATGCCGCCGGATTGAACGATGGCGAAGTCGTAACCGCTTGCCAGCAAGCCTGTCCGACCAGCGCCATTCGATTCGGCGATCTGAACAACGAGTCCTCAGGCGTCTCCCTTGCCCGGCACGATGGTCGCGCTTACTCGATGCTGCAAGAAACGAATATCAAACCACGGACCATGTATTTGGCGAAAGTTCGCAATATAGAAACGGCAGAGTCCGCGCTCAATGAAAAGGTGGACCATGGTAACGGTTGACACGAGAGCGACTGACACTGAACCGGGCTATCAGTCATTGATTCAAATCAATGACCCGCATGCACGTGTACCGCTGGTACTGGGCGACAACAATTTTACAACGGTTACCGACAAAGTCACGGGACTCGCGCTGCGAAAAACGCCAACCGCCTGGTATGTCGCTTTCTCGATTGCGCTGACCTTGTTGTCACTGCTGTTTGTGACCCTGGTCTACCTGCTGACTACCGGTGTCGGGGTATGGGGAAACAACAACACGGTCGGTTGGGGATTTGATATTGTCAACTTCGTGTTTTGGATCGGAATCGGTCATGCGGGCACCTTGATTTCCGCGATCCTGTTCCTGCTCCGGCAGAATTGGCGAACAGGAATTAACCGGTTTGCCGAAGCGATGACGATTTTTGCGGTGATTTGTGCAGGGCTGTTTCCGGCGGTCCATGTCGGGCGGATATGGCTGGTGTTGTGGTTGGCCCCGATTCCAACAACACAGGCCGTATGGCCACAGGCTCGAAGCCCACTGTTATGGGATTTGTTTGCCGTCAGCACCTATGCGACGGTTTCGCTGCTGTTTTGGTACATGGGAATGATCCCGGACCTGGCGACACTGCGCGACCGGGCAAAAAACCGTTTTCCACAAATGGTTTATGGTTTCTTTGCGATGGGCTGGACGGGATCGAACCGGCATTGGCTGCGATTCGAGCGGGCCTACCTGTTGTTGGCAGCTCTTGCCACACCCTTGGTACTGAGCGTCCACAGTGTCGTTTCCTTTGACTTTGCGACGTCATTGATTCCCGGCTGGCACACGACGATTTTTCCCCCTTACTTTGTTGCCGGTGCTGTGTTTGGCGGTTTCGCAATGGTCCTGACCCTGGCGATCCCCGCGAGGCACTGGTTCGGCTTGCAGGACTTGATCACGCCTCGCCATATCGAAAACATGGCCAAGATCATGCTTGGAACGGGACTGATTGTTGCCTACGCCTATTCGGTTGAGTTTTTCATGGCGTGGTATAGCGGCCATCATTACGAACAGTTTGTGTTCATGAACCGGCCGA
The DNA here is from genome assembly GCA_031414755.1 of Pirellulaceae bacterium. Taxonomy (GTDB): domain Bacteria; phylum Planctomycetota; class Planctomycetia; order Pirellulales; family Pirellulaceae; genus CAJQPP01. The sequence continues at coordinate 26,534 of JANNWJ010000001.1, read as the reverse complement.
TGGGGCCGTACTGGTGGGCTTTCTTTCTAATGGTGTTCTGCAACATCGTTGCTCCACAGTTTCTGTGGATACGTTCTGTAAGGGGCAACGTCTGGTTGGTTTTTGTGATTGCCATTTTCGTCAATATTGGAATGTGGTTCGAACGATTTGTGATCGTCGTGACTTCACTGCATCGGGATTATTTGCCAAGCAGCTGGGCGATGTTCAAACCGACCTGGGTGGATCTGGGAATGCTGATGGGGAGCTTTGGCCTGTTTTTCACGCTGTTCCTGTTGTTTTGCCGGTTTCTGCCAATGGTTGCGATGGCCGAAGTAAAAACCGTGATGCCACAGGCGCACGGCGAATCAACAACCCATCGAAAAGATTTCCAGCCTGATCCGGACACGCCTCACCAACTCCGGCGGGGACACTGGTGGACATAAGGTCGCAATCATGAATATTGATAAAAATGAACAAGCGATTCCGGGCGGTGCAAGCTATTTGCCAGTTGTCGCGGAATCTTGCCAGCAAATTGAAGCGAGGCCTTTCGCGATCCTGGCGGAGTTTGATGACGTCTCAACCGTCATGCGAGCGGCAGAACGAATTCGCGATGAAGGCTTTTCGCATTGGGACGTGCACAGTCCGATGCCAATCCACGGGATCAACGTATCGATGGGACTGCGCCCCACCATGCTCCCCTGGATCACACTGGTTCATGGAATCGCCGGATTGCTTTTTGGACTGGTTCTGGTGTGGTGGATCAACGCAAGGACGTTGGCGGGAGTTCCCACGGTGTTCCAGGGTTACGAGTACATGACAAGTGGGAAGCCACTGTTCAGCCTTCCTGCCAATATCCCGATTCTTTTTGAAACCACGGTCTTGCTGGCAGCGATCGGCACACTCTTGGGAATGATCGGACTGAACAAACTGCCGATGTTACACAATCCGTTATTCAAGAGTGAACGATTTCGCCGCGCGACCGACGATCGTTTCTTTGTTGTGATCGAAGCCGACGACCCAAAATTTGATCGCCGGGAAACACATGACTTGCTGAACTCGTTGGGCGCGAAAGCGGTGGAGGTCGTCCATGAAGATTAGAGGCCCGAAAATGAAAAACGCGGGCACCTTCAATCCACGGAGATGTTGTCAATGACTCAATATCAACAAGAGCAATTTCCGATTCCGACACCGGGCAGGTTAAGGCGAGAGCTGCGCTTGCCGAGACCACCCTGGTGGATGGCCGTCGGTCTGATTCTCGTCATCATGGCAACATGGATTCCGTTGTACCTGATCTATCAAGAGCGAAACAGTTTTTCAACGCTTCCCAAAATTCATTACATCCAGGACATGGATCTTCAACCGGGGTTTCGAGCACAACAACCTTCAACTTTGTTTGCCGATGGGCGCGCAACGCGATCAGTAATTGAAGGAACAGTGGCGCGGGGGAAGCTTGGGGAGAACGACCATTATTTCCGGGGTTTTCAAACTGTCAAAAACGGACCGGCGCAATCCATCGAGTTTTTCTCGTCGTTTCCGGAAAGCGTCCCCATTTCAGAGTCGTTGGTCCAACGCGGCCGGGAACGCTTTGCAATCTACTGTTCCGTTTGTCACGACGAAAACGGAACGGGCAATGGCATCGTGCATCAGCGAGCGTTGGCACTCAAGGAAAACAAATGGGTTCCGCCGATCAATTTGCTGACCCAGGAAATTCGGGACCGAACTGAAGGTCAAATTTTTCAGTCGATCGCCGACGGCGTTCGCACCATGCCTGGATACAAAGCACAAATCGATGTCGAGGATCGTTGGGCCATCGTTGCCTGGGTGCGACAGTTGCAAGCTTCACATCCGGTGGCCACTGTCGAAATTCAGAAACCTGGTGAATAGGCTTTTTGCAGGACAACAGCCGTGACCGAACATTCAACTCAAGTCAACTTGACGGAAATTGCCAATTGGCGATTGGGGCCGATCCGCAAGCCGGCGGCTATCCTGCTGGCAATTGCCTTATTGGGAATCGTTGGCGCAGTCGTGAATTGCCAATTCGTTGACGATGCGGGCCGCCGTTTCCTGCAAGGTTATCTGGTGGCGTTCGCTTTTGTATTAAGTATTTCCCTTGGGTCACTTTTTTTTGTTCTGATTCAACATTTGATGCGAGCCGGATGGGGGGTCGCCGTCCGTCGCCTTGCTGAAATATTTTGTCTGAACGTTCTGATCGTTGGATTGTTATTTCTGCCAATCGCTTTGTCCGTCTGGCAGGGCGACGGCTTGATCTACAGCTGGGCAAAACAACATGACGCGGAATCACATTCATTGAGTGAACTCCCGGCAGAATCGGGCCAGGCATTTCATCTGGCCGCACAGTCCGTTGAGACCACGTCAGTTCAGGATCACGGAAGCGCACATGACACCCGCCACACAGTGGTGAAGCCTTATCTGAACCGCTTGCGATTTCTGGTGACGTGGGTTGTCTTGTTCGGCATCTGGATCACGCTTTCCGTTTTCTATTTCAGCAACTCGGTTGCACAGGACAAAACGCACGACATCGAACGGACACTAAGAATGGAATGGTGGTCGGGGATTGCCGCCATTCTGTTCGGGTATTCGCTGACCTGCGCCGCATTTGATTTGTTAATGTCCCTCGATCCGGGCTGGTATAGCACTATTTTTGGAGTTTACTATTTTGCAGGTTGCGCCGTAGCGGGGCTGGCGACGTTGTTGCTGTCAGTCCTGCTGTTGAGCAGGCGACCGCTGGTGCCGGCTGTTTTTTCCGATGAAATGCAACGGGATTTGGGCCGACTTCTGTTTGCCTTTGTCTTTTTTTGGGCCTACATCGGGTTTAGCCAATACATGTTGTTGTGGTACGCCAATATGCCTGAAACCACAGGCTGGCTGGTCAAACGAGGCATGTCGACGGCAACAGGTTACACCAATAGCTGGGGTTGGCTGGCTGTCTTCATGTTGTTTGCTCATTTTGTCGTCCCGTTTGGCGGATTCATGTCGCGGCATGTGAAATCAAATTCGAACGCCATGATTTTCTGGACCGTGTGGATGTTGGTAGTCCATTACCTCGACCTTTACTGGATCGTGATTCCTGAAGCGAATAGCGGTTTGACGGTAAGCTTTATTGAAATTGGAACAGGGCTGGCAGTCGTTTCTGTCTATGGCTTGTCGGCCTTATGGATCGCGTCGAATACCAATTTGTTTGCGGTTGGCGATCCGCGAATGCAAGAGTCGCTAACTCGCCAGGCAATGTACTAGCCATATGACACGATTACCAGACTTTACCTTACCGACGCCTTGATGGTTTATTGTTGGGGAACGATACGATGTACCAAAATTCGATTCGCACGGTTTTGCGTGTGTGGAGTTCTCATAGTAACACGTTGTTTGCCTAATGTTTTACCAATCGCGGTGCGTGACAATGGCTGAATTGCCCATGAAACGAATCCACATCGTTGGACGAAAAAACAGTGGCAAGACAACCTTGATTGTTGAACTGGTAACGGAGTTCACCCTGCGTGGCTATTGTGTCGGAACTATCAAGCACACGCATTACAAGCGTGAGCTTGACACACCAGGAAAAGACTCACACAGACATCGTGAAGCCGGATCAACAGCCGTGGGAATCCTGTCACCCGGAATGAATGCGATATTCTGGCCACAGCCAGCGAAACGATCCAGGCAAGCCATGTACGAACAGTTTGACGCGACCATGAATCAATGTGACATCGTTTTGGTTGAGGGGGACTCACAAACCGACGCCGCGAAAATCGAAGTCTTTCGCGCAGCGAATAGTGACTTGCCAATGGCGATGACCGATGCAGAAATTCAGGCGGTTGTGACTGACGATGAACTGAAAATTGGAACCGCGATCTGGAAAAGGAGCGATCTGGACTCGATCGTTCAGAATATTGCGTTACTTATGGAACTTGCAAGGACATAGCCGACCAATGGACTTGAACGATCTGAGAAAGGAATATTCTGCACACTCGATTGACGTCGAGTCGGTCGATCGCTGCCCGTTCAAACAGTTTGAATCCTGGTTCAAGGAGGCGAACGCCGGAACTGTTTTGGAGCCGAATGCCATGGTCTTGTCGACCGTCGATGCCGATGGGCATCCGTCGCAACGAACGGTCTTGATGAAATACTTCGATGAGTCGGGTTTGGTTTTTTTTACAAATTACAAAAGCCGCAAGGCAGCGCACATAGCCGGCAATCAAAACGTTTCGTTGTTATTTCCATGGTATGCGTTGCAACGGCAGGTTGAAGTCAGCGGCATCGCCGAAAAAGTTAGTGTCGCTGAGTCGCTCAAGTACTTTGCCCTTCGCCCCCATGGCAGTCAACTTGGAGCCTGGGTCTCGCGGCAAAGCTCGGTCGTGTCAACTCGCAGTCTTTTGCAAAACAAACTGGATGAACTCAAGCAAACGTTCGTTGCCGGTTCCGTTCCGATGCCTCCGTCGTGGGGCGGTTACCGCGTCAAGCCGGTGCGCTTTGAATTCTGGCAAGGGGGCACGAACCGACTTCACGACCGGATTGAGTATCGGCTGCTGGCTGCCGACCTGTCGTGGCAATGCCAAAGACTTTCTCCCTAGGCAATCAATCCACTCTCGGACAAATACAACAAGGCAAAACGAACATTCTGTTTCCGGAACGCCAATGACATCGCCAAAGACCATCACTCGGGAAACTTCGGTTGCCAACATTTCGGCCTTGATTGGCTCCACACCGTTGCTACAGATCGAGTATGAAATGGACGGTCGGTCGCAAACGGTTTTTGCCAAGTACGAGTCTGAGAATATGACGGGGAGTGTCAAGGACCGGATGGCGTTGCATATTATTCGCTGTGCCTACGAAGATGGATCTCTGAAACCGGGTGACACGATTGTGGAGGCATCCAGTGGCAATACGGGAATCTCGTTTGCCGCCATTGGCCGAGCACTTGGCCACGATGTCAGGATTTATATGCCGAATTGGATGAGCAGCGAACGAGTTCAGTTGATTCATTCGTTCGCGGCAGAAGTTTTACCTGTCTCTCACGAAAACGGAGGTTTTCTCGGCGCGGTTGGACTTGCAAAGGACTACGCCAAACAGAACGACAATTGCTTTCTTCCCAATCAATTTGAGAATCCAGCCAACCTCCGCGCCCATGAACTGGAAACCGGTCCCGAACTGGAACGGCAACTTCGGCTGTTCGGCAAGACGGCTGATGCATTTGTTGCGGGAGTGGGAACCGGCGGCACCGTAATGGGACTGGGTCGTTGCCTGCGTCGCAACAACAGTAAAGTAAGGGTGCATCCGCTGGAACCGGCGAACTCCCCGACTCTTCGAACCGGGAACCGTGCCGGAACTCACCGGATTCAAGGCATCTCGGATGAGTTTATCCCAGCGCTCCTGAAATTAAGCGAACTCGACGAAATTGTTGACGTCTGGGATGGTGACGCAATCTTGATGGCTCAACAGTTGTGTCAACGCCTGGGACTGGCCGACGGAATCTCATCGGGCGCTAACATCCTTGGGGCAATGAAATTGAAAAAGGAGATGGGGAATAACGCAACCGTCGTTACCGTTTTACCCGACTCGAACAAAAAATATCTCTCCACCGACTTGTGTCGGGTTGAACCCATCCGGGCCGACTATCTTTCACCGAATATTTTTTTGACAGGCTTTGTTGCCCGGCGCTGATGTCAGAGTCCTTTCGGCATTGTGCGATTTGGCGCGCCGGTTTCGAGCGGTTGCCGGTCGCGGCATGATCATTCGCTATTGTTTTCGCAAGATTGGGCCATCAAATTGAATGATCATCTCTGGCCCAGGAATTGCGGAGTGTCAGGGTTTGTGCCGAACCGGGTATTCTGCGAGCAAGTCCAGTGACAATCAGAATCGATCATCCGGCGATTGAACTGGAAAAAACCATGGCGGATTTCGTATCGGAACATGGTATTGATCCGGCAACGATTCGTCCGCCCACAATGGTTCAACGACTGAAAAACTTGCGCCACGTTCTTGACCGCCGCGACGTTTCGTTTCCCATCGGGGAAGAGTCGGCAAATGTCTTTTATAAACTCGCCCGATCAGGGCAACCGTTCGGGATTGGCTCGTTGACCGATCAATCGGTCAACCTCGCCGAATTCGTCAATCACCAGGACTATGACTCGTTAACCATTGAAGACCACACAAGCTGGGCTTGCCTGGTCGCTGATCAGCAGTCGACCAAACACCAATATGCCTGTCGCGAGTATATTCATGGCGAAGAGATGTTTGAGATTGGGGGAACTGTCATCCCGGAATACTACGCCCTGAACGCTTGCATCTACCAGCAAACAGGTTGGCAACTGGCAACCGTCAGTGAAATTATCCCCGCCGAAATCTTCTTTCATTGTCACAGTCGGAAATTCTTTCCTGTTACGACGTTTATGCGCCCGTTGGGAACCGATTATCTCGAGGAACCGGATATCGGCCACGACATCGCCGGTCATGTTGCGACGTTTACGATACCGCAAGTCGCGTTGGTGATGAACAATCACGGCCTGGCGAACAACATGATTCGCGACGAATCGGAACAAAAACTGAAATACGCGACAAGCGAAAACGAGGTCGCGGCAATTCACGACGAAACGAAGGAGCTTTTACTTTATGCCGGTCGCTTGTACTGGTTTACAGTCGAGTTTGGCCTGGTATTACAACAGGGAAAACTAAAAGCGTTTGGTGCGGGAATTCTGTCGTCGCCTGGCGAAACCCGACACAGCGTCGATTCTCCGGACTCCAGTCGCGTCCTGATCGATCTTGCCGACGATCGTCACTTGCTCCGCCTGGCAACCACCGACTACCTGATCAAAGAATATCAAAAGACTTATTTTGTGATGAAAGATTTTGAGTCGCTGGCCAGTCTGACTCCGCAACGGATTATCGATGTGGTTCATAAGGCGAAACGACTTCCCCATCACACGTGGCGGGAAATCGTGCCCGGCGATGAAGTGATCAATGTCGGAAAATCGCTGACGTCCGCCAACGAAAAATATTATCGACTTCTGGGTGGACAGCCACTGGACGATTGCATGCGAAGAACAGCAATTCGAAACCTGCGAATGCGCGGCAGGGGAATCGAACCAGGAAGTCCCGAGGAGAAGTTGTTTTTGGAGGCACTTCCAGAGATACCGAAAGAGTTGATCGATGAGTTTTTGGCCGCCGACCGGCAGGGCAAGTTTGACCGTCCGACAAACCAATGAAAACCGAAACTACTGAATAATAGTGAATTGACATGACTCAAACAAAAACGACACGAGCTGCAAGCGGCGCCAGATCGAAAGACCCTTTACGACTGACCGACGTCGACCATGTGCGGTTTTATGTGGGGAATGCAAAACAAGCGGCCTGCTTTTACGCACACTGTTTCGGTTTTCAAATAGAACAGATTTCCGATCTGACGACCGGAAACCGGGAAGAAGCTTCCTACCTGCTTACGCAAGGGAACATCCGCTTGCTGATTACCAGCGGATTGACTGGCGATCATCCAGCCAGCATGGAAGTAGCTCGATTTGGTGACGGCATCAAGGACGTCGCGTTTGCCGTCGACGATGCAACCGCCGCCTGGGAACAGGCAATCTCCAATGGCGCTGAGTCGGCCTGTGAGCCTGTCGAGTTGACGAACGAACTCGGTACGGTGGTAACGGCGGGTATAAAGACATTTGGCCGAGTCGTCCACTCGTTTGTTTCTCGCACCGGCAAGTATGCCCTGGCGTCGGTGAAACGAGGCGAGCTATTTGCTCCGGGATTCACACGGAGCGGTAGCCTGGACATCAACCGGTTCAACGAACAAAACCCCTGTGGACTTTTCTATGTCGATCACTGCGTAGGAAACGTTGAACTTGGCCGGATGGACCATTGGGTCTCATGGTATGAACAGGTTCTCAACTTCAAGCTGTTCAAGCACTTTGACGACAAGGATATTTCCACTGGATATTCGGCATTGATGTCCAAAGTAATGGACTCGGGTCGGGAACTTATCAAGATTCCCATCAACGAACCGGCCGAAGGAAAACGAAAAAGCCAAATTCAGGAATATCTGGATTGGCATGATAACACTCCTGGCATTCAGCATTTGGCGTTACTGACTTCTGATGCGGTTGACTCGGTTGGCCAGTTGCGCAAACGGGGCGTCGACTTTTTGACAATACCCGACTCCTATTACGACGAGGTTTGGGATCGCGTCGGCGAGATCCGGGAGGATCCGGGCGCGGTCGAGGAATTACGATTGTTGGCCGATCGCGACGACCAGGGCTATTTGTTGCAGGTTTTTACAAAACCATTGCAGGATCGACCTACCCTGTTTTTTGAAATTATCTGTCGTCGAGGCAGCCAGTCGTTTGGAAAGGGAAATTTCAAGGCGCTGTTTGAATCCCTTGAAATCGAACAGGAGCGCCGTGGCAACTTGTAGTGATGCCTGTCCTGGAAAACCCGCAACGCAACCATTGGAGCAACGATGAACTTCAGGCAATTCCTGGATCAGCTGAATATTTATTCCAGTCCGATCCCATTGAAAACGATCATGGCTCAATTGAGCCAGTTGGATATCGACCGTTCAGGGGTCCGGGATTATTTGCTGTTTGACCATGAAACGTATCAACGCAACCTGCTGCACTGCACTGCGAATTATGAAGCCTTGTTATTGTGTTTCGAAGCGGGGCAGCGAACGCCAATTCACGATCATGCCGGATCGGCATGTGGTGTCAAAGTTGTCGAGGGAACGGGTGTTGAAACGATGTTTAAATTCACTTCCGACGGATGGGTGTTCGCTACCGGTTCCCGTGAATTGCATCAAGGCGGTGTCGTGGGTTCAAACGATCTGGACACGCACCAGTTGTCTAATCTGCAAAGTGACGGAAAACGACTGGTAACCTTGCATATTTACTCGCCGCCACTGGGTGTTGTCGGCAATTATTCAATCACCGACAACTCAGTGACACGGGTCAAAACACCAACTCGCCAAACCGTTCTTGTTTCAGATCATGAATAAACGCACTCGTTACACTGATACCCCGCGTGATCGATTTCAGCATCGTCAATTGCCAATCCCTTACTTCTCTCCCGTAAATACATACTGAAAACTACCATGAAAATTCGGCAAATACACCACGTCGCCTACCGTTGCAAAGACGCAAGGGAAACGGTCGAGTTCTACACAAAAATGCTGAATATGGATTTTATACTGGCAATTTCGGAAGATCGGGTTCCGTCGACCAAAGAGCCCGATCCCTATATGCATTTATTCCTTGATGCGGGAAACGGAAACATTTTGGCTTTCTTCGAACTGCCCAATTCACCTGAAATGGGGCGGGATCAAAACACCCCGCAATGGGTTCAGCATATTGCCTTTCAGTTAGGTAATGAAAAAGAACTTATGCAAGCCAAAGCCGACCTCGAAGCGAAGGGAATCGAGGTCGTCGGGCCAACGGATCACGGGATCATCAAGTCCATCTATCTGTTCGATCCGAATGGCCATCGACTGGAACTGACGACCGTTACAGCAACGGATAAGCAAATGAAGGAACTTGACAAGGTGAAATGGAACATGCTTGAAGAGTGGACAAAATCGAAATCAACGGTCAAGCATGCCAGCTGGTTACACTCCAAAGAGTTTACACAATCGAATTGAATTGAATTATCACGGACAGAGTTTGACCCTCGATGAGAGAACGCGATGAGCACAAGTCCTTTCAGGAATCTGATTGCCGGATCACTGCGACACGCCTGGCGGCTGATCATCGGACTGGTTGGCGTAACCGTGATCCTGATTGGTCTTGTGATGATCGTGACACCCGGTCCGGCGATGATTGTCATCCCGGTCGGCATTGGAATCCTGGCGATAGAATTCGTCTGGGCCCGGCGACTATTGCGACGAGTCAAGACGACGACCAGATGGAAACTACGGAAACTCCAAAAGGCCAGGCCGCAATCCAGTCACCCGCCAACCGATAACGTTTAAGCCCATCAACGGATTCTGATATTGCAAAGATGCGATCGCCCGTCTTTGCGGGACGACGGAGTAGCACACAGGGGTCACGACAAGGCTAACGGGCCGTTCGTGAAGCAGGGCTGGTTTCCAATTGACTTGTGCGAGTCACAACGACAATGCCATTTTCGGTGATCGCCAGACGGCGAGCGATATCGACCAGTCGATCACAACCGATCTTTGTTCCGGCGGGGACACGTACATGTTTGTCAATGATGGCGCGACGCACGATTGCCCCGCGCCCAATATGTACTCCGTTAAATAGAATGGAATCCTCGACGTGCGCGAAATCGTCGACCCGTACGTTGGTGCCCAGAACGCTGTGGCATACGATGCCCCCGGTAACGATCGATCCACATCCTGTGATACTGTTCAATGCACAGCCGCGACAAGATTGTTCGGATGTCCCGGAGTTCACAAATTTTGGTGGTGGCATATCTGGATGAAATGTGCGAATGGGCCAGTCGGCATCGTAGATGTCGAGTTGCGGCTTGGCAGAAATCAAATCCATATGAGCGTCGTAGTAGGCACCAACATTTCCAACATCTCGCCAATAGGCAGGTGCCCCGCCGACTTTTTCTCGAAATGGAAACGCGAAAACACGTTGATTGTTGATAACAGACGGAATCAAGTCATGACCAAAGTCGTGATGGCTGTTGCGATCCATCGCGTCGTTACAGAGCAAATCCAGCAAAAACCGGGTGTTGAACAGATAGATGCCCATCGAAGCCAGTGATTTGTCGTTACTGCCGGGCAGCGGCCTGGGATCGTCTGGCTTCTCAGCGAAGTTGATGACACGCTGGTCCCTGTCAACTTGCATAACGCCAAACTGCCTGGCAATTTCCCGACTTACTTCGGTCGCACCGATTGTCAAACATGCGCTGGAATTCTTGTGAAATTCGACAAGGTGTCGATAGTCCATCTTGTAGACGTGGTCGCCGGCGAGGATCAACGTGTACTCCGGAGCAGCTTTCTCGATTGAATAGATGTTTTGATAGACAGCGTCGGCAGTGCCCGTGTACCAATGGTCGGACAGACGTTGCTGCGGTGAAACCACGTCAATAAATTCGCCCAGATCACCACAGAAAAAACGTCGCCATGCCCGATCGACGTGCCGATTGAGGCTAAGGGATTTGTACTGGGTCAGCAAAAGAATTTGCCTCAGTCCGCTGTTAAGGCAATTGGATAATGAGAAATCAATGATGCGATAAGCGCCAGCGAACGGAACCGCGGGCTTCGCCCGATCGTCGGTCAATGGGGAAAGTCTCTTGCCTTTACCACCTGCCAGTATTACAGCCAGACAATCATTCATGTTTCTTTCCCTGGGTGCCTCCGAACCGATCAAAATTTTATTTTGCAATCCGGTGCTGCACATCGCGAAAATGCCGCATCAAAACAAATCACCGTTTCGATGCAAAAGCTGCGCCAATTAAAAACATCGACTTGTTTTACTGCCCGGGTGTGCGAACCAGCGCGCTTGTCTTGTCCTTCTTTGCAAAATCCGGGCCTGCAATGCCTGGCATTGAATTTGCGTTAAAATCCGGCGTTTCTGTCAGCTGATCGGTCATCGCGAATCCGATCAAGTGTGGTTTGGCTTGTCAGGGACGATTTGGTTCGTGGAGTTCGATAAATCGGTGGTTTATACTTTGCTTCACCGAATATTAGTTCAATTATGACACGGTGCGCGCCTTTGGCGACTGATTGCCATGCCATAAGTCACGTTGAGAACTTTTTGTCAACAAAAACAGGGGGGAGATTTGTCCGTGAAGAAAACGATTGAAGAAGAATCTGTCAAACAAATAATGCATCAATTACGACCGGTTCGCAGTTATGACAAAATAAAACAGGTTCTTGTTAAACTTGAGGGAGTCGGTCAAACTGCGGCGCCCGTTGTTGGTGACAAGGGTTGTTGCATTGGCATCTTGACCAAAGCCGATATCGCTCATTTTCAAGCATTATTGAAGCGTTTTGAGGATCGCGACCCATCGGTTATTGACGAGATGTTTGAGACGAATGAATTCGGGCTGCGTCGCAGCATCAATCTTGATTTTGATCAGGTCAAACGGCACATGACTTCGCCTGTAGTGACGATCATGGAAAACCAGACGGTTCGTGAAGCTGGCGAATTACTCGCCAGTTATCCAGACATTCACCATTTGGTTGTGCTTGATGAATCGTCCTCGCCGATCGGAATTATTGATGCAGCCGATTTGAACAAGCCAACGATTCCCGGACCCAAAATGAAATCTGGTGCAGCAAATACCATCGCTCAAGAAGACACAACGTAACCGGGTGTTATCACGCGACTGAACCTGCCGGTCTTAGCAAACAGCGCCATTCGCTGCGCGAATTTGTCCTGCGTCGTCCTTCTTGTGTTTCAAATCAGCCATTAATGGCAGATGATCCGATGCAACTTTGGCGATACGAGTGCCAACAACCTGAGTTTTCATTGCGACAAGATCGGGCGTTACAAAGATATGGTCGACCCGCGTGAACGGGAACGGACTGAAATAGGTCGCCCGGGTTGGATTTCTGTCGAACGATTCGACGTCGGATAGAACTGATGCAAAGGCAGCCCATGTTTTTGAGCTGGGGCGGGCGTTGAAATCACCACAAACAATGACAGGGCCCAACAAGGACGCCGGTTGCACCCATTCTTCCATGAGTTGCCGCGCCTGAATCAACTGTTCCTTCGGATAAATGCTCAAATGCGTATTGATCACCTGAAGGGCAACACCATCGCCAATTTCGATTTCGACCCACAAGGCACTGCGGCGCGACCGATCGGATTGGTGGTGATGCAATCCTTTGGCTTCGACAACGCGCATCGGATAGCAAGCCAGTACAGAATTGCCAAATCGCTCCTCTTCCAGTTGCCAGGCATGATGGAATTCGTAACGCATTGCAAGGCACTGGGCAATAGCATGAGCCTGATCCCTGTTCCCCGATCTTCGCCGAAAGACATCCAGCTCTTGCAGGCAGACGATGTTTGCTCCGGATTGCGCTATAACGCGTGCAATCCGTTCAGGTGAAAGTTGACCATCCATTCCGACACAAGCGTGCACGTTGTATGTCAAGATTCGTTGTACCGGGTGCTCGACCGGGTGCTCGACCACCCGTTCACGCGGTTTGGCAGCAACTCCGATTCGGCTAGACTTGTCGCGCCCCAAAAACCGCATAGCCGCCTGTCGCATATCATTCGGCCGCAAGTACCTCTTTTGCCAGTCACCGATCAATACATCGGGGGGTAGCAACGCAAACGCCCGGGTTTCTTCGATGCCCGGTCCGGCGTGGGCGCCGTGTTGCAGTGAAAAGCTGCTGGATTGGCACTCCTGCGACCATCCGACCAGGACAATGTCACCGGAATCCTCGTGTCGTACCAACTGAACAAGGTCATTGGCAACGTCGTCCAGAAAGGGATGCTGGGGCCCGAATATCTGAACGGCATCTTGTGGCAATGTGAACGTCCCGTCCGCAGTAAAGACGGTGGCCTGATCGACTGTGCCATGTTCCGTCAATGTTGAACGATTGGTGTCGCTAACTCCCGTGTCAGCCACAACGGTCATTGGAACCGCGAACTCGTTTACCAGCCGGGTTGCAAATTCTTTACGCTGATCCCTGATTCCCTTATTCATCAGGTAAACAAACCCCAAGGGCCCGGATGTAACGGTCTGTACGTTTTGTGAACGAGACTGAATATCGTGGTCCTGCTCCCCAAACAAAATTGACACCAGCCATCCTATCCCAAGCCAGTTGGCACGAGATGGGAGCCTTGCCCTTCCCTTCGCCGGTGTGGTCCCGTCGGTTTCAGGGCAACTTCCATCCACAAGTTCGGCCACCACTTGTTGAATCGGCTTGCCGTGAACCAGCTGGTACGGCTGTGTCGATTCCTGCCCATGATCCGAAAAGACCCAAACATCATATTCTCGTCCGGCTCCTTGATGGGCGGCTTTCCAGATTCGTCGAATGGAATTATCGATTCCGCGCAACGTCCAATGGGCAAACCGCGAATCGGGGCCTCGCCTGTGTGCTTGTTCGTCATATCCAAGCAAATTCACATGTATGATCGGCTGACCACGAGCGGAATCGAAACAGGTGCCGATCGTGACCAGTTCTCGTAACAAGATAACGACGACCATTCGGGCCGGAATCATGATCAATTCCTGCCAAAACTGCTTTCCCGAGACTATCCCCCGAAAAAAGTCAAACGTCGCGAGAAAGAACTCAACGATCATCAATCCGGCAATTCGGGCAAACATCACGACGTTCAATAACAACAAAAGTGCCATTTGGAACGGGTTCACAGTTTTGAAGAACTCGCTCCACCCAAAACTGGTCGCACAAAAATATACGTCAGTAGCGCCACCTGCGTAAATGTTGCAGTAAGAACTGCCACCTTGTAACAATCCCGGTCCGGATTGACCCAGCTTGTCCTCAATTTCCTGTGCTGTTTCACTGGCAAACATTCGAACAAGCTTGCCGGATCGATGGTCGCGAAATCCAAAGGCCGGAACGACAGTACGCGCACCGTAATGTAGTTCGCCCTGAACAGCCGGTGTGCTCGAGGGGAGTCCGGAGTAAAGCGTGTGACGTGTGTATTTCTCTTTTTCAATCAACGATAACAGGAATGGCATCCGACCTGCTTCCAACGCTCGTTCAAACTGCGTTTGCGACAGACCATCAATCTGGACCAGGATCAAGCCTGGCTCTGTCGGTTTCTGGTCAGTTCGCGATAGCCCCAACAGCCAAACGGCCCATTCCGATCTGGAAATGCTGCGGCGAATTTTCCCCCAAAAACGCGTAAACGTTGTCACTCGAATCGGATCGTTCATTCAGCCTGTTTCCAATTGTCGGCTCGGTTCCGGACTCGCCGAAGATCAGTTCGAAATTCCTGAAACGATCCTCGAAGTCGTTAGAGAGCACCTGATGAAACAAACACCTCATGCTCAATCATTCGATTCTACAATACCTGACTCGACAACCAAGTTAAAAACATCTCGGGAAACCGGGTGTGCCGATGGTTTTCCAAAGAGTTGCACCCCCGAACCATGCAGACTCATACTATGGCCTGCCGCATTATTTCACAACGAACTCCTGTTCTTTTGGAGTAAGCAGGTCGTGCGATTCCATTTGCATTTTCAGCACTTCGATGGTGGCCTCGGATGGATCGCAGACCCGGTTTCTGATCCGCCGACAAAGTTCGTCAAAAGTCGCATCGCAATCGATGATCGAATACGGCACATTCAATTCCGCGGCCAGTCTTTCGAACGACTCACGCCGGTTTCGCTTCAGGAAAGTACCATCAATAACCACGGGAATTCCCGAATTGATGGTCTTGCCAGCCAACTCGAGCAGACAGGCGTAAACCCTGTCATTCATGCCGGGCGAATACTTGTCCTGGATCTTGAATTTGTAAGCCAATCGGCGCCGTTCAACATCAGTCCGAATTCGAACCCCCCCTTCTTGATCGATGACTTGCATGGCGATCGTCGATTTGCCACTTCCGGAAAAGCCATGGGTAATCGACAGCGTTGGCTTGACTTCGAATGCAAAATAGTTTGCGGCGACCAGGTATTTGTCCCATTGGCCGGGCAACTGATCGTCGCTCGTACTGCTGCCTGCATTCTGCGATCTCGGCGGGCCGGTTTTGTTTTTCGGATTCAGCCACGTTACCTTGGCCCGCACCATTGCCCGATAAACAAGGTAGAACCGCAGGACTGGCAGACCCGCGTAATCACCGGTTGGTTCCAGATAAGCGTTCAACATTCGCCACGCAAGATCGGTACGGCCTCGAGCAACAAAGTCCATGACCGGAAAAGCTATCTCGCTGAGTACGTCGATCCACTGGAAGTCTTCGTTGAACTCGATTCCGTCAAACGGCATTAATCGCCCATCCCATTGAACGATGTTTTTCAGGTGCAAGTCACCGTGGCATCGCCGAACTTTACCGTCCGTTATTCGCCGTGAAAAATCAGGCCTCAACTTCTCAAACTGGTCCAATGTCCATTGTTCGAGTTTACCGAGCAACTCGTGGCGCTGATCGTACCGGAACGGCTCAGACAACATCGTAAAATTGCCAGTCGCATCAGCCAGAATCCGTTCGGCCTTGCCGCGCGGCGATGTTGGCGGAGCGCATTCGATTGTGTCGTGAAATTCTGCGATTCGACAGCCGAGTTGTTCGACCGCTGCGGATGTTAATTTTTCGTCCAGCAACCTTGTCGCCGCAATTTCCTGTTGCGGAAACTGCCGCATCTTCACGGCGTATTCAACGGCATTTCCGGTGCAATTCCTGCCCCGAATCGGAGAGTCGTTTTTTTCTACCTCCGCATCAGAACGAAACAACTCATTGCCAATTTTAAACTCGCCATTTGAATAGAAAATCGGAACGACTCCCACATACAAATCCTTTGCAAATCGTTGATTCAGCTCGACTTCCCTTTCGCAAAACGCTTTCCGCCGATCCAGCGTCTGGTAATCCACAAAATCGAATACAACCGGTTTCTTGATTTTGTAGTCAAACGGTCCCGTTAGAATCACCCAGGAAATATGCGTCTCAAGTAATTCCAGATTCGTGACCACATGCGGATACGCGCTGTTCCTGAGCAAACCTTCAATCGCAAATGTCTGGTTGTTCTGAACAGATGATTCGGCCAACATCGATACTTCCTTCATGCATTGTCGTGGATGATTACTTGTTCATCATGCAAGTCTGATGCCGGTTGTATTAAACGACTCCACCTTTCGTTGAATCCGGATTCAGCAGCCCAGGGGGCGTGCGGAATCGCACGGGCTGCGCAGGACATTTCAGATCAATGCAAAACAACGTGCGAACTTTCGTTTTGGTCCGGCTTTTGTATGGATCATCGCCTTGATGAACGTCTCTTGACAAATCGTTTCCGGACTTCGCTGGCAACCATCTGTTCTTCCTGGGTTCGGACAACCAGAATTCGGGCTACTGAATTGGTCATTGCGATATCGCAATCTGCATCTTGAGTTTGATTGAATGTTTCATCGAGCAACAACCCAAGGCAACCCAGTCCCTTGCAGACCTGACTTCGCATCGCAGCTGAGTTTTCCCCAATTCCGGCCGTAAAAACGAGGGCGTCGATGCCACCAAGTGTGACCGACAATGAGCCGATGGCAGATCGGACTCGATCAGCAAACATATCAATAGCGAGACTCGCCCGTTGGTTGCCAGCCACGGCAGCTTGTTTCACCAAACGATAATCCGATGAGACGCCGGAAACACCCAGCAGTCCCGATTGCCGGTTCAGGGTTTCTTCAAACTTCTGGCTGTCAAAACCGTGCTCTTGCATCAGGTATACCAGAATCCCTGGATCAACTGATCCGCAGCGTGTGCCCATCATCAGCCCCTCCAGTGGCGTGAAACCCATCGTGGTTGTGACAGGTTTGCCACCACGAACAGCAGTCGCCGAACAACCGTTACCCAAATGGCAGATAACCAGCCGAAGATCGGGGTCATTGGTCCGGCCAAGCATTTTGGCGGCCCGCACGGAGCAGTAAGCATGACTGATGCCGTGAAAACCGAAGCGGCGGATTCCGTACTTCTCGTACCAGGCATAAGGCAACGGATAGACAGCTTCCCGATCTGGCAATCGGGCAAAAAATGAAGTATCGAACACTGCCACTTGCGGTGTCTCCGGTAGCGCTTTTCGAGTGGCATCAAATGTTGCCAGTACCGGCGGATGATGAAGGGGTGCCAACTTCGAAATTGTTTGCAATGATCGAATGACTTGTTCGTTTATCAGAACGGACTCGCGGAATTCCGTGCCGCCGTGCACAACCCGATGCCCTACGAATTGAATCGGTTGATCAAAACCGTTTTCCAGCAGTGCTCGCAAAGCCCAGCTAACGGCATCACCGTAATCGGCCAACTCGACCTGCGATTGTTGATTGCCGGTGCTGGAGCTTCGAATCGTCAGCGAGGCGTTTTTGAGTTCGCCTTGCCAGTCAACCATGCCTGAACAGAGTTCTTGATCTGACCTGACTGCAAAAAGCGAGAACTTCAACGTGCTCGATCCGGCGTTCAATACAAGAATAGTCATGGTTTTATTTTCAATTTACCACCCGGATACGTCTCGTCCAGAGTCTGTGGCATGTCAGGGCCTTTCTCGCTTAAGAAAAAACTGTCATCAGTCAAATTGCCTTGACGTTATCGCTATTGTCAGGTGAACGGTTGAACTGACGCGGTTGTCCTCAGGTTCGGGATTCCTGCGCAACGGCAAACGGGGGCAAGTGGTATCCAACGAAATGAATTTGGCTTTTTATTCATTTTCGTTCGATCTTGCGAACCAGGTGGAAGACAATTTTGGCCAACTCGATCACTGTTGCCGGCACCAGCGATAATCCAATAACCCACAACCAGATTTGTGGAGTGACAGGAACAATATCAAAAACATGCTGGGCAAACGGTATCGTCAAAACGCCAAACTGCAACAATCCTGAGGCCGCAAAGGCCACGAATAACCAGTAATTGGAGAATAGCCCAAGCTGCGGCAGCGTGTATCGATGGCTGCGGCAGACCATGGCAAAGGCAAGTTGTGAAAATGCCATAATCGCAAACGCAACACTTCGGGCCATGTCGAGGTTTGCAGGATCGTTGTTTAGCACCCACCAGAAACCCACAAAGGCTGACAGACATATCAGCGACCCATGATAAAGAATCCTGCATCCTCGGTACCAGGTGATGACTGTTTCCCTGGGCGGTCGCGGTTTGCGCTGCATGATATCCCGCTCGGGTGGTTCCATTGCCAGCGCCAATGCAGGAAGACCATCGGTCACGAGGTTGATCCACAGAATTTGAATCGCCAGCAACGGCAGGGGAAGACCCAGAATCGCCGCTGCAAGCATCAACATCACTTCTCCGGCATTGCACGCCAGCAGGTAATGCACAAACTTCTGGATGTTGTCGAAAATTCCACGACCTTCCCTGACAGCGCTGACAATTGACGTGAAATTGTCATCGGTCAGTACCATATCGGCTGCTTCCCGGGTCACGTCAGTTCCGGTGATCCCCATCGCTATGCCTATGTCCGCCGCTTTTACCGCTGGAGCATCATTGACTCCGTCCCCTGTCATTGCGACAACCTGGCCCCGCTTTTTCCAGGCTTTGACAATTCGTAATTTATGGGCGGCCGAAACACGGGCAAAGATAGCTATTTGCTCCACCTGGTTGGCCAGTTGTTCGTCAGAAAGTTCATCGATTTCCAGTCCGGTTACGGCTCGACCGTCGGTAGTTGCAATTTCCAGTTCTCTGCCGATCGCGAGAGCTGTAGCGGGATGGTCACCTGTTATCATGACGGGACGAATTCCGGCAATGTGACATTCCCGAACAGCTTTTTTGACCTCATCTCGCGGCGGGTCAATCATTCCCGCGATGCCAGCAAACACCAGGTCCGTTTCGTGAAATTGGCCGACGTGCTGATTTGGCTCTTCCCGATAGGCAAACGCCAAAACGCGCAAGGCGCGACTGGCCATTTCCGAATTTTTCAGTTGTATTTCCCGTTTGCGATCATCACCCAGATCCGTGACCTGACCTTGACGCAGTTCTTTCGTGCACTTGTCCAGTATGACTTCCGGCGCCCCCTTGGAATACATAACCATTCTGTCCTGTTCTCGCAAAATCACCGACATTGCCTTGCGGTCGGAGTCAAAAGGAATTTCCAGTTTCACTTGCCGTGGAATTGCGGCGGGATCAATACCGGCTTTCAGCGCCATGACGAGCAGTGCCCCTTCCGTTGGGTCGCCAATCACTTGCCAGGACCGGCTGTGTTGACCGGGAACTATGGTGGCGCTGTTGCAAATTGCGGCGATCGTAATTGCTTTCAATAAATCCGGATATTCATGCGGGCTCACGACACGTCGCGGGTTTTCGAGATGAAACTCACCATGCGGCTCGTAACCCGCGCCGGACACAAGGTAATGTCCGTCGCCCGTCCAGACTTCGCGAACCGTCATTTCGTTGCGCGTCAATGTGCCCGTTTTGTCCGTGCAAATCACCGTTACGGATCCCAGAGTTTCCACACTTGGCAATCGTCGAATCAATGCATTTCGTTTAACCATTCGTTGAAGTCCCAAAGCCAGCGCAATCGTTACGACGGCAGGCAGCCCTTCCGGAACTGCCGCAACCGCAAGACTCACTGCGACGAGCATCGTCTCCATGAGTTCGCCGCCTCGTGAGTACTGGATTGTGAAGATCCCACTCACCAAAACCAGGCAAACGACAACCAGAATGCGACCCAGCTCTGCCAATCGTCGTTGAAGAGGCGTCGGCTCGTACTCGTCCTGTCGCAGCATACCGGCGATACGCCCAATCTCCGATTGCATCCCTGTTGCTGTAACGACTGCGCGGGCCTTGCCACTGGCTATGACGGTTCCCAAAAAAATCGAGTTGCTTCGATCGGCAAGTCCTGTATTCTGAGCCAGATCGATCGAAGCGTCTTTCGTTACCGGCATTGATTCGCCGGTGAGTGACGCTTCCTGGGCCGATACGCCGAATGTTTCGATCAACCTTGAGTCAGCAGGGACGTTGTCTCCCGCCTCCAGTTGAATGATGTCGCCAGGCACAAGATCACCGGCAGGAACCATACTGGTTGCTCCGCTCCGCAGTACCCTGGCCATTGGCGACGACATCGCCCGTAGAGCCGCCAGCGCCCGCCCGGCTTTTTCTTCCTGGAAATAACCCAGCATTGCATTGAGAACAACAATTGCCAGAATTGCGACTGTATCAACCCATTCGCCCATCACTCCGGCAATGATCGCCGCAATGATAAGAATCCAGATCACAAGTTCCTGAAACTGAGCCAGAAGCTTTCGCCAGACTGGCACTGGAAGAGCTTTGGCCAACTCGTTTTTCCCGTATCGTTTCCGGATTGTTTGGACAGAAGTTTCATCGAGCCCGACTGTTGCGTTCGTCCCAAAGTATTTCAGGAGGTCTTCTATCGACATTGCAAACGGAGCGGTTCTGTCGTTGGTTGCAGGAGGCTTTGTCAATGAACCAGCCCGAGGACAGAGTTGATGAAACGATTCGACTGTTCCATTGCGTTGAAAAACATGTTATGCCAATTCGTTTTCATATTCGTCGAGTTCGAGAGTCACGGGACTCGTGAAATCGACGGGTTTGACGGCGAGGACCGAACAAGGCAAATAGGGAAGCAACTTCTCGGCGGTGTTGCCGGTGAAGAAACCGGCGATACCGGCACGAGCAACCGTGCCCATCACGGTCAGTTGCACCTTGTGAGCGTCAAGGTAGTCCAGTATCGCTTCATCGGGATTGCCGAAGTCGACCTGGATGGTCGCATCGAGGTCCTGGGCATTCAATGACGCCAAATGACCCCGAATCATCTTAGCCACGACAATCTTGAGCCGTTCTTCACGTTGTTCGCTGGACAGGAATTCCGTTTCAATCGAATGCAAAACGTGAATTGAGCATGAAAAATTCCGCGCCATCGCGCAGCCAAGTTTCAATGCCGATTCACCAACGGACGTCAAGTCGTGGGCTACCAGAATCGGCAACGATCGCTCTCCCAATTCGCCTGGCTTGGCTACCCACACCGGACAGGGACATTTACGAAGCAGTTTAAGTCCCGTGCTTCCGAACAATCGGCTGCGAAACGGCCCCAGTCTCCTTGTACCAACGATCACCAGGTCGTAGGCATTGCGCAGGACTTCACGGATATTCTCGGCCCAGCTTTTGCCAAAGACGACCTTGCTTGCCGTTTTGATTCCCTGTTGTGCCGCTTCGTTCGCAATATCCGAAAGCACTTCGCACGCGTCATCGTAAACGGATTTGTACTTGTCACCCTCGCCCATCAGCATTTGCCCGTCATGCGACAATTGGATTGCCTGGGGGGGCAAGACATAGATAAAGACCAGCTCGGCATGGTTTGATTTTGCCAGATCGACTGCAAGATTTATTGCGTTCTCCGTTACACGAGAAAGCTCCCTGCTGACAAAACGACCATCGGCATGCAAATCAACGCCAACCAGAATTTTACTAAACGTACTCGGTGTTACTGACATATTGTTCGTTCAAATTCGAAGGCAAATGGTTGGTATTTCATTGTCTTGCCTCATGCAACAACTGTACCGAGCCGCTAATTTATGGCGGTAGCTCTCCTGGAAACATTGCAATTCGAAGATTTGTGCTTGTCACCCATTTCATCCGGCGGTTTGTCTTCCATCCTATGCCCTAACGAGCGTATCCGCACAGAATCGTTCAGTGCATGCCTTACGAACTATTTTTGACCTGCTTTTGTAATGAGGAAGTAAATCACAAACCCGCTAGACACGGTAAAGGCGAATCCGACAAGCTGTTGAGGCCTGCCGATGGCCGATACCGTCGCCAGTCCGATTGTGGCGACGAAGTAAATAAGTGCGATCGCTGAATACAGGTATTGACTAGCGCCGCTGTTGCCGGATGGCCGACTCCAGAAGATGCAGGCGACCGTTAGTGCGGCACTGACCGATAGTGTGAACCCCAAATAGTCGAGCAGCGATATTATTGAACTGAAATAAACGACCACCGAAGCCAGTACGGCTTGTAGCCAGATCGCGGTTGCCGGAATTTCAAGCTCGTTACGACTCGTCGATTTGAACAGGTTCGGAAACACGCCGTCATTTGCCATCCTAGCGTAAACTCTTGGCCCCACGACGATCATCGATGAAACAGAACTGAGTAACGTTAGGCTGACTATGAGGCGGATGAGACTTGCCAGTTGATCACCGCCAATGGCTTGCGAAGCGACCGCCGCAACATCGGGGGCGGCCTTGATTTTGTCGGGTGCGGTGCCGAAAACAAATATGTAGTTGAGAACCAGATAAAACAAAGTGACGAATAATGTGCCCAGCAGTAAGGCCCACGGCACGTTTTGTTTGGGGTTTTCAACTTCGCCGGTGACATAAACGGCGGCATTGAATCCGCTGAAGCTCAACGAGATCCAAACCAGTGTCGATGCCATCGCGTATAACGAAAAATCCGCAGTTGCCGTTTTAATCTGCATTCCTTCCCAGCCCTGTGGGAATTTCGAGAAAGCAACTGCAATAAAACCGACCAGCAAAACCAGCTTTAGAACGACGATAAGGTTCTGTGCGAGCAATCCTGTTTTCAAGACGACCGAATGGAGTATTCCGAAAAGGATGATTGCCGCGATGCCAGCCATTCCTGGACGAAACCAGGCGGGGCGAATGGATTCGGGAACGGCATACACCTCGAATGCTGTCGCTGCGAAGGCAATGGCCCCCGTGAATCCGGCTAGCAAGGAAACCCATCCTGCAATAAATCCGGCGGATGGATGAATTAAACGACTGAGGAACAGATATTCTCCGCCGGACTCGGTGACTCGTTGTGCCAACTGACCGTAGCTAATTGCGCCGCAGATCGCTATCACGCCACCAATCAACCAGGCCAGCAATACATATTGCCGGTCGCCCAGATCCGCGAACGAAAAACCGCTCGTCGTAAAAACTCCGGCACCGATCATGTTGGCGACGACCAGTAGCGTCGCCGACCACAGACCAAACGGCTTTCGCAATTCAGGTGGCTCGCTCATTTTTTTTGAAACTTCAGAAAGTTGTGTTACTGGAAGTAATCTTCTTTTTTTCAGCCAATATAATCCTTGCTTCCTGAATCCGGTAAAGGCACGACTTCATTCCGTGACACAGTCGTTTGCGAAAATCCACAAACACATGGGAGCATTAACAAAGGGCAAGTGCAAACGGAACTGGTTTTTTTATTGAGAGTCTCGATTACCGGATTTTGGTCCTAATAACGTTAGCCAAATGTTTTACGTACGGGTAGTTCTCTGTGCAAAAGGGCGCCCCGAAAATCGATTTTGCCCCTTATTCGTTCCTGCCTTTTTGGCAGTGTTCTTTGCCGGGCTGCTCGGGCTCGTCTATTTACAAGTGAGAAGCCGGACAATTACCGGCGTGCCAACAGGAATAATATAGATATATCCCGATATATAAAGTATGGCATGCGAATTGCAGCCTTCACTGTGGTTGACCTAACGGACTGACAGGCCCTGGTCAAGTTTGGATCAAAACCGTTTTCCATGCCATCCCGTTTGAGGCAAAGGCAAAATGAAAGTTTCACGAGAAGGAACAACGAAAATGAATGAGTTGCTGGTTGTGCCGGGCGTCTTTTTTGCCTGGATCGCGTTGCAGGCTTTCATCCTTCCCCGATTCGGGGTCGAGACCTGAATGAGTGGCGCCTGCCAGCCGAGTTCGGCTGAAAAGTCACAAAAACTGAATCAACATACTCGTCGGGTCGAGAGTGGCTCGCCAGAAACTACGTCCATTAACAAGTAGATAGAAACCATGTCAAACGTAATCCACGTTAGCCATAAGGACTTCCAATCCGAAGTACGGCAAAGCAGGATACCCGTCGTTGTCGACTTTTACGCATCCTGGTGTCCGCCTTGTCGAGCGCTTGCTCCGATCATTGACCGGCTGGCAAAAGAGTTTGCCGGGCAGGTCAAATTTGTCAAAATCAACAGCAACGAAGAACAACAGCTTGCCCGCGAATTCCAGGTGACCGGACTTCCCACACTGGTCTTTATTGAAGACGGCCAGATTGCCGGACAGGTTGCTGGCCTTCCGCAAGAAGTCGCTCTGCGAGCACAAATCCGGAATTGGGTTAATTCAAAAAAGGTCGCAAACCTGTAAGAACGGTGGTTGATTTATCGGGTTAACCTGGGATCCATTTCCGGGTTCGTGGAACAGGAATTTGAGGAGGCACGGAAGAACTATATGCCGCCGAAAAACCAGGCATTTCCGGAAGAACGCCTTTTTTTAAGGTAATGACCCATTCCGGGGGAAGTGGGAGAAATGTCACAAAAGGTGGATGGACATATCGTAATCTATCGATATGTTAAGGGGGGCGGGGAGAGACAGAGTTCAGAAAGGAAACAATGATCAGGAAATCACCACATCTCGGTCTGGATTCATTGACGGAGGCTGCCGAGTGTCTGCGGATTTTGGCGCACCCTAATCGTTTGCAGATTGTGCAACTGTTACTGGCAGGAAAGAAATTTTCGGTCAATGACATTGCCGATGCCTGCGACCTTACCCAACCCGCGACTTCTGATCATCTCCGCCTGATGCAACGGTGCGGTTTTTTAGGCAGTGCGCGAGACGGCCGAACCGTTTATTACTCAATCACCGAGCCACATTTGAAGGACATTATGGACTGCATCCAAAAGCGCTTTGGGTAGCAGCGTCTTTTTCATACAAACACCTGCATGTGGCGATGTTCCGATATGTCAAATCCGGAATTTGTTGACCTGCCTAACGCTTAACGTAAGGAGTTACGATCATGTTGTTCAAGTATTTTTACGACAAGGCATTGGCGCATGCTTCGTACATGGTCGGCTGCCAAAAAACGGATGAAGCGATCATCGTTGATCCGGGCCGCGATGTGGAACAATACATCGCAGCTGCAACCAGGGAAGGAATGAAAATCGTCGGCGTAGCTGATACCCATATTCACGCCGATTATGTTTCCGGTGCCCGGGAGCTTGCCGATAGAATCGGAGCAACACTCTACCTGTCGGACGAGGGACCCGAAGAGTGGAAGTACGAATACGCCAGCGATTACGAACACAGGCTTTTGAGAGATGGAGACACCTTTTCGGCGGGCAAGGTTGAATTCAGGGTTCTTCACACACCAGGGCATACGCCCGAAAGTGTTTCTTTTATCCTGACTGACAAGGGTGGTGGGGCCGACAAACCCATGGGGATCTTTACCGGCGACTTTGTGTTTGTCGGATCCATCGGTCGCCCGGACTTGCTGGAAGAAGCTGCCGGCATTATAGGGACAGCCGAACCAGGTGCTCGCGACCTGTTTCGATCGATTCAGCTCTTTAATGCTTTGCCCGACTATCTACAAGTCTGGCCAGCTCACGGCGCTGGAAGCGCTTGTGGTAAAGGTCTGGGATCGATTCCGTCGAGCACTGTCGGTTACGAAAAAATGTTTAACCCGGCTTTGCAGTACTCCGACGAACAGGAATTCGTTGACTACATTCTTTCGGAGCAGCCGGAAGCGCCAAAGTACTTTGCCATCATGAAACGAGTCAACAAGGAAGGCCCGACGATCCTTGGCGAGCCGCAATTGCCTCCCAGAATGGCTATCAATGTACTTTGCGATACGGTTGGCAGGGAAATGGTTATTGATACGGCCGCAGCAAAAAAGTTTGCGGCATCACATGTCAAAGGCACGATCAACATCGAGCCCAAATACATCGCGATGTGGGGTGGCTCGTTACTGGACTATGACAAGCCGGTTTACTTGATCTCGGGTTCGCACGATTTGCCGGAAGTGGTTCGAGTCCTCCACAAGATCGGCATGGACAACATTGGTGGCTGGTTCTGTGCCGATGACGTTGCCGCCGGTGGCTTGAACACGGAGCATATTCCTCAGGAAACTCCGCAGCAGCTTGCCCAACGAATCGAGTCCGGCGAAGTCGTGCTGGTGGACGTGCGAGGTTTACCCGAACGGCACGAGCATTCGATTCCCAGGTCGCGACACAGCTTT